>CAZYBF010000001.1:0-200153 GCA_964645525.1 uncultured Beijerinckia sp.
GCGATCGCCGCAGAAGTTCTGAAAGTCAGGCGGCCGTTCCGTGGCAGTGTTTGTACTTTTTGCCCGAACCGCACGGGCATGGCTCGTTTCGGCCGACCTTGCCCCATGTCGCGGGATCGTTGGGATCGCGCACGATCTCCGGTTCGGCAGGCGGAAGCGCGGCGGGCTGGAACAAGAGATTCTCCGGCGCGAACTCGCCGGCCGCGATGCGCGCGTTCACCTCGTCGAGATCGATCATAGCGGCCTGCGCCTGATCTTCCGCAGGCGGAGCGGGCTGATCGAAGGAGACCTCCACATTCAGCAATTGCTGCGTGGAGACTTCGTGCCAGCGCGCGATCAACCCATTGAACAGTTCGAACGCCTCGGACTTATATTCGTTGAGCGGGTCGCGTTGCGCATAGCCGCGCCAGCCGATGACCTGGCGCAGATGTTCAAGCTGCACGAGATGCTCGCGCCAGAAATAGTCGAGAACCTGAAGAACGACCTGTTTCTCGACCATGCGCATCACGTCGGGCGTGTTGCGCTCCACGCGGCCGGCGTAGGCTTCATCGGCGAAGGCGTGGATGCGCTCGGAGATTTCCTCCTCGCCCATGCCCTCTTCCTTCGCCCAGTCGGTAACCGGCGGATTGAGGTTTATGTTCGCAAGATCCGCCGCGAGGCCGTCGACATTCCAGGCTTCCGGATAGGAATCGCGGGGGATATGCCGCCCGATCATTTCGTCGATCACATTGGCGCGCATATTGGCGACCGTGTCCTCGACGGATTCCAGCGCCATCATCTCGCGCCGCTGCTCAAAGACCACCTTGCGCTGGTCGTTGGCGACGTCGTCGTATTTGAGGATGTTCTTGCGGATGTCGAAGTTGCGGGCTTCGACTTTCTGCTGCGCTTTCTCGAGCGCCTTGTTGATCCAGGGATGGACGATCGCCTCATCCTCTTTCAGGCCAAGGCGCGTCAGCATCGTATCCATGCGCTCGGAGCCGAAAATGCGCATGAGGTCGTCCTGCAGGGACAGGAAGAACTTCGAGCGGCCCGGATCGCCCTGACGGCCGGCGCGTCCGCGCAGCTGATTGTCGATGCGCCGGCTCTCGTGTCGTTCGGTGCCGATGATGTAAAGACCGCCGGCCGCAAGCGCGCGCTCCTTGAAAGAGGCGACCTCGCTGCGGATCTCCTCTTCCTTCGCGGCGCGGGCGGCCTCATCCTCGATGCCCGCGCATTCCTGCAGGACGCGCATCTCGACATTGCCGCCGAGCTGAATGTCGGTGCCGCGGCCCGCCATATTGGTGGCGATGGTGATCGCGCCAGGCACGCCCGCCTCGGCCACAATGAAAGCTTCCTGCTCGTGGAAACGCGCATTCAGGATAGCGAATTGCTTTGAGGGCTTGCCGACGCGCGCGGCGGCGTAGAGCGCCTGAAGGCCGCGCGGATCTTCAAAGTCGATCTGCTTGTAGCCATGGGCCTTGAGCATGTCGCCCAATTGCTCAGACTTCTCGATCGAGGTCGTTCCCACCAGCATCGGCTGCATATTGGCGTTCGCGGACTCGATCTCGCGGATGATCGCGCGCAGCTTTTCCTCGCCGGTACGATAGACCTCGTCGTCCTCGTCCACGCGCGCGACTGGCCGATTGGTGGGGATCTCCGCAACGTCGAGCTTGTAGATCTCGGCGAATTCATCTGCTTCCGTGGCGGCCGTTCCCGTCATGCCCGCCAGCTTTTTATACAGGCGGAAATAGTTCTGGAACGTGATCGAGGCCAGCGTCACGTTCTCAGGCTGCACGGTCGCCTTCTCTTTCGCCTCAAGCGCCTGATGAAGGCCTTCGGAGAAGCGACGCCCCGGCATCATGCGGCCGGTGAATTCGTCGATAATGACGACTTCGCCATTGCGGACGATGTATTCTTTGTCGCGCTGGAAGAGCGTATGCGCCTTCAACGCCTGCTGCACGTGGTGGACGATCGTCACATTTGACGCGTCGTACAAGGAGGCTTCCCGCAGAAGCCCGGCCTGCGCGAGCAATTCCTCGATCCGCTCATTGCCGGCTTCCGTGAGATTGGCGGTGCGCTGCTTCTCGTCGATCTCATAGTGCTCGCGGGTGAGCGAGGGAATAAGAGCGTCGATGGCGAAGTAAAGATCAGACTTGTCCTCGGAAGGACCTGAGATGATGAGCGGCGTGCGCGCCTCATCGACAAGGATCGAATCGACTTCGTCCACGATGGCGAAGGCGTGGCCGCGCTGCACCATGTGCGACAATTCATATTTCATATTGTCGCGCAGGTAATCGAAACCGAACTCGTTGTTGGTGCCATAGGTGATGTCAGCCGCATAGGCGACGCGGCGCTCCTCATCGTCGAGCCCGTGGACAATGATTCCAACGCTCATCCCGAGGAATTTGTAGACGCGGCCCATCCATTCGGCGTCACGACGCGCGAGATAGTCGTTGACGGTGACCACATGCACGCCCTCGCCCGCGAGCGCGTTGAGATAGGTCGCGAGCGTCGCCACCAGCGTCTTGCCCTCGCCCGTCCGCATTTCGGCGATGCCGCCGCCGTGCAGGACCATGCCGCCGATGAGCTGCACGTCGAAATGGCGCTGGCCGAGCGTGCGCTTGGCGGCCTCGCGCACGGTGGCGAAGGCGGGCACGAGAAGGTCGTCCAGAGTTTTGCCTGCGGCGAGCTCGGCGCGGAATTTAGCGGTCTGGCCGCGGATCTCATCGTCGCTGAGCTTTGCGAGCTCCGCCTCCATGGCGTTGATCGCGGCGACCTTGGGGGCAAGAGTCTTAAGACGGCGATCGTTGGCGGAGCCGAAAATCTTTTTCGCAAAGGCAGCGAACATCAGAAACCCTTGTTCTTTCGAGCCAACCAGCAACGGCGGCCGTTCCGGCCCCTCTCCGGGCGACCCCCCCGGCTTCCGGCTGGCGCGAACCGCGCGCCCCGCGCGCAGCGCCGCCGCCCGGCGGCTTTGGCTAAGCCATGTCACCGGCGCCTCACAGACGGCGCAAAAGCCCGGTCAGAGATATGATTGGGGTCCTGCCTTGTCAATCAATCGGCCGGCGCGGCCCAGGCTTGAAAGTGTTTGACTCTGCGAGGGCTCACCGGCATAAGAGCCGGGCTCAGCGCGGCGCTCGCCGCGCGTTTTCATTTGGGCCGCCCAGTTCGGCGGCCTGATGAGGACAGAGTTTCGCTGGTTCAACTGTCAAAAAGCCGGTCGGCGGTTCGCCGCGAGTCCGGATGAACACGGAAGAAGACGATGTTCGCAGTCATCAAAACCGGCGGCAAGCAGTATCGCGTCGCCGCCCAGGATGAAATTACGGTCATGACTCTCGCCGGCGACGCCGGCTCGAAGGTCACTTTCGACGAAGTGCTCATGGTCGCCGATGGCGACAAGGTCAAGCTTGGCGCGCCGAACGTGGCCGGCGCCAAGGTGATCGGAGAGATCGTTGAGCAGGCTCGCGGCCCGAAGGTGATCGCCTTCAAGAAGCGCCGCCGCAAGAATTCAAAGCGCAAGCGCGGCCATCGCCAGGATCTGACGATCGTTCGGATCACTGAAATCCAGGCCGCCTGACTAAGGCTTGAGCGAGGCTTGATTAGGCCCGCAAGGTTTCAACCCGGGGGCGCCTGAGGCGCTCTGACGAATTTAGGAGCAGGAAAATGGCTCACAAAAAGGCAGGCGGCTCGTCCCGCAACGGCCGCGACTCCGACGGCCGCCGTCTTGGCGTCAAGAAGTTCGGCGGCGAGAACGTCGTCGGCGGCAATATTCTCGTGCGCCAGCGCGGCACGAAGTGGCATCCGGGCCGCAACGTCGGCATCGGAAAGGATCACACGCTGTTCGCGCTCGTCGATGGCAAGGTCGAGTTCAAGTCGTCGAAGTTCCGCGACTACGTATCGGTCGTGCCGGCGCAGAAACTGCAGGCCGCCGAATAAGGCGTGGCTCATCTCGAAGGGCCCGCCGGCGTCACGCCCCGCGGACCCTTCCCGACATGATCGCGACGGGTCCGGACGCCGGATGAAAAGGGGAGACTTCGGTCTCCCTTTTGTTTTGGCGAAACGCCCGCCGGGCCGGGCGCGAACTGGATGCGATCATGTTTCCCGACCTTTTTCGCGACGACGTTTTCCGGATCGAAACGCCGCGCCTCTGGATGCGCTGGCCGCGGAGCGCCGATGCGCGCGTCCTCGCCCGAATGGGCGGCGACCCGCAGGTGGCGGAAATGACCGCGAGTCTGCCGCTTGCTTACTCCGAACAGAACGCGTCGGAATGGATTTTCGCGAGCCGGCGCTCGAACGCCGGCGGGGACTCCGCCGTTCTGACGCTCGTGCGCAAGCGCGAGCCCCGGGACGCGCTGGGCGTGATCAGCCTGCATGCGACCCGCCCGGGCGCCGCGACGCTGGGTTTCTGGCTGGGCCGCGACCATCAGGGACAGGGCCTGATGAGCGAAGCCGCGGGCGCGCTGATCGACCTTGCGCTGCGCATGGCGCCGTTAGAGGAGATCCATGCGCGGATTCTCGCCGGGGACGCGCCTTCGCGGCGGGTTCTGGAGAAATGCGGCTTCGCCGCGCTTGGGTCGGCGCTGGCCGACCTGCCGGCGCGCGGCGGCGTGACCCCATGCGAGCGGTTCCGCCTGGCGAGACCGCCGCGGTCAACTGAAAACGCGGCGTGAGCCGCACTGATTGTTTGGCGTTGCCTGACGGGCGCCGCCCGGATAGGCATTTGTCATGAAATTCCTCGACCAGGCCAAAATCTACATTCGCTCGGGCGACGGCGGCGCTGGCGCGGTGTCGTTCCGCCGCGAAAAATTCATCGAGTTCGGCGGGCCTGACGGCGGCGACGGCGGCCGCGGCGGCGACGTGATCGCGCAATGCGTCGATGGACTGAACACGCTCATCGACTATCGCTACCAGCAGCATTTCAAGGCGGGCACGGGCATGCACGGCATGGGCCGCAACCGCGCGGGCGGCAAAGGCCGATCCGTCATCCTTAAAGTGCCGGTGGGCACCCAGATCTTCGAGGAAGACAACGAGACGCTGATCGCCGATCTCACGGAAGTGGGGCAGGAAATCGTGATTGCGCGCGGCGGCAACGGCGGTTTCGGAAACCTGCATTTCACGACGTCGACGAACCGCAGCCCGCGGCGCGCGAACCCCGGGCAGGTCGGCGAGGAGCGCACGATATGGCTGCGGCTCAAACTGATCGCCGACGCGGGCCTCGTTGGCCTGCCTAACGCAGGCAAATCCACCTTCCTCGCCACGGTCTCCGCCGCCAAACCGAAAATCGCCGACTATCCGTTCACCACCCTCCATCCGGGACTTGGCGTCGTGCGCGTGGACGATCGCGAATTCGTGCTCGCCGACATTCCCGGTCTGATCGAAGGCGCCCATGAAGGCCTGGGCCTGGGCGATCGTTTTCTCGGTCACGTCGAACGCTGCCGCGTGCTTCTGCATCTCGTGGACGCAGGTTGCGAGCACGCAGGCCAGGCCTATAAGATCGTTCGCTCCGAACTCGAAGCTTATGGTCATGAGCTAGCCGAGAAGCGCGAGATCGTGGCGTTGTCCAAAATCGACACGGTGGACGCCGAAACGCTGAAGACGCAAGTCGAGCGCATCAAGCGCGCCATGCGCACGGCTGGCCCGGCTTTGCAGGAGGGAGAGAAGCGCGCGCCGCCGATGCTGCTTTCGGCCGCCACCCGTTCGGGCGTGCAGGATGTGCTGCGGGCGCTCGCAGGAAAAATGGAGGCTGCGCGCGAAGAGGAAAACGCCGCCTCGCCGCCTCCCGCGCCCTGGGCGCCCTGAACCGCCATTCCGAGCTAGAAGCGAAAGATCGATGACGGTCCCCACACTTTCCAGTTTCCGGCGCATTGTCGTGAAAGTCGGCTCGTCGCTTCTGGTCGATCAGACGCAGGGCGAGGTGAAACGCGCCTGGCTGGCGGCGCTCGCCGACGATATCGCGGAACTGCATGGCCAGGATCGGGACGTGCTTGTGGTCTCCTCCGGCTCTATCGCGCTCGGCCGCTCCGTTCTGAAACTGCCGCGTGGTCCTCTTAAGCTCGAAGACAGCCAGGCCGCGGCAGCGGTCGGGCAAATCGCGCTCGCAAGCGCATGGTCCGAAATCCTGTCTGCGCGCGGAATCACGGCGGGACAAATTCTCGTGACGCTGAATGATACGGAGGAACGGCGCCGCTATCTCAACGCGCGCGCGACCATCGGTCGGCTTGTTGAAATGCGCGCGGTGCCCATCATCAACGAGAACGACACCGTCGCCACGACGGAGATCCGCTACGGCGACAACGACCGCCTCGCCGCGCGCGTCGCGACCATGGCGAGCGCCGATCTTCTCGTGCTGCTGTCCGACATCGACGGCCTCTACACCGCGCCGCCTAACGAAGACCCCAACGCGAAACTGCTTCCCGTCGTGCCGCGCATCACCGCAGAGATCGAGGCGATGGCCGGCGGCGCGGCCAGCGAATTGTCGCGCGGCGGCATGCGCACCAAAGTCGAAGCGGCGAAGATCGCCGTAGGCGGCGGCGCGCATATGGTGATCGCCGACGGACGTCCCGATCATCCCGTGCGCGCGATCGCGCAGGGCGGACGGTGCACATGGTTCCTCACGCCTTCGAACCCGGTCACAGCACGCAAGAAATGGATCGCCGGCTCTCTCGAGCCACGCGGAACGGTTCATGTGGACGCGGGCGCAGCGCGCGCGCTCCTGAAAGGCGGCAGTCTGCTGCCCGCGGGCGTGACCCGCGTGGAGGGCGCTTTCGCGCGCGGCGACTGCGTTTTGATCCGGGACGGGACGGGCGCCGAAATAGGCCGCGGCCTCGTCGCTTATGATGCGGCGGAGGCGGGCCAGCTCGTTGGTCGCAATTCCCGCGACATCGAAGCGGTGCTGGGCGCGCCCGGCCGCGCGGAGATGATCCATCGCGACGACATGGCGTTCGTCGGAGACTGAACGCCGCGCTCAGGGACCGGCTACCGGCCCCCGTCCTAACCTGTTATGCTTGAAATGAGCATTTCACAAAAATCCCGGAACTCGACCATGACCAGCGCCCCGGCCGCATCCGTCGTCAGCATCATGCGCGACCTCGGCCAACGCGCGCGCGCCTCCGCCCATGCGCTGGGCCTCGCCTCGAGCGAAGCGAAGAACCGCGCGCTCACCAGCGCGGCCGCGAGCCTGCGTGCGAAGACGTCGGAGATCGTCGCCGCCAATGCGCGCGACATGGAGGCCGCCGAACAGGCCGGCGCGAGCAAGGCCAATCTCGATCGCCTGATGCTTGACGCCCGGCGCATCGACGCCATGGCGCGCGGTCTTGAGGACATCGCCGCCCTCCCTGATCCTGTAGGGCGCGTGCTGGCGACGTTCGAACGGCCCAACGGACTCAGGATCGAGCGCGTTGCGAC
The DNA here is from genome assembly GCA_964645525.1 of uncultured Beijerinckia sp. Classification (GTDB taxonomy): domain Bacteria; phylum Pseudomonadota; class Alphaproteobacteria; order Rhizobiales; family Beijerinckiaceae; genus Terripilifer. The sequence goes on from CAZYBF010000001.1 coordinate 7,384, forward strand.
GCCGCTCGGCGTCATCGGCGTCATTTACGAGAGCCGTCCCAACGTCACCGCCGACGCCGGCGCCCTGTGCCTCAAGGCCGGCAACGCCGCAATCCTGCGCGGGGGCTCGGATTCGTTTCATTCGTCGGGCCTGATCCATCAATGCCTCGTCGAGGGGCTGCGCGCCGCCAATCTGCCTGAAGCCGCGATCCAGCTCGTCCCGACGCGCGACCGAGCGGCCGTTGGAGAAATGCTGCGCGGCCTCGACGGCGCGGTGGACGTGATCGTGCCGCGCGGCGGTAAGAGCCTGGTGGCGCGCGTGCAAGAAGAAGCGCGGGTTCCCGTCTTCGCCCATCTCGAAGGCATCGTGCATGTCTATGTCGACGGGGACGCTGATCTCGACATGGCGAAAACGATCCTGCGCAACGCCAAACTCCGGCGGACAGGGATTTGCGGAGCCGCGGAAACCCTGCTTGTCGACCGGGCGGCGGCGCCCACCCATCTTGCGCCTCTGGTCTCCATGCTGCTCGATGAAGGCTGCGAAGTGCGCGGAGATGAGGCGGCGCAAAAGTCTGATCCGCGCGTTCGGCCCGCATCGGAGGAGGACTGGCGGACGGAATATCTCGACGCGATCATCTCCGCGAAAGTCGTGGACGGCCTCGACGCGGCCATGGACCATATCGAGACCTACGGTTCGCACCACACCGATTGCATCGTCACGCGCAACGAGGCGCGCGCCGAACGCTTCCTGCGCGAGGTGGATTCCGCCATTGTGCTCCATAACGCATCGACCCAGTTCGCTGACGGCGGAGAGTTCGGCTTCGGCGCGGAGATCGGGATAGCGACCGGGCGCATGCATGCGCGCGGGCCCGTCGGCCTGGAGCAATTGACGTCCTTCAAATACCGCGTGCGCGGCTCTGGACAGGTGCGGCCATAGACGCGCAGATCGAAGCCTCATCAGAGCAGCGCGCGCTGGGCGCGGCGCAGCATATGGCGCCTGTCGTAATGCCGCGTCATGGACGGGGCATGCGCATCGGCCTGTTCGGGGGATCGTTCAATCCGCCTCATGAAGGCCACAGGCTCGCCACGCTGATCGCGCTGCGCAGGCTGAAACTCGATGCGGTCTGGTGGCTGGTGACGCCGGGCAATCCGCTCAAGGAGAATTCGGGACTGCCGCCGCTCTCCGTGCGCATGCAGGCCGCAGAAAGGCTCGCCCGCCATCCCCGTATCGTGGTGACGGATATCGAGGCGCGTATCGGCACCCGCTACACGTTCGACACGATCGATTATCTCGTGAAGCGCTGTCCGGGGACGAAATTCGTCTGGATCATGGGCGCAGACAATCTCGCCTCGTTTCACCGCTGGCAGCGCTGGCGCGACATCGCGAAACTTGCGCCTATCGCCGTCGTGGATCGTCCGGCTTCGACGCTGAAGGCGGCGCACAGCCGCGCCGCCCATTTTCTGGCAAGACATCGTTTCGACGAAGCCGACGGCGCATTGCTTTCGAATGCAGGCGCGCCGGGCTTCGTCTTTCTGCACGGCCCGCGTTCCAGCCTTTCCTCCACGGAGTTGCGGAACAAAGGCGAGGGACTGGCCTAGACGCCGCCGAACGCAGACGCCTAGAAGGCTTTCTTCAGCTCCGCGAGAATGGCGTCGCCCATCTGCGTCGTGGAGACGGTCGAAGGCGCATCGCCCTTGATGTCGGCGGTGCGAAGACCGGCGCCCAGCACGTCAGCGATCGCCTTTTCGATCTTGTCCGCCGCCTCGCCAAGCCCGAACGAATAACGCAGGCACATGGCGAACGAGCCGATCATCGCGATTGGATTGGCCAGACCCTTGCCGGCGATGTCCGGCGCCGACCCATGGACGGGCTCGTAAAGCGCCTTGCGCTTGCCCGTTTTCGGATTTGTTTCACCGAGTGAGGCGGACGGCAGCATGCCGAGCGAGCCGGTCAACATGGCGGCCACGTCGGAGAGCATGTCGCCGAACAGATTGTCGGTGACGATCACGTCGAACTGCTTGGGCCAGCGCACGAGCTGCATGCCCAGCGCGTCAGCAAGCTGATGTTCGAGCTCCACATCCGCATATTCGCGCTTGTGCAAAGCGGTGATCACCTCGTTCCACAATACGCCGGACTTCATGACGTTGCGCTTTTCCGAGGACGTGACTTTGTTGCGGCGTTTGCGCGCGAGCTCGAAAGCCACTCGGCCAATGCGCTCGATCTCATAGGTGTCGTAGATCTGCGTATCGATGCCGCGCTTCTGCCCGTTGCCGAGATCGATGATCTCCTTGGGCTCGCCGAAATAGACGCCGCCGGTGAGCTCGCGCACGATCATGATGTCGAGGTTCTCGACGATCTCGCGCTTCAGCGACGAGGCGTCCGCCAGCGCGGGATAGCAAATAGCGGGGCGCAGATTGGCGAAAAGCTCAAGATCCTTGCGCAGACGCAGAAGGCCGGCTTCCGGCCGCACATCGTAAGGCACGCTGTCCCACTTCGGACCGCCGACGGCGCCGAAAATCACCGCATCGGCGGACTGGGCGAGCGCCATGTCGCTTTCGCTGATCGCCTTGCCATGCGCGTCATAAGCGCAACCGCCCACGAGCCCCTTCTCGGTCTCGAAACGCGCCACGCCCGCCTGGCCGAGGAAGCCGGCGACTTTCTCCACTTCCGCCATGACTTCGGGACCGATGCCGTCGCCCGGCAGCAGGAAAAGCTTGTAAGTCGCCATTTGATTTTCCTTGGTTCAGGTCGAATTCGCCGCGATTGCTAACGGGGGCGGCGTGGCTTGGCAAGGCGCTCGGGCGCAGGGCGCGCGCAGGCGGGCATATGCTCAAGGCGTAGCCCCAAAAAGAAACCGCCGGCCCGAAGGCCGGCGGCATGTGAGATCGTCGCGGCTCAGGCGGCGGCCAGTTGCCGGATCACATATTGCATGATGCCGCCGTGGCGGAAGTACTCGAGCTCGTCGAGCGTCATGATGCGGCAGTCCAGCGGGACCTTCTTCTGGGAGCCGTCGGCGAAGGTGATGAGCGCCTCCATTTTCTGGCGGGGCTTCAATCCCTTCTCGAGGCCGAGGATGGTCACCTTCTCGTCGCCCTTGAGGCCGAGCGTCTGCCAGTTCGTGCCTTGCTCGAAGGTGAGCGGCAGCACGCCCATGCCGACCAGGTTCGAGCGATGGATTCGCTCGAAGCTCTGGGCGATCACAGCGCGCACGCCCAGAAGGCGCGTGCCTTTCGCCGCCCAGTCGCGCGAGGAGCCGTTGCCGTATTCCTCGCCCGCGAGGATGACCAACGGGGTCTCCTCGGCCGCGTACTTCATGGCGGCGTCATAGATCGAGAGCTTCTCGCCCGACGGATAATGAACCGTCACGCCGCCCTCAGACACTGCGCCGTCCGCACCCTTGTTCATAAAGTTCTTGATGCGGATGTTGGCGAACGTGCCGCGCATCATCACTTCATGATTGCCGCGACGCGTGCCGTACTGGTTGAAGTCGGCCTCACGCACCTGACGCTCCGACAGCCAGCGGCCAGCGGGCGAGGCGAACTTGATCGAGCCGGCCGGCGAAATGTGGTCGGTCGTGATCTTGTCGCCGAACAGCGCGAGGATGCGCGCGTCCTTGACGTCCTTCACCGGTGCGGGCTCCATGGTCATGCCCTCGAAATACGGCGGGTTCTGCACGTAAGTCGACATCATGTCCCACTTGTACGTCTTGCCGGTGGGCGCCTTCACCTTGCGCCAGTTGACGTCGCCCTTGAAGACGTCCGCGTAGCGCTCTTTGAAGATTTTCTTGGTGACGTACTTGCCGATGAAGGTCTGCACCTCCTTCGAGTTCGGCCAGATGTCGCGCAGATAGACGTCCGCGCCACCCTTGCCCTTGCCGATCGGCTCCTGCGTCAGGTCCTTCGTGACCGTGCCAGCGAGCGCGTAAGCGACGACAAGCGGCGGCGAAGCGAGATAGTTCGCCTGCACGTCGGGGCTGACGCGGCCTTCGAAATTGCGGTTGCCCGAGAGCACGGCGGACGCAACGATGCCGTTCTTGTTGATGCTGTCGGACACTTCCTCCGGAAGCGGGCCGGAATTGCCGATGCAGGTCGTGCAGCCGAAACCAACAAGATTGAACCCGAGCTTGTCGAGGTCTTTCTGCAGGCCAGCCTTGGCGAGATATTCGCCGACCACCTGCGAGCCAGGGGCCAGGGAGGTCTTCACCCACGGCTTCACGGTGAGGCCTTTGGCGACGGCGTTGCGCGCCAGCAGGCCAGCGCCGATTAGGACGCTCGGGTTCGACGTGTTGGTGCAGGACGTGATCGCAGCGATGGCGACGTCGCCGTGGCCAAGATCATAGTTCTTGCCGTCGACAGAATAGCGCTGGCTCTTGTCGGCGCTCTTGCGATATTCGTTCTCCAGCGCGTCGGCGAAACCCGAGGCCACGTTCTCGAGGGCCACGCGGCCCTCGGGGCGCTTGGGTCCGGCCATGGACGGACGCACTTCAGCAAGATCAAGCTCGAGCACGTCGGTGAAGACCGGATCAGGCGTGGTGCGGGTACGGAACAGGCCCTGCGCCTTGGCGTACTTCTCGACGAGCGCGATGCGCGCGGGCGCACGGCCGGACATCTTCAGATAGTCCAGCGTTTCGACGTCTACGGGGAAGAAGCCGCAGGTCGCGCCATATTCCGGCGCCATATTGCCGATGGTCGCGCGATCGGCGAGCGAGAGCGAGTCGAGGCCCGCGCCGAAGAATTCGACGAACTTGCCGACTACGCCCTTCTTGCGCAGCATCTGCGTGACGGTGAGAACGAGGTCCGTGGCGGTCACGCCCTCGCGCAGCTTGCCGTTCAGACGGAAGCCGATGACTTCCGGCAGCAGCATCGAGAGAGGCTGGCCGAGCATGCAGGCCTCCGCCTCGATGCCGCCCACGCCCCAACCCAGCACCGAGAGGCCGTTCACCATCGTGGTGTGGGAGTCCGTGCCCACGAGGGAGTCCGGATAAGCGACCTCGACGGTTGTGGCCTTGCCGCGCGCAGGCGCGTATTTCTCTTTGCGCGTCCAGACGGTCTGCGCGAGATATTCCAGGTTCACCTGATGGCAGATGCCGGTGCCCGGCGGCACGACGCGGAAATTGTCGAACGCGCCCTGGCCCCACTTGAGGAAGTTATAGCGCTCAGCGTTGCGCTGATACTCGAGCTCGACATTCTTCTTGAGCGCCTTCGACGTGCCGAACGCGTCCACGATCACCGAATGGTCGATCACGAGATCGACGGGCACAAGCGGATTGATCTTGTCGGGATTGCCGCCGAGTTTGGTCATCGCGTCGCGCATGGCGGCGAGGTCGACCACAGCGGGAACGCCCGTGAAGTCCTGCATCAGCACGCGCGCGGGACGGAAGGCGATTTCCTTCTCCTTCTTGCCCTTGTTGGTGAGCCAAGCCGCGACGGAGGCGATATCCTCCTTGGTGACGGACCGGCCATCCTCGAAGCGCAGGAGATTCTCGAGCAGGACCTTCATGGAGAAAGGCAGCTGCGAAATGCCCTTCAATCCGTTTTTCTCAGCCTGCTTCAGCGAAAAGTAGTGGTAGGTCTTGGTTCCCACCGTGAGTTTCTTGCGGCACTTGTAGCTGTCGAGAGAGGCCATCGATCCGTCCCGGAGTCTCGAGAAGTTGGAATACGCGCGGCTTATAGATAATTTCTGCGCCAAGGGCTACACGAACATGGTCGAACCCGGCGCGCTGAGGACGCCGATTCGCAATCGGGACTCGAGGCCTTGATGTCTGCGGTTCTGACCGTCGAAAAACTGACGCTGGCGCGCGGCGGGCGAACGCTGTTCGCAAATCTCGCGTTCGAGCTTCGGTCGGGCGGCGCACTCGTGCTGACCGGGCCCAATGGAGCCGGGAAGTCCACTTTGCTGCGCTGCATCGCGGGCCTTCTGGAGCCCGCGCAAGGCGTCGTCCGCCTGAGCGGGGCGGACCTGGAGCCCGACGCGCCCGTCAGCGCCGGCGCCCATTACGTCGGCCATTCCGACGCCCTCAAGAGCGCGCTGACGGCGGGCGAGAACCTGCGGTTCTGGCGTGACGCCCTGGGCGGGGGAGCCGGCATGTCCCCACAGGCGGCGCTTGCGGCCATGAACCTCGCCCATGTCCTCGACACGCCGACGGGTTGGCTTTCTGCTGGCCAGAAAAGGCGCGCGGCGCTCGCCCGCCTTCTGGTGGTCAGCCGTCCCCTTTGGCTTCTGGACGAGCCCACGACTGCGCTCGACGCCGCGTCTCAGGCACGTTTCGCCGAACAAATGGCGTCCCATCGCGCAGGCGGAGGCATGATCTTGGCCGCGACCCACGCGCCGCTCGGCCTTGAGGATGCGACCGAACTGCGGCTGGGGGCGCCATGAGCGGCATGTTCCTCGCGCTTCTTATGCGCGACATTCGCTTGGCTGGGCGCATCGGCGGCGGGGGCGCCATGGGCGTCGTCTTCTTTCTGATCCTCGTGACGATCACCCCCTTCGCCATTGGGCCGGACCTGAACCTGCTTGCGCGCATCGGCCCGGCGATCCTGTGGATCGCCGCCTTGCTGGCGACCTTGCTTGGCCTTGACCGCCTGTTTCAGGCCGACCAGGAGGATGGATCCCTCGACGTGCTGCGCATGGCGGATGCGCCCCTCGAGCTGGTGGTCGTCTCCAAATGTGTCGCCCACTGGCTCACGACCTGTCTTCCCCTTGTGCTCGCTGCGCCATTGTTCGGCTTGATGCTGGCGCTGGAATGGGACGCGCTCATCGCGCTGGCGGCCACTTTGGTCGTGGGGACGCCGGCGCTCACCTTTCTGGGCTCGATCGGCGCGGCTCTGACCGCCAGCCTCCGACGCGGCGGGCTTCTCATGGCGATCCTCATCCTGCCGCTGACTATTCCCGTGCTGATTTTCGGAGTGTCCGCCGCAAGTTCCGTGACCGTCGCGACCTCGCCGTTCTGGCCGCCGTTCTTCATTTTAGGCGCGCTCAGCCTCGCCTCGCTCGCCCTGGCGCCCTTCGCAGCGGCAGGGGCCCTGCGCGCGCTGAGCGAATAGAAGGGCGTCTTGCCGCTCCCCTCGGGCTCGTCTAGCTTGCGCGCGACCGCAAGAGGGAGACCACATGCATTTCATAGCGCTTTGCGCCGACAAGCCCGGCGCCTTGCAGATCCGGCTCGACACGCGACCGCGCCATGTGGAATGGCTCGGCGCCAACGCCGCGCATGTGAAAGTCGCCGGTCCGTTTCTTGATGCGGAAGGCCAGATGAACGGCTCCATGCTGATCCTCGATTGCGCGGACGAGGCGCATGCGCGCAGCCTCCTGAATTCCGATCCCTATGCGCAGGCAGGCTTGTTTCAATCCGTCGAACTGCGTTCCTGGCGCTGGGTCGTCGGCGAACCGAAAGCGTGATCGCCATGGCCCACTGGCTTGTGAAAAGCGAACCCTCCGTATGGTCCTGGGAGCAGCAGGTCGCCGCGGGCGCCAAGGGCACGCACTGGAACGGCGTCCGCAATCATCTCGCCAAACAGCAAATGATGGCGATGAAACTTGGCGAACAGGCTTTCTTCTACCATTCGAACGAGGGCAAGGAGATCGTCGGGATCGTCGAGGTCATCAAGCTCTTCTATCCCGATCCGAGCGACGAGAGCGGAAAATTCGGCATGGTGGACTTCAAGGCCGTGAAGCCCTTGAAAAAGCCCGTGACGCTCGCGCAGGTGAAGGCGACGCCCTCCCTCAAGAACATGTCCCTCGTGACCTCCATGCGCCTGTCGGTTCAACCGGTGACGGCGGAGGAATGGAAGATTATCTGCAAGATGGGCGGCGTCTGATCGGGAGGGCGCGTCCATGAACATAGACTGGATCGCAATCGCCGCAGCCGCAGCCGCGTCATGGATCTTCGGCGCGCTCTGGTATGGGGCCTTCGCACGCCGATGGACTGCGGCCGCGGGCCTGCCGGGCGGGCGAGCCGATCAAGGCGCGGACAAACGGGCGACGATCATCGCTCTCATCGTGTCGCTGACCGCAGAATTCGTAATGGCGCTGATCCTTGCGGGCGTGATCGCCCATACGGCGAAAAAGGGAGTGACGATCGCCTCGGGCGTTCTCGTGGGCGCCATTTGCTGGCTTGGTTTCGTCATCACCACGCTGGCGACGAATTACGCCTATCTGAAGACACGGCTCTCGCTTGTTCTGATCGACGGAGGCCACTGGCTATGCGCGCTGGCGATTCAGGGCGCGGTGCTCGGCGCGCTCCTCTGATTCAACTCACAAGGTCGATCAGCGCCGGTATCAACGGAACGTCGGCGGGCGGCATGGGATAAGCGCGCAAATCCCGCGGGTGAACCCATTTGAGCGCCTGTCCTTCGCGCGGCTGGACGAAGCCTTCCCATCTGCGACAGGCCCAGACGGGCATCAGGAGATGGAAATCCTCGTAGGCGTGACTGGCGAAGGTCACGGGCGCAAGGCACGTTTCCTTGACGGTCACGCCGAGCTCTTCGCGCAATTCCCTTATGAGACATTCCTCGGGCCGCTCGCCTGGATCGACCTTGCCGCCGGGAAACTCCCAAAGACCCGCGAGAGCTTTTCCTTCCGGCCTCTGAGCGATGAGCACACGATCGTCAGAATCGATCAGGACTGCGGCGGCGACCAACAGGATTTTCATGGAACGCATCTCCTCGCGCGTTCCTATAGCACTAGCGGCCAACGACGACCACGCGCGCCGTTTCACGCCCCGACACCCTTACGGTTTCATACATGGCCCCGCCTTCGGGGAGGAGGCCGCCCTCCTGACGATAGATCTTTTGCGTGACGACGAAATAATCGCCAGGCGCAACGCCTTCAAAACGGAATCGGCCGGAAGACGTGGAGACGGTCGATCGGGTGTGGGCGACGTAATCGGGATGAGCTGGCGTTTCAGGAATGTCGCGCGCGCGGACGAATTTCCGATCGCCATAAAGATGCGCGATGCGGGCGCGGGAATAAGCGGTCGAGGGCACAAGCCGCACCGCCTCGCCAGCCGCCAGCCGGGTTTGGCCATTGGGAAGGACGATGAACGCTTGCCCTTCGATCTGGCCTTCGCCGCGCTTATGGATAAAGGCGGCCTCCCTTGCGTCGAACGTCGCCTGCGCAGGAATGGGACCGCGCGTCGACTGGCAGGCGGAAAGTGACATCGCCGCTAACGCGGCCAAAGCGAATCGCATCATTCGAAGGCTCCTCAGCCTTCGAATGATGACCGAATTAATGGCTCAGCTCAAGATAGATCAGCTACGGTAATCACCGTTGATCGCAACATATTCTTTGGTCAGGTCGCAGGTCCACACGACGTTGCGTCCTTTCCCTGCGCCGACGTCGACCCGAATGTCGATCTTCTCGCCCTTCATATAGGCCGAAACCTTCTCCTCGCTGTAGGAGGGATCGCGCAGACCTTTATGCGCGACCCGAAAGCCTCCGAACCAGATCGCAAGCTTGTCGCGATCCGCCTTTTCGCCGGATTTCCCGACGGCGGCGACCACGCGCCCCCAATTGGCGTCCTCTCCAGCGAGCGCCGTTTTCACAAGCGGAGAATTGGCGATCGACAGGCCAATGCGCCGGGCCGCCGCAGCGCTCGCCGCGCCCTCGACCACGATCTCCACGAATTTTCTGCACCCTTCGCCGTCACGCACCACCTGATGGGCGAGATCGAGCAGCACCGAATCGAGCGCCCGCTTGAAGGACGCGAGACGACGATCCGACGCCTCAGCGATCTTCGGCGCGCCGCGCCGAGCGGCGGCGCCGGTGGCGAAGAGCATGAGGGTGTCGGATGTGGACGTGTCGCTGTCGACCGTGATCGCATTGAAACTGGCTTGCACGGAACGCGAGAGCATCGCCTGCAAGGCGGGCGCAGCGATCGGAGCATCCGTGAAAACGAAAGACAACATGGTGGCCATATCAGGCGCGATCATGCCAGCGCCCTTCGCCATGCCCGAGACTGTCACCTCAACGCCGTCGATTTGCGCGTGCGCGGAGGCGACCTTCGGAAACGTGTCCGTCGTCATGATCGCGCGCGCCGCATCAAGCAGGCCGTCCGGCCGCACGCTCGCCACAAGCCCATCCATCACAGGATCGAATTTCGACGCGTCGAGCGGCTCGCCGATCACGCCCGTGGAGGCGATAAAGATTTCTGAGGCGGAGGCGCCGGTCGCCTTCGCCGCTATCTCGGCGGTGCGCTTTGCGGCTTGCGCGCCCGCCTTGCCGGTGAAGGCGTTCGCATTGCCGGAATTCACCACCACGGCGCGCGCCTTGCCGCCTTTCAATTTCGCCCTGCACCAATCCACCGCTGCGGAAGGGCACTTTGAACGTGTGAAGACGCCTGCCGCCTGCGTGCCTTTATCAAGCAAAGCAAGCATGACGTCTGTGCGCCCGGCGTATCGAATTCCGGCTGCGGCGGTGGCGAAGCGAACGCCATCAACGGTCGGCGGATTGACGATATTCTTGGGAGCGAGAGGCGAAAGGGGCGCCGGCTTTGCCATGGACGAAACGAACCTCATGCTGTGCGGGACTTCCCCCGCTTTGGCTTTTCTTACTTGGGAGACGGCGGAGACGCCGGCTTCTCACGTTCGATGCGCGCCGCCGAACGCAGTCCCATGATCACATCGGTTTGCGCTTTCTGAACGACATAGCGCTGGATCTGGTCGCGCACTTCCTCAAGGGCGGGAAAAGGCTTCTCTCGACGGTCTTCCAGCTTGATGACATGCCATCCGAATTGCGTGCGAACGGGTTCGGAGGTCTGGCCGGGTTTCAGGCGCGAGGCGGCCTCGCCGAACTCAGGAACCATGCGCTCTTTCACGAACCATCCGAGGTCGCCGCCCTTCGAGCCAGGATCGCGGGAGACTTCATCCGCAAGTTTCGCGAAATCCTCGCCGCGCAGAACGCGCCGCCAGACATTGCGCGCTTGTTCCTCCGTCTCGACGAGGATGTGGCGCGCGCGCATCTCAATCTCAGGCGGCTGTGATTTGGCGGCGGTGTCATAGACCTTCTTCAGTTCGGCTTCGCTGACGGATTCGCTCGCCACTTTCGAAAGCAGCGCCTCCATGAGGGCCTTCTCACGCAGGAACGACAACTTGCGCTTGAACTCCGCGCTGTCGCCATGCTTGTCGGCCTCAGCCTTACGCGCGGCCAGCCGCATGTCGATCAGATAGTCGAGCACATAGGTCTCTTTTTCATCTCCGTTCAGTTCCGGCGGGATGGAGCCGGCGAGATCCTCCTCCGCGAGGCGCATATCCTCGTCGGTGATCGCTACGCCATCTATCCGCGCCAGAATTGCGGCTGAGGCAGGTTGGCTGAACAAAGAAAAGGCGAGGCCAATGCAGGCGAACTGGCGAGCCAAAATCGAAATGCACATGAAAAAATCTCCGGCGACCGCGCCAGACCGGCGCGCTGGGACGCCGCAATGTGATTCAAAATGCAGGCGCGAGCAAGCCGCCGTATGCATCGTCATCAGATAGAAGAGGCGGCCGCGAGATCGTCCGCCAGAAAATCGCCCGCGCCACGCCACAAGCGGACAGGCGGCGGACGGGCCACATCCGAAACAGGCTGGGCGAGAGAGCGAGATGGACCCAACGATCCCGCCATGCCCGATCGATTAGCTGGCGCTCGGGGCCAACGCCACGCTGGCGATAGACTGGAGCATGACCACAAAACTGAAAGGGCTGACCCGCTCATACGCTGTCGGGCCGGCGCGGCGGCTCCAATCAGGTCCAACCAGCGCGCACCGCGCGAGAGCCTCACGCCCGCGCATCTGGTTCAGTTTGGCCTAGTCCTCGATCATCCGCGCGCGGGCGCGCAATTTCTCGGTTTCGCTCTTCAATTGTCCGCAGGCGGCCAGAATGTCGCGGCCGCGCGGCGTGCGCACCGGGCTGGCGTAGCCGGCGTTGAACACGATGTCGGAGAATCGTTCGATGACGTCCCAGTCGGAACATTCATAACGGGCCCCGGGCCAGGGATTGAAGGGGATGAGATTGATCTTCGCAGGAATGCCCTTCAGCAGACGGACAAGCTCCCGTGCGTCGGCGGGAGAGTCATTCACGCCTTTCAACATCACATATTCGAACGTGATGCGCCGCGCATTGGACAATCCTGGGTAATCCCGGCAAGCCTGCAAAAGCTCGCTGATCGGATACCGCTTGTTGAGCGGAACGAGCTTTTCGCGCAGATCGTCGCGCACGGCGTGCAGCGAAATGGCGAGCATGGAGCCCGCCTGCGCTCCAAGACGCGGGATCTCGGGGACGACGCCCGACGTGGAGACGGTGATGCGCCGCTTCGACAGGGACAGGCCGTCGCCATCCGACATGACTGCGATGGCGTCGCATACGTTGTCGAAATTGTAGAGCGGCTCGCCCATACCCATGAAGACGATGTTGGAGACAGGGCGCACGCCCTCGCCGGAGGGGATCAGCCCATCAGTCGGCGGCGTCAACCCAGGGTAATCGCCGAGCTGATCGCGAGCGCCTACCAATTGCTGGACGATTTCTTGCGACGTGAGATTGCGAACGAGCTTTTGCGTGCCCGTATGACAAAAGGTGCAGGTGAGCGTGCAGCCGACCTGGCTCGACACGCAGAGCGTGCCACGGTCGCTTTCGGGAATATAGACGCATTCGATTTCCGCGCCGCGACCCTTGTCCGCGAGCAGGTCGCCGGGAGCAGGCGGCAGACGGAACAGCCATTTGCGGGTGCCGTCGCTCGACACCTGCTGTGAGACCACCTGCGGACGCGCCAGCGTGAATCGCTCATCGAGCCTCTTGCGCAGCGCTTTGGAGATATTGTGCATGGGCTCGAAATCGGACGCGCCCTGAAAATAGATCCAGTGCCACAATTGGGAGACGCGCATCCGGATTTCTTTTTCCGGCAGCTCCATCGTGCGCAGCGCGTCCGCAAGCTGCGCGCGCGTCATGCCAACGAGCGAGGGCTTCGTCGGAGACGTGGGCGCGGCGTCGCAATGGTCGGAAGCGGCAAGCATGACGAATTCCTGATCTACGCGCCCTGTTAGCACGCGCCCACCAAAACGAAAACGCCCGCGCATGTTTGCGCGGGCGTTCTCTTGACCGTGATGGGCCGTATCAGTAACGGGCGACGACCGGGCCGCCGAAGCGATAGTTCACGCCGAGCTTCGCAGCGTCGACGGTCGTCTTGGCGGACGCCGAACCAAATGTCTCCTTGCCGAGGTCGTAATGGAGATACTCGGCCTTGACGGACCAATTGCGGTCGACGGCGTATTCCACGCCGGCGCCGGCGCTCCAGCCCACGCGCGTCTCAGAGGCCGACACGCCGGTCGTATCGCTCAGCTTCAAGCCGCCGAAGCCAAAGCCGCCAGTGCCGTAAACCAGAATGTTGTTGGCGGTGAAGCCGGCGCGCGCGCGCGCGGAGCCGAGCCAGTTGACCTTGGAGCTGCAGGTCTGCGGCGCGGTATGGCACACAGCCGAACCCGACACATCCGCCCAGTTCAAGTCGCCTTCGGCGCCGAGAACGAAAGAGCCGACCTGATGGTTATAGCCAAGCTGTGCGCCAGCCAGCCAGCCGTCGAGGTCGGCCGAGCCGGTGCGGCCGGCGCTGAACTTCGAATCGCCCCAGGCGTAGCCGCCGTTGAGACCGGCGTAAAAGCCAGACCAGGCGAAAACAGGAGCGGCGTAGGGGGCGGGAGCGACAGCGGCCGAGCGACGGGGAAGGTCAGCGGCGGAGGCGGCGACCGGCGCGATCATGAGCGCCGAGACAGCGAGAATTTTCTTGAACATTTTCAGCTCCAGTTAGGATTAACCGTGAGCGTGGAGATAATCGTCCGAATGTCTCCGGGACCGTTACAGTCGCCAAAACAGATGGGATCGTATCGATTTCGAAACGCTTGGTTTACGAAAAGATAACGTCCGGACGTCCGCACACGATCTGGCGCAGCCGCTTGTCTATCGGCAGCGACGAAAGGCGATGGTTACGGGCGGGATTGGCTCGACTGATCTAGTGCGTCGAATATTGGTGGAGCTGAGGGGATTCGAACCCCTGACCTCTGCAGTGCGATTGCAGCGCTCTCCCATCTGAGCTACAGCCCCTGACCTCTCGGTCGGCGCGCGTGATTTACGTGTCAGGCGCCTGTCTGTCAACGCATCTTTAGCGCGCCCAGGTCGTCTTGCCCGCAGGCCCTGCGACAGGTACACCCGAACGCAGTTCAGACGGAGGTCGCGCATGCGGGCCATTCTTGACGTCGTACTCCTCGTTTTGAATCTCTACACATGGGTCATCGTCGCCTCGGCCGTGCTTTCATGGCTTCTTGCGTTCAACGTCGTGAATTATGGCAACGGCGTCGTGCGCTCGATCTGGGCGACGTTGCAGGCGCTCACCGAGCCCGTCCTGCGTCCCATTCGCGAGCGGCTCCCGCGGATGGGCGCGCTCGATATTTCTCCGATTGTGCTGCTTCTCGCGATTTTCTTCCTCGAGCGCGTCATCATCTACTATGTCTATCCCAGCGTCGGCCGCTTTTGAACGCCGGAGCCTGGACCCGCGCGCCTGAAGGGCTCGTCATCTTGATCAGGCTCACGCCGAAATCCGCGCGCGACGAGATATGCGGTCTTGAGCAACTCTCCGATGGCAGAACCGTCGTAAAGGCGAAGGTGCGCGCAACGCCTGAAAAGGGTGAAGCGAACGAAGCGACTCTACGGCTTCTCGCTAGCGCGCTCGGCGCGCCGCGCTCGCATGCGACGCTCCTGAGCGGAGCGACCAATCGTCTCAAGACCATCAGGGTTCACGGAGACGCGGACGCGATCGAGGCGCGCCTACGCCAAATGCTCGCCGACGTGGGCGGCCCCTCACGCGCCCGGAAGCCGAAAAAAGCCCAAGACGGTTCGTGACGTGCTTAGATCGCGGTTCTGGCCGGGCACGCGCGCGCCCCGCGCCCGCACTGGCGGGACATGCTCGCCGCCCTGAATTCGGACCAGGCGAACCGGCTCTTTGCAGCCAGAAAAACTTTCCACGATCACGCGGGAGCCATCGGCTTTGTCGCGATCCGGCAGGTCCGCACGCGAACGGCGCGGCCCACACGAGGCTGCTTTCGCAAAAGCGACCGCGACGGCCTCGACCGGCGCCAACGGACCAGAATATCCGGGCAATTCGCCATGCCCGCCCTCCAGAGGCACGCGCTTGTCGGCGCTGCCGGCGATAAACAGCGCAGGAACAGGGCGCGACGGACGGCAGGATTCAAGCGCCGAAGGCGGCAAACTCGAAAGGATGGCTGCGACCCCGGCGTAACGCTCGCCGCCATTGCAGACAGCTTGCAAAGCCGCAGCGCCGCCGGCCCCGACCCCGACAAGATAAACTCGGCTCCTGTCGGCCAGAGCACTGGCGGTCACCGTTTCAACGAGCCGCTGCAGATAAGCGATCTCGCGCGCGGTTCCTTCCGGCGAGCCAAAAGACCAGACGCCCTGCAACGGCTCCGCATGAACGAAAATGCCGCCATTCTCCGAAAATCGTTCGAAGCGCAAGGCGCGCCGATAAATGGGCGCATTTCGCTCGGCGTCTTGCAACAGGATGATCACAGGACGTGTCTTGCGGCGAAGACGCGACTTTTCGACGATGAGCGCCGCGCGTTCGACGCCGTTCACGTCGAACGTCACTCGTCCGCTGGCGGCGTGCGCTGGCGAGCGCCAAGCCGTCGCGCCTGCGATAGCCGCGACGGAGAAAACAAGGGTTGAAAGCAGGGCGCGCCAGAGCATCAGACACCTCCGACCAATGACGTCCGCAGACCAAACCCGCCCCACCCGACCGGGCGGGCGTCTCGATCAGCTTTGCGGTTGCTGGACGGCCACGCCCGCTTCCGCCAGATGCGTCGCGAGCTCGCCCGTCTGAAACATCTCACGCACAATGTCACAGCCGCCAAGGAATTCGCCCTTGACGTATAATTGCGGAATGGTCGGCCAATTGGCGTAATCCTTCACGCCCTGCCGAATATCCTCGTCTTCCAGGACGTTCACGCCCTTATAGGCGACGCCAAGGTAATCAAGGATCTGCACGACCTGCCCTGAAAAGCCGCACATCGGGAACTGGGGCGTTCCCTTCATGAAGAGCACCACGTCGTCGGCTTTGACGGTCTGATCGATCTTCTGAAGCACGTCGCTCATCGTTCAATTCCTCATTCAGCGAAGGTCAAGGCTTCGCCTCGGAGCCAGAATACATGACTTGTCGCACGGCGCCTATTGCGGAGCCGAAGTGGTGAGCGCAAGCGCATGGAGCTCGCCGCCCATGCGCCCTTTCAGCGCCGCATAAACCAACTGATGCTGCTGCACTCGGGTCTTCCCCTTGAAAGCGCTGGAAACGATCGTCGCCGCGTAATGATCTCCATCGCCCGCCAGATCGCGGATCTCGACGGTCGCGTCGGGGAGCGCCTCCTTGATCATGCGTTCGATGTCGGCAGCCTGCATCGCCATGAATTGAACCTCGCCTAGAATTCAGGATGCGGAGGATCGACCGCTCATGTAAGCGGGCAACCATGTCTCATGCGCGCGCGCCAAATCCTGCACCGATATGGGGCGCTCGGCCCCCAGACGCAACGTGTCGCCGCCCGTCTTTCCGATGATCCGGGCGGTCACGCCCGCCGCCGACAGCACCTTCAGAGCCGCATCGGCGCCGCTCTGCGGGCATGTGAGAACATAGCGCGCCTGGTCTTCGCCAAACCACCAGCCGTGGGCGGGCATGTCCTGCGGCCCTTCGGCGATTTGGGCGCCTACGCCGCCGGCCATCGCCATCTCCCCAAGAGCGACGGCGAGCCCGCCATCCGACAGGTCGTGGCAGGAACTTACGGCGCCCTGCGATATCAGTTCGCGCACAGCGTCGCCATTGCGTCGCTCGGCGCCAAGGTCAACCGGCGGCGGGGCTCCCTCTTCTCGCCCGCAAACCTGTGCGAGATAAACGGATTGGCCCAGCCAACCCACAGATTCGCCAACAAGAATGACCGTCTCGTCACCCTTCGTGAAGCCAATGCCCACTGACTGGCGAACGTCGCCGATCAGACCGACGCCACCGATCGAGGGCGTGGGGAGAATGCCTCTTCCTTGCGTCTCGTTGTAGAGCGAGACGTTGCCGGAAACGATTGGGAAATCGAGTGCGACGGCCGCTTCGCCGATGCCCTGCAGGCAACCCACGAACTGGCCCATGATCTCGGGACGTTCGGGATTCCCAAAATTCAGGTTGTCCGTGAGCGCCAAGGGCTTGGCGCCGACGGCCACGAGATTGCGCCACGCTTCGGCGACCGCCTGCCGGCCTCCCTGCACGGGATCCGCTTCGCAATAGCGTTGCGTCACGTCGGTTGTGAGCGCCAGACCTTTGGGTCCATCCCCGATGCGCACCACAGCCGAATCGCCGCCGGGCCGCTGAACCGTGTTGCCGAGAATCAGATGATCGTATTGCTCCCAGACCCAGCGCTTTGAGCACAGATCCGGCGAGCCGATCAGGGTGAGCAGCGCATCGGCGACGGACGAAGGCGCCGCCACGTCCTGAGCGCGCACGACCGGTTTGGGGGGCGTCGGCGTATGTGGCCGATCATAGATCGGCGCCTCATCGCCCAGCTCTTTAATCGGCAGGTCCGCTTTCACCTCGCCTTGATGCTTCACCACGAAGCGCAGCGTGTCGGTCGTGCGGCCGATGATCGCGAAGTCGAGACCCCACTTCCTGAAGACCGCTTCTGCTTCGGCCTCTTTTTCAGGCCGCAGCACCATGAGCATACGCTCCTGACTCTCCGAAAGCATCATCTCATAAGCGGTCATGCCGGCTTCCCGGCAGGGAACCTTATCGAGATCGAGTTCGATCCCCAGATTGCCCTTGGCGCCCATCTCTACGGCCGATGACGTGAGGCCGGCGGCGCCCATGTCCTGGATCGCGACGACGCACCCCTTCGCCATGATTTCAAGACACGCCTCAAGCAGCAGCTTCTCGGAGAAAGGATCGCCGACCTGAACCGTGGGACGTTTCTCCTCCGCGTCAGCCTCGAAAGCAGCCGAGGCCATCGTCGCCCCGTGGATGCCGTCGCGGCCCGTCTTGGAGCCAAGATAAACGATCGGCCGCCCGACGCCTGTCGCCTTGGCGTAGAAGATTTCATTCGCCTTCGCGATGCCTACAGCCATTGCATTGACGAGGATGTTTCCGTCGTAACGCGTGTGGAAGTTCACCGAACCACCGACGGTGGGCACGCCGAAGGAATTGCCATAACCGCCAATGCCCGCGACCACGCCCCCTACAAGATGGCGGGTCTTCGGATGATCAGGCGAGCCGAAGCGCAGAAGGTTCAGACAGGCCACCGGACGGGCGCCCATTGTGAACACGTCGCGCAGAATGCCGCCAACGCCCGTCGCTGCGCCCTGATAAGGCTCGATGAAGGACGGGTGGTTGTGGCTCTCCATCTTGAAGACGCACGCGTCTCCATCTCCGATGTCGATCACGCCGGCGTTTTCACCCGGACCCTGGATGACCCAGGGCGCCTTCGTTGGGAGCTTGCGCAGATGAAGACGCGAAGACTTATACGAGCAATGCTCGTTCCACATCGCGGAAAAGATGCCGAGTTCCGTGAACGTGGGCTCGCGACCGATCAGCTTCAGGATGCGCTCGTATTCGTCCGGCTTCAGGCCGTGCTCGGCGACGAGTTCGGGTGTGATCTTGGGTTCGTTGCGCACGATGCTTTTTCCTGATCTCAAGCAGCCCGCCGGGGCGCATTGACAAGGCTGTCGAACAGCCCGCGTCCATCCACGCCGCCCATGATCTCTTCGATCAGGTTCTCGGGGTGCGGCATCATGCCCAGCACGTTGAAGCGGGACGAATAAACGCCTGCGATGTCGTTGACGGAGCCGTTGCAATTGGCGTCGCCGCCCACTTTCCCATTCGCGTCGCAATAACGAAACGCCACGCGCCCCTCGCCTTCAAGGGTCGCGAGAGTCTCGGCGTCGGTCACGTAATTTCCTTCGCCATGGGCGACGCACACCTTAATCGTCTGGCCAGCGGCGTATTGATTCGTGAACGCCGTGTCGTTGCGCTCAACGCGCAGATGCTGCATGCGGCAGACGAATTTCAAATCCTTGTTGCGCATCAGCACGCCGGGCAGAAGCCCGCTCTCGCACAGGATCTGGAACCCGTTGCAAATGCCCAGAACCAGTCCGCCGCGCTCTGCGTGGAGACGAACGGATTCCATGATGTTCGCGCGTCCGGCGATCGCGCCGCACCGCAGATAATCGCCGTAACTGAAACCGCCCGGCACGACGACGAGATCCGTTCCCGCCGGCAGCTCCGTCTCGGCGTGCCAAACCAGCGTGGGCTTCACCCCGCTCGACATTTCGAGCGCGCGCATGACGTCGCTCTCGCGGTTCAGTCCGGGAAACAACAGGACGGCGGCGCGCATGAGAGCCTCAAACGATTTCGATGCGATAGTTTTCAACAACCGTATTGGCGAGCAGCTTCTCGCATGCATCGCGCAACGCCGCCTCCGCCTGCGCCTTGTCGGTCGCGGAGAGTTCGATGTCGAAAATCTTTCCCTGACGCACGCTCTCGACGCCGGGTATCGCAAGCGAGCGCAAAGCTCCCTCGATCGCCTTGCCCTGGGGATCAAGCACTCCGCTTTTCAGCGTGACTGTGACGCGCGCTTTCATCGTTCCATCCATGATCGGGTCTTGAAACCGGCGCAGGCGACCCTCGCGTGTGCGTGAGGCCGCCTGCTGATTGGGAACTGAGTTCCGTCTACTTGACGAGCTTTGGTCCGCTGGTGCGAACGGGCTCGTTGTCGTTCATGATGCCGAGACGACGAGCAACCTCGCTATAGGCCTCCACCAGACCGCCCATGTCGCGACGGAACCTGTCCTTATCAAGTTTGTCGGAAGACTTGATGTCCCACAGGCGGCATGAATCGGGGGATATCTCATCGGCGACGACGATGCGCATCATGTCGCCTTCCCAGAGCCGTCCACACTCCATCTTGAAATCGACAAGCCGGATGCCGACGCCAAGGAATAGACCCGAAAGGAAATCGTTGACGCGGATCGCAAGACCCATGATGTCGTCGATCTCCTGCGGATTGGCCCAGCCGAACGCGGTGATGTGCTCTTCCGAGACCATCGGGTCGTTCAGCGCATCGTTCTTGTAATAGAATTCAATGATCGAGCGCGGCAAAGGCGTGCCTTCCTCAATCCCTAGACGCTGGGAAAGAGACCCTGCGGCCACGTTGCGGACCACAACCTCCAGCGGAACGATTTCGACTTCCCGGATCAACTGCTCGCGCATGTTCAGGCGGCGGATGAAATGCGTGGGAACGCCGATTTCGTTGAGATGCTGAAATATATATTCGCTGATCCGATTATTCAGCACGCCCTTGCCATCGATCACTTCATGCTTTTTCGCATTGAAGGCGGTGGCGTCGTCCTTGAAGTGCTGAATCAGGGTCCCGGGTTCGGGGCCTTCGTACAAGACCTTGGCCTTGCCTTCATAGATGCGGCGGCGACGGTTCATCAGATCGGACCGTTTCTGGAGAATAAGGGCAGTCGACCGACGGAGCGACGCCTGCAACGGACGATCCGGAAGGCGGAACCAATTGGCCAGACTGCAGAACGCTCGCCTCTCAAAGCATGCAGCGCCCTGCGTCGACAAACTATCCGATCCGCGCACGCGGTACAATGCGCCCTTAGCCTTTGACCACGGTCTTTCAATCGGGCGCAGGCGCATCTATATCCAGCTCGTCCCACTAAACCGAGGAGTCGCTCGATGAGCAGCTTTGACAAGCGCGAAGAGGGTTTTGAGAAGAAATTCGCTCACGATCAGGAGCTGCGCTTCAAGGCGACCGCGCGTCGAAACAAGTTGCTCGGCCTCTGGGCCGCTGAAAAGCTTGGCAAGTCCGGCGCGGACGCCGAGGCTTACGCCAAAACCGTCATCGCGGCGGATTTCGAGGAATCAGGCGATGAGGACGTGTTTCGCAAGGTGCAGAGCGACTTCTCCGTCGCCGGCGTGAGCCAGTCGGAACATCAGATCCGTCGGACCATGGACGAACTCATGGCGGAAGCGATCAAACAGATTCAGGCTGGCGCCTAGTAAGGTTTCCTTCAGGCGCGCTGGCGAAGATGCTCCGCGATGCGCACGCCCCCTGAAGCCAAGCTTGCACCAGAGCTTTTCCCCGAAGCGTCGCCTGAGCTTTCGGGGGAGGCCTCGGCATGGCTTGGCTGGTTGGCGGCTGAAAAGCGCTGCTCTTCCCACACTCTGGACGCCTACGGCAGGGACTTGCGGTCTTTTCTCGCTTTCTTGCAGGCGCGCAACGGGCGAGCGGCCGGCCCTCACGACCTACTCGCCCTCAAGCCTGCGGACATTCGCAGCTATATTGCCCGGCGCCGAGCGGACGGCCTCACCAGCCGTTCCATCTCTCGCAGCCTCGCCGCCTTACGATCCTTCGCGCGCTGTCTCGAAAGGACAGGCCGTGCTTCCACGGCTCCGTTCACGGCTGTGAAATCTCCAAAAATCGCCAAAACGCTGCCCAAGCCACTGTCCGCGGGCGGCGCGGTCCAGGCGACGCTCGCGTCGTCGCGCGCAGGGGATCCACGGGAGCCCTGGATCCTGGCCCGCGACGCAGCGGTGCTTGCCTTGCTCTATGGTTCAGGCCTGCGCATTTCCGAAGCGCTCGACATCACGCGCCGCGATGCGCCCATAGGGAGCGCGGACGCGCTCACCGTGGTGGGTAAAGGGCGTAAAACCCGGACCGTGCCGGTTCTGCCGCAGGTTCGGGAGGCTGTAGAGGAATATCTGGCTCTCTGCCCTTATGCCCTCCCCCTCGACGGCCCCCTCTTCGTGGGCGCCCGAGGAGGACCGCTTTCCCCGCGTATCATTCAGCTGGCCATGGAGCGCCTGCGGGGCGTCTTGGGCCTGCCCGACAGCGCAACGCCCCACGCGCTACGGCATTCCTTCGCCACGCACCTTCTGGCCCGAGGCGGGGATTTGAGATCCATTCAGGAGCTTCTCGGCCACGCCTCCCTATCAACCACGCAGGTCTACACAGCAGTTGATTCGGTCCGGCTGCTCGACGCCTGGAAAAGCGCCCATCCCCGGGCGCGCTAGCTCCCCCTTTTCACATGAGCCCGGGTTATGTCATCCCAGGTACGCCCGCGATTCGGATGACAGGGAGGGGGGCCCATGACTGACGCGCAGGAGATCAAGGAAACGTCCGACGGAAACCGCGGCGTCGCGCTGCTGATCGCAGTGCTGGCGCTTCTGTTGGCTTTTTCAGAACTTGGCGGATCCAACGCCGACAACGAAGCGATCGAGCTGAACGTAGAAGCGTCCAACCTCTGGTCGTTCTACCAGGCCAAGACCATCCGTCGCACAAGCATTCTCACGGCGGCTGAGGACATGGAGGTCAGGCTGCTGACGGTGACGGACGCCAGCGTCCGGCAAAACTACGAAAAGCGCATCAAGGACTGGCGCAATACGGCCGCACGTTATGAAAGCGAGCCTGAGACGGGCGAAGGTCGTCAGGAATTGATGGCGCGCGCGAAAAAAGCGGAATCGTCGCGCGAAGTCCAGAAAGCCAAAGGCGACATCTTCGACATCTCCTCAGCGCTTCTGCAGATCGGCATCGTTCTGGCGTCCTCCGCCGTGATCACCGGCGCGATCGCTCTGGCGTGGGTCGCCGGTGCGCTGGGCGTCTTCGGAACGGCGCTTATGGCGATCGCCGCGACCTCGCCCATGCTGATCGGCAGCATATTCTGAACGCTTCCGCCGCGGGACAAAAAGCCCGCGGCGTCTTTCGTCGCCTTAGATATGAATAGCGCGCTTGTCTACCGCCAGCGCAGCTTCACGCACGGCTTCCGAAAGCGTCGGATGGGCATGACAAGTGCGGGCGAGATCTTCTGACGATCCACCAAATTCCATCAGGACTGCGGCCTCAGACACGAGTTCACCGGCGCCAATGCCGACGATATGCACGCCGAGCACGCGGTCGGTCTGCGCATCAGCGAGCACTTTGACAAAGCCCTCGGCGGCGCGCATCGCGCGCGCGCGTCCATTTGCGGTGAACGGGAACTTGCCGACATTATATGCAACGCCCGCCGCCTTGAGTTCCTCCTCCGTCTTTCCGACGGTTGCGACCTCAGGCATCGTGTAGACCACGCCGGGAATGACGTCATAATTCACATGACCATGCTGGCCGGCCAGGATTTCCGCAACGGCCATTCCTTCATCCTCGGCTTTGTGCGCGAGCATGGGGCCGCGGACAACGTCGCCGATCGCATAGACGCCAGGAATATTCGTTTGAAACCTTGAATCGATGACGATGCGCCCCCGGTCCATCGCCACGCCGATCTCCTCAAGTCCCAAGCCATCGACGTAAGGGCGACGCCCTGTGGCGACGAGCGCGACATCGGCGTCAAGGGTGACCGCCTGTCCACCCGCGACGGGCTCGAATGACACTTTGGCGCCCTTGGACGCCTTCTCGACAGAGACCACCTTCGAGGAAAGGTGGAACTTGAAGCCTTGCTTCTCGAGGATGCGCTGAAATTGCTTCGCGACTTCCGCGTCCATTCCGGGAAGGATGCGGTCGAGATATTCGACCACTATGACTTCCGTGCCCAAACGGCTCCAGACCGAGCCGAGCTCGAGGCCAATCACGCCAGCGCCAATAACCACGAGTTTTTCTGGCTTCTTCGCCAGAGCGATCGCGCCAGTCGACGAAACGATCGTCTTCTCGTCGAACTGGACATTGACGCCCGGAGGAATGGCCGCCTCAGAACCTGTAGCGATCACGATGTTGCGGGTTTCGAGACTTGTGACGTTTCCGCCGTCAGCTACGACATCCACTTTACCAGCAGCTTTTATGACGCCCAGACCGTGAAACGACTCAACCTTATTCTTCTTGAGAAGGAAGCCGACGCCGTTCACATTTGCTGCGACCGTATCGTCCTTGTGTTTCATCATAGCCGCAAGGTCGAGCTTTGGTTTGCTGACCACGACGCCAAGCGCAGGCAGATCATGCTCCGCCTGAGCGAACATTTCGGATGCATGCAAAAGGGCCTTCGAAGGAATGCATCCAACGTTGAGACACGTGCCGCCATGAGTCTTGCGCTTCTCGACGACAGCCACCTTCATGCCGAGCTGCGCTGCGCGAATTGCGCAGACATAGCCGCCAGGACCGGTTCCAATCACAACAAGATCGTAAGACATGGGCTGATTTCCATTGCGAGCGGGGCTCTCACTTAGAGTCGAGAGCCCCAAGGCTGTGGCGCTAAGCGATCAGAGGTCGAGAACGAGACGCGCCGGATCCTCCAACGCTTCCTTGACGCGCACGAGGAAGGTCACGGCTTCCTTGCCGTCCACGATGCGATGATCGTAGCTAAGAGCAAGATACATCATGGGCCGCACTTCAATCTTGCCGCCGACGACCATTGGGCGCTCCTGGATCTTGTGCATTCCGAGAATGCCAGACTGAGGAGCGTTCAATATCGGCGTAGACATCAGAGATCCATAAATGCCGCCATTGGTGATCGTGAAGGTCCCGCCCTGCATCTCCTCAATCTTGAGCTGGCCGTCACGGGCGCGCTTGCCAAAGTCGCCGATCGTCTTTTCGATCTGCGCGAGGCTCAGCGTGTCGGCGTCACGCACGACGGGGACCACAAGGCCTTTCTCCGTGCCGACAGCAACGCCGATGTGATAATAATTCTTGTAGACAAGGTCGGTCCCGTCGATCTCAGCGTTAACCGCGGGCAATTCCTTGAGCGCCTGCACGCAAGCCTTGGCGAAGAAGCTCATGAAGCCCAGCTTCACGCCGTGCTTCTTCTCGAACACGTCCTTGTAACGAGCGCGCAGCGCCATGACTTCCGTCATGTCGACTTCATTGAACGTCGTCAGCATGGCAGCGGTGTTCTGTGCGTCCTTAAGGCGGCGCGCGATTGTCTGGCGCAGCTTGGTCATGCGCACGCGCTCTTCGCGCGCCGCATCATCCGCGGGCGAGGGAGCGCGAACCGCGACAGGCGCCGGCGCCGCTGCAGCAGGCGGAGCCGCCATGGCTGCGAGCACGTCGCCCTTCAGCACCTGGCCCCGCTTGCCGGAACCTGCGACCTGGCCGAGATCGACGCCGGCGTCTGCGGCCACTTTCGCGGCGGCAGGCGCGGGCGGCATGCCAGAGGCTGGCTTGGCTGCGGCCGGAGCCGCAGCTACGGCAGCCGTGCTCGCGGCGGCTTTCGGCGCGCTCGCGGTCTTTGCGGCCCCGCCTTCTGCGATCTGACCCAAAAGAGCGCCCGGAGAAACAGTCTCGCCGTCCTTCGCGGTGATCTCTGCGAGAACCCCGCCCGCAGGAGCGTTGACCTCAAGAGTGACCTTATCGGTCTCAAGCTCCAGAAGAGGCTCATCCGCCTTCACTATGTCGCCCGGCTTCTTGAACCATTTGGCGATTGTGGCTTCGGAGACGGATTCGCCGAGAGTAGGAACCCTGATTTCTGTGCTCATTTGCTTCGCGCCTTAGCGACGCCCTTCTGTGAGTGAAACGATGCGGGGCAAGGGGCTATTCGGCGAAGGCCTCGTCGAGGAAAGCCTTCAATTGAGCCATGTGCTTAGACAAGAGGCCAGTCGCGGTGGCTGCCGACGCGGGCCGTCCAACGTAACGCGGCCGCTTCACCTTCCCGCCCGTCTGAGAGAGCACCCATTCAAGATAGGGCTCGACGAACGTCCAGGATCCCATGTTCTTGGGCTCCTCCTGACACCAGACGATATCGGCCTTCTTGAAGCGCGAAAGGCCGGCCACGAGCGCCTTCAGCGGGAACGGATAGAGCTGTTCCACACGAACGATGTAGACGTCGTCGATGCCGCGCTTCTCGCGCTCTTCGTACAGGTCGAAATAGACCTTGCCGGAGCAAAGCACCACGCGACGAATCTTATCGTCCTTCGCAAGCTTAGGACGCTCGCCCCGCACATGCTCCCCATCTTCCCACAGGAGGCGATGGAAGGACGTGCCCGAAGTCATATCATCCAGACGCGAAATAGCGCGCTTGTGTCGCAGAAGCGACTTCGGCGTCATCAGGATCAGCGGCTTTCGGATATCGCGCTTCAGCTGCCGTCGCAGGATATGGAAGTACTGCGCAGGCGTCGTGCAATTGGCGACCTGCATATTGTCTTCCGCGCACATTTGCAGGTAGCGCTCGAGGCGCGCCGAAGAATGTTCAGGCCCCTGTCCCTCATAGCCATGCGGCAGGAGGCACACGAGACCGGAAAGACGCAACCACTTGCGCTCACCCGAGGAGATGAACTGATCGAACACGACCTGGGCGCCGTTGGCGAAGTCGCCAAACTGGGCTTCCCACATCGTCAGCGCGTTCGGCTCGGTCAATGAATAGCCATACTCGAAACCCAGGACAGCTTCTTCGGAGAGCATCGAGTTGATGACTTCGTAACGCGCCTGCCCTTCGCGAATGTTGTTGAGCGGAACGTGCCGCTCTTCATTCTCCTGGTCGATCAGAACGGAATGGCGCTGCGAAAACGTCCCGCGTTCGCAATCCTGACCCGACAGGCGAACCGGATGTCCTTCGTCGCACAGGGAGGCGAACGCCAACGCTTCCGCGGTGGCCCAGTCGAACCCTTCTCCGGATTCGATCATCTGGCGGCGGTTCTCCATAAACCGCTGGATCGTCTTATGGGCGTTGAACCCTTCCGGAATATGGCTGATCTTTCTGCCAAGCTCCCGGAGTTTCTCAACCGGCAGGCCGGTCTCGCCGCGGCGCGGATCGTCAGACACCGCGTCGGCGGCGCGCAGACCCGACCAGCGACCATCCAGCCAGTCGGCCTTATTAGGCTTGTAGGACTGGGCGGCCTCAAACTCGGCATCGAGTCGGGCGCGCCAATCCGCAACCATCTTTTCCACTTCGCCCGACGTAACGACCCCCTCGCCGACGAGCTTGTTGGTGTAGATCTCGAGCGTGGACGCGTGGCTGCGAATGTTTTTGTACATAAGCGGCTGCGTGAACGCCGGCTCGTCGCCCTCGTTGTGGCCGAACCGACGGTAGCAGAACATGTCGATCACGACAGGCTTGTGGAACTTCTGACGGAATTCGATCGCGACCTTTGCAGCGAAAACAACCGCTTCTGGGTCATCGCCGTTCACATGGAAGATCGGGGCCTCGATCATCTTCGCGACGTCGGAGGGGTAGGGCGACGACCGCGAGTAGCGCGGATAGGTCGTAAACCCGATCTGATTGTTCACGATGAAATGGATAGAGCCGCCAGTCCGGTGGCCCTTGAGGCCGGACAGCCCGAAGCATTCGGCGACCACGCCCTGGCCCGCGAAAGCCGCGTCGCCATGGATGAGCAAGGGAAGAACCATGCTGCGTTCTGTGACATCGCGCAGCTGATCCTGCTTGGCGCGCACTCTCCCAAGCACCACAGGGTCCACGATCTCAAGGTGGGACGGATTCGCCTGCAGCGAGAGGTGAACCTTGTTGTTGTCAAATTCGCGGTCGGACGAGGCGCCGAGGTGATACTTGACGTCCCCCGATCCCTCCACCTCGTCAGGAGTGAAGGACCCGCCCTTGAATTCGTGGAAGATCGCGCGATGAGGCTTGCTCATTACGCTCGCGAGGACGTTCAAACGGCCGCGATGGGGCATGCCAAGGACGATTTCCTTCACGCCCAGCGCGCCGCCGCGCTTGATAATCTGCTCAAGCGCAGGGACCATGGCCTCACCGCCGTCCAAGCCGAAACGCTTGGTGCCGCGGAAGCGCAGATCGCAGAACTTCTCGAAACCTTCGGCTTCGACCAATTTGGTGAGGATCGCGCGCTTTCCCTCGCGCGTGAAGGTAATCTCCTTGTCCGGCCCCTCGACGCGTTCCTGAATCCAGGCCTTCTCAGCCGGATCGGAAATATGCATGAACTCGAAGCCGATCGTGCCGCAATAGGTGCGTCGCAGGATCGCCAACATTTCCGGAATGGTCGCGGATTCGAGGCCGAGAACATGGTCCAGGAAAATCTTGCGTCCGTAATCCGCTTCGGTGAACCCGTAGCTCGCGGGATGAAGCTCCTCGTGATCCTTGATTGGCTCCATGCCAAGAGGATCCAGTTGGGCATGCAAATGGCCGCGCATGCGATACGCGCGGATCATCATGAGCGCGCGCACGCTGTCGCGCGTCGCCTGCTGGACGTCGGCCTCAGAAACGGAAGCGCCCTTTTCGCTCGCCTTCGCGCTGATCTTCTGGCCTACAGCCTTCTCGACCTGGGCCCAGTTTCCATCAAGTGCGGAAACAAGTTCACCATTCGCATGAATGGGCCAGTTCGGCTTTTTCCACGACGCCCCGGTCGCGCTTTTCTTCACAGCCGCCGGATCGTCGGACAAGGCGCCGAAGAACTCGCGCCACGCGGGCTCCACGCTGGCCGGATCGGCCTGGTAGCGAGCGTAGAGATCTTCGATATAGGCGGCGTTGCCCCCGTACAGGAACGACGTCTGCAGCAAAGATTCGTTCAGGTCCTGACGCGCCATTGAACCAGCCTCATGTTGTTGGTCGCCGCGCCCGTAGGCGCAGCGCATTTCGCATGCAATCTTGAAGATCAGCCCTTGAGGACTTCCACAAGCGTCTTGCCCAGTCGCGCCGGGGAAGGCGACACGCGGATGCCCGCCGCCTCCATCGCGGCGATCTTGTCTTCAGCGCCGCCCTTGCCGCCCGAGATGATCGCGCCGGCATGACCCATGCGACGTCCAGGCGGGGCGGTGCGGCCCGCAATGAAGCCGACCATCGGCTTTTTGCGTCCCCGCTTCGCCTCGTCCTTGAGGAATTGAGCGGCGTCTTCTTCAGCCGATCCGCCAATCTCGCCAATCATAATGATGGACTTCGTGTTCTCGTCGGCGAGGAACATCTCGAGCACGTCGATGAACTCCGTGCCCTTGACGGGATCGCCGCCGATGCCCACCGCCGTGGTCTGACCAAGCCCTTCCCGCGTGGTCTGGAAGACCGCTTCATAGGTGAGCGTGCCGGAGCGGGAGACGATGCCGACGCTGCCCGGCTGAAAAATGTTTCCGGGCATAATGCCGATCTTGCACTCGCCAGCCGTCATCACGCCGGGACAATTGGGGCCTATCAGCCGAGATTTCGAGCCAGTCAATGAGCGCTTCACGCGGATCATGTCCGTGACGGGAATGCCCTCGGTGATGCAGACTATCAACGGGATCTCAGCGTCAATCGCCTCGCAGATGGCGTCAGCTGCACCCGGCGGCGGCACATAAATGACAGATGCGTCGGCGCCGGTGGCGGCCTTCGCTTCCATCACCGTGTCGAACACCGGCAAGCCGAGATGCGTAGAGCCACCCTTACCGGGCGACGTGCCGCCGACCATTTTCGTGCCGTAAGCAATCGCCTGCTCGGAATGAAACGTACCGTTCTTTCCGGTGAAACCCTGGCAGATGACTTTCGTGTTGCGGTCGATCAGAACGGACATCAGACAGCCTCCTTCACGGCCTTCACGATTTTCTGCGCAGCATCGTCGAGGTCATCGGCAGGGATCACGTTCAAGCCGGACTCGCTGATGATCTTCTTGCCGAGGTCCACGTTGGTGCCTTCGAGGCGAACAACCAGCGGAACCTTGAGCCCGACCTCTTTGACGGCGGCGATAACGCCTTCTGCGATTACGTCGCAGCGCATAATCCCGCCGAAGATGTTAATCAGGATGCCTTTGACGTTTGGGTCGGCAGTAATGATCTTGAAAGCCGCGGTGACTTTCTCCTTGCTCGCGCCGCCGCCGACGTCGAGGAAGTTAGCGGGGGCCTCACCATACAGCTTGATGATGTCCATGGTCGCCATGGCGAGGCCGGCGCCATTGACCATGCAGCCGATGGTGCCGTCGAGCGTGATGTAGTTCAGATCATACTTGGACGCTTCGATTTCCTTAGCGTCTTCTTCCGTCTCATCGCGAAGCGCCATAACGTCCGGATGGCGGTAGAGCGCGTTGGAGTCGAAAGAAACTTTCGCGTCGAGACAACGCAGCTGACCGTCCTTCGTGACGATCAGCGGGTTGATTTCCAGCATCGACATGTCTTTCTCGACGAAAGCGCGATAAATCTGGTTGAGTAACTTGTCCGCTTGTTTGGCGAGATCCCCGGACAGACCCAGCGCCTTGGCGACCGTCCGGCCATGATGCGGCATGACCCCGGTGGCTGGATCGACTGAGAAGGTTAGGATCTTTTCCGGCGTATCATGGGCGACCTGTTCAATGTCCATGCCGCCTTCCGTCGAGACGACGAAAGAGACGCGCGAAGTGACGCGGTCGACCAACGCGGAAAGATAGAATTCCTTTGCGATGTCCGAGCCGTCTTCGATGTACAGGCGGTTCACCTGCTTGCCCGCAGGACCGGTCTGGATCGTCACCAGCGTAGAGCCAAGCATCTGCTTGGCGAACTGGACCACCTCGTCCACGGATTTGGCTAGACGCACGCCGCCCTTGTCGCCGGCGCTTGCTTCTTTGAATTTGCCTTTGCCGCGTCCGCCTGCATGGATCTGGGACTTAACGACCCAGAGCGGCCCTCCAAGCTCTTTCGCAGCGGCTGCGGCGTCTTCCGACTTCAGAATGGCGACGCCGCGTGACACGGGAGCGCCGAATTCCTTGAGAATGGCTTTCGCCTGATATTCATGAATGTTCATGGGATGTCCTTGATTCCGTCGCGCAGACGAAGGGCTCGCAAGCGCGAGCCCTTGCCGTTTGGCGTCAGGCGAACGCGGGATTGATCGTCTTGCAGGCGTCCACAAGCGTCTGCACGGACTTGACCGAGGTGGCGAACATTTCTTTCTCGGCCGCGTCGAGGCTGATCTCGACGATCTTTTCAACGCCGTTGGCGCCGATGACGACAGGCACACCGACATACATGTCTTTCACGCCATACTGGCCGTTCAGATATGCGGCGCACGGCAGGACGCGACGCTTGTCGCGCAGGTAGCTCTCGGCCATGGCGATGGCGGAGGACGCGGGCGCGTAGAAGGCGGAGCCGGTTTTCAGCAGATTGACGATCTCTCCGCCGCCGCCGCGCGTGCGCTTCACGATCGCGTCGATCTTTTCCTGAGTGGTCCATCCCATCTTCACCAGATCGGGCAGCGGAATGCCTGCGACCGTCGAATAGCGCACCGAAGGAACCATATCGTCGCCGTGGCCGCCCAACACGAAGGCCGTGACGTCCTCAACGGAAACATTGAACTCTTCAGCAAGGAACCAGCGGAAGCGTGCGGAGTCGAGAACCCCGGCCATGCCGACGACCTTGTTGGACGGCAGGCCACAGGCCTTCTGGAGCGCCCATACCATTGCGTCGAGAGGATTGGTGATGCAGATGACGAAGGCGTTCGGCGCATGCTGCTTGATGCCCGCGCCGACGCTCTCCATGACCTTGAGGTTAATCCCGAGGAGATCGTCGCGGCTCATGCCGGGCTTGCGCGGAACCCCAGCCGTCACGATGATGACGTCAGCGCCCGCGATCGCGGCGTAATCGCTCGCGCCGGACAGCCGGCTATCAAAGCCCTCGACGGGAGAAGCTTCCGCGATGTCCAGCGCCTTACCCTGAGGAATGCCATCGGCGATGTCGAACATGACAATGTCGCCAAGCTCCTTGAGGCCGGCCAGCAAGGCAAGGGTGCCGCCAATTTGCCCAGAGCCGATGAGTGCAATCTTATTACGCGCCATGTGGACCGACCTCGTTTTGGATTGAGCCGAAACGCTTTCACGTGTGGCGGCTCTTTGCGCCTCCTAAGTCTTGGTGGCAAGGGTCTGGTTTGCAGGACAATGGTCTAGTAGAGCGCGCAAATGCATCGCAGAACTACTGCGCGCGACCAATAGCCCTTTAAATTTAAATGGTTAGATTGAGTTGCGCTGAATTGATGCTGAAGCTTGTCTGGTTAGAAAATGGCATTTCAAATTACATTTTTTGTAACTTGTATCCCCAGTTTGCTCAACTTCTGGTGCCAAGCGCGCGCAGAACGATTGACGTCAAACGCTCAAATCTGGCGTCCGCCTGTTCTCGCGGAATGTCGCGATCTAGGCGGATCGAAACCGGGTGAAGGAACCTATGGAGGCCATCAAAGACCAGCGCCACCGCCCGTCGCTGGTCCGCTGGTCTGAATACGCCGCTGGACATTCCCTCGTCGACCACGCGACTGATTTCGCCCTGTATCTTTGCGCGATGGCGCCGCCCTGCAGCGCGGCCAGCTTCGATGACTTCCGCGAAAATGGCGAACAAATGTGGATCAGTCTCGACCTTGTTCCGGTAGGCGCGATAAACCGCCGAAACAATTCTCTCGAGTTTGTCATCTGCTGGATCGGGAGCGTCTGCGATCTCATGCAAACCAGCCTCCAGCGGTTTAAGCCATTGCTCCAACAAAGCTTCTATCAGCGACCGCTTGGAGGGGAAGTAACGATAAACGTTCGCGTGCGACATTCCCGCCTCGGCGGCGACCGCGACAACGGTCGTCTTCGCTGCGCCATATCGGCGGACGTGCTCAGCGGCGATTTGAAGAATGCGGGCGTCCGAGGGTTCCACTGACGCGCGAGCCATTTTCAGGTCTCCACCAGACCAGTAGAATCCCCGCTGCCGCCTGAATCCGCCAGGCCGTGGGGGAGCGCGAGATAGTCGCGGGACTGCATTTCGATAAGCCTCGACACGGTCCTCTGAAATTCAAAAGCCTCCACACCGCTGTCTGCTACATAAAGATCTTGCGGCGGAGCTGCTGCGGAAATGATGAGCTTCACGCGACGATCATACAGTGTATCTATCAGATTAATGAAGCGCTTCGCCTCGTTTCGCTGGCTAACAGTCATCGCCGGCGCGCCATCCAACACAATCGTGTGAAAATTGTCGGCGATCGCAAGATAATCAGCGGCTCCAAGAGGCCGTCCACATAATTCATCGAAACTAAAACGCGCAACATGATTGGCGGCCTGACTGATCGTCAGTTCACGTCCCAAAACCTGCAGAACCATGGGACGACCAACCTTGTCGCCGGACAATGAGTGAAATGCGTCCGTCAAGGCGCCACGCGCATTGTGATCGGCGGGATAATGGTAGATCGGGAGATTATCGAGCTTTTCCAGACGGAAGTCAGTGCGGGCGTCGAGCCGGAAGACATCGACACGCTCTTGCAGCAATTTGATAAAGGGAAGGAAGAGCGCCCGGTTCAATCCGTTACGATAAAGCTGGGACGGCTCGACATTAGAGGTCGCGACCACGACGCAGCCGCGGTCAAAAAGCGCCGTGAAAAGCCTGCCGAGCAACATCGCATCAGCAATGTCAGTCACGACGAATTCATCAAAGCAGAGAAGCCAGGCATGTTGAATCAGGTCCTCCGCCAGAGGCGCGATAGGATCGTCTCCGAGGGCGCGTCCTTCTTTCTTTGCAAGGCGCCAATTATGGATGCGGGCGTGCACATCCTGCATGAACTCATGAAAGTGGACGCGTCTTTTTTCATCCGCGTCCAGCGAGTCGTAGAAGAGATCCATCAGCATGGTCTTTCCACGCCCAACTTCACCCCAAATATACAGCCCCCGCGGGATAGCGAGCTTCTTCGCGAACATACGGGCGACGACGCTCTTGCGTCGCAGCTTTGCGAATGCGCTTAACTCGTCGGATAAATCATCAAAGAGTTTCACGAGCCGACGCTGCGCCGCGTCGGGCTCGATCGCGCCATCCCGAACTTTAGCTTCGTAAAGGGAAGAGACGCGATCAGGCAATGAAGTTGACTTGGGTTGAAGCGACGGGCTCGGCCGCGCAATCAAAGCGCCGCCGAGCTCGCGCAGGTGGATCAAACCTGACGCGCGACCATCATATTCTTGATCTCCGCAATAGCCTTCGCGGGATTCAGGCCCTTCGGGCAAGTCTTCGCGCAGTTCATGATGGTGTGACAACGATACAAACGAAACGGGTCTTCAAGGAAGTCAAGCCGCTCACCTGTGGACTCATCGCGCGAGTCCGCCAGCCAACGATAAGCTTGCAGAAGTGCGGCCGGGCCTAGGTAACGATCGCCGTTCCACCAATAACTCGGACAGGACGTCGAGCAGCAAGCACAGAGAATGCACTCATAAAGCCCGTCGAGCTTGCTCCGATCTTCCGGCGACTGACCCCATTCGTTTTCAGGCGCGGGCGTATCAGTCTTGAGCCAAGGTTCGATCGAGGCGTGCTGCGCATAGAAGCCGGTCAGGTCTGGCACGAGGTCCTTGACCACTTGCATATGGGGCAAGGGATAGATCTTCACCGCTCCCGAAATGGTGCTCATGTCCTTCGTGCACGCGAGGGTGTTCGTGCCATCGATGTTCATCGCGCAAGAACCGCAAATGCCTTCACGACATGAGCGGCGGAAGGTCAAAGTCGGATCAATGTTGTTCTTAATCCAGATGATCGCGTCCAGCACCATGGGGCCGCAATCGTCCATATTGACGAAATATGTGTCAATCCGCGGATTTTCTCCGTCTTCGGGATTCCAGCGATACACCCGGAACTCCCGGATGTTCGTCGCGCCGGCTGGCTTCGGCCATGTCTTGCCCGGGACGGGCCGAGAGTTACGAGGGAGAGCGAATTCAACCATGGTTTCAACTCCCGATCAGTACACGCGAGCCTTAGGCTCAATGTAACTGACCTCGTTGGTCATCGTGTAGGTATGAACGGGCCGGAAATCGATTGCGATCCGTTTCGTCTCATCATTCGCCCATGCAAGCGTATGCTTCATCCAGTTCGCATCGTCCCGATCCGGATGATCCTCACGCGCATGAGCGCCGCGGCTCTCTTTCCGCTCAACTGCTGAGTCCATTGTGACGACCGCCTGAATAATCAGGTTGTCAAACTCAAGGGTCTCGATCAAGTCAGAGTTCCAGATTAGCGAACGATCAGTAACGCCCACATCCGCGACGCCCTGCCAGACTTCGTGAATGAGCTTTGAACCTTCCTCAAGAACCTCGCCGGTGCGGAACACGGCGCAGTTGTTTTGCATCGTGCGCTGCATCTTGTCGCGCAGCTGCGCCGTCGGCGTCCCACCTTTGGACCAGCGGAATTTGTCAAGCCGCGAGAGAGCGCGGTCAGAAGAATCCTTCGGCAGGTCGGGCTGGGATTCGCCGGGCTTGACGAGTTCAGCCGCACGAATGCCTGCCGCACGGCCAAAGACCACCAGATCGATGAGGGAATTCGAACCTAGTCGATTAGCGCCATGGATTGAGACGCAGGCGGCCTCGCCCAGCGCCATCAATCCCGGGACGATCGAGTCAGGGTCACCATTCTGCTTAGTGACGACTTCGCCGTGATAATTGGTGGGAATGCCGCCCATATTGTAGT
The DNA here is from genome assembly GCA_964645525.1 of uncultured Beijerinckia sp. Classification (GTDB taxonomy): domain Bacteria; phylum Pseudomonadota; class Alphaproteobacteria; order Rhizobiales; family Beijerinckiaceae; genus Terripilifer. The sequence goes on from CAZYBF010000001.1 coordinate 42,645, forward strand.
GGACGGTCGGAAGGACGGGTATCGGCTCTTTCGTGACGTCCACGCCAGCAAAGATGCGTGCGCTTTCGGAGATGCCGGGAAGCCGCTCGTGAAGGATCTTGGGATCCAGATGATCGAGATGCAAATAAATGTGATCTTTGTGCTTGCCGACGCCGCGCCCCTCGCGGATCTCGATCGTCATCGCGCGCGAGACCACGTCGCGGGAAGCCAGATCCTTGGCCGAAGGCGCGTAACGCTCCATGAAGCGTTCACCCGCGGAATTGGTCACATAACCACCCTCGCCTCGGGCGCCCTCGGTGATGAGGCATCCGGAGCCATAGATCCCCGTCGGATGGAACTGAACGAATTCCATGTCCTGCAACGGCAGTCCAGCGCGAAGCGCCATCGCATTGCCGTCTCCAGTGCAGGTGTGCGCTGAGGTGGCAGAAAAATACGCGCGGCCATAACCACCCGTCGCTAGGATCGTCTGGCTGGCGCGGAACCGGTGGATGGTTCCATCGTCCATCTTGATGCAGACGACGCCGCGGCAACGGCCGGCCTGATCCATGATCAGGTCGATTGCGAAGTATTCGATGAAGAATTCAGTCTTATTGCGAAGCGCCTGGCCGTACAGAGTGTGCAAAATCGCATGCCCCGTGCGGTCAGCGGCAGCGCAGGTGCGCTGCGCCGTTCCTTTTCCATAATCGGTCGTCATGCCACCGAAGGGGCGCTGATAAATCTTGCCCTCTTCAGTGCGCGAAAACGGAACGCCCCAATGCTCCAGCTCGTAAACAGCGGCCGGCGCATTGCGGCACAAATACTCGATTGAATCTTGGTCACCGAGCCAGTCCGAACCTTTAACCGTGTCGTACATGTGCCAGCGCCAGTCGTCTGGACCCATATTGCCGAGAGCAGCGGAAATGCCGCCCTGCGCCGCCACCGTGTGGGAGCGCGTCGGGAAAACCTTGGAGATACAGGCCGTACGCAGGCCGGCTTGGGAACAACCCACCGTAGCCCGCAGCCCGGCGCCGCCGGCGCCGACGACGACGACGTCGAACGTATGGTCCGTGATCGGATATGCGGCGCCGACAACGCCAGGCGCCGCAGAGCCGTTAGCCGAAGCATTTGCCATGAGTTTTACCCCTTCATCCATCCCTAGAACCGACGCGCGAAATAGCGAACGTCAGACAAAACTCAGCCTTAGAATCGCATAGACGCAGGCGACTCCGACTACCGCGGAAAAAAACATGTTCGCGAGCAAGGCGAACGATTTTGCATGTTCCGCGTGAACATAATCTTCGATGATCGTCTGCATCCCGAGCATCATGTGGTAAATCGACGTCGGAACGAAGAGGAGCAGAAGAATGGCCGCCCAGGGCTGGCCAAGGGCCGCGCGCACCGCGCCTTGATCCTTTCCAACAGTGGTCAGCAGGATCCATACAAAGCCGATGGTCAGCGGGATCAGCGCCATGGAGGTGACGCGCATGCGCCAGGCGTGACGAGTGCCGGATCGAGCGGACCCAAGGTGGCGAACCTTAGCCGTCGGCGTGCGGATTGATTTGGAATTGCCGGTCATGACTTCCCCTGCGCCTCAACGAACCACGTAAGCGACGATCCAGACGAGAACCGTCAGCGCCAGGCCGCCGATCAGCGTACCCTGAGCGAGATATTCGCGTTCGGGGTGATCCATTCCATAGCCGAGGTCCCAAATGAAATGGCGCACGCCGCCGAGCATGTGATGGAACAGCGCCCAAGTGAATCCAAACAGGATCAGTCGCCCGAAGAAACTGCTGAGAAATCCGGAGACAAAGGCGAAAGAAGACGCATCCGCGGCGGCGGCGACAAGCCACCAGGCGAGCAGCAACGTACCCAGATAAAGGCCTGCCCCTGTAATGCGATGTGCAATCGACATCGCCATGGTCAAGGCGAAGCGATAGACTTGCAGATGGGGGGAGAGCGGACGCGCCGCGTCGCGGTTCGACTGGCTTCTGTCCGTGGTCACCATGGGGAGCCCTCTCGATCTGTTGATTTCTTGGCATCAACTAAATGAACAGAGGCCACAGCGCAACATTTCCGCTGTAGACCTTAGGAAGGGCCATTCGGGGTCAAATCTTGATTATTTCTCAAATTTTCCAGTAGTTTAGATATGAGATTCTTGGCTTCTTCCGAATCCCATTCTGCGGCCCCCGCCATGGTCGCAATGTCGCACCCATCGGGGCCTATCAGGACCGTCGTCGGCAAACCCGAGGCCTTCCCTGCCGCCTTGAGCTCCTGAAAAACCACTGCGGACTTATCCGAATAGAATCGCAGGCGCTCCACTCCGGCCTCTTTGAGAAAAGCTTCCCGACGCTCTAGGCGCGCTGTGTCGATGTTAATGGCGACCACTTCAAATTTTTCTCCCCCGCGGGCCGCCTCTAACCGATCCAGAGCGGGCATTTCGGCGCGACAAGGCAGACACCAGGTCGCCCAAAGGTTTAGAAGGACCACCCTGCCGGCAAAACGCTCAAGGGAGAGGCCCTCGCCTCCAGGTCCCGCGAACGAGAGCTGCGCCATGGGCGTGGAGCTCTGGGTTGGAACCAGGGCCGCGAGCTCACCTCTCGCGAATGGCTGCGTAAGGCGCGCCATGCTTTGCGAAGCCGCGCAGCGCCCACCTGATCCGGAGGGCTCTTTCTTGCCTGCGCGGTCTATGGTCCCGTATAGGACTAGACTCACGGCGCCCAGGGCGAAAAGAGCGAGCAAGCTACGGTTGGCGAGCCAGCGTCGAGGACTGGAATGGGCCGCATTGGGGCGCATTTCATTTTCATCTGGCATGGCGTCAACCGGTTCGGAGATTCAGTTATGAGCAACAGGATGTGGGGCGGCCGTTTTTCAAGCGGCCCAGACGAGATCATGGAGGAAATTAACGCCTCCATCGGTTTTGACTACCGTCTTGCGGCTCAGGATATAAGAGCCTCCAAGGCGCATGTCTCAATGCTCGGGTCAACTGGGATATTGTCCGCCGAAATAGCGGATCGCATTTCGTCCGGGCTGGACCGAGTAGGAGCGGAAATCGCTTCCGGAGAGCTTCAGTTTTCCCGGGCCCTGGAAGACATTCATATGAATGTCGAAGCGCGGCTTGCGGAGATCCTCGGGCCCGACGCGGGCCGCCTGCACACCGCACGCTCCCGCAACGATCAAGTCGCGGTGGATTTCCGCTTGTGGATTCGCGACGGCGTGGACCAGATCGATGGACAGCTCAAGCAACTGCAGCTCACGCTGGCGGAGAAGGCTGTAGCGCATGCTGCGACTGTTATGCCGGGCTTCACCCACATGCAATCGGCGCAGCCAGTGACCTTTGGGCATCACTTGCTTGCCTATGTCGAAATGCTGAATCGCGATAGGGGCCGATTCGCCGACGCGCGCCGCCGCCTGAACGAGTGCCCGCTTGGCGCTGCGGCTTTGGCTGGAACGTCTTTTCCGATCGACCGTCACAAAACAGCGACAGAGCTTGGTTTCGACAGGCCCACAGCCAATTCTCTGGATAGCGTCTCCGACCGCGATTTCGTGCTCGAGGCTTTGGCGGCGGCCTCGATCTGCGCAGTCCACTTGTCGCGTCTGGCCGAGGAGATTGTTCTCTGGGTGACGCCGCAGTTCGGGTTTGTTCGCCTTTCAGACAAGTTCACGACGGGCTCGTCGATTATGCCGCAAAAGCGTAATCCGGATGCAGCGGAACTAGTGCGCGGCAAGACCGGCCGCGTGATTGGAGCGCTGACCGCCCTGCTCATCGTCATGAAGGGGCTTCCGCTCACCTATTCGAAAGACATGCAGGAAGACAAAGAAGGCGCATTTGACGCGATTCAATCGCTGTCTCTCTGCGTTGCGGCAATGTCTGGCATGATCAATGACATGGAAGTGAATGCTGAAGCGATGCGCCGCTCTGCTGGCGCTGGGTTCAGCACCGCAACAGACCTTGCAGACTGGCTCGTCCGCGTTTTGGGTCTTCCTTTCCGCCAAGCCCACCATGTGACCGGCTCGATCGTCAAGCTCGCGTCGGATCAAGCTTGTGACTTGAGTGAATTGAGTTTGGCGCAGATGCAAGCCGTCGAGCCCCGCATCACTGATGAAGTATTCACCGTCCTTGGCGTAGATCAGTCAGTGGCGAGCCGCACCAGCTACGGTGGGACAAGCCCTGCCCTAGTGGGCCCGAGAGCGCAATGGTGGGTGGCCAAGCTCAAATCATAGAAAGGTGCGCCATGGGCATGAATGCAAAGACGCTATTCATCTGCTTTATGCTAGGCGCGAGCCTGTTCGTTTCCGGCTGTGGACGCAAAAGTCAGCTCGAAACGCCAACCGGGCCGTCCGCTGATGCGGCGACTCAAAAAGACGTCCGAGGTTCTACTGCGCGCAATGGATCGGAAAGCGCAGATGAGCTCGATCTCGCTGGGACGCGCGGGCCAAAGCGTCCGTTCGTGCTCGATCCCCTCTTGTGAAAATTTGATGTGAAATGCACCACTTCTCCTACATCGAAGGCGCCTTGCATGCAGAGCGGGTGGACCTAAGAAAGATCGCCTCTGAGGTGCAGACGCCGTTCTATTGCTATTCGGCTGCAACGCTCACCCGCCACTTCGAGGTGTTCGCCAACGCCTTCTCTGATATTGATGCGCTTGTCTGTTTCGCAATGAAGGCGAATTCCAACCAGGCGGTGCTGCGCACGCTCGCGAAGCTAGGCGCGGGAATGGACATCGTCTCAGAGGGCGAACTGCTGCGCGCGAAAGCGGCTGGCGTGCCCGGCGATCGGATCACCTTCTCTGGCGTTGGGAAGACCGAAGGCGAAATAGCGCTTGCGCTTGATTACGGCATATTCTGTTTCAATGTGGAATCCGAGCCTGAGCTGGAGACGATCTCGCGCATCGCGCAATCTAAAGGAACGCACGCGCATGTCTCGTTGCGTGTAAATCCAGATGTGGATGCGAAAACCCATAAGAAAATTTCAACGGGAAAGGCTGAGAACAAATTCGGCGTTCCTATTTCTCGCGCGCGCGAAGTTTATGCGCGCGCGCGGAAGCTGGGGGGCGTGACGCCAACCGGCGTGGATATGCACATTGGTTCACAGATCACGAATCTTAAGCCCTTTGACGACGCATTCACGCTGCTCGCGGAATTCGTCGGCCAATTGCGCGCCGACGGTTTCGACATCCATCATTTGGACATCGGCGGCGGTTTAGGAATTCCGTATCGATCCAATGAGGACGCAGACGTTTATTCGCCGGTGAAATACGCTGAAATTGTGAAGAGACGGCTTGGTGGGCTCGGTTGCAAACTGGTGCTTGAGCCCGGGCGCTTGCTCGTCGGAAACGCCGGCGTGCTGGTTTGCAAGGTGCTCTATGTGAAGCAAGGGGAAAATCGACGTTTCGTGATCGTCGATGCGGCGATGAACGACTTGATCCGACCAACTTTGTACGACGCTCATCATGAGATCCAGCCCGTCGTCGAGGAGACGGGCGCGCCCTCCTGGATCGCCGACGTCGTCGGACCAGTATGCGAAACCGGGGACTATCTGGCGATCGGCCGCGAGATGCCCGAATGTAAGCCGGGCGATTATCTCGCGGTCATGTCGGCCGGCGCCTATGGCGCGGTTCAGGCTAGCACCTATAATTCGCGCCTGCTCGTCCCGGAGGTTTTGGTCAATGGGCGCGACTGGGCCGTAGTGAGACCGCGCACTACATACGAAAGCCTGATAGAATTGGACACCGTTCCGCCGTGGCTGAAGTAAAGAGTTGCAAGGCGGCCTTTTTCTCGTGAACTGGAGCAGCTTGTGGAGACAAGGGCGAGTTCTACGGACGAGAGACGCTCAAACGGTCCGGCCGCCCGTCTGGCGCGGCTGCGCAGCTTCGCCCGCTGGTTCATTCAGCTGGAACGGTTATGGCCTAGCTTTATGGCCCTTTTCAGCGCGTTTTGCGTTTTTCTGACAATTTCTTGGCTCGGCGGTTGGTTATATGCGCCATTCTGGGTGAAAATTATCCTCTGGGCGCTCGTCGGCGTAGCTTTTCTGGCGCCGGCCCTCCTCGCGGTGCAGGTTCGTAGGGCGACAGAGCAAGATGCGGTCAAGCGTCTCGATAAGCTGAGCCAACGCGCCCACCGGCCGGTAAGCGCCACGCTGGATTCGAACGCCAGCGACAATGCTCTGGCTAGGCGCTTGTGGGCTCTCCATCAAGAAGAGGCTTCCTCGAATGCAGGACAGCTCTCAGCGCCTCAATTCACACCGGGAACCGCTCTGCGTGATCCATTTGCGATCAGAGCAGCCCTCATCGTGGCGATGGTTGCCAGCGGCTTCATCGCCGGACCGGAGAAACTACAACGGGTTCTTGCAGCATTCGACCTATCGTCTCCGGAAGCCCGTGAACGGCTGCGTCGGTTGGATGCATGGATAGATCCGCCGGCCTATACAGGACGCGCGCCGATCGTACTGTTCTCGTCCGGCGGCGCCTCCACGAACATTCAGGCCATAGAGGCGCCCGTCGGATCAATAGTTGTCTTACGAAGCCCTGAAAAACTGGCGGACGTCATCATCTCAGTGGAAGGTCTCGAACGAGTCTCGTCCGATGATGCGCAAGGCGCAGCGTTCCCGTCGGCCCAAGAGGCGCGGTTTGTATTGCGGAAAGACAGCCGTATTGTTTTGCGCGCGTTTTCTGGAACGCGATTGACATTCGACTTAACGGCCATAGCGGACAAGCCCCCCGCGATCGGATTCCGCGGAGCGCCTGCGACGGATGGGAAGGGGATGCTTTCGCTTGCGTATCAAATGACCGATGACTATGGCGTAGCCTCCGCTGAGGCAGTGCTTAGCGATCCTCAAGTACGCGGAAGAAAAAGCTCAGGCGCGCCACTTTTCGAAGCCCCTACGATTCCTCTCGCTTTGCCTGCCGGAGGACAGAAAGGCGAGGCGAACACATTAACAAACCTGGTCGAGCATCCGTGGGCGGGCGCAGAGACGACAATTAGGCTTCTGGCCCGCGACGAAGGGGGCAACGTTGGGGAAAGCGAAGACTTACGCATTTACGCTCCCGAGCGAGAGTTCAGTAAGCCGCTTGCAAAAGCCTTGATCGAACAACGTCGAAACTTAGTGTTTTTCCCAAAGGAAAAGCGCTTTGTCCTTGCCGCTCTCGACGCTATCTCAACGGCTCCTGATCGTTTTCCGATCAGCGCTGGCCAGCATCTCGGCATACGCGTTCTACTCAATCAGCTCCACTCAGCGCGCACCGACGACGATCTGCGTTCAATTGTTGGGCTGATGTGGGAAATGGCCTTACAGATTGAAGAAGGCGACATGTCTTCAGCCGAACAGGCTTTACGAGCGGCGCAAGAGAACCTGCGCGCGGCGCTTGAACGAGGTGCCGAGCAGGATGAACTGCGCCGGTTGATGGACGAGTTACGCTCGGCGTTGGACCGTTTCCTCCGTGAGCTTGCGGAAAACTCCGAGAGACAAGATCAGAGACAGGAACAAAACGATCGGCCTGATCCTGAGCGCATGATCACCTCTCAGGATCTTCAAAGAATGCTCGATGAAATAGAGCGCCTGGCGCGCTCCGGAAATCCCGAGGACGCCAAGCGCGCGCTGAGTCAGCTCCAAGATCTGCTCAAAAACCTTCAATCCGCAAAGAAGGGGCAGGAACGTTCGGCGCAGCAAACCAATCGCGCCCTTAATCAGCTCGACCAAATGATGCGCGACCAGCAGCAATTGCGGGATCGCACATTCCGACCGAATGCAAACCAGCAACGCGGCGAAGGCGAGGGAGATCAGGATCTGCAGCAAGGCCAAGGAGAGTTGCGTCAGCGACTTCAGGATTTGCAGCGACGCATGCGGGAGTTCGGCATGCGCACCGATGAGGGCCTTGAGGACGCCGAGGGGGCGATGCGCGAAGCGGAACAGCAACTGGGCAGAGGAGGCGCTGGCCGGCAGGAGGCCGTGGATGCACAGGGACGCGCGATCGATGGCCTGAGGCGCGGCGCGGAATCGTTGGCGCGACAAATGCAGCAAGGCGACCAAAACGAGGGCGCGCAAGCTGGTGGGCCGCCGGGCCAGGCGGGACGGAACGCGAGTTCGGACCCGCTTGGTCGGGAGTCTCGTTCGCGCGGCGACCAATCGCGAAGCGCCTATGATCCGCTTGGAACGCCAGCTCCTCAACGCGCGCAGCAATTGCTAGAAGAATTGCGCCGCCGGCTCGCGGACCCTAACCGGCCCTCAATCGAGCTGGACTATCTGGAACGGCTTTTACGGCGCTATTGATGAGAGCGATGGTGATTAATGACCTTGCCTAGTTTGACCGTGGCCTTAGCGACTGGCGCCGTGGGCGTGGTTCTCGTTTTGGGGCTCGCGAACATGCTGAGGGGCGGCAGCCCTTCGCTTTCTCAGAAACTGATGCGTTGGCGCGTGGGGCTCCAAGGTCTCGCTATCGTGCTCATCTTTGCCGTTTTATGGTTTAAAGGCTGAATCACAACATGGTTACGCTCAATAGGATCTACACGCGCACTGGTGATGCAGGGTCGACGTCCTTAGGGGATGGCGAGAGACGTCCAAAATTCGATCTAAGGGTCGCTGCATATGGGACTGTAGACGAGACGAACTCGGCGATAGGGCTTGCCCGATGCAGCATCCGGACGGAGTCCCCGGAAATCGACGCCATGCTGGAGCGGGTCCAAAACGACCTCTTCGACCTCGGTGCGGACCTGTGCACGCCCGATAGGGGCGCGGAGCTTGGATATGAACCGCTGCGCATCGTCGAGCCTCAGGTGGTGCGGCTTGAGGCGGAAATCGATCTTCTAAATGCGAGCCTTGAGCCGCTCAAATCCTTTGTCCTGCCTGCGGGCACAGCTGGCGCCGCCGGCTTGCATGTCTCACGGACGATTTGCAGAAGAGCGGAGCGGCTCATCGTGGAGCTATCCCTCAAGGAGGGCGAGCCCGTAGGCGAGCCCGCGCTTAAATACATTAACAGGCTTTCCGATTTCCTGTTTGTCGCGGCCAGAGCGCTTAATCGCCTGAGGGACGGAGATATCCTTTGGACGCCGGGAAAAAACCGCTAGCGAAGCGCTTGTGCGTCTTTTGAATGATTCTGGGGGGTTCTTGAGTTGAAGATCCTGGTCACTTGCAAGCGTGTCGTCGACTACAACGTGAAAGTCAGAGTGAGGACCGACGGCAGCGGCGTTGATCTCACCAACGTCAAAATGTCGATGAATCCGTTCGACGAGATCGCACTGGAAGAGGCGTTGCGTCTCAAGGAAGCAGGCCATGCGACCGAAGTGGTGCTCGTTTCTGCGGGCCCTTCACAAGCAACTGAGACAATCAGAAGCGGTCTTGCTATGGGCGCCGACCGAGGGATCCTTGTCAAACACGACGGGCTCTTGGAGCCATTGGCCGTTGCAAAAATACTGAGGGAGATCGTAGCGTCTGAAAAGCCCAGCATCGTTCTTATGGGCAAACAGGCGATTGACGACGATTTCAATCAGACAGGCCAGATGCTGGCGGGACTGCTCGGATGGAGTCAGGCGACCTTCGCTTCGCAAGTTAAGATCGCCGGCGAAGCGGTGAGCGTTTTGCGTGAGGTTGATGGGGGCCTCCAGCAAATCGAGGCCCGGATGCCAATTGTTATCACAGCGGATCTGAGATTGAACGAGCCCCGCTACGCTTCATTGCCCAACATTATGAAGGCGAAAAAGAAGCCAATAGAAGAATTGACCCCGGAGGCTCTGGGAGTGGACGTTGTTTCCCGGCTGCAAATCATCGAAACAAAAGATCCGCCAGCGAGAAAGGCTGGCGTAATCGTGTCAAACGTATCTGAGCTCGTCGAGCGCTTACAGACGGAGGCGGGGGTGCTCTCATGACGACCCTTCTCATTGCCGACATCAGAAATGGCGCAATGTCGGAAACGACAAGAAGCGCAGCAGCGTGCGCATTAGAAGTTGGCGGTCCAGTGCATGCGCTGGCCTTAGGCGATTCGGCTTATGCGATCGCAGCTGTCTCTCGGCTAGATGGTGTGGAGAAAGTTCTGCACGCAGCTGAAGTAGGGGAGAGTTGCACCGATGAGACGCTAGCGTCACTGGTGCTTAGCATTGCCGAGGACTATGACGCCATTGTGGGATCCGCCTCATCACTCTGCAAGAGCGCCCTGCCGAGAGTGGCGGCGATGTTAGATGTGATGCAAATCTCGGAAGTCACCCGCGTCCTCGGGCACAAGCGCTTCGAACGTCCGGTCTATGCGGGAAATGCTATACAGGTGGTAGAGTCGAAAGACGCCAAGCTGGTGATCACTGCCCGCACCTCTGCATTTCCACGCGTCATCGACGGAGAAAGGGGCGCGCCGATTGAGGCGCTAGCTTGGTCGGACCCGTCGCCACTTAGCCTCTTCAAGGAGGAAATAGCATCCCAATCCACACGACCCGATCTTTCCTCGGCCAAGATCGTGATATCCGGTGGAAGAGGTCTACAGAGCTCGGAGAACTTTGATCGGTTCATTGGCCCTGTCGCCGATGTCCTTGGCGCGGCCATCGGCGCGTCACGCGCAGCGGTTGACGCCGGCTACGCACCCAACGACTTGCAGGTAGGCCAAACAGGAAAAATCGTCGCGCCAGATTTGTATTTGGCTGTGGGAATCTCAGGAGCCATCCAGCATTTGGCCGGCATGAAAGACTCCAAAGTCATTGTCGCCATCAACAAAGACGAGGAAGCCCCGATTTTCCAGGTCGCGGATTTTGGACTAGTGGCGGACCTCTTCAAGGCCCTGCCTGAGCTAAAGGAGGAGCTCTCCAAGAAGGTCTCGCCGTTGGCCGCTAAGCATTCCTGACATATGATGATTCGGAACGTCCGTCCTTCCAAGCGCGGTGGCTATTATGTCTTTGAATATCAAAAAGATAGGCGTTGTCGGCGCCGGCCAAATGGGGTCGGGCATAGCGCATGTCAGCGCAGTGGCGGGACTTCAGGTCGTCTTGAACGATCTTTCCGAGGAACGGGTTCAAACGGGTCTCGCCACAATTAACGGGAACTTGGCGCGACAAGTGAGCAAGTCGCAGCTGTCTGAGGACGATCGCAAAGCGGCTCTCGAACGGATCACGCCTTCGACGGATTATTCAGATCTTGCTGATTGCGATCTCGTGATCGAAGCGGCGTCGGAAAATGAGGACCTGAAGCGGAAAATTTTCGCGAAACTTTGCCCAATTCTCTCCCCTGACGCGCTTCTTGCCTCAAACACATCTTCCATTTCAATTACACGTCTTGCTTCCGCAACTGATCGTCCTGAGAAGTTCATCGGCATTCATTTTATGAATCCCGTCCCCGTGATGCAGTTGGTCGAAGTCATTCGAGGCATCGCAACAGACGATACGACTTTTGAAGCCGCAAAAGACCTGATTGAACGACTTGGAAAAACCGCTACGGTCGCGGAAGACTTCCCGGCATTCATAGTCAATCGCATCTTGCTGCCCATGATCAATGAAGCGGTCTACACTCTCTATGAGGGCGTAGGCTCGGTCGAGGCGATCGATACAGCTATGAAGTTGGGCGCGAACCATCCTATGGGGCCGCTTCAGCTCGCTGACTTCATCGGGCTGGATACATGCCTATCCGTCATGCAAGTTCTCCATGAAGGACTTGCGGATTCGAAGTACCGCCCATGCCCACTTCTTGTGAAATATGTGGAAGCAGGCTGGCTAGGACGAAAGACCAAACGTGGATTTTATGACTACCGAAGCGGCGTGCCTGTGCCTACCCGCTAGCAGAGCTGCACACTAGCGGAAGCTGGGTGAACGGCGCCTTCGACTCATGAATATGATCGAGGAGTGTCGAATTTGACGACGCATTTCCAGCCTAACGTGTCGCCGGAGGCTTGTCCTGCGCTGGTGCTGAATGCGGACTTTCGCCCGCTGAGTTACTTTCCCTTATCTATCTGGCCTTGGCAGGAAGCTATCAAGGCGGCATGTCTCGATCGCGTGAACGTGATTTCCGAATATGATCGGAAGGTCCGCAGTCCCAGTTTTGAAATGCGATTGCCATCTGTCGTATCTCTAAAGACCTTTGTGAAGCCTGCCAGAACGCCTGCGTTCACGCGTTTCAATGTATTCCTGCGTGACAAATTCATGTGTCAGTATTGCGGCTCTCCGGAAGACCTTACGTTCGATCATGTCTTACCGCGCTCAAAAGGCGGGCTTACCACGTGGGATAACGTGGTCGCAGCCTGTTCGGCATGCAATATGCGAAAAGCGGACAAGCTTCCTTCCGAAGCGCTCATGTGGCCTGCTCGGAAGCCATTTCAACCGAGCGTCAGCGATCTAAACCAGAACGGACGGCGTTTCCCGCCCAACCATCTTCACGAGAGCTGGTTGGATTACCTTTACTGGGACAGCGTCCTCGATCCATGAGCGTCAGAAAGCTACGGCGCGCTCGCCGCTAAAAGCCTCAAGACGTATGGCGTAATGTTTTCCACGATACGACGCACGCCGGCGGAGTTTGGATGTATGCCATCCTGAAGGTTGAATTCCGACTGCCCAGCCACCCCTTGAAGGAAAAAGGGGTAAAGAAGCACCTCGTGCTTCTCGGCCAGCCTGGTGTACAAAGCGTCAAACGCGTCCCTATATTCGGATCCAACGGATCTAGACGCCTTCATGCCGGCCAGAAGCACCGGAATTTTTCGCTCCTTAAGCTTGCTAATGATTCTGTCGAGAGCTCCATACGTCACTTGAACATCAATTCCCCTCAACATGTCATTTGCGCCAAGCTCAACGATAACAGCGTCGGCGCCTGAGCCGAGTGACCAATCAAATCGTTCTAGCCCCGCGGATGCTGTGTCTCCGGACACGCTGGCGTTAACGACCTCTACTGAAATGCCTTTCGCCCGCAGATTTGCCTGCAAAACGCTTGTGAAGCCATCCGCCGCGGGTAATTGATAGCCCGCCGTAAGGCTGTCGCCGAGAACAACGATTCTTTTGGGAGCGTCTGATTGCGCTGATGTTGACGTCGTCAGGCCGAATACAAATGTAGCTAGGATGGAGAGCGCTGCGATATTCCAGCGCCATAAGACTCTAATGGGGTAAGAGAAATGAGCTTTGCGATCGAGGTTCATGATGTGCATCTCAGCCTTGGCTCCGAAAGCTCACGCGTCCATGTATTGCGGGGCGTAACCATGCAAGCTCGCTCCGGTGAATCCGTTGCGCTCGTGGGGAAGTCTGGATCGGGAAAGTCCACCCTTTTGATGGCCATGGCCGGATTGGAAAAGCCTGATTCAGGTCGCGTAAGCATCGAAGGTAGGGACATCACTTCGATGAGCGAGGATGACGTCTCTCGATTTCGCGGTAAGCGAATTGGTATCATCTTCCAATCTTTTCATCTCGTGTCCACGATGACGGCTTTGGAGAACGTTGCTATTCCCCTCGAATTTAATGGCCATCCCGATCCATTCAAGACCGCGCTTGTAGAGCTTCAGGCGGTTGGCCTTGCAGACAGAGCGCACCATTTTCCCTCTCAGCTTTCAGGAGGCGAACAACAACGCGTCGCCATCGCACGCGCCTTGGCGCCCGCTCCGGCTATCATCCTCGCAGATGAGCCTACTGGAAATCTCGATGAAGAAACGGGCAAGACGATCACCAACCTTCTCTTGCGTCTACCCCGTGAGCGAAACACAAGCTTGGTGCTGATAACGCACGATCTTTCACTTGCGGAAGCCTGCGATCGGACCTTCCTGATAAAGTCAGGCGTGCTTGAACCTTCTGCATCGGTGACGCAATGAGCCAAAACAATTTACGCCGTGGAGCACGCAAGATTTTTACTCTTGCATGGCGGGATCTACGAGGCGGCCTCGGAAGCCTCCGGCTTTGTATGGCGTGCGTCGCGTTGAGCGTTTGTATGATTGTCCTAGTTGCCTCTCTCTCCGAAAGCATTTCGAATGGATTACGCAAACAAGGCCGGGTCATACTTGGCGGAGATTTTTCGCTAACGGTTGTGCATGCAGATATAAGCAGTGAAGAGAAACTTCTCATTTCAAAGTTAGGCGCGATATCAACGGTCGCGCTGACAAGAGCAATGGGCCGCAGCAACAAAGGAGAGTCGACGCTCGTCGAGGTGAAGGCTGTCGATGACGCTTATCCGCTGACGGGTAAGTTTTCATCGGTTCCAGACGCGCCTCTCAGTAGCCTGATCAAAAAAAACGAAATTTTCGGGGCTATTGTCGAAAGGGGTCTGTTAGAGCGCCTTGGCGTGAATATTGGCGATAAAATATTTATCGGCGACGGTCAGTTTGAATTACGAGGAACCATTGAAGCGGAACCTGATCGATTATCATCGGGAATTGGTTTCGGCCCAAGAGCGATCATTTCTCTAGATGGCGCAAAGGCGAAAGGATTAGTTCAAGAGGGATCTCTAACGCGCTGGATTTCTCGGGTTGCATTACACGATCAAACCGTTCTTGGATCCACGCTTAAATTGATGGAAAAAGAGTTTCCGAATGCCGGCTGGCAGGTGCGGACCCGAGATGATGCGTCACCAGGCGTACGTAGAAATATCGAGAGGTTCGAGACCTTCTTAATTGCTGTTGGGCTTCTAACGCTCGTAATCGGAGGCATTGGCGTCGCCAATGCAGTACGCCTTTTTCTCGAGAAACGGACAAGAGATTTCGCCGTCCTTAAATCTCTTGGCGCAACGGGGTCGTTCATTTTCATAATGGCGCTTTCTGAAGTAGCGATAATCGCCTTTTTCGGCGCAGTGATTGGCGCATCTATAGGCGTGGCTGCGCCATTCTTTATAGGATCTTTCATCTCAGATCTTATTGGACTTCCTTTAGAGCCTGCGGTTTTCGCAAGAGAAGTGCTCTTGAGCGTATTGGTTGGCGTATTTGGTGCGAGCGCGTTCGCAATCCTTCCACTCGGAAGCGTGCATGATTTATCAACGACACATATTCTACGGGCGGACTCCGAGAGAATAAAAAAACGGCTTAGAATACGCTATTGGGTGAGCGCGGCAGGGGCCTTCGCTGTCACTCTTCTAACGGCTCTTCATCTCTTGAATTATGCGAAGCTCGCAATCTATTTTCTTGGCGGTTCCGTCGCTTGCGTTGTCCTGCTCATTTTGCTCGGCGAGCTAGTGAAGTTTCTTTGTGGTCGCACTCCAAGATCGAAAAATTTTCTCGTTCGTTTCGCGATGGCGAACGCGGCTCGACCGCGGTCATTGACTAGACCAGTTATCGTGACATTTGGGTTAGGCCTCACGATGCTGTCTATGTTGACTTTCGTGGACCATAATCTGCAAGGGCAATTGACTCGGGGGCTCGCAGCGAAAGCTCCTGACTTGTTTCTCCTCGACATACCAATTCGCGAGGCTGAGCGCGTAAAGAGCCTTCTACTCAAGAGCGCGCCAGACGCAGAGCTTGAAATGACTCCGATGATGCGCGGTAGATTAACCGGTCTTAACGGAGAGGAAATCAACCGGAAACAAGTGCGGGAGAGCGCCGCATGGGTCCTGGAAAGCGACCGCGGCATTACCTTCGCAGAAGAGCTACCAAAAAACTCGCAGCTTGTGGCTGGAGCTTGGTGGAGCAAAGATTATAGAGGACCTCCGATCGTTTCAGTGGACGCCGAGATTGCGAAGGGACTCGGGGTAGGTTTGGGCGACCAAATCACCATGAGCGTTATGGGCCGCAACGTCACGGCCACGATCGCTAGTCTCCGGAGGCTTGAGTGGAGCTCAATGGGGATCAATTTTGTCTTCGTGTTTTCGCCCAACACATTCGCTGGCGCGCCCTTCATGCAGATCGCAACGGTTCATTTCCAATCGGATTCAAATGCCCAGCAAGGGTTCATTCGTTCGCTTGGGCGTGAACTGCCTGGCGTTGTAAGCGTCCAGGTCAGAGACGCGCTGGAGCAGCTCGCCCAAGTCGCGAGACGTTTGCGGACAGGAGTTTTAAGCCTCTCTCTGGTTGTGTTCGCCTCGAGCGTGCTCGTTCTGGGTGGAGCGTTAGCCGCAAGTCAGGAATCGCGTATGCGGGAAGCCGCGATACTGGTCGCGCTCGGAGCTACTCGAAGGAAGCTGCTCCTGGCTTTCGGGCTTGAATTTTTGATCTTAGGACTGATCGCTTGGGGGGTCGGGCTTCTTCTGAGCGGGGCCGGAGCATGGACGTTGCTTTATAAGGCCTTCGAGGTCGAAAGCATGGAGTTGCCGCTCGCTGCGCTGCTTGGCTCTGGAGCAGGCGCGGTCGCGCTCGTGACCTTGCTGGGCCTATCCATGACTTGGCAGGGGCTCAAACGGCCGTCGCTACGCCTGAAGAGCCCGCAGTGACTCTCCGTATTTTTACGTAGAGCATTGAAAATTCGACCTTTCTGGACATCGATTCGGCGGCCACATCGGCTCAATCCTCTTGTGCCAGCTCGTCGATGAAGCCATATTGGTGTCAACCGTCCCATTGGCGGTGAAGCTATGAGAGAGGGAACAATGTCCGACTTCGATCGTAACGCGACCGCCCGCTGGGGTTCTGGCGTAGCCCGGTCCGGCGCAGCCGAGATCGACCAAGGCCTGCGCTCTTACATGCTTGGCATCTATAACCACATGACGTTGGCGCTTGGTATTTCGGCGCTGGTCGCGATTGGCGTGTTCATGCTCGGTCGCACCAATCCTGTCGTGCAGGCTCTGTACGGCTCGCCGTTGCGCTGGGCGATCATGCTCGCGCCGCTCGCTTTCGTCTTTGTGCTCTCATGGCGTTTCGAACGCATGAGCTACACGTCCCTGCTGGCGACCTTTTGGGCGTTCGCGGCGGTGATGGGCCTTTCGCTTGGCTGGATCGGCCTCGTCTTCAAGGTGGGCAGCATCGTGAACGCGTTGTTGGTCACAACCATCGCTTTTGGCGGATTGAGCCTCTACGGCTACACCACTAAGCGTAGCCTCTCGGGAATGGGCTCTTTCCTGGTCATGGGCCTTATTGGCCTCGTGGTTGCTAGCATTCTCAATATTTTCTTGCAGTCAGGCGTGCTTGGCTTCGCTATCAGCGCGATCGGCCTGCTCATCTTCGCGGGGCTCACTGCTTGGGACACGCAGCGCCTGAAGGAAGATTACGACTACCTGTCTCAGGATGGAGCTTTGCTGCAGAAGTCGTCAGTGATGGGGGCGCTCAGTCTCTACCTGAACTTCATCAACATGTTCCAGTTCATACTCACTCTGACCGGATCCCGGGAGGAGTAATGGAAAGGGCCCCGCAAGGGGCCCTTTTCACTTCAAACGTTTCATAGGGCGCAACGCTAGTAAAACACGCGCAAGTTCATGCCCACGCCGAAGGGTGACGCCGCGTTGATCAACGATAGCATAAGCGCCCTGGCGGTTAGCAAGCGCGGGCCTCTTCTCAATGCGAAAGAGGGCCGCCTCGGCGGAACGGCGAAAGATCGAAAAAACAGCAGCGTGTTTTGTGAAATCGAGCGCGTAATCTCGCCAATCTCCCTCTGCTACCCCTCGTCCATAACTTTGCAATAATGCGTTTAACTCGAGTCGTGTGAAGACCACCGGCGCTGAATCAGAGTTTCTGACGGGAAATAATGGGGTCACGACGCTCGTGGACCCCTGCCGCCGCTCTGACATTCGTCCTACCTCCGTTTTGGGAAACTTTACCAGAATTCATGATTTCGCCGCCATTGAAACTAAAGCGCGCCGATTTTTGCGGCGAGATTGACCTTATCGCTCTTCGAGTGGCGGGTCGTTCTGGATATCGTCAGCCCCCCAGCCCCCCAGGACGGCGCGGTCATCGAAGGAAGAGCGGTTTGGCCGGTCGGAGCAAGTCTCCGGCCGGTCTTTTTTCTTGCAACGACTCAAGCCGGAGCGCACTGAAGCGCAAATTGGAGTTCGCAACCATTGCACCTGCGCATTGAAGAGGCTTTAGCTGCACCATCGCTCGTGGGCGAAGTTCGCCTAAAGCTGACAGAGCTCTTCGCCGCCAATGGAGTTCCTGAGGCCGCTGAGAGCGCAAAACTGCTTGTGTGCGCCGCCGCGGATTGCCGACCAATCTCGTTGATTACGGAGCCGGACAGCGCGCTGTCGGACGCCGCCGTTTTGAATCTGCGGGAAATGGTTCGACGGCGGCTCTTGCGGGAGCCTGTCTCCCGCATAATAGGGCGCAAGAATTTTTGGGGGCACGAGCTAGTGATCGGTCCCGCCTGCCTTGATCCCCGGCCCGACACGGAATGCCTGATCGAAACTTGCCTTGCATGGCTGGGGAAAAGAACAGATCAAAGCCTAAGGATATTGGATGTTGGCGTCGGCTCGGGCGCTATCCTGTGCGCGTTGCTGTCAGAACTGCCAGAGGCGCAGGGCGTCGGGATAGACGTGAGCTCCGAAGCTTGTCTATTGGCCCGAGCTAACCTCGATCGGGTGGGCGTGGGCCAGCGCGCGACGGTTCACTGCGCCGATATGCGGGATTTTCACGCCGGGCCGTTTGATCTTGTGGTGTCAAATCCGCCATATATTCCGTCAGACCAGATCAGCTTGCTCGACGACGAAGTACGCCTTTATGATCCGCGCCTGGCCTTGGATGGCGGACCGGACGGGCTCGATCTTTATAGGTCTCTGATTGCGATTCACGGCGGATGGCTCAAAAATGGAGGTCTGTGCGCCGTCGAAATCGGTTATGATCAAGCCTCAGGCCTATTGGAGCTCCTCGCTCGGTCTGGAGTTGTTGGAACGGTTCGCAAGGATCTTCTTGGCCATGACAGGGTCGTTTTCTGGGGCGCTGATAAATCTTGAAAGTCGCCCCTTGGCTCGAGAAGCAAAAGTGATTAGGTTGGATCGAGCCGCTCGTGTCCTGATCGCCTATAGCGCTGGTCTGCGGCTTATCCGAACCGTGTAGCTTCTAGCTGGTTGCGGGTTTTTGTGGCTCTCGGAATGGCTTTGGATAGGCGTTCTGCTCTGCAGTACTAGCCCCGGCCTTCTGAAAGCTCTTCTTCACGCTCGAAAAATTTGGAACGGTCGAGGCGATGCACGGCTCTGCGTATAAGGAAACTCTATGAGACCTGGTCAAAACAAGCGCATGCGGGGCCGCAATAATCGGAAGGGCCCCAACCCGCTCACCCGGACCTACGAATCAAATGGGCCAGACGTCAAAATCCGAGGAACAGCGCACCACGTCGCAGAGAAGTATCTGCAGCTGGCGCGGGACGCCCATTCGTCCGGCGACCCTGTGATGGCGGAAAGTTATCTTCAACATGCAGAGCACTACTTCCGCCTGATCGCAGCGGCTCAACTGGCGCAGCAACAGGCGCAGAACGGCTTCATGCGTGCGCCTGATCAGGCCGAGCAGGAAGAAGAAGATGACGAGGACGATTTCGGGGTTGTGGACCGATTCGCATCCCCCCAGGAGCGTCCGCAGCCCCAGCCCGTCTTCAACCAGCCACAGCCTCAAGCGCATTTCCCAGCCCCTCAACAGCCGTATGCGCAGCCCGATCGCGGACCACGCCCGGAAAGACAACCATTCCCTGACCGTGGCGGACAGAATCGCAACCGTCATGGTCGTGACAATCGGCGCGACCCGCAGGAGCAACCTCGTTTCGAGCAGCGGCCGATTGAGGGCGAGGCCCCGTCCAATGGACTGCCTGCCTTCATCACTGGCGGCGGAGCCAGACAGCCCGCCTTGAATGCGCCGCAGCCTGGCAACGCCCCCGCCGAAAACGAACATGATTCGGCTAGCTACCATCTGCGGAACCGGCGCCGGCGTCGTAGAGGGGAAGGCCCTTCGGAGGGGGACGGCGCTCCCGAAGTCCCAGCGAGCGATCTCGCGCCTGGGCAGTAAAAAGTGAGGGCTCTCCTCCCAGGAGGAGAGCCCTTCGCATTTATCGAGACCGTCCTTTTATTGGATGGAGGACCAACCTACATAGGAATCGAGCGCCTTTAAGGGCTCGGTCATCAAGGATCGCCCCAATAGGGAGTCCTTGTGTCAGGAGGTCTCAATATGAATCTTGACAGATACACTGAACGTACACGCGGCTTCATCCAAGCGGCGCAAAGCCTCGCGCTGCGTGAGTCGCACCAGCAGTTCACCCCCGAGCACGTTTTGAAATGCTTGCTCGACGATGAGCAGGGACTGGCGTCCGGACTTATTGAGAAGGCGGGTGGCGTTGCTCGCGAGGCGCTTGTTCAAACAGAAATTGCGCTCTCACGACTTCCCAAGGTGCAGGGCGCTGGCGCAGGTCAATTGTATCTTGCGCCCACCACCGCCCGAATTCTAGACAATGCAGAAAAGCTCGCGCAGAAGGCGGCGGATTCATTCGTAACCGTTGAGCGACTTCTGCTCGCGATCGCTTTAGAAAAAAGCAGCGAAGCGGGAAAGATACTTAGTGCTGCGGGCGTATCGCCCCAGGCTCTGAACAGCGCAATCGAAGCTCTTCGCAAAGGCCGCACGGCAGATAATGCGTCAGCTGAAAGCAGCTACGACGCGCTCAAGAAGTATGCCCGTGACCTTACCGAAGCCGCTCGACAAGGGAAGCTTGATCCGGTCATAGGTCGCGACGAAGAAATAAGGCGTGCGATTCAGGTTCTTTCGCGTCGAACAAAGAATAATCCGGTTCTTATAGGAGAGCCCGGCGTCGGAAAGACAGCAATCGTGGAAGGATTGGCGCGGCGGATCTTCGAAGGTGACGTGCCCGAACCACTCAAAGATAAACAACTACTTGCGCTTGACATGGGCGCACTGATCGCAGGCGCAAAGTATCGAGGAGAATTCGAAGAGCGCCTCAAAGGGGTTCTGTCTGAGGTTACAGCATCCGAAGGAAGCGTCATTCTGTTCATTGACGAAATGCATACAATCGTAGGAGCGGGCAAGGCGGATGGCGCAATGGATGCCTCAAACCTTCTTAAGCCTGCCCTCGCACGAGGCGAGCTTCATTGCATCGGCGCAACAACGCTAGACGAATATAGAAAGCATGTAGAAAAAGATGCCGCTCTTGCACGCCGCTTTCAGCCCGTATTCGTTTCAGAACCAAATGTGGAAGATACTATTTCCATATTGCGCGGTCTGAAGGAAAAGTACGAGCTCCACCACGGCGTACGCATCGCAGACGCCGCAATCGTCGCCGCAGCTACACTTTCCAATCGGTACATTACGGACCGTTTTCTGCCAGACAAAGCGATCGATCTGATTGACGAGGCTGCGGCTAGATTGCGGATGCAAGTCGATTCAAAGCCGGAAGAGCTGGATGAGCTTGATCGGCGCATCATTCAGCTCAAAATCGAACAGGAAGCCTTGAAGAAGGAACACGACAAGGCTTCAATTGATCGCCTTTCGCGCATAGATTCTGACCTTGAAGAGCTTGAAGGACGCGCAAAGGATCTCTCAGAAAGGTGGAAATCCGAGAAAGCTAAGATAGGTCTAGGTCAGAAGCTGAAGGAAGAAATTGAAAAAGCACGTAACGAACTCGTAATCGCGCAGAGACGTGGCGATTATGCGGAGGCTGGGCGTATCGCCTACGGCATCCTGCCGGACCTTGAATCAAAACTTCGGGACTCCGAAAGCGCGGTGGAAGACGGCGTTCTATTAAACGAGGTCGTGCGCTCCGAAGACATCGCGCAGGTCGTTTCTCGATGGACCGGCGTTCCCGTTGACAAGATGCTGGAAGGTGAAAGGGAAAAGCTTCTTCAAATGGAGGAGCATCTTTCCAGACGAGTCGTAGGTCAATCCGAAGCAGTCCACGCGGTTTCTACCGCGGTCCGCAGAGCCCGAGCAGGATTGCAGGATCCGCAACGCCCGATTGGCTCGTTTATGTTCCTGGGCCCAACAGGCGTCGGCAAAACTGAACTAACCAAGGCGCTTGCTGGATTCATGTTCGATGATGACGCTGCGCTTTTGCGTGTAGACATGTCTGAATACATGGAAAAACACGCAGTTGCCCGGCTCATTGGAGCCCCCCCGGGCTACGTCGGCTATGAGGAAGGCGGCGCCCTAACGGAAGCCGTCCGCCGCCGGCCCTACCAAGTCATCCTTTTCGATGAGATCGAAAAGGCTCACCCAGACGTGTTTAACGTCTTGCTCCAAGTTTTGGACGATGGACGCCTTACGGACGGACAGGGCCGTACTGTCGATTTTCGGAACGTGATTATTATTATGACATCTAATCTTGGCGCGGATTTGCTGGTTGGGCAAAGAGAGGGCGAAGATTCACACGCACTCCGACAACAAGTCATGCAAGCGGTGAAAAGTCATTTTCGACCGGAATTCCTTAATCGTGTGGACGAAATAATCTTGTTCCATCGTCTTAAGCGCAGCGATATGTCAGCGATCGTCGATATTCAGCTCTCGCGTCTTGAGCGTTTGCTTGAGGATCGCAAGATCAAGATCGGGCTAGATGGCGCAGCCAAAGCCTGGCTCGCTGAAAAAGGTTATGATCCAACATATGGAGCCCGTCCTCTCAAACGAGTGATCCAGAAAAACGTCCAGGACCCACTCGCTCATCTGCTCCTCAGCGGCGAGGTTCAGAACGGCCAGACCGTAACAATAAGCGTAGAAAAAGGCGGTTTGTCGATCAATGGAAGAACTTTCGGAGAGATAGTGGAGGAAGGAGCGGTCCCCCACGGCACGATTGTTCATTTCCCAAAGAACAGTTGAGCCAAGCGAACGGCAGAGGCAAGATTACTTACTTCTGTCGTTTTGCATGAGGTAAAGCGCTTATTGTAGCTTTCCCGCTTCTCTGGGCGAGGCGAAAGTGATTCGGTTCGAAAACGTCGGGCTTCGATACGGGTCGGGCACAGAAGTCCTCCATGACATCAGCTTCGATCTTGAGGGGCGGTCTTTCCAGTTCCTCACGGGACCATCGGGCGCTGGGAAGACCACGCTGCTGAAGCTCATTCTAATGTCGCTTAGACCGACACGTGGGCTTATTCAATTGTTTGGCAAAGAGACCACGTCACTATCACAAGAGGAAGTCACATCATTCCGACGTCGGATCGGAGTTGTCTTTCAGGATTTTCGACTGCTCGATCATTTAACGACGTATCAGAACGTCGCCCTTCCGCTATTTGTTCAGGGCAAAGACGAGCTTAGCTTTAGGTCGGAAGTGATCGAATTGCTGCGTTGGGTAGGGCTGGGAGAAAGAGTGGACGCATATCCGCCAATCTTATCAGGCGGAGAGAAGCAACGAGCGGCAATCGCCAGAGCTCTGATTGGTCAGCCGGAGATCTTAATTGCCGATGAACCTACCGGCAATGTGGATCCAAGTCTTGCGCGGCGGTTGCTTAGACTATTTATAGAACTTCACAAATCCGGCACCTCAATCATTATCGCCACCCACGATCTGAATTTGATGGATCAATTCAGTTTCGCGCGACGCCTCGTTCTCGCTGAAGGGCGATTGCAGGTCTATGAATAGATTCGCGAGATTTCCCATCGATTTCGTTTTGACGGTCTGGAGCGCAATCAGAAGAAGCGCGCCCGTGCCAGACCTACGCGTCGTGAACACTGACTCGGTAGCAAATAGAGCGCTCATCACCGTGATCGCAATAATGACATTTCTTGCGGCTTTGGCGGGAGGCAGCGCCTCCATGATGCGAAGCGCTTCTAAAGAGTGGAGCGCTTCACTCTCAAACGAAATCACAATTCAAATCAAGCCGGCTATTGGGCGAGATGCTGCGTCGGACCTTTCAATTGCTGAAAAAATTGTGACGCGCTTCCCAGGCGTGGAAAAAGCGTATGTTTTATCACAAGCAGACTCTACCGAGTTACTGCGCCCCTGGCTTGGGTCTGGTTTTGACCTGAAAGATTTGCCCGTTCCCCGTTTAATTGTGGTTAGGATCAAATCACCCGAAGATCTAAACGTGGGCGCGCTGTCCGACGCAATCAAACGCGAGGTTCCGAATGCTCTCGTCGATGATCACAAGACGTGGCGCAATTTGCTCGAAAGGATGTCGGACGCACTAATCGGCGTCTCATTCTTCATTCTATCTCTATTCGTGCTCGCCATGGGATTGGCGGTCAGTTTTGCTACGAGAGGCGCAATGGCGAGCAGTCGTGAGGTTGTCGAGGTTTTGCATTTTGTTGGAGCGTCGGATGCCTTTATTGCTCAAGAATTTCAGCGGCACTTTCTAAAGGTTGGTCTAATTGGAGCCACTATGGGAGCCGCGGTCGCGGGAGCGCTTATTTGGTTTGCAGGCCGAATGTCGGAACGTATGCTATCGACTCGTTCCGGCGAACAAATAGAAGCGCTTTTCGGGCGTATTGAGGTTGACCTCGTGATGATGGCTATCATGTTGCTTGTCGCGCTCGCTATGGCCAGTGTCACTGGCATCGTCTCACGCGTCGTAGTGATGCGCTTGCTTAAGGACGCACGCCTAGCTTGAAGCTGGTTGCTAGGGTGTTTTTTCCCTGCCAAAATTAGGCGCCGACGTTTCTTGTCCTTGTTCGATGATGCTGCGCCTAATTGCACGTGTCCGAGTGAACAGATCGAAAAGCCCTTGTCCGTCGCCCCATCGTATCATCCTTTGAAGCGCGAGTAGGTCTTCATTGAATCGTCCAAGCATTTCTAAAACGGCATCCTTGTTGTTCAAAAAAATATCGCGCCACATCGTTGGATCAGATGCAGCAATTCTCGTGAAGTCACGGAAGCCGCCCGCCGAAAACTTGATGACCTCCGACTGGGTGACTTCTTCGAGATCGGCCGCAGTTCCAACGATATTGTAGGCGATCAGATGTGGCACATGACTTGTAATTGCAAGTACAAGATCATGGTGCTGAGCACTCATGAGTTCCACGTTTGCTCCGCATGCGGCCCAGAAAGCGCGAACTTTCTCGACGACGTCGGGGGAAGCATCGCTCGGCGGAGTGACAATGCACCAACGGTCACGGAACAAAGTGGCGAAACCAGCGTCCGGGCCGGAATACTCGGTTCCGGCCACGGGATGAGCGGGCACGATATGAACGTGCTGAGGAAGGTTTTCAAGGAAAGCTTCGTAAACCGCCGATTTCACAGAACCGACGTCTGAAATAATGGCGCCGGGCTTAAGATGATCGCTCATTGCGCGCGCTACGCTTGCGGTGGCGCCCACAGGAACGCAAACGATCACAAAGTCAGAGTCTTGGACCGCCGTTCCGATGTCATCGGCGATCCAGTCGGAGATGCCGAGTTCCTTAACGCGGGCACGGACGGCCGTATCTCGGTCATAAGCGACGACGCACTTCGCTAGGCCATAGGATTTAGCCGCGCGCGCCAAAGATGAGCCAATGAGGCCAAGTCCAACGATGGTGAGACGATCAAACATCGATTAAATCCATCCACGAAACATGCGCAACAAAGTCAATTGTGCGCCATAAACTCCTTAAGCGCAGCAAGCACTGCCTCGTTTGCGGCCTGTTCCCCGATAGTAATCCTAAGAGCGTTTCGTATCCTGTAAGAGGCGACTCCTCGCACAAGAATACCTCTTTGCGAAAGGAACATCTCTGCGCGCTGCGCATCATCACCAATTGCATCGGGAAACTGAACTAGAATGAAATTGGCGACGCTTGGAGTGACTTTCAAACCGATGTCCTGCAATCCGCTTGTCAGCCAGTTTCGCCATTTCTGCGTATGATCGATGGAGCTTAACACATGCAGCTCATCGCCGATCGCGGCGACGGCGGCGGCTATGGCAGGACTTGAGACATTGAATGGCCCGCGGATCCTATGAAGGACCTCACAAATGTGCTCAGGCGCAAAGGCCCAACCCACGCGTAAAGATGCGAGACCATGGATTTTAGAAAATGTGCGAGTAATGACTACATTCTGTCTTTCGTGTACGAGTTCCAAGCCAGAAATGTAATCATCTGCCGTCACGTACTCGGCGTAAGCTCCATCCAGCACAAGCAATACCCGTGACGGTAGGAAATCAGCCAGTCGAACGATTTCGGCGGCGGGCAGATAAGTTCCCGTTGGATTGTTTGGATTGGCGAGGAAAACGATCTTTGTGCGCTGCGTGACGCACGAAAGAATTTCATCCACCGAAGCGGTCAGATTATGTTCACGCGCGTAAATCGGGCGTCCACCTGCAGCTTGAATTGCTATTTGGAAAATTTGAAATCCATGGGCGGTCAGAATCCCTTCGTCGCCTGGTCCAACATATGCGGCCGCGAGCAAATGCAGAAGATCGTCAGAACCATTGCCGCAGACAATGCGCCTCTGATCTATCCCAAAGCGCTGCGCGATCGATTCCCGCAGGCTGTGAGCAGACCCATCGGGGTAAAGCTCTAGGCTAGACGCAGCAGCGAGAAAGGCATTCCGGGCGGCGGCGGAAGGCCCAAGCGGGGTCTCATTGGACGACAATTTGTAAACCGGACCGCCGCGCTGAGACGGGTTTTTTCCAGGCACGTAGGCGTCGATTTCCATGATTCCAGCGCGAGGCGCAGGCCGATCATTCGACATCGAGAATGCTCCGGAATTAGTTCGTGAATGCGCGGTTACCGTGCGCTGTCCTAATAACAGGGCTAGCGGCCCTAGCAAAACGCACAAGTCCAGGCATTGACGCTCCTAAGCAACCGCTCCTATAAAACGCACGGATCGTTCGAAAAATCGAACAAAGAGGGCTGCAATTGACCGCCTCCCACGTATCCCCTTGGGCCGGAGATGAGGCCAACGTCCCAAGCAGCAGGGTAGTAAAGCTTGAGCCTCTCGGTGGCCTCAAGATGGAGTGCGGCGTGGGCCTGCCCCCCATTCAAGTCGCTTACCAGACATACGGCACACTTAATTCAGATCGTTCAAACGCAGTTCTCATCTGCCATGCTCTGACGGGGGACCAGCACGTCGCGAATGAGCACCCGATCACGAAAAAAAGCGGGTGGTGGGAAGTCATGGTTGGGCCAGGACGGCCAATCGACACGAACCGCTTCTTTGTTATTTGCTCAAACGTGCTCGGCGGCTGCATGGGCACTACGGGGCCGGCGTCGGTAAACCCCACGACTGGTAAAATCTTCGGCCTTGATATGCCAGTAGTGACGATCAAGGACATGGTGAAAGTCCAGGCTCTGCTGCTCGATCACCTAGGGATCGAGCAATTGTTTTGCGTGGCCGGCGGCTCAATGGGCGGAATGCAAGTTCTGCAATGGGCCGCGCTCTATCCTGACCGCGTATTCTCTGCATTGCCGATCGCCACTGCCGCACGCCATTCATCGCAAAATATTGCGTTTCATGAGGTTGGTCGACAGGCGGTGATGGCTGATCCGAATTGGCGAGGCGGAAAATATGTAGAAGCTGGCGTGCGCCCAGAAAAAGGACTAGCGGTCGCACGCATGGCGGCGCACATCACATATATGTCAGATGATTCTCTTCATCGAAAGTTTGGCCGTAAATTTCAAGGGAGAGAGGCTCCGACCTTCTCTTTCGACGCTGATTTTCAGATCGAGAGCTACCTGAGACATCAAGGTTCAACTTTTGTTGAGCGATTTGATGCGAATTCCTATCTTTATGTCACCCGCGCAATGGATTACTTCGACCTTGCTGCGGATTACGGCGGGAGTCTCGCAAAGGCTTTTCAAGCTTCTCAAGCGCGCTTCTGCGTTGTTTCCTTCACATCTGACTGGCTTTTCCCTACGTCTGAATCACGTGCTGTTGTGCATGCTCTTAACGCAAGCGGCTCCTCGGTCTCGTTCGTAGAGATCGACACGAATAAAGGACACGACGCTTTTCTTTTGGATGTTCCGGAGCTGCTGGCCACAACACGCGGTTTCATTGAAGCTGCGGCGGCGGTACGCGGGCTTGCGATCACGAAATAGAAAGTTTCTGACCGATGACGACGGCGGGTTCTAACGCGAAGAACGGAAAAGTGCGACGCGATCACGCGGTAATCGCAGACATGATCGAACCGTCGTCTCGCGTTCTTGACGTAGGATGCGGGGATGGAGCATTGCTCGTCATGCTACGGGATGAAAAGCAGGTCGACGCTCGTGGCGTCGAACTTTCACAGCTAGGAGTAAACCACTGCGTTGCAAATGGGCTTTCGGTGATACAGGGGGACGCTGATTCAGATCTTTCCGACTATCCCGACGATGTCTTCGACTACGTGATCCTGTCGCAAACGCTTCAGGCGACAAGAAGGCCCAAAGTCGTACTGGAGGAAATGCTCCGTATTGGAAAGAAAGCGGTCGTCTCAATACCTAATTTCGGGCATTGGCGTATTCGGCTACAACTCTTATTCCTCGGTAGGATGCCCGTGACCAGAGGGCTTTCGAGTCAATGGTATGAAACGCAGAACATTCATTTCTGCACGATCAGGGACTTTGTCGATCTCTCGAAAACCCTTGGCGCGCATATCGAGCAGGCGGTCGCCCTTGATCAGTCGGGAGGGCCTATCCGGATGAGAGCGCCCTGGTGGTTCTGGAATCTTTTTGGTGAGCAGGCTGTGTTTCTGCTCACTCGTAAAGATTGAGTCTATTTGGCTTTGGCGCGCGCTATTGATTCTGCGACCAGCCGTCGGGCGTGCGCTGCGTCTCCCCAACCCGTGACCTTGACCCATTTGCCTTGTTCAAGATCTTTGTAATGGCTGAAAAAATGTTCGATTTGTTCCAGCGTGATGCTGGGAAGGTCTGAGTAGTTTTGAACCTTCTCATAGCGTCGGGTCAGCTTGGTTGAGGGAACAGCAATTATCTTCTCGTCGCCGCCAGCCTCATCCTCCATGAGCAGGACTCCCACGACCCTGCAACTCATCACAGCGCCTGGTATGATTGCACGCGTATTGGCGATGATCACATCGCAAGGATCTCCATCCGCCGAAAGGGTGTGGGGAATGAATCCATAATTCCCTGGGTAGCGCATAGCCGTGTAGAGAAACCGATCTACGATCAGGGCCCCTGCTTCCTTATCCATCTCATATTTGATGGGCTCGCCGCCGATGGGCACCTCGATCACGACATTCACTTCGTGTGGCGGATCATTACCGACCGGAATCGCTTCGAGCCTCATGATTTTCTCCAAAAGAAATCGGCCTAGCGTTAAGGCAATGGCCCTGACGACTGCAAGTTGAACTTTATTTGTAGATGAGATCGCAATCGTTCAGTGGGGCGACTGAACTGGAGCGGGCGAAGGGATTCGAACCCTCGACCCCAACCTTGGCAAGGTTGTGCTCTACCCCTGAGCTACACCCGCAACGCTGCTCGCGCAGCGCTGGCTATATGCCGTAAACCCGCTTCACATGCAAGTGCCAAGACAAACCCTTTTCTCCCATTACTTGCAAGAACCCAGCAAAAAAGAAGAAATTGTCTAGCTTTAGACATGACCCCGCTTGAACTCGCGTTACGGCGCTCCACTGTTTATGTGCGGTCGGGCAACGACCATTTATTCGAGGCGTGCAGATGAGCATCAACCGACCTTATCAGTTTATCGAGGAACTGCCGCCAACCCTGCCCGTGTTCCCACTAACCGGGGTGATCCTTTTTCCCAGAGCTCAACTCCCTCTCAATGTTTTTGAGCCGCGTTATCTGCAGATGGTGGATGACGCGATGAAAGGGGAAAGACTGATTGGGCTTTGCCAGCCAGTCGATATCGGGGCGATCGGTGCGGCTCCCTTGCAACAAATCGGAACGGTTGGGCGCATCACACATCTCAGCGAAACAGGAGATGGTCGTTATTCTGTTATTCTGACAGGCGTGATTCGGATGCGCATTGCAAATGAACTTCCATTACGCAAGCTTTATCGTGAATTCGAGATGGATTACAAACCCTTCGCTGATGATTTGATCGAACGAAGCGAAGCGGCCTTCGATCGCAAGGAGTTGCTCTCAGCGCTGCAAACTTTCGCAGCCGCCAACAAAATGAAGATCGATTGGAGCGGCGTAGATCATGCGCCAGATGAGAACCTAGTTAACGCCATCGCGATGATGAGCCCATTAGGCCCAAACTCTAAACAAGCGCTCCTTGAAGCGAAAACGATTGGCGAACGGAGCGCTATGCTTGTTGCCCTAACGGAGTTTGAAGCTATGAAGGCAGACAAATCGACTTCTTCGCTGCAATAAAACTCATCGCGGGAATGCGTGATCTCCGTTCAAGCCTGCCGCCTCCTTTATCAGCAGCCGTTTCAGAGATTCGGATCTGTCGGCGCAGCGGAGGGCGAATGAGGTTGCGCGCTCGGAGCCGGGGGCGCTAATTCCAAATAAATCATGCATCACGTCGAATGCGGAAGCTGTGAGCACGCTGTCTGTTCGCCGCCGGTCTTCATAATGCTGAAGAGTAATCTGCGTTCCAAAATCCAGGCCTGTCGTGGCTCTTTCAAAAACGAGGCGGCACAATTCAGCTACGTCTCGCATCCCGAGATTCAATCCTTGGCCAGCTAAAGGATGCACTCGGCGCAAGGCATCTCCTACTAACGCTAGCCGAGGAGCAAAAAACCTTCGCGCATGACGATATCGGAGAGGAAAGGCGTAGGGGCCGTCTTCTATTGCGACGATAGATCCAAATCTATCTTTTGACTTCGTCTGAATCATAAAGCGCAACTCTTCATCATCGAGACAAAGTAATTTGTCAGCCACGCGCGTGGTTTCAGTCCATACCATTGAGCTTCTGTTCCCTTCGAGCGGCAAAAGAGCGAAGGGCCCAGCTTCATAAAATATCTGGAGCGCTATGGAATCATGGGGCGCCTCATGGGAGAGCGTCGCAACGACAGCGGTCCGATGGTATTCTCGTTCGTTCACCTCGATCCCGGCGTCGCTTCGTAGAGTCGAATTCTCTCCATCGGCGGCGACTAACAACGTAGCAGCCACCTCTAATCCACTTCTCAACTGGAGCACGGCTGAAGAGCCATCTACGCGATAATTCTTTGCTTCGTCCGAAATGAACACCACGCCTGCTTCCTCCGCCGTTTCGACGAAGACAGGTTCAAAATCTGCGTGAGAAACGATGTGGGCGAGCGGCGTGACGGACTCAAAGCAAAGGGCAGGCGGGGCCGGAGGGGCCCACCCCCTCGTGGAGATCTCCATACGCGAGACTTCCACGAGGAATTTATCGATCTTGGGTCCAATCAATTCCCGTATGAAAGCCAAAGACCCTTGGGCGAGAGCGGACGTCCTAACCCGGCTTGGCTTGCGTCTAGTATAAGGATCAACGACCGCGACGCTCAAAGCGCCTCCCGAGCGCGATCTGAAGGCGATGGCGGCGATGATGCCAACCGGTCCACCGCCTACGACAACCACGTCATATTTTTGCATGAGGCGGACCCCGTTCCTTGTCTTTTCCTAACAGGCGGCGCGCCAAAAGCCAGTGCGTAAAAATTAGGCACAATAACGCGTCGACATGCCTATTGAGTGATCAGTATTTGGTAGGTCGCCTTGAATTCCGCCAAGTGAGTGCGATTCCGGACGTGGAATCGCTGTTTTGCCCAAGATTCAAAGATGGCACGGCCCTTGATTGCTGGGCCTTGGAGGCGGCGTTCGCATATCGAAAACCGCCGCTGTGGACCGTAACAGCCGCGGGAAAGCCGCGCCAAGCGGAGTGTGTCAATGAAGATCGTGATGGCAATCATAAAGCCTTTCAAGCTGGACGAGGTGCGCGATGCGCTCACCGCCGTCGGGGTCCACGGACTCACCGTGACCGAGGTGAAAGGTTATGGCCGCCAGAAAGGCCATACAGAAATCTACCGCGGCGCTGAATACGCGGTCAGCTTCCTACCCAAGCTGAAGATCGAGGTCGCAGTGGCGTCGGAGCTCGCGGACACCGTCGTGGATACGATCGTAGCTTCGGCCCGGACCGGACAGATCGGCGATGGAAAGATTTTCGTTTCGTCCCTGGAGCGGGCTGTCCGCATCCGCACGGGCGAAAAGGATTCTGACGCGCTCTAAAACAACTCCTGGAGTCCGAAAATGGAAATGACGTCAAATAAAAAGCGGGGCGCTCTCGCCACCGCGATCACTGCCGGAGCGTTTATGCTCGCAAGCTCCGGCGTAGCCTTGGCTGAAGCCGCCGCGCCAGTCCCAAACAAGGGTGATACTGCGTGGTTGCTGGTCTCATCTTTGTTGGTCCTGATGATGTCTATCCCAGGACTAGCGCTCTTTTACGGTGGCTTGGTTCGCTCCAAGAACATGCTGTCGATTCTGACGCAAGTTTTCATGATTGTTTCACTCGTAGCTGTGATTTGGGTTCTCTACGGCTACTCCCTCGCATTCACGAACGGCGGAAGCCTCAATGATTTCGTCGGCGGCTTCTCCAAAGCGTTCCTCATGGGAGTGACGCCGGAGTCCAACGCCGCGACGTTCTCGAACGGCGTCGTAGTGCCGGAGCTAGCTTACATGGTGTTTCAGGCGACTTTCGCCTGCATCACGCCAGCGCTCATCGTCGGCGCCTTCGCGGAGCGCGTGAAATTCTCGGCTCTCATGCTCTTCGTGGCTTTGTGGGTCACTTTCATTTACTTCCCGATCGCTCACATGGTTTGGTACTGGGGCGGCCCGGATGCGATCGGCGACGCCGCAAAGGCGCTTGCGTCGGCATCCGGCGAGGCTGCCACCAAGGCCGCGCAGGCGAAACTAGACGAAGTGAAAGCGGACGCTGGCCTGATCTTCCAGTGGGGCGCGCTTGATTTCGCCGGCGGTACGGTCGTCCATATCAACGCCGGCATCGCCGGCTTGGTGGGCTGCATCATGATTGGCAAGCGAATTGGCTATCCCCGTGAGATGATGGCTCCGCACTCGCTCACCATGACCATGATCGGCGCCTCTTTGCTGTGGGTCGGTTGGTTCGGATTCAACGCCGGATCGAACCTCGAAGCTACGGGCACCGCAGCCCTTGCATTTGTGAACACCTTTGTGGCGACGGCTGCCGCCGCGCTTTCCTGGCTGTTCGCAGAGTGGGGCGCGAAGGGCAAGCCCTCGCTTCTCGGCATGGTGTCTGGTGCGGTCGCAGGCCTCGTCGCCGTCACCCCCGCGTCGGGCTTCGCAGGCCCCATGGGAGCCTTGGTGCTCGGCCTGATCGCTGGCGCCGCTTGCTTCTTCTTCGTCGCCACTGTGAAGAACAAGCTCGGCTATGATGATACGCTGGATGTGTTCGGCATCCACTGCATCGGCGGCATCATCGGCGCTATCGCCACCGGCGTGCTGGTCAACCAAGCATTGGGCGGCGTCGGCATCCCCGACTACGAAAGCAAGCCGGGTGAATTGGCCATCGCAGCTTATGATCTGACCACCGCTGTGATCGCGCAGTGCAAGGGCGTGCTTCTGACGCTGGTCTGGTCCGGCGTCGGTTCGGCGATCCTGTTCAAGCTGGTTGACCTCGTCGTCGGGCTCCGGGTGTCTCCGGATCAGGAGCGCGAAGGGCTCGACCTCGCTCAGCACGGCGAACGCGCCTACAATCTCTGATCCAAAAAAATACGACCACGGCGCCCCTCCTGAGGGGCGCCGTTTTTTTGGCGGGTGGAAGGTTAATCGGGATTTAACTATCGATAGCTAACGATTTGTTTTCCTAGTCCAACGCCGCTTCTCCGTGGGCGCGCTCATCCTTTGGTCTGCTTATGCGCTCAAGCAGTCTGTCTCCGATTTATACTATTCCTGAAGCAGCTCGACTTCTCCTTGTGAGGAAAATCGCGCAGGCTTTTGGTCTGCTGTTGATCGGTTCGGTCATCGCCACGCTCGTGGCCTTGCTTACGTGGTCAGCACAAGATCCGAGCTGGAATTTCGCGCATGACGGACCTGTGCGGAACGCTTTAGGGGCGCCGGGAGCGCTCATCAGCGATCTTGTCATGCAGCTTTGGGGCATAGCTTCCCTCGGCTTTCTCGCACCCATAGCCGTCTGGGGCGCTTTGCTGCTGCAGCGGCACAAGATCGACAATCCGCTAAGTCGCTGCCTTCTTCTCGCCTGCGGATCCACTTGCATAGCTGGTCTGGCCTCATTGCTGCCTACGACAGCAAGCTGGCCTTTGCCGACAGGCCTTGGCGGCGTTCTCGGCGACACAATAAATCTTATTCCGCATAAGCTCTCCCAGGCTATACCCGCCGCACACGCCGTCGCAGGGGTCATGTTCGCTATAGCGGCCGTCGTTTCGATCACAGCGGCGCTCAGCCCTGTCAAAGAAGATCAACACGACCACGATCCGCTGCCTTCCCTCCCTGGCAAAAAGAAACAAGAGCAAGATGGGCGCGATTCTGATAGCGAGCCTGGTTTCGCTCTGATTTCCCTTGGAGCCATTGCGCATGGAATCTTGAGCCTCCGGGCGCGCTTACAGCGCCGGAAAAAGGCGTTATACGTTCCCGCGTCGACAGGATCAGCAAACTTAGAACGCCTTGAGCCGGTGTTTTCTCGAGGAGACCTAGTTGAGGCTCAGCAGCCATCAGAAAGTCAGGAAAATCGGAGCGCGCCAGGTACGCAGGAAAAGCTGAATTCCGTCGCGATTTCTCCCTCTCCAACTCCAATCAAGCCCGGGAAGCGCGTAGTCAGAGAAGCGCAACAGTCTTTCCTTGAAGAAGGCGGTTTTCAGCTTCCACAATTGCTGCTCCTCACCGAACCAAAAAAGCAATCGTCTGGTCAGCTGCCTCAGGAAGCGTTGGAGCAGAATGCGAGGCTTCTTGAGGGCGTTCTTGATGATTTCGGCGTCAAGGGCGACATCGTGAATGTACGACCCGGACCAGTCGTCACGCTTTACGAACTCGAACCCGCGCCCGGCATCAAGTCATCGCGCGTTATTGGCCTAGCAGACGATATTGCGCGGTCTATGTCAGCAGTGTCAGCGCGCGTGGCGGTCGTCTCTGGACGTAATGCAATCGGCATTGAGCTTCCCAACAACAGACGAGAGACCGTCTATTTGCGAGAACTATTGGCTTCCTCAGATTTTGAAAGTTCGAAGCATCGGCTTTCGATCGCCCTTGGTAAGACCATCGGTGGTGAGCCTGTCATCGTCGACCTAACCCGCATGCCTCATCTATTGGTCGCGGGAACGACAGGCTCTGGCAAGTCCGTAGCCATCAACACGTTCATCCTGTCTCTCTTATATAGAATGACGCCAGATGAATGCCGAATGATTATGATTGATCCAAAGATGCTGGAATTGTCCGTCTACGATGGCATCCCGCACCTCCTGACGCCCGTAGTGACAGACCCGAAGAAAGCGGTTGTGGCGCTGAAGTGGGCGGTTAAAGAAATGGAAGATCGTTACAAAAAGATGTCCAAATTGGGCGTGCGCAACATAGATGGATTTAATGCGCGCGTTTCGGAATCTCAAGAAAAAGGGGAGACTATATTCCGCACAGTACAAACTGGTTTCGACCCAGAAACCGGAGAAGCGATCTACGAGCGGGAAGAAATGGATCTAGCTCCGCTACCTTACATCGTCATCATCGTGGACGAGATGGCGGATCTTATGATGGTGGCCGGAAAGGATATTGAAGGCGCGATCCAGCGGCTGGCTCAGATGGCTAGAGCGGCTGGGATACATCTGATAATGGCGACGCAAAGGCCCTCGGTAGACGTGATCACGGGCACCATCAAAGCTAATTTCCCA
Source organism: uncultured Beijerinckia sp. (assembly GCA_964645525.1). Classification (GTDB taxonomy): domain Bacteria; phylum Pseudomonadota; class Alphaproteobacteria; order Rhizobiales; family Beijerinckiaceae; genus Terripilifer. Next base: position 78,034 of record CAZYBF010000001.1, read on the forward strand.
ACTCGTATCTCTTTCCAGGTAACATCAAAAATTGACAGCCGTACAATCTTGGGCGAGCAGGGAGCAGAGCAACTACTTGGCCAAGGCGATATGCTCTACATGGCTGGTGGTGGGAGAATTTCGCGTGTTCATGGACCGTTTGTATCAGACGCCGAGGTAGAAAAGATCGTCGCGCATTTGAAGACGCAAGGAAGGCCGGAGTATCTGGAAAGCATCACAGAGGAAGATGACGAGGAAGGCGGCGCCGATGCGGGGGGAGCCTTCAGTGAAGAGTCGGGCGACCTTTATGATCGAGCTGTGGCGATTGTGCTGCGCGACGGGAAGTGTTCAACGAGCTACATACAGAGGCGCTTGTCTGTCGGTTACAACAAAGCTGCCTCTTTGGTGGAAAAGATGGAGCAGGAAGGGGTGGTTGGTCCGGCCAATCATGCGGGTAAACGCGAAATTCTGGTTGGTGGGGGTGTCGATCGCGGCGCGTTCGACCGCTGATAGTTCCGTATGGACGAATATCCGCCACAACTGATGGATAGACATGGTCCATCCCAACTGGTCCTTCCGCCATGGTAAAAGCTCTCGCCCTAAGCGTTCTGTTCATCTTCAGTGGATCGATTTGGTGCATTGCTGAAGCGCAGCAGGGCGCTCCCTTGCAGATAGCGCCAAGAGCCCCGGCAAGCGGTGCGCGACCGCAGCCTCCCAGCCCCGCGAATCCTCCAGTCATCGATCAGGGAGCCGTGGTTCGACAAGCCAATGCGGCGCTTAACGGCATAACGTCCCTGATCGCCGATTTTTCGCAAACCAATAACTTGGGACAGAATACGAGCGGTCGCTTGTATCTTCAACGTCCTGGTCGATTACGTTTTGAATATGCCGCGCCGTCGCCACTCGAGATCGTCGCGGACGGAACCAGCCTCGCCATAAGAAACAAGCGCCTGAATACCCAAGATGTTTACTTCATCCGTCAGACGCCGCTCAAATTTCTCCTGAAGGCCAATATAAATCTGGCGCAGGATACGAGCGTCATCAACGTATCTTCTGATGCTGATTTCGTGATCGTACGGGTCGAAGATAAATCGACGTTTGGTGGAACAACAAAGATCGACCTTTTTTTCAGGGCCTCTGACTTTGTTCTTTCCCAATGGATCGTGATGGACGCTCAGGGGGGAGAGACAAGGGTGCGTTTATCTAATATAGATCAAACAAAACGTCCGGAGCGGTCTCTATTCGTGATCAACTATGAGCGCTATGAGACGCCCTGAGCCGCAAAGAAACAATTGATTGGTTACGACTTATGGCGATACGCATAGCAACATGGAACATCAATTCTGTTCGACTTCGAATTGAAACCGTTTCTCGCTTCGTTAAGATCAGCAGACCTGATGTTCTTTGTTTTCAGGAAATAAAATGCCGAGAGGCTGAGTTTCCCTTCTCATCTCTTAAAGAAATGGGTTACCAGCACTTCGCTGTGAACGCGCAGAAGGGCTATCATGGCGTCGCAATTGCCTCGCGTTTGCCTCTGGACGATATTCAGACGCAAGACTTTTGTTCCAAAGGCGAAGCGCGTCATGTTTCAGCAAGAATTTGCTCTGGTGGGGCAAATTTTTCAGACATTGAAATTCATAACTTTTACGTGCCCGCGGGAGGGGATGTTCCAAGCGTGGAGGCGAATCCAAAATTCAAGCACAAGCTTGAATTTCTTGAGGAGATGAAAAGCTTTTTCGCATCTCCGGCTGCCTCCAGCCAAAATAGAGTTCTCTTGGGCGACCTAAACGTAGCGCCTCTTGAGCATGACGTCTGGAACCATAAAGCGTTGCTCAAAGTGGTCAGTCACACGCCCGAAGAAGTTGAGCGGCTCATATCGCTATTTGAGTCAGGGGGATGGGTCGACCCTATCCGCAACCAAGCTCCAGAACCGGAAAAAGTCTTCACGTGGTGGAGTTATCGCTCCCCGAACTGGCTTCTTGCGAACAAGGGGCGCCGTCTTGATCACATATGGGTCAGCGAGCCACTTTCCGGCGCAGTGAAAAAAACTGAAATTTTCAAAGAAACAAGAGGATGGGATCGACCGTCGGACCATGTCCCGGTTATTGCCGATCTGATCTAAAGATCAAGGTTGAGCCTGTATCCGTTTGTATCCGTCACCAAAATGCTAGCTTGGGCTGGATCCGGCTCAAGCTTTTGCCGCAATCTGTAAATGTGTGTTTCCACAGTGTGGGTTTCGGCCTCGGCGTGATATCCCCACAGATCACGAAGCAGTTCTTCCCTCGAAACCGACTCTCCGTCGGCTTTATAAAGGCGCGCCAGGATAGCTGCCTCTTTTTCGGTGAGGCGAAAGATAGCGTTCGCACCATTTACGAGTTGTTTCTCGCCCGGATAGTATTTGCAACCGGAAATCATCCAAAGCATGTCTCGTTCCGTCGCAACCGATACGAGGGCCGAATTAATCATCTTTAGGAATTGGGAGCATCTAAACGGCGCCTGCATGACGATCGAAGCTCCGACGTCCGCCTCAAATCCTCGATCCGCAATAATGATCATCGGAAGGTCCCAGCCAAGATGTCGAAGAGAACGGTTTATGACCACGGCCTCTTGCGATGAGTGGAGTATTCCGGTGACCAATATGTCTGGAATCGCTCCCGCTGCATTCGATGCTGACTTAATGTCGACAGTATACATCCACTCAAGTCTGAAATCAGCGCCGGGGCTCATCTGCTCCAAGAGTGTCGAGGCGAGCGCTTCCGAGTCGGAAATGAGAAGGACATGAGTCAACTTTTTTCCGCTCCACATCAAAGTGAATGGCTGACGAGAATACATCATGCGACGCAGGCGTGATTCCAGCAAGACCGAGGTAAAACGAGCCGGAAGCAAGCTCGCGACTGTTCATTTGAGATCCATAGCGCTTCGACATGGGCGTTCCAGCTATTTCATCCAAGCTGGGATCGTGTATTTCAAATGCGATATCGGCGAGAACGGCGCCCATTATATGAAGAGGGAAGGAGATAAGCGCACTCCCAAAGGAAAGTTCAAGATCAATTGCGCATACTTTCGTGCTGATCGGATCAAGAGGCCCTCAACTCTTGTCAAGATCAGGCATCTGAATAGTGCAGATGTCTGGTCTGACGACGCGACCAGCTTCACATACAATCGCCACGGGAAAGAGCCAGCGGCTTATCGTCACGAAAAGCTTTGGGTGGTGGGCCATGAGTACGATCTTTTGCTCGTAATCGAATACAATACTAGCCCGCGAGTTCTCGAGCGGGGCAGCGCCATTTTCATGCATCAAAAAAGCGGCTCAGGATACACGGCTGGATGCGTCGCGCTTGAAGCGTCAGATTTGAAAAAGCTGCTCCAACGCGTGAAGGCGAACTTCGCAATCCTCATCTAGCTGCTTGAAACAATGCGTTCCCGATTCGCACGCGCGTAGCTCCGAGTTGAATAGCTATTTCGAAATCCGCGCTCATGCCCATCGACAGCTGTTCAAGGCCATGCCGGCGTGCGATTTTCGACAAAAGCGCGAAGTACGGTGCTGCCTGCTGGCCAGCGGGAGGGATGCACATCAGGCCAGCAATGTTTAGGTGATACTCCGATCGACAACGCTGAATGAATTGATCTGCTTCGCTAAGCGACACTCCGGCCTTCTGAGGCTCATCACCCACATTAACTTGTACATAGAGCTCCCGAACAATGCCGATCCTTGCAAACTCTTTTGCTAGGGCCTCTGCCAACGAAGGCCTATCCAGCGTTTCAATCGCATCGAAAACGGCACAGGCTTCGCGAACCTTATTGGATTGGAGAGGTCCGATCAGGCGAAGATCTAGATGGGGGTGAATCTTTCGCAGGCTCGGCCATTTACGCGCTGCTTCCTGGACACGGTTTTCGCCGAAGACGCGCTGACCGGCCAAGATTAAGGCTTGGATTTCGGCTGCGGATCGCTGCTTTGTGACAGCAGTTAAGCACACCGAGCCTGGAGCGCGACCGGATAAGTCCAAGCATCTGGCGATTCGCTCGTTAATGAAGGAGAGACGCCTTGCGGCGTCACCAAAATCAGGGAAGGCTCCATTATCGCCAAGCGGATTTTCCAGCATCTTCCATCGCCGCAGAGCCGCGCGAGCGGCCATCTAAGATTGACCAAGTTTCGTAATAATGCTCATTGCAACGCATCTTTTCAACGAGCACAGGCAACGAAATCAAGATGCTCTCGGAACGGTACAATCCCCGCGAAGTGGAAGCGAAGTGGCAGGCTGTCTGGGAGACTGGGAATACCTTCGCCGTCCGCAACGATGACCCACGCCCCAAATACTATGTGCTGGAGATGTTCCCCTATCCCTCCGGCCGCATTCACATGGGTCACGTTCGCAATTACGCGATGGGGGACGTCGTGGCCAGATTCAAACGCGCCAAAGGACTGAACGTCTTACATCCGATGGGTTGGGACGCTTTCGGAATGCCGGCGGAAAACGCCGCGATGCAAAACAAAGTGCATCCTGCGGAATGGACTTATCAAAACATCGCGTCCATGCGCGCCCAGTTGAAGACGATGGGGCTTTCCATCGATTGGAGCCGCGAGATCGCCACATGCGATCCGAGCTACTACAAGCACCAGCAAAAGATGTTCTTGGACTTCTATAAGGCCGGGCTGGTGTATCGGAAAAAAGCGAAAGTGAACTGGGACCCGATTGACCAGACAGTTCTCGCCAATGAGCAGGTCATCGACGGAAAAGGTTGGCGTTCAGGTGCTGTCGTAGAGCAGCGTGAATTAACACAGTGGTTTTTTAAGATAACCGAATTTGCAGAGGACTTGCTCGACTCACTTGGCGACCTGCATCGCTGGCCGGAGAAAGTCCGATTGATGCAAAAAAACTGGATTGGCAAATCGGAAGGCTTGCTGCTTCGTTTTGAGGTCATAGACACCCCCATTTGCGAGGAAGTGGCGGTCTATACAACGCGGCCAGACACATTGTTCGGGGCGAAATTCATCGCAGTCGCCCATGATCATCCGATAGCTAGAGAGATCTCAAAGTCCAATCCTGACGCTGCGAAGTTCATTGAAGAGTGTAAGCAAAGCGGCACCTCTCTTGCGGCTTTAGAGACCGCAGAGAAAAAGGGGTTTGCAACCGGCCTTGACGCTCGACACCCATTCGACCCAAGTTGGCGTATACCCATTTACATCGCTAACTTCGTTCTAATGGAATACGGGACGGGGGCGGTGTTTGGCTGTCCGGCGCACGATCAACGTGACCTAGATTTCGCGAACGCATATGGGCTCAACAACACGCCTGTAGTTTGCCCAGCCGAAGTAAATCCAGAAACCTTCCGAATAACCGCCGAGGCTTACGATGGCCCCGGTATCATGATCAACTCGAGTTTCTTAGACGGCCTGAGCAACGATGATGCGTGGAACGAGGCTGCTTCGAGGCTAGAGTCGCAGTTGCTGCTGGGTAAGCCCCAAGGTAAGCGACAGATCAATTACCGCTTGAGAGATTGGGGCGTTTCCCGACAGCGCTACTGGGGCTGTCCCATTCCGATTGTAAAATGCGACGCTTGTGGAACGGTGCCGGTTCCCGAAGACCAGCTCCCGATTGAACTGCCGAAAGACGTCTCATTCGACCGTCCGGGGAACCCGCTGGACAGGCACGAAAAATGGAAATCAGCCGTATGTCCAAGCTGCGGACAAGCGGCCGTCCGTGAAACGGACACTATGGACACATTCGTGGATTCTTCCTGGTATTTCGCTCGGTTCACGGACCCACACAATGATGGAGCTCCGACGACAAGGTCGGCCGTCGATTCTTGGTTGCCGGTGAATCAATACATTGGGGGCATTGAACATGCAGTTCTGCACCTATTGTATTCCCGTTTCTTCACGCGAGCGATGCAACAAACTGGACATGTGTCCCTTTCAGAGCCATTCGAAGGCCTTTTTACGCAAGGCATGGTGGTTCACGAGACCTATTCTGATGCTAGCGGCGGCTGGGTGTTTCCAAGCGACGTCATGATTGAGGGCGTGGGCGATACGAGGCGCGCCAAGTCAAAGAAAGACGGATCTCCGATCCGGATCGGCTCAATCGAAAAAATGTCCAAGTCGAAAAAGAATGTCGTCGATCCCGACGACATTATAATGGACTATGGAGCCGATACAGCGAGGCTTTTCGTGCTTTCGGACTCGCCTCCAGACCGCGACGTGATTTGGAGCGAGGAGGGCGTTCAGGGAGCAGCCCGTTTTGCGCAGCAGGTTTGGCGACTCATCAGCGCCGTAGATAACCTTAGAAGCCCCCACGCAGATGCTGTGACGCAATGCAATCTTGATCCACTGCAGATTCGCCGCTTCGCACATAGCGCGCTAGCCCGAACTGAGCAGCATTACGAGAGGCTGCGCTTCAACACAGCGGTAGCCGAAATCCGAAAGCTGGCCAATTTCCTCAACCAAAAGATCACATCCATAGATGGCGCTGTTGATGCAGAACTTTCAACGGCGCTTCAGGAAGCTGCTGATTTTCTGATCGCGATGCTTAGCCCAATCATGCCCCACCTCGCTTCGGAATGTTGGGAGCGCCTTGGTCATGACGTCCAGCTTTCGGAGGCGAAATGGCCCGATTTTGACCCAGCGCTCGCAGAGAACGACACCGTGCTCATTCCTGTTCAAGTGAATGGTAAAAAGCGCGCCGAGATTTGGGCTGCTAAGGACATTGACGCGGCTGAGTTGGAAGCCCAAGCTCTCAATTTGGAAGCCGTCCGAAATATTGTCGGTGATGCAAAAGTGAAAAAGGTTGTGATTGTCCCGCAAAGGATCATCAATGTCGTTTTCTAACGCAGTGCGAGTTTTTGGCGTCTTGCTCCTCGCAATCTCGCAAGGTGGTTGTTTCAAACCGCTTTTGGCTGGGGCGGAGGGAGGGGGCCTCATTAGCGAGCTTAGCGCGATTAAAGTTGAGCCCATACCCGATCGCATGGGACATTATCTAGCGAATGAACTTGCATTCGCTTTTTCAGGCTCGGGTTTGGGCGGGGCGCCCAAATATCGTTTGCATGTGAATTTGAATCAAAAAGTTCAAACACCAGTAATTGACACTGTAAGCGGCCGCGCCTCCGCTGCGAGTTTTATGGTCGACGCTGAATATCGACTGAAGCCCATAAGCTCAGACAATACTATCGCGTCAGGGGTCGCTTTCACCCTCATCAGCTATGATCGAACGAGCCAGAGATATTCGAATATGCGAGCGGGGCGGGACGCTGAGTTGAAGGCGGCTAGAGCGCTTGCCGAGCAAATCCGCCTTAAGCTGATTTCTGACATTTCGTCTTCGCGGTGAAACTGCTTTGGTTGATATCAAGCGACAGGATGCACAGAAATTCTTCCGGGATCTTCCAGGTCCCTATTCTGTGTTTCTTGTTTGCGGATCTGACACTGGGCTCGTTTCAGAGCAGTGCGCCAAAATAATAGCTAGCATTGGCGGATCAAAGGCTAGTCATCTAGAGGTTTTCCGCATCGATGGCGATGCGTTAGCCACAGACGAGAAACGGCTCGCGGACGAAGTGCTATCCATTAGCCTCTTCGGCGATAAGCGGATCATTTGGATTTCTGCAGGATCGAAGAATTTCACCAAATCACTTGCTCACATTCTCTCCCTAGACGAGATAGAGAACAAAGTCCTCGTTGAGGCTGGACAACTTAAGGCGGATTCAGCTCTCAAAAAACTTTGCTCGCGCTCGAACAAGGCAGCGGTTTTAGATTGCTGGCCTGATGGACCGCGTGAAATCTCCATTCTGATCGACGAGGAGCTTTCCAAGCAGAACATGCAAATTTCGGCATCTGGTCGGGCGCTTCTAATGAATTCTTTAGGGGGCGATCGTCTGCTGACAAGAAGCGAGCTGGAGAAGCTTCTCCTCTACTGCCATGGAGGTCGCACCGTGGACGAAGGGGATGTCGTAGACATCGTATCTGACGCAGCGAGCTGGAATTTCGACGAAGTTATATTCTCCGCTTTTGATGGGACCAGAACCGGGGTGTCGGAAAAGGTCGAGATAGCCTTCAGACACACAGAGGCGAACGCCCTACTCTCCCTCGCTACAGCGCATTGTATGAATCTTCTTAGCGCGAGATTGGAAATCGAAAACGGAAAGAGCGCGGAGCAGGCACTGGAGAGATTCCCGCGTTTGTTCGGGTCTCGGAGATCAGCCGTTTCGGCGCAGCTGAGAAAATGGAGCGCGTCAGCGTTATCGCTTCAGTTGCAGAGACTGCAGGAAGCACTAGGAAACATAAGACGAGAGCCGCGGCTCCAGCGGGAGATCGTATCCAGAGTTCTTCTGAACGTCGCTTATTCGGCTGGACGCTAACCTTGCTTCAATTTACGGATAATCAAATCCAATTGGTCGAGCGTCTTAAAGGAGACAATAAGGCTTCCCTGTTCACCTAGAACTTGCAATGTGACAGGTAAGCCAAGCGCATCCGTAAGATCCTTCTCCAAAGCGCGTGTGTTGGGATCATCGGAGCGTGGTGTGTTCGCATTGTTGCTTGTCTGAGTTTTTTTGCTGTTTTGAGCCATGCGTTCGATGTCGCGAACACTTAGTCCTTTATCAACAGCCAACCGCGCTGTTTCATCGGGATTTTCGACAGCTAGCAAAGCGCGTGCGTGTCCAGCGGAAAGCGCGCCCTCAGACACCAACTTCCGCGCGGCGTCGGGTAGTTTGAGCAACCGCATACTATTTGCCAGATAACTGCGGCTTTTCCCGATCGCTGATGCAAGCTCAATGTGGGAATAGCCGAAATCGTTGATCAACTGCTCATATCCCAGCGCCTCCTCGATCGGATTAAGGTCCGAACGCTGAACATTCTCGATGATTGCTAACTCGAGAGTCTCCTTATCTGTCGCTTCGACTATGATTGCTGGTATGTCATGAAGGCCGGCCCGCTGGGCTGCTCGCCAGCGCCGCTCACCTGCAATCAACTCGTACTCGTCAACATTTCGATCAGATTTACGCACGACGACGGGCTGGATGACCCCGCGTTGTCGAATAGAATCGACAAGTTCGGAAAGATCCGATTCTACAAAGGTGCGGCGAGGATTGCGAGGATTGGGCTTGATCAGATCCAGCGACAGCCGTTTCAATCCTTGCGGCGAGCTCGGCGCGGGGGCCATATCGCCGAGTAGGCTCGCCAAGCCTCGACCCAAACGTGGGCGATTTTCATCAGACATCTTGATTAGGCGGCCCTAAGCCGCCTCTCCCGCTGAATCATTTCAGAGGCCAGCTTGAGATACGCCTGGCTTCCACTGCATTTCAGATCATAAAGAAGGACAGGCTTCCCATGAGAAGGCGCTTCGGAGACCCGTACGTTTCGGGGAATGATCGTGTCATATACCTTGTCGCCGAGGAACTCACGGACATCCGCTGCAACCTGGGTCGCCAAGTTGTTTCGCGGGTCAAACATGGTCAAAACAACGCCATGGATGTTAAGGCTAGGGTTGAGAGACCGCTTAACCTCTTCAATAGTGGAGAGAAGCTGCGACAACCCCTCTAAAGCGAAAAACTCGCATTGCAGCGGGACGAGAACGCTGTTCGCGGCGGCAAGCGCATTGATAGTCAGCAGATTCAATGACGGCGGGCAGTCGAATAGAACATAAGTGAACGGATCCGCATTCTCCTGCCGCCCAAGTTCTTCGACCGCCTTCCGCATCCTGAAAGATCGATCTTTTTCATGTGCAATTTCAAGTTCAACACCTAGCAAATCGAGCGTCGAAGGCGCAACGAACAAACGGGGAACAGCCGTTGGCTTCGCCACCCGCAAAAGGGTCGACTCTCCTCTGATGACATCATAAGTGGAGATGTTTCTGCTGCGCCGATCAATGCCGAGGCCTGTCGATGCATTTCCTTGAGGGTCAAGATCGACGATCAGGACTTTCTCGCCAATAGCTGCTAGGGCTGTGCCCAGGTTAATGGCGGTAGTGGTTTTCCCGACGCCACCCTTTTGGTTGGCCAACACTATGACCCGCATCGCAAAACCTTGCCGAGAGTGGCGCTTCAGACAGCGCGGACCGTGAATATTTTTGACTCTGAGCTGGTCAAGCTTTCGTGAGTCTCGATCACATAGTTATCCCTATGGCCGACTGAGGTCAATTCGCGAGCATAGTCGCGGCCCTTGGGGAATACGCAGATCGAGCCACTTAGGAGATATGGTTCAGCGATCGCCAAAAGGGTTTCGAGGCTGGCAAGGGCCCGCGCAGTAAGAACGTCAGGAACAGGAAGCTTGCCAGTTAGCTCCTCGACTCGAGCTGCATGGATCTCCACCTTCGCGCCGGTTTCCAAAGCAACCGCCCGCAAGAATGCACATTTTCGCTGGTCCGATTCCACAAGATGAAAAACACCCCCGCTACCAATCGCGGAAATGGCGAGAGGTAAACCAGGAAACCCACCTCCCGACCCTATGTCGATAAGGACTTTTGCCTGGTGCGTGAGCTTTCGCAGCTGCAGGCTGTCTGCGAAATGTCTCAGCCATACATCCGTGAGAGTTTTTGGAGCAACAATGTTAAGCTTAGAGGACCATTCTCTGAGCAACCGCTCATATACTCGCAAGGCCGTGACTGTTTCACGTGAAACAGGCTCCACCGAACAATAATCCTCCCAAGATGAGACGATCCTTGTCACTTCAAGAACCTGCGATCTTCTGCTGACGCAACGAAGCGCGAAGTAGGGTGATCGCTGCCGGCGTCATGCCTTCCATGGCTTTTGCTTGTCCAAGACTCGCCGGAGGGTGCTTAGCTAATCTGGCCTTCAATTCATTTGACAGACCGGAGACCTGATCGAATGAAAAGTTGTTTGGAAACCTAACCCTCTCATCACGCTCAGTCGCTTCAATATCCTCTTTCTGCCTGTCAACATAGACGGCGTAAATTGCATCGGATTCAATTCGACGCCGAATCGAATGTGAGGCAAGGCTGAGGTCGGGTGAAATCGAAATTAGATCTTCGAACCGAACGCCGGGCCTAGAAAGAACCTCGAAAAGCGATCTCCGAGCGCCATCGAGATTGACATCAAGCCCAAATCGTCTCGCAACAGAGGGAGAAAGCGTTACGCTTTCAAGAATATTCCTGACTTTATCAAGTTCGCCTTTTTCGGCCAAGAATTTACGTGCTCGCAAATCGCCTACGCATCCAACCTGGACGCCCAGAGGGGTCAGACGAACATCTGCATTGTCCACCCTCAAGCTTAAACGATACTCGGCGCGAGACGTGAACATCCTGTAGGGCTCGGTGACGCCTCTTGACGTAAGATCGTCAACCAGAACCCCAATATAACTGCTCGCTCGAGATAAATGGAACTCTTCCTTCCCTGCCGCACGGAGCGCTGCGTTGACGCCAGCATAAATCCCCTGAGCTGCGGCCTCTTCGTATCCAGTAGTCCCATTGATCTGACCAGCCAAAAACAGGCCAGTCACATGTTTGACTTCCAGGTTTCGCTTCAGAGATCTTGGATCCACGAAATCATACTCTATAGCGTACCCGCACCTTAGAATTCGTGTTCGTTCAAGCCCGGGAATTGTTCGAATAAAGTCCCGCTGAACCTCTTCGGGGAGAGAGGTTGAGATTCCATTCGGATAAACACTAATGCCGTCAAAGCTCTCTGGCTCGAGAAAGATCTGATGCCTGTCTCGATCCGCAAACCGGAAGACCTTATCCTCGACGGAAGGGCAATATCTCGGCCCTGCCCCTGTGATAGCTCCTGCAAACATAGGCGATGTATGTAGGTTGCTTGAAATTACTTCATGCGTGCGCGGGTTTGTCCAAGTGACATAGCAAGGAGCCTGCTTTCCAAGCGGCTTCGGTGACAAAAGAGAAAATGGTTCCGGATCCGAATCGCCAAACTGTGGCTCCAAACTGGCCCAGTCAATGGTTCGTCCATCAAGGCGCGCGGGAGTGCCTGTTTTTAAACGGGCGAGTTTGAAGCCCGACGACCGAAGGGAATCAGCTAAATCAATCGCTGCCGCATCCCCAAAGCGACCGCCTATTGATTGCTTTCCGCCGACGTGAAGCACCCCGGACAAAAACGTCCCTGTAGCAACGACAACGGCGTCACACTTTAAAGTCCGGCCGTCTAACAAGGTCACGGAGCCGATTCGATCTCCTACTAGCCCCAATGAAACGGCCTCACCCTCGATCAAGATGAGATTAGCTGTCCCTAAGATAGCCTCCTGCATCGCTCGCCTATACAACGAGCGATCGGCCTGAACGCGCGGGCCTCGAACAGCTGGGCCTTTTGATTTATTCAGCACACGATACTGGATGGCGGCAGCGTCTGCGACCCGACCCATTAGTCCATCAAGCGCGTCAATCTCTCGCACGAGATGTCCTTTGCCAATACCGCCGATCGCGGGATTGCACGACATCTCCCCTATGGAAGCTATCTTGTGCGTCACCAACGCTGTGGATGCACCCATCCTTGCAGCAGCCGCCGCGGCTTCACATCCAGCATGGCCACCACCAATAACAATGACATCCAACCTGACCACACAAGCCATCCCATCGTTTCACGTGAAACAGAGAGCTATTTACCCAAGCAAAACTGTGAAAAAATATTATCGAGTAACTCTTCGTGTGATATATCGCTTTCGACCGCTTGCAAAAACTCGCCAGCCGAAACGAGCTCAAATGCGCAGAGCTCCGATGAGCCCAAGTCTAAACTGAAAATTGCGCGTTCGAGGGCTTCGGCGAACCTCAACGCGGCGGTCTGCTGACGCGCGTAAAGAATAGCGCCTCCCTCACCTTCGCCAATAACATCCCGGGCTCGACCTATGATGAAGCGAAGCAACTCATCAATTCCCTGCCCCGTAACGGACGAAATATTTATAGCCCCTTCCGATAATGGCTCAATATCCCGCTTCGACGCTACAGCGACGACCTCGCTCCCAAGTTCTGGTGCGGCCCGCTCTTCCTTTTTTCCGAAAAGCCAGAGTACTAGGTTCGAAGAGCGCGCTCTCTCGAGCGCAATCCTAACGCCTTCTTGCTCGACCTTATCGGCAGTTTCCCGCAAGCCTGCAGAATCGATGAAAATTATCGGATAACCTTCAACCTCGACCTTTACCTCCACGAGATCGCGGGTTGTTCCCGGCATATCGGAAACAATAGACACGCGCCTCTGTGCGAGAGCGTTCATCAAAGTGGATTTACCCGCATTAGGCGGCCCAGCGATTAATACCTGAAACCCTTCCCGGATGGAATAATAACGCTTAGACCGAGCTATAACCGATGAAACCGACTCACGAAGCTTGGTCAATGAAGCTCTAACTGAAGCCTCAACATTAATTTGGACTTCTGGCTCGTCACTGAAATCGATGCTCGCTTCGATCAAGCTTCTAGCGCCCACGATTTCCTGACGCCATTCATGAAAATAATCAACAAAGCCACCAATCATCCGATGCATAGCTTGCCGATGTTGCTGCTGTGTGTCCGCATTGATCAGGTCAGCAAGCGCTTCTGTAGAGCTGAGATCTATCTTTCCATTGTTAAATGCGCGTCTCGTAAACTCACCGGGTTCAGCCATGCGAACACCAGGAAACTGCGCCAACGCCGAATAGACTTCACGGCATACCGCAAAACCCCCATGGGTTTGCAGCTCCAATAAATCTTCTCCGGTGAAGCTATTTGGACCTGGAAACCAAAGCGCAAGACAAAAATCAATTATAGCGCCAGAGATGGGATGACTTATCCGCACATATTCCGCGCAGCGTGGTCGAAGCGACTTTCCAGTTAAGGTGTAACCAATATCAGAGCTCAATGGACCGCTGATACGAAAAATGGCGATCGCCGAACGTACAAGAGGCGTGGATTGAGCGAAAATCGTGTCCGCCATCCAAGACCCTCTGACCTTACGTATTCATCGAGTCAAAGAACGTGGAGTTTCCTTTTGGTGTTTCACGCAGCTTGCCCAAGAGAAACTCGATGGCGTCGACCGTTCCCATAGGGTTCAAGATACGCCGTAACACGTACATCTTCTTGAGTATATCCGCTGGCACAAGCAATTCCTCCTTGCGAGTACCCGAGCGCGTTATGTCTATCGCAGGGAAAACGCGCTTATCGGCCACCTTACGATCGAGAATAATTTCGCTGTTACCTGTCCCCTTGAACTCTTCAAAAATCACCTCGTCCATACGGGAACCTGTATCGATCAATGCGGTCGCAATAATTGTAAGGGACCCGCCTTCTTCAATATTTCGTGCTGCGCCGAAAAAACGTTTTGGGCGCTGCAACGCATTTGCATCGACACCGCCGGTTAACACCTTCCCCGAAGACGGGACAACAGTGTTGTAAGCTCGCCCAAGCCTGGTGATAGAATCAAGAAGGATGACAACGTCGCGACCATGCTCAACAAGGCGTTTCGCCTTCTCAATGACCATTTCCGCAACCTGCACGTGACGCACGGCAGGTTCGTCAAAGGTTGAGGAAACGACCTCGCCTTTTACGGATCTCTGCATATCAGTCACTTCTTCCGGACGCTCATCAATCAATAAAACAATAAGATAACATTCCGGATGATTTGATGTGATAGCTTGCGCGATATTTTGGAGAAGTACTGTTTTCCCCGTCCTTGGCGGCGCAACGATAAGCGCTCTTTGTCCTTTGCCAATCGGTGAAACTATATCAATCACACGAGACGAAAAGTCCTTACGGGTAGGATCTTCGATTTCAAGTTTAAGCCGTTCATCCGGATACAAAGGCGTAAGATTATCGAAATGAACCTTGTGACGAGCTTTTTCCGGATCTTCGAAATTAATCGTGTTGACTTTTAGGAGCGCAAAATAGCGTTCTCCTTCTTTAGGACTTCTGATTAAACCCTCGACGGTATCGCCAGTTCTTAAGCCAAATCTACGAATCTGAGAGGGTGAAATATAAATGTCATCCGGACCAGCAAGATAATTGGCATCAGCAGAACGGAGAAAGCCAAAACCGTCTTGCAAAACCTCAACGACGCCGACGCCTATTATCTCAATATCTTTACTCGCTAACTGCTTGAGGATCGCAAACATCAATTCTTGCTTGCGCATAATCGAAGCGTTTTCGACTTCATGCTCCTCAGCAAAGGCAAGTAACTCGGTCGGAGATTTAAGCTTCAGCTCGTGAAGTTTGATTTCCCGCATGGGGCGCTTCCAATTGCACGTGAACAAGCCAATACGGCCTGGTCTACGAAATTGAAGTTGATCAAGAAGCGGCCTTAAGCGCTGAAACGCGCAGGACAAGGCAACTTCTAATGAGGAGAGGAGATTTTGTTAAAACATCAACGCCGAAAAATCAACGTCCATAAGATCATTTTCATTCTAACTAATAAAGAAAAACGATTCCTATTTTTATCTTTTATTGTTTCTGGTCTCCGGAAAACAAAACCTCCTGTCTTTTAACTAACAATTAACTGGTTGCTTTTCGTTGAACAGTTAATCACACCTTGGGGATAACCGGAAAATTCGCTCTTAAGCTATTTAAATTCAGATATTTAAATGAATAGCGAAAGCTTATGTTTCAAGTCGTCAAGTTTAAAACCAAAGCGTTTCAAAAAGAAGAATCATCCTCAACCGATCCGGACTAGGGGACCAAAGATGCAGCTATGTCGGAAAACTTGAAAAGATTGGAGAGACGACGAAAAGTTATTAACATCTCCAATCAGTCTATTCACACGTTGAGCGATACGAAAGCGGGTTTATGAACCGAAGCTATTTTCACCTGCACCTGGTATCCGACGCGACAGGAGAAACACTCATCGCCGTAAGTCGAGCCGTAACGTCCCAATTCCAAGGCGTAGGCGCAATAGAGCACGTTTATCCTCTTATCAGAAACAAGCTTCAACTTGAGCGGGCTATAGCGGAAATCGCGACGGCGCCGGGGATAGTCTTATATACGCTCGTCGACAAAACTCTCGCGCAGGAACTCGAAACAGCTTGTCAGCAGATGGGAAGCCCATTTCTTTCCGTGCTACAGCCAATATTCGACTCGTTTCAGGCCTATCTCGGGACAGTCTCGGCGTCACGTCCTGGCGCTCAACACATGTTGAATGCAGAGTATTTCAAACGAATAGATGCGTTAAACTACACCATGCTTCATGACGACGGTCAGCTTGCCGACGATCTTGAACAAGCCGATGTTCTTTTGATGGGCGTTAGTCGTACTTCTAAAACTCCTACTAGCATTTACTTGGCCAACAGAGGCATTAAGACAGCCAATCTTCCACTAGTTCCAGGCGTTCCAATACCATCGGCGATATATGAATTGAAACGGCCTCTGATCGTCGGTCTTTTAGCTTCGCCCGAACGCATTGTACAAATCAGACAAAATCGACTTCTGGGACTCAATGCGGAGCAGGATACAAGTTACGTGGATAAGTTTTCAGTAGCCGAAGAGATAACTGAGTCAAAAAAACTCTTCCGACAAAATCAATGGCCTATCATAGACGTTACTCGTCGTTCAATTGAGGAAACCGCGGCCGCCATCATTGATTTGCTAAAAGAGCAGCGTCAAAAACAAGACGATCTGAACGAGTAAATCATGGCTCATCTGTATCTTGCGAGCAAAAGCGAAATCCGAAGTCGATTACTGACCGATGCCGGTTTTTTCTTCACTCAAATGGATTCAGGTGTGGACGAAGAACCGCTTAAAAAGCGACTTTCAGCGATAGGATCCTCACCTTCCGAGATAGCTCTTTCTCTCGCTATAGAAAAATCTCTTTCCGTAGCGCGCAGATCAAATGAGTTCACTATTGGCGCCGATCAAATTTTGGATTGTGATGGTGAGATTTTTTCAAAAACAAGAAATGAGCAGGAAGTAAGGGAAAGACTGGAGCGCCTTTCAGGTAAGCGACACTGGCTTCATACAGGAGTATGTATCTGCTTGGGTCCCGCGATCGTTATGCGCGCGGTTGAAAGCGCTCAAGTGTATATGAGATACTTGAGCTCTTCCGATCTTGATCGGATTTGTGAGCATGGCGATCATTTCATAGGTACTTTGGGCGGGTACAGATCTGAAGCTAAAGATTTTGAGAAGATAGCGCATTACGACGGACATAGTTCAACAGTTTTGGGACTGCCTGTGCCGCTCATAGCATCGTTCTTTCGATCCCATAAAACGGGAGATTAAGGCGATGATGATCATTGGTTTGACCGGATCAATTGGGATGGGCAAAACAACAACCGCTGGTTTTTTTGTGGCTGAAGGCATTCCTGTCCATGATTCAGACCAATGCGTTCATAAGCTTTACGCTAGTGAAGCGGCTTCTTTGATCGCTGAAATAGATCATTCGTTTGTAGAGAATGGAATAGTTAAAAGAAAAACTCTGGCTGACGCAATCTTGCGCGCGCCAGAATTGCTTAGTGCGGTGGAGAATGTCATCCATCCGCTTATCGCCCGCGAGAGAAATCGATTTCTTCAGCGCGCTAGGTCAGCAGGACATGCCCTTGCCGTTTTGGATATTCCTTTGCTTTTCGAGCGTGGTTTGGAGCACGACGTTGATATCGTCCTTGTCGTTAGCGCGCCCGCACACATGCAAGAAAATCGAGTTCTACGCAGGCCAGGAATGACACGCGAAAAATTGGAAATGATTCGTAGTCGTCAAATGCCTTCTTATGAAAAAATGCAATCCGCCCACATCGTCTTCGACACTTCTCGGGGACTGGAAGAGCTGAGGCAAGACGTTAGGTCGTTGCTTAGATCACTTAGGTCATAACGGGAGATGGCGTCCGTGCGCGAAATAATTCTCGATACCGAAACAACGGGCCTGGATCCGACAAACGGAGACAAGATCGTCGAGATCGGGTGCGTCGAATTGTTGAACTCTGTGCCTACTGGACAGACATTTCATGCCTATCTTGATCCTGAACGCAGCGTTCCGGATGAAGCGTTTCGTGTCCATGGTCTGTCTACCGAGTTCCTGAGAGGGAAGCCGAAATTCATCGAAGTTGTAGATGAATTCGTCGCCTTCATCGGAGAATCGCGGCTCGTAATCCACAATGCAGACTTCGACATTAAGTTTTTAAATGCTGAGCTTTTGGCGGGCGGGCGTAAACCTCTCTCACGCGAGAGGGTCGTTGATACGCTGGCGCTCGCACGAAAAAAGCACCCCGGCGCCTCAAATAGCCTCGACGCTTTGTGTTCCAGGTACAAAATAGATAATTCGCGCCGAACGAAACACGGCGCGCTCCTCGACGCCGAAATCCTCGCTGATGTCTACATAGAGTTAACTGGTGGAAGGCAGACGACGCTCGTTCTTCAAAGTGTGAAGCCGAGCGTCAAGCCGCAGCAAATAGTCATTCCGCAGAAGACCAACAGGTTACGCGCCCCGCCTCCACAATTGCTTTCGGCGGAGGAAGCGGAGGCTCACGCTGAACTAAGGAACTCTCTTGGAGAAAAAGCCTTTTGGAAGACTTTTTTTCCTTAGGTCACGACTGGAGATTGCTTCCGCCTTGTTGTTCGGCGATGCGCTGCCTGTATAGCGAGACGAAATCAATTGGCTCAAGCAGTAAGGGCGGGAACCCCCCATTTCTAACCGCATCGGCTACAATTTGACGCGCGAACGGAAATAGTAAGCGGGGACATTCTATCATGACGATCGGGTGCAAATCCTGTTGCGAGATGTTCTGCAAACGGAAGACACCCGCAAATGCGAGCTCGAATTGGAAAAGGACAAAACCACTTTCAATCGCCTTCCCCTCAATGTGCAGACCAACCTCGAAATCAGCTTCCGTGAACTGTTTCGCTTCTACATTAACTTCAATAGAAATTTCAGGCGCTTGCTGCCGAGGCTCAAGAGATTTTGGGGCATTGGGATTCTCAAAGGAGAGATCTTTGATGTACTGGGCGAGCACATTGAGTTGTGGCGCGGGTCCCGAGGCCTCCATAGTCTGGCTCTCGTTCATATTCACTCTCCGAGGGAAATTGGAAAAATCACCGATGGTTCGGTTAGCACGCCGAATTTACAGAATACAGATAAATCAAACAAAACTTCAGCTCAAGTTTGCTTTGGACGCAGTTGATAGACGCTGAATTCCTGCCCATGTAGATACGGAGACGATTTTCTTCCACAAACGAGCCAATGATGAGCGATCAGATTGATCTGACAACGGTTGTTTTCGCCTTAGTGGCGATTTTCGTCTTTTGGAAGATGCGTTCCATTTTGGGGACCCGCGATCCGGAAAACGAGGAGAGGCGGCTTCGCTCTAAAACAGAGGGCAAAGCCAGTTCAGTCGAAGCTTCAAACGGCGGGAAGTCTGACGCCACGATCGAATCAGGACGCTGGACGCCATTTGCGAGCATTGGCACTGAAACCTGGCGGCGCCTCGATGAAATCTCGAAAATTGATCCATCATTTGATCCGAGGGATTTCCTCGAGGGCGCAAAAATGGCCTACGATTTGATCTTGAAGTCTTTTTCAGCGGGAGACCTACCAATCCTTCAGCCTTTGCTCGCCGACGACGTCTATGAAAGCTTTGCATCGGCTATTCGTCAGCGGAATGAAGCGGGGCAAAGTCTCGAGACCACTTTGGTTTCCATAGATAAGGCGGAGATCAAAGACATTCTTCTCGATGGGAGCAACGCGCAGATCATGATTCGCTTCGCGTCTAAATTGATATCGGTGACTCGTGACAAGCGCACTCAGGAAGTATTGGAAGGGGCGTCTGATCGCGTAACTGATGTGATCGACATATGGACATTTAAGCGAGATCTCTCATCAAGTGATCCAAATTGGCGTCTCATTTCAACGGAAGACGCTCATTGATTTATTCTGACTCGTTTGGCGATCAGCAGAGTCCACCGCCGACTTGGTTAGAGCCGATTGGTCAATCGGCGCTATACGAGCTTGAAGAAAATCAGGCATGGAGCGCACTCGATGCGTTTGTGAAGACTTGTATGCATTTAAAGCGCTCGCCGCCGCTACGTAGCGCCTGTGTCACTCCAGATATGTTTCAGAAGCTCGCGCAACAAGCTCTTTCGCGTGCGGTCTGTTCGCCTCGCGAAGCAAAGAATTTTTTTTCAGATTGCTTCGCCCCGTTTCGCGTTCGCCCCGAACGCGGGAAGGCAGGATTTCTGACAGGGTATTATGAGCCTGTTGTAAATGCTGGCTATAAACAAGATCGATGGTTCACCTTTCCAATACTGGCGCGACCCGTATCAGAAGAGTTAAAAACACGACCTCGCGCATCGATAGAGATGAATATCCACGAATACAAGCCGATCGCATGGGTACAAGATCCGATAGAAGCATTTATGATCCAAGTGCAGGGATCAGCCTCTTTATGCTTTCCAGATGGAACTATCAGGCGCTTAGTTTACGATGGCCGCAACGGTCATCCGTACACATCTATCGGTCGTATCTTGATCGAAAATGGGGAGATACCTTCGAGTGCAATGTCTCTCGAAGCGCTAAAGAGCTGGGTACGATCTGCTGGACAGGGAACTCAGCAGAAAGGCCGAGAGCTGCTCTGGAGAAATTTATCCTTCGTGTTTTTCCGCTTTCTGGACGTCGAATTTGTAGACGGACCGATTGGGGGTGCGGGAGTCGCGCTCACTCCAATGGTCTCACTTGCGACAGACCGCAACGTTTGGCCTTATGGGACTCCCTTTCTTTTGAGCGGCGATCTTCAGTCTGCCTCGACTGACTGGAAGAAATTTCACCGACTCACGATCTCTCAGGACACTGGCTCAGCTATCGTAGGGCGGGCAAGGGGGGATTTCTTTGTTGGATCTGGCGAGCAATCTGGAGCGATTGCGAGTCTAATTCGGCATGAATTAGACTTCATCGCGCTTTTGCCGAAGGCGGCGATGCAATGATGAAAACGTATAGGCGCACCACCCGCAGTTTGCGACCAGAAGAAGAAAGATTATGGCGTTCGGTTACCTCGGTGGTGCCTCCACTGAAGGAGGAATCCAAACAATACGCACTGCCCATTGCGAGGAGGACGAGGGCTCGCGGTGATAATTCTTCTCTAGAAGAAGATTGGTCAGCTATTGCTTCCGAGCAACAATCGCTATTTCGGCGGCGTAAAGGAACTAAGCTATTCATCGATGCTAGGCTTGATCTCCACGGCCTCAATCAGGCGGATGCTCATGCCGCGCTGAAGGCGTTTCTCCTGCGAGAAAGCTTAATGGGTTCATCAGTTGTTCTGGTCATCACTGGCGTTGGCGAGAAACATGATGTCGGGGGAGAAAAAAAGTTTGGGGCTTTGAAAACAAACGTTCCAATGTGGCTTGCAACGTTCGGCCAATATGTCTCCAAAGTGAACGAAGCGCATGTCAGAGATGGAGGAGCAGGGGCGCTTTACGTGCACTTAAAAAAGGGAAAGAAGAGGGTCCTTTGACGCCGTTCGGTGAGAAGTTACGGGCTCTGAGAGCGGCTAAAGGTATAGCCTTAAAAACGATGGCTCACGAAATTGGCATTTCGCCCGCATATCTCTCGGCGCTAGAACATGGACGACGTGGGAAGCCCACCTGGTATCTAGTGCAGAGGATAATCGGATACTTCAACGTCATTTGGGATGACGCAGAAGAGCTTGAGAAACTTGCCCAGGTTTCTTGCCCTAAGGTCACCATCGACGCATCTGGTCTCGGACCAAGGCATGTTGAGCTTGCTAATCGTTTGGCGACAAAGATCGCCGAACTTGACGATTTTCAAGCAAAGCATCTGCTCGACGTATTGTGCTCACTGCCAGTGGTCGATAAGAACCCAACTAAACTATCGTCTTGATATCAGGAGTCGCCATGTCAGCCGGTTATGACGTTCTCGGATTGGGGAACGCTATTGTCGACATCATCGCACAAGCGGATGACGCAATGTTGGTGCGTGAGAAGCTTCAGAAAGGGAGCATGGCGCTAATCGACGAGGCGCGCGCGGAGAGCCTGTATCGCGTCATGGGTTCTTTGACGACCATATCTGGCGGCTCAGCTGCAAATACAATCGCTGGAATCGCAGCGTTCGGGTGTAAGACCGCTTTCATCGGGAAAGTGCGCGACGATGAATTAGGAAAAAGTTTCGCTCATGACATTCGGTCTCTGGGAGTCGAATATCGTACTTCGTCGGCGTCGAACGGTCCCGCCACGGCGCGGTGTTTTGTCTTGGTGACTCCTGACGGCGAGCGCACCATGAGCACATTTTTGGGCGCATGTCAGAACCTAAGCGCCGCCGATTTAGATGACGAACTTATCAGGGCGTCAAAGATAACATATCTGGAAGGATATCTGTGGGATCCCCCACATGCGAAGGACGCATTTCGGAAGGCAGCCGGCATCGCGCACAGTGCTCAACGTCAAGTCGCTTTTACGCTATCGGATGCCTTTTGTGTTGATCGGTATCGAGCGGAGTTCTTAGGTCTTATTGCTGATGGCGCTATCGATATTCTGTTTGCGAATGAACATGAAATCAAATCTCTTTACGAGACATCGGATTTGCAGACAGCCGTTTCAAGTCTTCAGAGAACTGGAGTTTTGGGTGTTGTGACTCGTTCTGAGAAAGGGTCAATGATTATACAGAAGTCGGCCATAAGCGCTTATCCGGCATTTCCCATCGATACGCTCGTAGACACTACTGGGGCTGGCGACTTGTTTGCCGCGGGGTTTCTTGCGGGCCTGACTAAAGAGTTGCAGCTTGCTGATTGTGCGCGTCTTGGCGCATTAGCAGCTTCCGAAGTAATCCAGCACATTGGAGCTCGGCCCCAACATAATCTTCTCGACATGGCCAGAGAGAACGGAATTCTGAAATGATCTTCAAAGACGGCGAAGCGCTACATCGCTGATCCTGTGTCTAGAATCTTTGGTCAGAATCAGACTTGCCCGCTCTCGAGTGGGCAAGATATTCTCTTGCAAGTTTCGCAGATTAATCCGCGTCCAAATTTCTAGAGCAGTCTCTCGAGCTTCTTGATCGCTCAGGTCAGCGTATTTCTTGAAGTAAGACCTGGGATCTCGGAACGCTGTTTCGCGTAGCTTCATAAAGCGTGAAACATACCAGTCCGATAAAGTGCTTTGTTCTGCATCCAAATAGATTGAGAAGTCGAAGTAATCAGAGACAAAAGGCGTACTGCAACCAGGCGGAGGAGGTTGGAGTACATTAAGCCCTTCGATGATTAAGATATCAGGCCTATCTACGAGGATTTTTTCATCTTGCATCACGTCATATAAAAGATGCGAATAGACTGGGGCTTCGACGTTTTTCTCGCCCGCCTTTATTCTGCTGAGAAAGCGCAGGATGGAAGCCGCATCATAGCTTTCTGGAAAGCCCTTCCGCTCCATAAGGCCTTCCGCTGCAAGCTTTGCGTTAGGTAGAAGAAAGCCGTCAGTTGTAACAAGCTGCACTTTTGGCGTGTTTGACCACCTCGACAGCAAGGTCGTTAGGACTCGAGATGCGGTCGATTTTCCGACTGCTACTGAGCCGGCGACCGCAATGATGTAGGGGACTTTGCCGCCTTCGGATCCTAGAAAACGTTCGGTTGCGCGAAATAAGCCCTGAGTCGCTGCTACATAGAGAGCGAGCAAACGTGATAGGGGCAGATAAATCTCGACCACTTCGTCTAGTGAAATTGGATCATTCATTGACTGAAGAGCGACGAGTTCGTCTGGTCGCAAGGTCAAAGGAGTGTCCGCGCGCAATGCCGCCCATTCCGCTCGCGTGAACGTTCGGTATGGGGATAAGTCACTCCCTAAGCAACGATCTTGACGCATGAGTTTGGTCCGGGAAGCCGGCTATTTGGTGCGGGACGCCTTTTCCTCTAGGCCGGACTGTTGCGTTCTGCCTTCAAGAACATCAAGCACGTCTCTAAAGGACAGCTTTTTATGATGCAGCAGAACCATTAAATGAAAAAGCAGGTCTGCCGCCTCATTTTTTACTGCGTCGCAGTTCTCATTGTGAGCGGCGATGATCACCTCGATAGCTTCTTCGCCCAGTTTTCTCGCTATCTTTGGTGTTCCACCTTCAAGCAAAGACTTTGTGTATGATTTCGACGCGTCCTCACTCGCCCGAATAGCGATAATTCGCTCCAGATCGTTGAGACTAAAGCTGGACATTTTTTCTCCCTAGCCATGCAATCGAACGGGAACTCCGGCCCTGGCCATGAAAGCCTTCGCTTCTTGGATCGAAGACTCGCCAAAATGGAAAATTGAAGCAGCTAAGACAGCCGATGCATGACCATCTCGAATCCCCTCGACGAGATGTTGTAATGTCCCAACGCCACCGGAAGCTACAACTGGGATGCGAACACTGTCTGATACGGCTTTGGTGAGCTCTAAATCAAATCCCAGACGGGTTCCATCCCGGTCCATTGAAGTCAGCAAAATCTCTCCAGCTCCAAGGCTCGCAACTTCCTGAGCGTATGATATTGCATCAATGCCAGTCGGCCTGCGACCGCCGTGCGTGAATATCTCCCACTTGCCTGGACTGACTGCCTTGGCGTCGATTGCGACGACAATACACTGGCTGCCAAACTTTTCGGCGGCTTCTTTGACGAAGCAACGATTTTGAACCGCCGCTGTCATAATGGATACTTTGTCCGCGCCAGCCAGTAGCAGTGTTCGAATGTCCGACGTTGAGCGTACGCCCCCACCGACGGTGAGCGGCATGAAGCAGGCTTCCGCGGTTCTCTGGACGACGTCCAGCAAAATGCCGCGGTCTTCATGGCTTGCGGTTATATCCAGGAAGCAGAGTTCATCCGCGCCGGCTTCATCATATGCGATAGCACAAGCGACAGGATCGCCTGCGTCTCGCAAATCAACAAAATTGACGCCTTTTACGACACGTCCGTCCTTGACGTCCAAGCATGGAATCACCCGCGCCTTTAGCACTGGAATTTACCTTTAGAGGAATTGATTAGTTTCAGGGCTTCCGCAGCGTTCAGCCGGCCATCATAAAGCGCTCGGCCAGATATGGCCCCCGCGAGCTTTTTACAATCATCTTGCAGCAGCCGCTCAACGTCAGCCAGTGATGCAAGACCGCCAGATGCGATGACAGGAATCGAAAGATTATTCGCAAGAGCGAGCGTCGATTCGACATTGAGGCCCTTCAACGCTCCATCTCGTAGGATGTCAGTGTAGATGATTGCATCCACACCGGCGTCTTCGAATCTTTTTCCAAGCTCCACGGCAGTGACCTTAGAGGATGTCGACCAGCCATCCACCGCAACAATCCCGTCGCGAGCATCTATGCCAACTGCGATTTGACCTGGCATACGCCTTGCCGCCTCCTTGACGAGGTCGGGATCTTTCACGGCGGCGGTGCCAATGATGATGCGACTCACACCCTTAGCAAGCCAGCCCTCAATGGTTCTCATGTCTCGGATGCCGCCCCCGAGCTGAATGGGCATGCGCACCGCCGCAATTATCTGTTCCACCGCTCGGGCGTTCATTGGCTTGCCCGCAAACGCTCCATCTAGGTCGACAACGTGAAGATACTCGAAACCTTGTTTCTCGAACTCCAATGCTTGTGACGCCGGTTCTAGATTGAAGACCGTTGCTTGCTCCATATCTCCATGGAGGAGCCGCACGCATTGGCCGTTTTTAAGATCAATAGCGGGAAAAAGGATCAAGGTTTCCACCTCAGGAAGTTATCAAGGAAAGCGATTCCGAGCGTTTGACTTTTTTCCGGATGGAACTGCGTGCCAGCAATGTTGTCTCGCGCTACAACCGCGGTGACGGCGCCACCATAATCTGTATCCGCAACAACATCATCCATTCGTTCGGTCTTGAAGAAGAAAGAGTGAACGAAATAGGCGTGAAGTCCATCATTTCCGAGCGGGATGCCTTCAAGAAGCGGATGCGATTTCCTTGCAATAAGGGTATTCCATCCCATCTGTGGCACACGCAGAGAAGGCTCGTTAGGAGCGAGCGGCGTAACTAGCCCGCGAATCCAGCCAAGGCCTGGCGTATCTTCGTGCTCGAGCCCCCTCGTGGCGAGAAGTTGCATGCCTACGCAAATCCCAAGGAAGGGACGTCCCTTGGAAAGAACGCTCTCTTCTAGCGCTTGCACTAAACCTGAAACATGATCGAGGCCGCGTTTGCAATCACCAAAAGCGCCAACGCCCGGCAGCACTACGCGGTCCGCCTTACGAACGGCTTCTGGATCAGAAGTCACCTCAATATGGACGTCTGACCGCTTATTTGCTGCTTTCTCCAGCGCTTTTTGAGCGGAGTGCAAATTGCCCGATCCGTAGTCAATGACTGCTACTCTCAATCCAATATCTCCGGATTGGGCTGACCCGTTTAAATCACCAAGACCGCTGCTTCACTTTCAAGCAGATAGTGTGCCTTTTGTTGAAGGGATCTGATCTGCGCGAAGTTCGTCGACGCTGGCGGCTTGCCTCAGCGCCCGCGCAAATCCCTTGAAACAGGATTCCGCGATATGGTGCGCGTTGGTTCCGTAAAGCGTTTCCACATGCAGGGTGATCCCGGCATTCATGCTTAGCGCCTGGAAAAATTCTTGGACGAGTTGCGTATCGAACGAGCCGATCTTTGGAACAGGGAACGATGACCTGAACACCAGAAAAGGCCGGCCAGACAGGTCGAGCGCAATCCTCGTCAGCGTTTCATCCATCGGTAGATAGACGCTGGCGTAACGGTTGATGCCTTTAAGGTCTCCCAGCGCCGCCTTTAGCGCTTGGCCGATCCCGATGCCGGTGTCCTCTACGGTGTGGTGATCATCGATATGTAAATCTCCCTTCACAATAACCTTGAGGTCTAGGCTTGCGTGCTTTGCGACCTGGTCAAGCATATGGTCAAAAAAACCAACACCGGTAGAGATTTCGGACATGCCGACGCCGTCGATCTTGAGCTCGACAAAAACGTTTGTTTCACGGGTGGTTCGGGTGACAGCGCCTTGACGCATAAGAAAGCCTTTCAATTTCACCAAGCTTTTAGCAAGTGACGCCCGGCATGGCTACCCGCGCCGCAGCAATGAAAGCCCATCTTGCGCTGCGGTACAGCCGCTGCGATAAGGCGATGACTAGTCTTTGCGGAGTATCCCAACAATGTCGCAATTCCAGCAACTTGTGTTTTCTGGGGTTCAGCCGACCGGGAATCTCCATCTTGGCAATTATTTAGGCGCCATCAACCGGTTTGTGGCGCTGCAAGAATCTTTTGACTGTTTGTTCTGTGTGGTCGACCTCCATGCGATCACGGTGCCTCAGGATCCCGCGGAATTGAGATCCAACATTCGGGAGGTAGCGGCGGCGTTCGTCGCTTGTGGCATCGACCCCGAAAAAAATATTGTCTTCAACCAGAGCCAAGTGCCTGAACATGCGGAGTTAGCTTGGGTGTTCAACTGCGTCGCCCGCATGGGCTGGCTCAGCCGAATGACGCAGTTCAAGGAAAAGGCAGGGAAAGATCGCGAAAACGCGTCCGTTGGCCTGTTTGCTTATCCCACTCTAATGGCTGCGGATATCCTTGTTTATCGAGCCACTCATGTCCCTACGGGAGATGACCAAAAGCAGCATCTTGAGCTTGCCCGAGATATCGCCCAAAAATTCAATCATGACTTCAGCTCATCAATAATGTCTCTAGTCGGCCGAGACATGTTCTTTCCCCTTCCCGAGCCGCTGATTCAGGGGCCAGCCACGCGTGTGATGAGCCTGCGCGACGGGTCCAAGAAGATGTCAAAAAGTGATCCTTCGGACCTGTCCCGGATTAATCTCGCGGACGATTCCGACACGATTTCTCAAAAAATCAGAAAAGCGAAGACCGATCCCCATCCGTTGCCCGCAGAGCTCTCGGAATTGAAACAACGCCCTGAAGCAGACAACCTAGTAGGAATCTACGCGGCCCTGGCCGGAACTTCAAAACAGGATGTTCTGAACCAATTCGGTAGCGGTAACTTTTCCGTGTTCAAGGCGGCTCTCGTCGATCTTTGTGTGGCTCGTCTCTCCCCCATCGGGGACGAAATGCGGCGGATACAGGCTGATCCCGGGTTTATCGATAGTTTGCTTCGGGTCGGAAGCGAGCGTGCTCGAGTACGCGCTCAAGCCACAATGACCATCGTAAAGGATGTGATTGGCTTTCTGCGATAGCAGCCTTACCCTCCACTCCGATGATCCTAGATAAACGACCGTCGCAAAATACAAATGTGCTCGTGGTGGTGGATGACACCGCCGAGTGTGACAGGGCATTGCATTTTGCCGCGAAGATGGCTGCACGGATCGGGGCTGGGGTTATTCTGCTGGCGTTACCAGGAGAGCTTCCCTTTCGAGAATGGCTCGGCGTCGGTGAGCTGATTGAAGATGAGGAGGCCGACCGCTTTCGTCAGGCTCTAGCGTTGGCGTCCGAGCGCGTTCGCAAGATCGCTCCCGTCGACGTGCATGAAATTGTCCGCTTCGGTCCACGATCGGAACAGGTAGCGAAGCTTGTGAAGGAAGAGCGATCTATCTCTTTCTTGGTTCTCGCCGCGTCAAGCGGTTCGGAAGGGCCGGGTCCGCTTGTATCAACCCTTGTGGGGAAAAATGCAGGCGCCTTTCCTGTCCCAATCGTGATCGTTCCGGAAATTATGACGGATGACGGCATAGATTCGCTCGTGTAATGTTTTTGCAACGAGCGTCTCCGAGGGTTTGTAAGATGTTCATTCAAACTGAAGCCACACCAAATCCGTCGACCTTGAAGTTTTTGCCCGGCAGATCCGTGCTCCCCTCTGGGGCCCTTGAGTTTAAGGCGCCCAAAGAGGCTCAAAGCTCTCCTCTTGCGACAGACTTATTCAAGATCGAAGGAGTAACATCGGTGATGTTCGGGGATGATTTTGTCTCCGTGACTAAGTCTGATGTGGAATGGCAACATCTCAAACCGTTCATTTTGGGCGTTCTGATGGAGCATCTGTCCTCCGGCGCGCCTCTTTTGCTTGGGTCGTCCACTCCCGATCAGGAAGAATTCTTTGATCATGAAGATGCAGATGCTGTGGCTGCGATCAAGGAGCTGATTGAGACGAGGGTCCGGCCAAATGTTCTCTCGGATGGGGGCGACATAACTTTTCGTGGCTTCAAAGAGGGAACTGTTTACGTCGCAATGAAGGGCGCCTGTTCCGGATGTCCTTCCTCTACAGCAACTTTAAAGCATGGGATTGAGAATCTCCTGCGGCATTATGTTCCCGAAGTCTCGCGGGTGGAGCAGATTTGAATCTTTTTGCCCGAACGAGTCTGATCCTCGGAATCGAGACGGCCTTCAAGGTCGTTTCGGTATGTTTGTACGATCCGGGGCGGCGCACGATCATCCAGAGCCAAGAAGAATCCCTCTCAAAAGGGCACGCGGAAGCGCTCATGCCGAGCTTACGCAGTATGATGGCGAGCGCGGACGTAACGTTTGATCAGATATCGGAGATCGCTGTTTCGGTGGGTCCGGGGTCGTTTACCGGCACGCGAATCGGCGTTTCGGCAGCCAAGGCGCTCGGTCTGACTTTGGATGTTCCGGTGGTTGGGGTGTCTTCGCTTGAAGCCTTTGCCGCGCCTTTGTTTGACGGCCAGAGCTCCAGCGTTGCAAGCGTGGTTGATGCTGGAGAGGGGCGCGTTTTTCGCCAATGCTTCACGAGCGCGGGAAATGAATTGAATTCACCCGCGCTTGTATCATTGACTGATGCCGTTCGGACGCTACCCCCGGGTGATGTGATTGTAACAGGAACGGGCGCGCAGGTTTTGTTTCGGGAAGGATCTATACGAGGCGCCCGGCTAACGATCGCCGGCAGACAGGACTCGCCCGGGGCAGATCAAATCGCCATCTTGGCGTCACGCCCAGCTAAACGACAAGTTACGCCGCGACCGCTTTATCTCAGCAATAATTACTCGTCCCCGGCTATGGGTCCATGATGAGGACTTTCAGTTTCTTCGGCTCCAAGACCTCAGTGCTTTTGCTTGCGCTCGACGGCGAGCATGCGGCCGCTTGCGCGAGGATTCATAGAGAATCGTTTGCTCATCCATGGAGTGGAGCAGATTTCGAATCCATGTTGAGCGCGCGGGAAACAATTTCTGACGGCCTGATGGATTCGCGCGATCACTCCCTCCAGGGAATGATTTTGACCCGTGTCATTGGGACTGAGGGAGAAATTCTCACGGTCGCGCTAACTAAATCTGCCCGGTACAAAGGCAACGGAGCCCTGCTGATTGAGCATCATCTTTCAAGGTTGACCGCTACGGGGGTCCAGAGGTTGTTTCTGGAAGTCGCCTACGACAACACGCCAGCGGTGAAGCTCTATCTAAAGCAGGGCTTTGTGGAAGTCGGGAGGCGTTCAGGGTACTATGGTTCGGGTGGCGGTCCCGCCGCCGACGCCATAGTGATGGCGCGAGACTTATGACAATTTCTTCGCTCGTGAGAAAAGCCGATATGGATGAGGAGTCTTCAGACCTTGGGTCTGCGCGCAGCGTTTTTATAAAATCATTTGGATGTCAGATGAACGTTTATGACGCTGACCGAATGATGGATTTGTTCTCATCAAGAGGCTACTCGGCATCGCAGGATGAAGCCGCTGCCGACGTTGTTGTCCTAAACACTTGTCATATCCGCGAGAAGGCCGCTGAAAAAGTATTTTCTGAACTCGGTCGTTTGCGGGAGCTCAAAGACGAAAAAAGGTCTCTTGGGAAGAATCTGAAAATAGTTGTTGCAGGATGTGTTGCTCAGGCGGAGGGCAAAGAGATCCTGCGGCGTCAGCCAGCAGTTGATGTGGTTGTAGGGCCGCAAAATTATCATCGCTTGCTTCCCCTGCTTGATGCAAGCGGAAAGCGAACTGAGACCGAATTTCCTTTAGAAAGCAAGTTTGACCATCTTCCACTTCCAAAGCCGGACAGCCGCAACAGAACTGTGAGCGCCTTTGTCACGATTCAGGAAGGATGCGACAAGTTCTGTACATTTTGCGTAGTGCCATACACGCGAGGCGCAGAAGTCTCTCGGCCAGTCGAAAGCATTATGGATGAGGTGCGCGCCCTCAGCGCCACTGGAGTCCGGGAAATCACATTGATCGGTCAGAACGTAAATGCCTATTCTGGTCCAGATCGCTCAGGGACAAATAGGAGCCTCGCGCGTTTAATCGAATTGATCTCCGAAATCGAGGAAATCGATCGCATACGTTATACGACAAGCCATCCCCGGGATATGCGAGAGGATCTTTTGGAGGCGCATCGGGATGTTCCGAAACTGATGCCATACATCCATCTCCCTGTTCAATCCGGGTCTGATCGTGTTCTTCATGAAATGAACCGTGGGCACAGTCGGCGAGACTACATGGACCTTGTGGATAGAATTCGCTCTTATAGAGCTGATATCGCATTTTCTTCAGACTTTATCGTCGGTTTCCCGGGTGAGACGGACGCCGATTTCGAAGACACCTTAGCGCTCGTGCGCACCGTTAATTTCGCAAGCGCATTTTCTTTTATGTATTCCCCAAGGCTGGGGACTCCCGCCGCTGGGGCGGCAGATCAGATTGACGAGGTAGAAAAACGGCAACGTTTGTCAAAGTTGCAACGTTTGCTTGATGAGCAGCGTGCCGCCTTTAATTTAGCTTGCGTCGATAAAACAATGACCGTTCTTTTAGAGAAACAAGGTCGACATTTTGGACAATTGGTCGGCAAGACTCCTTATCTACAGTCGGTTCATTTACTGGCGCCAACGGAGCTCATTGGTAGTGTAGTGAATGTCAAGATAGCCGCACTTGTCTCTAATTCGCTGTCCGGGCGCATGCTGAAAGAGCTTGAGTCACCAGTATGAAGGAGACGATCGCCTAATGGCTGCCGATGAGAAGGGATCTGCGTTTCCCAGCTTGGAGCGAGAGCCAGGCTCGGTTTTGCGCCGCGAATCTTCAGAAGTCACCGTCGCATTTGAAGACAATCGACTTCTTTCGATTGTATGTGGTTATTTTGATCAGAACATCGCCCGGATAGAACGGCGGCTTGGCGTAGCGATCCATAGCAACGGGAACCGTGTCACGATAAAAGGTGCCTCAGTTGGAGTGGAAAGCGCTCGATCTGTGCTTTCGGCGCTTTATGCTCGCGCTCAGAGCGGAGAAGCGTTCGCCATTGGCGACATCGACGGCGCCATAGAAGAAGTTGCTGCTCAAGGATCCCTGTTCAATGAGCCCGCGGCCAACCCCTCCTTCGAGCAAATTGTTACGCGGAAGAAGGGATATGTCCGCGCTCGGAATCTGTCGCAAAGCAATTATCTGAATGCGTTGAAGCGCTATGAGCTCGTTTTCGCTGAGGGGCCAGCCGGCACCGGAAAGACATGGCTAGCAGTTGGCCACGCGGTGACGCTTCTGGAGCAGGGAACAGTCGAACGAATCATAATATCGAGGCCTGCCGTTGAGGCGGGAGAGCGCCTTGGATTTCTGCCAGGCGATATGCGTGAGAAGGTCGATCCCTATCTCCGTCCTGTTTATGACGCCCTTTATGATTTTATGGACGCGCGCCACGTCGAGCGCGGATTGCAGACTGGAATGATCGAGGTTGCTCCGCTTGCCTTTATGCGTGGCAGAACTCTTTCGAACGCCTGCATATTGCTCGATGAAGCTCAAAACACCACCTCCGCTCAGATGAAAATGTTTCTGACGCGTTTGGGCGAGGGATCCCGCATGATTATCAATGGCGATTCAAGCCAGATTGATTTGCCGCCTGGGCAGAAATCAGGCCTTGCGGAAGCAGTGAGCCTCACTACAGCTGTGGAAGGCATTGGTCATATCACTTTCTCCGAAGCTGATGTCGTACGACACGAATTAGTGAGAAGGATCGTGCGCGCATATGAGAACCAGGCGGGTTCATCTGCAAGACGGCGGCCGGGATGAGTATTGACGTGGACGTCATACTGGAGGACGAGCGGTGGAGTGATCTTATGGATCCTAAACCGCTAGTGGCTGCGATTTGGGATAGAATCATGATTCATTGCAGCGTCCAGACCACAAAAGAATTTGAAGCAAGCATTCTGTTCTGCTCCGACGAGCGGATGCGAGAATTAAATCGAACGTGGATGAAAAAGGACTCACCCACCAATGTCTTGTCTTTCCCATCCTCACATAATCCGCCTTCCTCTTATCTGGGGGATATAGCAATAGCTTTTGATACGATCGTGTCTGAAGCGAAGGCCGAGGGTAAGTCAGCATGCGATCATACTGCTCACATGGTGGTGCATGGATTTCTCCACTTGCTGGGGTATGATCATCAGACGGATAAAGAGGCGGAGCTAATGGAGGGCTTGGAAACGGTCGTTTTGCGGGATTTAGGTATAGATGACCCGTGGGCGAGAGAACGAGGCGAGGAGAATTGAAGTGTCGGAATCAGGTCAGAAAGCTAAAGAGCCTTCCCGACCTAACGTCCTCGATCGTGTGAGGGCGCTGTTTGGAGTGAGCAACGCTTCATTGCGTAGCGAGATGGAAGAGGCGCTAGAAGAACAGGGCGGGAATGTCGACCTTTCTGCGCAAGAACGCGACATGCTCAGGAACGTTCTTCAGCTGCATGAACTTTGTGTCAGTGACATTATGGTGCCGCGCGTAGACATCGTTGGCGTAAGCCTTGATGATTCGCTCGAATCAATTTTATCCGTTTTCCGCAACGCCGGTCATTCGAGATTGCCGGTTTATGCGGAAAGTTTGGATGACCCTCGAGGCATGATCCATATTCGGGATTTTCTGAATCTGGTGACCGATCAATTGTTTGCACTCCCTGAACGTTCTACGGAATCTATCTTCAATAGAAAGCTTTCTGACACAAATATTGTTAGGCCGGTTCTTTTCGTTCCGCCATCGATGCCGGCATTAGAACTTCTCGTGAAAATGCAAATGGCAAGAACCCATATGGCTCTCGTCATCGACGAGTATGGGGGCACAGATGGCCTAGCGTCCATTGAGGATATTGTTGAATTGATCGTCGGCGAAATTGAAGATGAGCATGACCCGGTAGAAGGCCCATTGATCTCCAAACTTGAAGACGGTTCATACTTGATCGATGCGAGAGCGCCTCTAGAGGAAGTCGAAGAAGCTATCGGAGTTTCGTTCGACGAAATAGGCGAAGCAGACTCCGTGGAGACGGTAGGTGGATTAGTGACTACGGTAGCTGGCCGTGTCATGGCCAAAGGAGAGCGGGTCGATATCAAAGATCAGTTGTTATTCGAAGTTGTCGAGGCGGATCCAAGACGGCTTCGCATTTTGAAAGCAATTCCATTACGTGGAGTTTGAGTCAGTTATTCTGCGATTTTTCCGAGAATGTTGATGAGATCATCTTTTCAGAATCTTTCATTCGCCGTTATGCTTTCGTCGAGCTGGAGGCGCTTCCTTATAGCTTTTTCCGCCGGTGCGGTTGGCGCGTTGGCTCTGGCGCCGGTTGGCTTTTATCCTGCGCTCATCGTTCCGATGTCGTTGGCTGTCTGGTTGATCGACGGAGGCCGTCGAGCGCCGATGGGCGGCAAATCTTCAAGCATAATAGGCAGCTCATGGAGTATATTGCTTGATGGCTGGTTCATGGGGTTCGGCTATTTTCTCGCAGGCCTCTGGTGGTTGGGAGCCGCGTTCTTTGTTGAAGCGGACAAATTTGGGCTTCTCTCGCCCTTGGCGGTTATCGGACTTCCAGCGTTTCTAGGGACTTTTTTCGCGCTTGGATTTTTTGTTGCTCAGTCCATATGGTCCCAAGGGCCACTACGGGTCGCCGCATTGGCGTTTGGACTCGGTCTTTCTGAATGGCTCAGGAGCGTTGTCCTCACCGGGTTCCCTTGGAATAATCTGGGAATGTCTCTAGCTTCGGATGTGTTTTTTTCCCAAAGCGCATCGATTGTTGGTCTTCATGGCCTAACAGTAATCGCGATTTTTGTGGCAGCGGCTCCATCGACGATCGCTGATCCAGACTCAAGAAAATCTTCGCGATTTTTTGCCGCTGTCATTTGTTTTTTTGCGGCAATGGGCTCATTCGGCTATCTGAGGCTTGCGTCTTCCGAGCAAAGATATGAGTCGGACGTGTTTTTCCGGATTGTTCAATCAAATACATCTCAGGGAGCAAAGTTCAGGCCGGAGGCTATGAACGCAATCCTAGAAAAGCATATTCGCATGTCCATTGGCGACAAAGTGAATGACGTCGCGTCTCTTGAGCGAATATCACATTTCATTTGGCCAGAATCGCCATTCCCTTTGCCGCTCGCAAGTAATCCTGACCACCTTTCCGCCATAGGAAGGTTCCTGCCCCCAAATGCGAACTTGATTACTGGCGCGATTAGAATGGACCTGTCGAATCCGGCGCCGCGGTTTTACAACTCTATTCATGTGGTAACCGCTCCTGGGCATATCATTGCGAATTATGACAAGGCGCATCTTGTTCCTTTTGGCGAGTATTTGCCTTTGGCGGCTCTTTTGGATCGTCTTGGCCTTCGCCAATTCGTTAATGTGCCGGGTGGGTTCTCTGTCGCGGAAAACAGAGCGCTTCTCCGCATTCCTGGTCTGGCGCCCGTTGCCGCGTTGATCTGCTACGAGGCTATTTTCCCAGGCGTCATCAGTGCGGGCTCCGAGCGCCCTGGGTTGCTTTTGAATGTCACAAATGACGCATGGTTCGGCATGACTCCGGGGCCGCACCAGCACCTTAGCCAAGCCAGGCTTCGGGCTGTGGAGGAGGGGTTGCCGCTTATTCGGGCCGCTAATTCAGGCATCTCGGCGATCATTGATCCCTACGGTCGCATCGTTTCGTCCCTGCCTCTTGGAACCGAAGGCGTTTTGGATGGACCCCTGCCGGCGCCGCTCACGCCCACCTTCTTCGCCCGTAGCCCGTGGCTTGGCGCGCTGCTCCTTTTGCTCGCGGTCCTTGTCTTGGCGATCGCTTCACGAAGGTGGCTTTGAAGACGATGTATTGCGGGCTGACTAGGAAAGGAATAACATGAGCTGAGCTTTTATCTGTGGGTGCTGTTTTGAAAAGATCTCCCAGCGTCATCGATAAACACGTCGGCGTTCGCCTGAAGGAGAGGCGAGGCATCCTAGGTGTGACGCAACAGCAGCTTGGCATGTCCATTGGCGTGAGTTTCCAGCAGGTTCAGAAGTACGAAAAGGGCGTCAATAGAATAGGGGCCGGAAGGCTTCGCTTGATCGCAAAGGTCTTGGGCGTCACGCCTGGCTATTTCTATGAGGGCGGGCCGGCGGAGATTGCCCTGGATCCCGGTTTCTCGGAGCTCCGCTTAGCTTTGGCTCCCCCGGGGGGGCCGAGCATAGCGGAGGGCTTACAGCTTCAGAGGGCCTTCGCTCGAGTACAGAACCCCAGAGTTCGCAAGCGCGTCATCGAGCTCGTCTCGGCTCTAGCGGACGCAACAGGCTCTTGACCGGCGTTCGATTTATAGAACGATTTTCCCCGAATGGCTTGACCAAACGAACGCGCGCTGCCATGAAAACCGCCGATCGTCGCTGAAAGACGTCAGAAGCAGATGTCTGCGCTAAATCGGGGAGACAGGTACGTGGCCCGTCAAAATTACCTCTTCACTAGTGAGTCGGTGTCTGAAGGGCATCCCGACAAGGTGTGTGACCGCATTTCCGATGAAGTCGTGGACTTGTTTTTCCGAGAAGGCGCCAAGGCGGGCATAGACCCGTATCAGATCCGCGTAGCATGTGAGACTCTTGCAACTACGAACCGCGTCGTGATCGCAGGCGAAGTGCGTGGCCCAAAGCTTTCAGAAGACACGATTATTCACGTAGCTCGACAGGCTATCAAGAAGATCGGCTATGAGCAGGATGGGTTCCATTGGGAACATGCCAAGATAGATGTGCTTCTTCATTCCCAGTCCGCAGATATCGCTCAGGGTGTGGACGCCGCAGGTAATAAGGACGAAGGAGCTGGCGACCAAGGCATCATGTTCGGCTACGCTTGTCGTGAGACGCCGGAACTGATGCCTGCGCCGCTGTATTATTCGCACAAAATCCTGCAGCTTATCTCCGAGGCGCGCCATAATGGTTCGGAGAAGATGCTCGGCCCTGACTCGAAGAGCCAGGTCACTGTGCGCTATGAAGGTGGTAAGCCTGTCGGCGTGACGCAGATTGTCGTGTCGCACCAGCACACCGTTGAAGATCTGACTTCAAGTCAGGTTCGCGAGATAATTGAGCCATATGTCCGCAAGGCTTTGCCCGCTGGCTGGATTGACGCCAATACGGTTTGGCACATCAATCCCACGGGCAAGTTTTTCATTGGCGGCCCGGATGGAGATTGCGGCTTGACCGGCCGCAAGATCATTGTCGATACCTATGGCGGCGCCGCGCCGCATGGCGGCGGCGCCTTTTCTGGCAAGGATCCTACGAAGGTGGACCGCTCTGCAGCGTACGCCGCGCGGTATCTTGCGAAGAATGTCGTCGCAGCGGGCCTCGCTGACCGCTGCACGCTTCAGCTGTCCTATGCTATCGGCGTAGCTAAGCCGTTGTCGATCTATGCGGATCTGCATGGCACCGGCAAGGTTGACGAGGGTAAGCTCGAAGGCGTCCTTATGGACGCAATGAACCTTACCCCTCGAGGAATCCGCGAGCATCTGCAGCTGAATAAACCAATTTACGCTCGGACTTCCGCGTACGGCCATTTCGGCCGTACGCCGGATGCTGATGGTGGTTTCTCCTGGGAGAAAACCGATCTTGTGGACAAGCTGAAATCCTATTTCGGCTAATTGGAAAGCACGGGTCGCCGCTCACCGCGGCGACTCGTCCGCTATGACCGATCAAGAACCCAGCGCAGCTTTTTTTGGAAGACGCAAAGGAAAGCCTTTGCGCCATCGCCAGGCTTCGCTTTGGTTAGATCTGCTTCCGAAACTTAGATTCAGCCCAACACATCTGGAAATCGCCGACGGCAAAGAGTTGTGGCTTGAGATTGGCTTTGGGGGCGCCGAGCATTTGATTGAGACCGCTCGTGCGAATCCGAATGTCCGATTGATTGGATGTGAGCCATTTGTGAATGGCGTCGCAAAAGCTCTCACCCGGATTGAAGAGCATCAGATATCGAACATTTCTATTTTTGATGATGATGTATCAAAAATTCTGGATGAATTGCCTTCCGCTTGTCTTTCGAGAATTTTCATTCTGTATCCTGACCCGTGGCCAAAGTTACGTCACCGGAAGCGTCGATTGATTTCAGAGCAATTCCTTTACCGTCTCGCTCGCATTATGAAGCGAGATGCAGAGTTACGGTTTGCTACAGACATAGATGATTACGCCGCTTGGACATTATCTCGCATTGAGGCGTCTTCTCATTTCGTTTGGGAGCAGATGAGCCCCCTTGAATGGACTACCCCGTGGGAGGGTTGGATCTCAACTCGTTACGAAAAAAAAGCGTTGCGAGAGGGGCGATCGCCTGTGTACCTGACTTTTAGACGTCGATTTCAGACATAGCGGTGAAGCGACGAGCCATGGTCTTTTAGCCATCTTTCCGCGTCCACAACATGGCCGCACGCACTTTCCAGAAGAGTCCAAAACTGCGCCGAGTGATTATGCACCCTGAGATGCGTCACTTCATGTGCGGCAAGGTAGTCAAGAACCATTGCTGGCGCAAAAATCAATCGCCATGAAAAACTCAACTCTCCAAGCGCGGAGCAAGATCCCCAGCGACTGGTAGTATCTCTCATCGTAATTCGTGGTTGCTTTACTGCGAGCGCGTTTGAGTAGTGCGCTACTGCTCTTTCAAGATCCCTATGCGCTAGAGACTTGAGAAACCCTTTGGCGCGTCGAGCTACGTATGGTGGATCTCCCGCCACATAAAGGCAATGTTCCGTTCTTGAAGTTGACTCAGATGGAGCAATCCAAGCAACGCCCTTCCCTCGGCTGACGTTTACGACTTCATGATCGTAGCCACGAATAGGGATGACGGCGCCGTGCGAAATCTGCACCTGCTCCGGCAGGGCGCTGAGCTTCTCATGAATCCACGCAGCATTCTGCTGAATGAATTTTTCTGCGTGTGCGTGTGAGCTGCGCTCTGGCACAGAGAGAAGTATGTCTCGCTTTGCGGGCCTTACCCGTAAGGTAAGCCGACGCGCCTTGGCGTCGCGTCGAATATGAATTGAATGCGTGGAGCCATCCACTGATAGGGAGATGTATTCCAGCGGCATGGGCATGTCGGTTTTGGTCAGCTTGCGGAAAAGAATTCCCGGATTTTAGGCGCAATCTCACGCCGGAAGCGGGAACCGTTAAATACGCCGTAGTGTCCTACGCCAAGTTGAAGATAGTGTCGTTTCTTGGCAGCCGGTATATTCTTACACAGGTCGTGAGCCGCAGCAGTTTGTCCTACGCCTGAGATATCGTCCTTCTCGCCTTCCACCGTCATGAGAGCAGTGCTCTGAATAGCATTCAGTTCAATGAGCATGCCTTTATGTCTTAACTCTCCTTTTGGCAGAGAGTGTCGGACAAAAACCTCTTCAACCGTTTGCAGAAAATAACTCGCATCTAGATCCATTACGGCAAGATACTCATCGTAGAAATCCCGATGTTTTTCGGCAGAGTCGCCATCCCCTTGCACAAGGTGATTGAACATTTCTAGATGGGCGTTCACATGTCGATCTAGGTTCATCGCCATAAAGCCAGATAACTGAAGGAAACCGGGATAGACCTCACGACCAACGCCCGGGTAAGGGAATGGAACATTCACAATGCAATTGCGCCTGAACCACTTAATCCCGCGTTCCTGTGCTACTTGGTTCACGGACGTTGGGCTTCTGCGGGTATCTATTGGCCCGCCCATAAGAACCATTGAGTCTGGAGAGCTTTCGGATTTTTCTGCTTCAAGAAGCGCAATGGCGCAAACAAGGGGAACGGAAGGTTGACAGACGCCTAGCGTGTGAAGCTTGCTCTCGCGAGAAGTTTTCAGATAACGACATATATCGATCAAATAGTCGATGTAATCGTCGAGGCTGAATAAGCCGGCTGATAAAGGAACCATGCGGGCGTCCGCCCAATCGGTGATGTAAACATCATAGTAGGGAAGAAACGCTTCCACCGTGCCCCTAAGCAAAGTTGCGTAGTGACCGGACATCGGTGCGACAATGAGTAGCTTCTCCCGCTCCGATCTTGTTTCTTCCAATTCAAAACGCACGAGCCTGCAGAACGCCTTTTCCCAGACAACTTTCTCCTCTACTTTTACTTCGTCGTTGTTCTCTGCGACTTTGGAGAATCCGAAAGAAGGTTTTCCATACCGCCTCGTTACGCGTTCGAAGAGCTCGGCAGTTGCGGCGATGTTTTTACCAAGATGCGTGTGTGTCCATGGATTCCATGGATTCTTGAGCACGAGCCGCGTCGCGTCCGATAACGCCCGCGCCGGGCCCAAAGCCAAATGTGCCATCTCGTAAAGTTGATAGGAATAGCGGTTCATGACGCGGCTGCTTTGAGGGTTTCTACGGCGATGCGTGACTCTATGTACAATATCTAGAAAGGCCGATACCCACAAAACTAATCAATTGGACAGTTTGGCTAAGGACGCGCGGCGAGCCCATGTTTTTTGGACCGATGGACCCTGACGCAGAGACCGGAATCATTCGGGTCGACACTCTAATTAAGTTGCGTTGGCTCGCGGTCTTAGGGCAATCCATAGCGCTAAGCTTAACCTATTTTGTGCTCGGGTTTACTTTACCGATTGGTCTATGTTTTGCCGCTGTAGCGGCGTCTATATGGCTCAACCTTGGGCTGAGACTCCGCTTCGGTCATAATGATAGGCTGCAGGAGCGCTCGGCATCGCTTCTGCTCGCATTTGACGTACTGCAACTCGCAGGACTGCTTTTTCTAACGGGCGGGCTACAGAATCCTTTTTCGATCCTTTTTTTAGCGCCCGTTATGATCTCAGCTGTAGCTCTACCTTTAAGGCGAACGTTGGCCTTAATGATTTTAATGGTCGCATGCGCGTCTTTGTTGGCCCGATTCCACTACCCATTGCCGTGGGTTGCTGGAGAAAAGCTCTACTTTCCAGAGCTTTATGTTGTCGGCGTCTGGACGGCGATCGTGCTGGGCAGCGCTTTCGTGGTCGCATATGCTTTTCGTGTGGCCGAGGAGGCGCGAAGACTTTCAAATGCGTTGCGTGCGACGGAGCTCGTTTTGGCGAGAGAGCAACACCTCGTCCAGTTGGACGGCCTTGCAGCGGCTGCCGCACACGAACTTGGAACGCCCCTCGCGACAATAGCGCTCGTCACCAGAGAGCTGCAGAAGTCTGAGCAATCCTCACAAAGTCAGGAAGACCTCAGGTTGCTGGGGCAGGAAGTCCAGAGATGTCGCGCGATCCTCGGCAAACTAACCTCCATAGGGATTGATGAAGATAAAATCTGGACCGAAATCAGCGTTAGTCAGTTGATTGAGGAAGTGATCGCGCCTTTTCGCCATTTTGGCGTCTTGATTAGTGCGGATCTGTCTGGCGATGGGGATGAACCCACGCTCCAGCGAAATCCTGGTGTTATCTATGGGCTGTGCAACCTGGTGGAGAACGCTGTCGATTTTGCGGCCTCAGAGGTTTCGGTTCAGGCGAGATGGGGCCACGGGCGGCTCGAAATTGTCATTAGCGACGATGGATTAGGATTCGCCCCCGAGATGTTGGGCAAAGTGGGTGAGCCATATGTCACAACCCGGAGGGTGGAGCGTCGCGCTAGATCAGACGAGGGCGGGCTAGGGTTAGGGTTATTCATCGCTAAGACTTTGCTGGAACGAAACGGGGCAAAGCTCTCGGTTGGCAATTCGGCGAGCCCGGAAACCGGGGCTCGTGTTCGCATCATTTGGAAGCGAAACACACACATTCGATCCACAGCCGCTAATCTTGCAAACCCCCTTGATTGA
Organism: uncultured Beijerinckia sp.; assembly: GCA_964645525.1. Lineage (GTDB taxonomy): Bacteria > Pseudomonadota > Alphaproteobacteria > Rhizobiales > Beijerinckiaceae > Terripilifer. The sequence continues at coordinate 119,722 of CAZYBF010000001.1, forward strand.
CCTACTTTATCAATAGCTGGGCCATTTGAGCGCTTATACGATGGAAAACGCAGTCGCTTCGCAAAAGTCGATTCTCATCGTCGATGACGATGTTCCGTTTGCTGCAAGGCTGCTAAGAGCAATGGAACAGCGCGGCTTCTCGGGATCAGTCGCTCATTCTCTCGCGGAAGGTATGAGCGTAATAGACAGAGATCCTCCAGAATTCGCCGTCATCGATCTCCGACTAGGCGATGGAAATGGTCTCGATCTTGTTCATCACTTGAAAGAGAAGCGCGCGGAATCTCGCGCCGTGATCTTGACTGGTTATGGGAACATCGCCAGCGCGGTCTCCGCAGTAAAGCTTGGAGCTTTCGACTATATTGCTAAGCCAGCCGATGCTGATGAGATATGCTCAGCCTTGCTGTCAGGACAGGGCTCCGCGATCAATCCGCCCGAAAATCCGATGTCGGCAGATCGTGTGAGATGGGAGCATATCCAGAGAGTTTATGAGTTGTGCGGCCGGAATGTTTCAGAAACTGCAAGGCGACTTTCAATGCACCGTCGTACCTTACAACGTATCCTCGCAAAAAAAGCCCCACGCTGAGCCGCACGTCAAGCTACCGCCCGCGCTTGAATTAAAGCATAGCTGAAACTAATCTTCCCATGATCCCCATCTACGGGTGTTCCATGGTGAATGTGTTCGCGGCCACTCCTACGACAATCTTCGAACATATGTCTGGTTTAGCCCGACAGCATCAGGCGATAAATCTGGGCCAAGGATTTCCCGATGATCCAGGACCCCTTCTGGTTCGCCAGAAAGCTGCGGATGCCTCAATCAATGGGTGGAATCAATATCCACCTATGATGGGCATTGATGAATTGCGTCGTGGTATAGCGAAACACTATTCACTCACGCAGGGTCTATCGATCGATTGGTCTCGAGAGACGATGGTTACGTCTGGCGCCACAGAGGCGCTTGCGGCTTCCATACTAGGTATCGTTGAACCTGGCGATGAAGTGATCCTCTTCCAGCCTTTCTACGACGCATATCTCCCACTTGTCGTTCGAGCGGGAGGAATTCCACGCTTTGTTGATCTGGACCCTCGCGATTGGAGCTTCGAGCCGTCACAACTACGCGCGGCATTTTCTGATCGTACCCGCGCAATCATTTTCAATGACCCGTTGAACCCGGTAGCATCGTGCTCGACTCCGGAGCAGCGACAGATTATCGCAGACCTTTGTGATGAGTACGGTGTAGTCGCCATCTGTGACGAAGTTTGGGAAGAGGTCGTATTCGACGGAGTCACTCATCAGTCGCTTTTTTCTATACCTAAAATGAGATCTCGAACGATAAAAATCGGATCTGCTGGAAAAATGTTCTCACTCACAGGCTGGAAAGTAGGCTTCGTGATTGCGGACCATGAGCTCTTGTCCATCGTTGCGCGCGCCCATCAGTTTCTCACGTTCACAACGCCGCCCAACTTGCAGATTGCTGTCGCATTGGGGCTCGAGAATGGAGCATCATTGCTTCCGAGCATGAGAGAATCATTTCAAGCGGCGCGAGATTATTTATGGTCGGGACTTCTGGAGAGAGGTTTTAAGGTGTTGCCTTCCAAGGGGACATACTTCCTGAATGTCGACATTTCAGATTTTGGTTTGCCTGACACAGTTTTTTGCGAACGTCTCGTTAGAGAGTTTGGAGTCGCGTCCATACCCGTGTCGGCATTTTATGCGAGCAATCCAGTGTTTTCAGTCGTTCGTTTCTGCTTCGCCAAAAAGCGGGAAACGCTTGATGAAGGGTTGCGCAGACTTGACGGGGCGGCCTTAGCTTTTGGGGTTTGATCATGCTTCGTTTCATCGCCGCGCTTATCGTAGCAAGTCTTGCCTCTTCGGCATCGGCTCAGCAGGCGCGTGTCCTTAATGTTTATAACTGGTCAGACTATATCGAGCCCAAGCTACTGGAGGAGTTTCAGAAGGAGACGGGCATCAAGGTTACGTACGATACTTACGATACCAATGAGACCTTGGAGGCGAAGCTCGTTTCAGGTGCGAGCGGCTATGATTTAGTTTTTCCCTCAGCCACGTTTTTGCAGCGGCAAGTCGCCGCTGGACTGCTCCAACCTATTGATCGCGGGAAATTGAAGAACGCTGAAAACATCTCCAAGGACATGGATAGGCGCCTGGACGCTTATGATCCGCGAAATATGCATTCGATCGTCTATATGTGGTTCACGACAGGCCTAGCGTTCAATGAGGAAAAGGTTCGATCTCGTCTTGGCGCGCAGAAGATCGACTCATGGGACATTGTCTTCAATAGGGACTCAATCCAAAAGCTGGCGGATTGCGGGGTTTATTTTCTGGATAGCGCCGAAGATGTTTTTGCGCTCATGCTGCACAAGCAAGGTGCGTCGTTGGATAGGGCGTCTGCTTCGGAAATCACTAAAGTTGCGTCTCAATTGAGTGGTTTGCGGAGATATGTGAGGAAGTTTCATTCCTCTGAATACATAAGCGCTCTCGCCAGTGGCGATGCGTGTATTGCCATAGCTTGGGCAGGCGATGCTTATCAGGCAAGGGCTAGGGCGCTTGAGGCGCGTAATGGGGTTGTAGTGAAATATGTGATCCCAAAAGAGGGAACGATCATGACGCTTGACGTGATGGCGATCCCGAAGGGGGCAAAAAACCTGAGCGAGGCGTACGAGTTCATCGACTTTCTTTTGAGGCCTGACATTGCGGCGCGCAACACGAACGTCACTAAGTTTGCGAATGGGGTTTCAAGTTCTTACGGAATGGTGGCGCCCGATTTAGCTCAAAATCCAAACATCTTTCCGGATGAGCAGACAATGGGTAAGATATTCACCCTATCGTCAGTGGCGCCGACGCTACAGAGAACTCTGACCAGAGAATGGACACGGGTGAAAACTGGCCGGTGAACCTAGTTTCACTCGGTCAGCATCCGCTTCAAGAGCTCAAGCTCTTCAGAAAGCGCGCCGTCTGTTTTGGAAAGCGTTTCAATCTTTCTGACTGCATGCAGGACTGTGGTGTGGTCGCGACCGCCAAAACGTCGACCTATTTCCGGCAATGACCGAAGCGTAAGAACTTTGGCGAGATACATAGCGATTTGTCGCGGGCGCACAACTGTCGCTGTCCTGCGGGAGGACAAGATGTCAGGGCGAGAGATGCTATAATGATTGGCGACTAGTTTCTGAATGTCCTCAATCTTGACGCGCTTCGGCTCCCGTAGCTTCACTAGATCTTTAATGGCCGATTCCGCCATTTCCACGGTAAGAGATGCTCCAGCCAGCGTTGAATGCGCTAGGAGCCGGTTCACCGCGCCATCAAGGTCTCTTCCGTTTGTCTGAATCACATTTGCGATGTACCTGATCACTACCGAGGGCACTTCGAAGTTGGGCTGGAGCACTTTAGCCGCCTGGATACGTGCTTCAATGACCTTGACCCGAAGAGCTTCGTCGAATGACCCTATTTCTACGCATAACCCACCCGAGAGCCTAGAACGCACGCGTTCATCAAGGCTTTCAAGTTCGGATGGAGGGCGATCCGCCGCTATCACCACCTGCTTTCCAGCGTCGATCAAGGCGTTCAACGTGTGACAGAACTCCTGCGGAATAGACTTCCCGCGCAAGAATTGCACATCATCGATGATTAGAATGTCGATGGCGCGAAGTCGTTCTTTGTAAGCGATAGCCGTATGCGCACGCAGCGCTGAGACAAAGCCATACATAAACTTCTCAGCGGTGAGATAAAGTGTGCGGCGACCTTGCTGGACTGCTTGGTTCGCAATGGCTTGCGCAAGGTGGGTTTTGCCCATCCCTACCCCAGCATGAATGTAAAGCGGGTTATAGACCGCTGGCTCATGCGGGCTTGAGCTCGCAATTCTTTGCGCTGCTGCATGCGCTAGGCGGTTGGACTCACCCACAAGGAAAGTCTCAAATGAGAACCGTCGATCGAGCGGGGCGCCCGAAATCTGTGTGTCCCCCTGGACTAATTCCTTCCCCGGGCTGAAGGGACGTTTCGGAGGCATGCGCTCCGCCGAGGGCGAAGCTCCAGCGCCGGCCTGTTCGGATGCCTCATTTAGCGAAACTTGGGCAGAGGGCACGCTTCTTCGCGTGCCGGAGCGCACCTCAATCACTAACCCTTTGAGCCCCGCTGCTTCCGCAGACAAGATACTCAGTATGCGCTCCTGGTAATGGGACTGGATCCAGCTTTTGAGGAACTTTGTGGGCACAGAACAATGGGCTACGCCGTTGCTTACTTTGTCCAGTTCAAGCCGAGCAAACCATGAATTGTAAACGTCTTCTCCGAACTCCGCGCGCAGACGTTGGCACACGCGCGTCCACGACCCGTGGCTGGTATCTTCCAGAGGAGCACCTAACTCTGCAGCGTTGCGTGCTGAATTCATCACCAATTCCAAGCTTCGGCAAACCAAGGGAGAGAACATCTCATCTGAGGTTCTCACAAAGAGACCTTCTACGCTCACGTTGGCGTAGAAGTGATCCGATCCAAACTTAACGTCGGGGGCCAACAAGAGCTTGGAGGAAATGAAGATCAAAAACTTCTTGTGTCATCAGGAAGCCCCCATGCCGCACAGATCCCTCTGCGGCGCAATCGTTTCACCAACTTCATCTAGATTGCGACCGAATGGTGGTTCAGCCACTGCCCCGATCAATCAGCGCTCGCTGTTACTCGCGGTTCTTATGACGTGGACTTTTCTTTCAACTTTTTTCATTCGTCATCGGCTCGCACGTGATCTCGGATTGAGATTACATACCGTTCAATACGAAGCAACAAGCAATAGGGCGGTCAGCTTCCGCTGGTTCGTCGAGTTTTATGCACGAATGGATTGACGCGTGTAACCAACTGATTTTTTCGCGAGTGACGTGATCATTTCTTCGCTGCCCATGGAGAGCGAGTTCTTCTCAAGAGCGGATCAAGACCCTCTTCGGGAGCATGCCGGGAGAGAACGGCGGAGCAGCCGTTGGCTTTATGAGCAAGCCCCTGAATCATATTTGTTTTATCTGCGCGCATTCGTTTTGGCGCTACAGGCAAAAAAAAGCCCGGGATGAACCCGGGCTATTTGCGAACTGTAGGGCTGCGTCAGCTTGCGAGCGACTTGACCCGCTTCGTCAAGCGAGCGATCCGGCGAGAGGCTGTGTTCTTGTGAACGATGCCTTTCTGCGCGGCGCGCATAACGATTGGCTCGGCGCTAGCAAGAGCATCTTTGGCGGCAGCGCCATCACCCGATGAAAGCGCTTCTTCCACTTTCTTGAGGAAGGTCCGCATCTGACTGCGACGCGAACGATTAACCGCGGTGCGGCGAGCAATTTTGCGAACTGCTTTTTTAGCGGAGGCTGTATTCGCCATTGGTGACCCTCAGGGCTTGCGGCGCTACGCTGCCGCATAAACAGTACTCGCCCCTCTTGGGGGCGAGAAATTTGACCACGTTCTTACGGATTGAATCCGGCCCCGTCAACAGGGACGTTCAAAGACCCTCGAAAAGAGCCGTCGACAGATAGCGCTCCGCAAAGGAGGGAACGATCACGATGATGTTTCTGTCCGCCATTTCCTTCCTAACGCCGAGTTCGATAGCCGCGGCGATGGCGGCTCCGGACGAGATGCCGATGGGTATGCCCTCCGTCCGAGCCACGAGCCGAGCCGTGTCAAAGGCTGTCTGATTGCCGACGGTGATCACCTCGTCGATGACGGTGCGGTCAAGGATTGAGGGAATGAAGCCGGCTCCGATACCCTGGATTTTGTGCGGACCAGGCTGGCCGCCGGAGAGGACCGGCGAGTCTTCGGGCTCAACCGCCACCATTCTTACCTTTGGCGACTTTTGTTTGAGGATTTCTCCAACTCCGGTGATTGTCCCGCCGGTGCCCACGCCGGCAACCACGGCGTCGACCTGACCTTTGGCGTCCGCCCAAATCTCCTCCGCTGTCGCCCGGCGGTGAATCTCAGGGTTCGCGGGATTTTCAAACTGCTGTGGGATGATTGCGCCCGGAGTGCTCGCGACGATTTCCTGAGCCTTGGCTATAGCGCCCTTCATTCCGAGAGCCGCAGGCGTAAGAACCAATTCTGCGCCGAGCAAAAGGAGCATCTTCCGCCGCTCAAGCGACATGGATTCCGGCATTACCAAGGTTAACTTGTAGCCACGGGCGGCAGCGACGAAAGCTAGCGCGATCCCCGTGTTGCCAGAAGTAGGCTCCACGAGAACATTTTCCCCGGGACTGATCCTTCCCGACTGCTCTAGGCTATCGATCATGTTGACGCCAATTCTATCTTTTACGCTCGCGAGCGGATTAAAAAACTCAAGCTTTGCTATAATATGGGCGCCGAATTTCAGTTCCTGTCGAAGCCTGTTCAACCGGACAAGTGGAGTGTTGCCCACGGTTTGCGTGATTGAGTCGTAGATCAAGCCGCGGCCGATGTTTTGTTCGGACATATTTCACTCCATTATCCAAAAATCATTTGTTCATTAGGATATATTAGCAGCTTTAAATGGTAAAATCGACCAGATTTCCCGGGTTCTCAAACACCTGAAGACCTTCCGCCTGATTGCAAAGTTCAGCCACTGTTGTGGCCTCCAGAAACCTAAAGAGTTCTTGGCTTGCGCCGAGCACAACGGGGGCCACGACGTCTCGAACCAATCTGGAGTCCCCAAATCCCCCAGACTCTGCGTCCTCGGCCGCCAGACAAATCTTTACGATTTCGGCAATTGTGATCCGTCTGCGTTCGCGCGCTAGTTCATAGCCCCCCTTGGGCCCCCGAACCCCTTTAAGGATGCCCGCTCTAACAAAGGCCTGCAGCAAAGGTTCTAGGTGACGTGGGGGGAGCCCATGTCTGGCGGCAAGCGCTTTCGCCGCAACTGGCGCTCCGCGACCATGGATCGCTACATCCACAACGGCCGCTATCCCCAATAACGCGCGTCGCGAAAGAAACATCATCTAGTGGTCTTTCTCGCAGTTAGCCCCGTCGATCCAAAACCATCGTTTGACCGCTCTGACGGATCAAGAAACGACACCGCGTCAAAATCCGCGAAAATCACTGGACTGACGATCAATTGCGCAATCCGATCGCCTCTTTCGATCACGAAGTTTTCCGACCCAAGATTGATCAAGATCACCTTTATTTCACCGCGATAATCACTGTCGATTGTACCCGGAGAATTAAGGACGGTAACCCCCTTGGTCAACGCGAGGCCAGACCGTGGCCTCACCTGCCCCTCAAACCCAAAGGGCAGGTTGATGCAAACGCCCGTGGGAACGAGGCAGCGACCCCCAGGCGTCAAATTGATTGGCTCCCCCTTGGGAATAGCCGCGTGGAGATCAACGCCAGCAGCTTGAGAAGAATGGCGCTGGGGAAGCCCAAGGCCATCCGCGTGCGGCAGAAGGAGTGTGGGGACCCTGATGGCGCTCACTAGGACAACTCTCCTGCACAGAGCGCCACGAGCTTCCGCGCCACGTCCGACTTACTTGATTTTGGCCATGACTCGACGCCTGACGCTCTAACAATGTGAACTGTGTTCTCCTCGCCACCCATAACGTCTGTCCCAGAACTTACGTCATTGGCGACAATAATGTCACAGCCCTTTTTCGACAGCTTTGTCCTTGCGTTCTGAATAAGGGCGTCCGTTTCCGCGGCGAACCCAATTACAAGACGAGGCCTTGACGATGATCTAGATACCTCCGTGAGGATGTCCGGATTTTCAGTCAAGTCGATTTGGGGCGGGCGTGCTTTTGACTTTTTGATTTTCCCCGCCGAGACTTTCGTGACTCTCCAATCAGCAACAGCAGCGCAGCTAATGAAAACATCTGCAGGAAGAGCTTCCATCGTCGCGTCGCGCATTTCTTGCGCCGTAAGTACGCTAATGTGCTTAACACCCTCCGGCGGAGGAATGCTTGTAGGCCCAGAAACGAGCGTCACTCGAGCGCCCGCTGCTTTGGCCGCATGAGCGATCGCATAGCCTTGCTTACCAGAGGACCTATTGGCGATGTAGCGCACGTCGTCGATTGGCTCATGCGTCGGCCCCGCCGTGACGAGCACATGCTTTCCTTTTAGGGATTGGAGGGGCGCGCTCATGTTCGTCGAACCGCTAACCGCGCCCATGACGGCTGCGACAATCTCGGTGATTTCGCTCATTCGACCGAGACCATATTCGCCGCAGGCCATGTCACCTTCTGCAGGTCCGACAAACAATACGCCATCGGATTTCAGCGTAGCTACGTTCCGTTGGGTTGCGGCATGCTCCCACATTCTGACATTCATTGAAGGCGCGATCAGCACGCGCTTGTCGGTAGCCAGCAGAACCGTGGAAGCTAGATCATCTGCATGGCCCGACGCCATTTTGGCCATAAGGTCTGCCGTAGCAGGGGCGACTAGAACCAGGTCGGCCTCTCGCGACAACCGGATGTGTCCAATTTCAGCTTCATCGGTCAAAGAGAAAATTTCGGAGTAAACTTTCTGACCCGAGAGACTAGAGGCTGCGAGCGGCGTGATGAATTGCATAGCCGCCTGCGTCAGTATAACGCGAACGCTGCAACCCTGATCTTTGAGGCGTCTGATGAGATCGAGAGCCTTATAGGCCGCGATTCCGCCACTAACGATGAGAAGAATCCGTGGGTTTTGGAGAGTTCCATCGTCCGTCATTGGGCGCCTCAACGTAATGCGATGCCAATCGCGAGCAATGCTGCGATCATCCAGAGCGCTAGCAGGACGCCGCCGTCGCGCGGCTCCACCCGGACGGCGGGAACACGGGACGAAGGCTGCGCTTCCGAGTGCGCTAAAGCTCGCTCAACCAGATCAGGCAGAATGGGCATCAGCCGGCGTATAGCGGCAAACGCCGTGCGAGCGTCTTGAACCGCTGCGGCAGGCCCCAGATTTTGTCTGATCCATTCGCCAACGACCGGCTCAGCGGTCGACCAGAGATCCAGTCTAGGATCCAGGGAGCGCGCTACCCCTTCAACCACCACCATTGTTTTTTGAAGCAGGACGAGCTCTGTCCTGGTCTTCATATCGAAGAGAGCGGTCACTTCAAAAAGCAGCGCCAGCAACCTGGCCATGGAAATCTGGTCGGCGGTTCGTGAATGGATCGGTTCGCCGATGGCGCGGATGGCCTGGGCGAAGTCCTCTACCGCATGAATGCGGGGCACATAACCTGCTTCGAAATGAACTTCCGCCACCCGCCTGTAATCGCGGGTTATGAAGCCATATAGGATCTCTGCGAGAAAACGGCGTTCCTTCTCGCCTAACCGTCCGGTGATGCCGAAATCCACCGCGACAAGGCGACCATCTTCGTCAACGAAGAGATTTCCCTGATGCATGTCGGCATGGAAGAAGCCGTCGCGCATCGCATGACGGAGGAAGGATTGAATGACATTCTGGCCCAACGCTGGAAGATCTACGCCGCGTGCGATCAGTCCATTGATGTCGGAAAGACTTGTTCCGCGAATCCATTCTGTCACCAGAACGTTTTTCGAAGTGCGATCCCAATCCACCTTCGGAACTCTGAATAGCGGATCGTTCTGCGTGTTTTCTTCGAATTCGGAAGCCGCGGCCGCTTCTATCCGGAAATCCATTTCCAGTCGCACGGATCGCGCAAGCGTCTCAACAACATCGATGAGTCTTAGCCGTCGGGCTTCCGCGGAATAACGCTCGGCGAGCTTTGCCGCCCGAAGCATATCCAGTACGTCTCGCTTGAACCGGCGTTCGACGCCTGGACGCAAGACCTTGACGGCTACTTCACGCTCTTCCCCCTTTTGTAGGATCCGAGCTTTATGGACTTGCGCGATAGACGCCGCAGCTACCGGCTCTCCAAACTCGAGGAATATTTTACCAATTGAAGACCCAAGGTCGGCTTCAATTATCTTCACTGCAGTCGCGTGCTCGAAGGGAGAAAGGCGATCTTGGAGCTCGGTAAGCTCCGACGCCGCGCGCACGCCTACGATATCTGGGCGCGTTGCGAGGAACTGTCCAAGCTTTATGTAGGAAGGGCCGAGACGCTCCATGGCGTTCGCGAGCCGATTTCGTTTTTTCTTCGAGTCCCGGCGGGCGATTCGCTTCGCTATGGCAAGCGGGAGACGCGCTGGCGGGGGTAAACCAAGTGGATCAACGCCGGTGAAAGCGCCCTCTCGTGCGAGAACCCATGCTGCGTGCGCAAGCCTTATGAATGAGCCAAAAGCCATCTCAGGCAGCTCTCAAATCTTCCAGCCGGAATGGATAGCGACGATTCCTCCACTCAATTTTATGAAGGAGGTACGTGAGAATCCCGCATCAGCAATTTGTCCCTTGAATGATTCTGCGGAGGGAAATTTGGAAATCGACTCCACGAGGTAGCGATATGAAGCGGAATCGCCAGCTATCATGCCGCCAAGCGTGGGAATGAGTTTAAACGAGTACGATTCGTAGATTTTATCTAAGATCGGCACATCAACGTGTGAAAACTCAAGACACAGAAACCTTCCTCCCCGCTTTAGAACGCGGTATGCCTCTCGTAAAGCTATATCACGACGAGGGACATTGCGAATACCGAACGCGATCGTATAGCCATCGAAGCACTCGCTATCGAACGGCAGACTTTCGGCGTTCGCCTGCTTGAAGGAAACCTGTTCCACCAGATGTTGTTCTTCGGCGCGACGCTCGCCAACCTCAAGCATCGACTGATTGATGTCGGATACGACTACTCGCGCTGAGGACCCCGCGCGACGCGCAATTCTGAATGCGACGTCTCCCGTGCCGCCAGCCATGTCGAGATGGCGCCATGCTCCACGAGGGTTCAACTCGCCAACGAGCGCGTCTTTCCAGATCCTGTGCTGTCCCAGCGACATGACGTCGTTCATGAGGTCATATTTCGCGGCGACTGAATGGAATACCTCGTCAACTAGGCTTTGCTTCTCTTTCAGCGGCACGGTGCTGAAGCCAAAATCGATTTCCGACGGCTCCGCTTTTGAAAATGACCCAGACATCTCCCGCTCCTCTCGCACGGGACCATAGCGCCTGCCGCCCAGTCTGGCTATGAAGTCGTTGTCGGTTCGGAGGACCTGATGCCTGAATTGCCTGAGGTTGAAACTGTCCGCCGCGGATTGGAGCCCTTTTTGGTTGGGCAACGGATTGAAAAAGTGGAATGTCGGGCGAAGTCCTTGCGCTTCCCTTTTCCTGAACGCTTCGCCGACCGACTGCGTGGGCGTCGGGTGGACGCCCTGGGGAGGAGGGCCAAGTATCTGCTCCTCGACCTTGACGATGGCGGCGTCCTGGTGTCCCATCTTGGCATGAGCGGGTCGTTCCGGATCGAGGAGCGCGCCACACTCCAGCCCGGAGACTTTCATTTTCCCCGCTCCCGGGATGAGGCTCACGATCACGTGGTCTTTCACCTCTCGAGCGGCGCGCGGGTCATCTATAACGACCCCCGTCGTTTTGGGTTTATGGACCTGGCCCTCAAGCTGGATCTATACAACAACAGATTTTTACATAACCTGGGCCTTGAGCCGCTCGGAAATGAATTGACGCCAGACAACGTCGCCCACCTTTGCGTTGGCGCGCGGACCAATCTGAAAGCCTTTCTTCTGGATCAGAGCAAGATCGCGGGCCTCGGTAACATCTATGTTTGTGAGATCCTGCATCGCGCCGGCCTGTCCCCAGAACGCTCGGCGTCCTCGCTTGTCTCGTCCTCCGGGCGGGCGGGCAGAAAGCTTGTCAGACTATGCGATGAGACCCGACGTGTATTGGCGGAAGCCGTTAAAGCCGGCGGGTCATCGTTGCGCGACCATAAGCAAGTTGATGGAACCTTGGGCTATTTCCAGCACGGCTTTAAGGTTTATGGACGGGAGGGCGAGCCTTGTCCGACGCCTGGCTGTCGCGGAACGGTGAAGCGAACCGTCCAGTCAGGACGCTCCACCTTCTTTTGTGCAAGCTGTCAGCGTTAGAGCTCAGACGCCCTGCTCCCTAGCCCGTTCTGCTCGTTTGCGGTCATTGGGATCAAGGATCGCTTTGCGAAGTCTGATCGACTTTGGCGTCACTTCCACAAACTCATCGTCTTCGATGTAGGCGAGAGCCTTTTCCAGCGTCATCTTTATTGGAGGCGTCAGTCGGACGGCCTCGTCCTTCCCAGCCGCTCGAATGTTCGTCAGTTTCTTGCCTTTCAGAACGTTGACCTCGAGGTCATTCTCGCGCGTGTGCTGGCCGACGATCATGCCCTGGTAAACTTTCCAGCCGGGTTCGATCATCATGGGTCCCCGATCTTCGAGGTTCCACATTGCATAAGCGACTGCTTCGCCCTGATCGTTTGATATAAGAACCCCATTACGGCGGCCCTGTATTTCGCCTCTAAACGCGCTGTATTCATGGAAAAGACGGTTCATAACCGCCGTACCGCGCGTATCGGTGAGAAGCTCACCTTGGTAGCCGATCAGCCCGCGCGTCGGAGCGTAGAAAACCAGTCGCAAGCGACCGCCGCCGGACGGTTTCATCTCAACCAATTCGGCTTTTCGCTCAGACATCTTCTGGACTACGACGCCAGAGTGCTCTTCATCCACGTCGATGACGACTTCCTCGATCGGCTCCAGGACTTCGCCCGACGATTCGTCTTTTTGGAAGACCACCCGCGGGCGGGAAATACCTAGCTCGAAACCTTCGCGCCGCATGGTTTCAATCAGGATGGAGAGTTGAAGCTCTCCTCGGCCTGAGACGATGTAAGCGTCTGCATTAGGCGCCTGCTCAACGCGCAGCGCAACATTTCCTTCCGCCTCCTTGAAAAGCCGATCTCGGATAACCCGGCTCGTGACCTTGTCACCCTCAGTTCCCGCGAGGGGAGAATCATTCACCATGAATGTCATGGAAAGTGTTGGAGGATCGATTGGCTGGGCCTGAAGAGGCTCGTTGACTTCCAGTGCGCACAGAGTGTCTGCGACATTGAAGTTACTCAAACCAGCGATGGCGATGATGTCGCCCGCCTCGGCTTCTTCAATAGGTTGACGCTCGATGCCTCGGAAGGCGAGAATCTTGGATACGCGCCCCTGCTCAACGAGCTTGCCCGTGTTGTCCAAAACTTTCACGGCTTGGTTTGGTTTGACGCTGCCTGAAAACACGCGTCCGGTAATGATGCGCCCGAGATAAGGATTCGCTTCTATGAGCGTTCCAAGCATTCGAAAACCGCCCTCTGCGATCTTCGGCTCAGGAACATGTTCGAGCACGAGGTCGAAAAGCGGCCCCATTCCTTCTTCTTGTGAGCCATCGGGCGACGCCGACATCCAGCCCTGCTTTGCGGACCCATAGATGATCGGAAAGTCGAGCTGTTCGTCGGTGGCGTCGAGCGCGGCGAAGAGGTCAAAGACCGAGTTGATGACCTCATTGACCCGAGCGTCCGGCTTGTCGACCTTATTGACGCAAACAATAGGCTTTAGGCCTATTTTGAGAGCCTTCCCGACGACGAACTTAGTCTGTGGCATCGGGCCTTCTGCAGCGTCGACAAGAACGATGGCGCTGTCCACCATCGACAGAATGCGTTCGACCTCGCCCCCAAAGTCTGCGTGGCCGGGAGTGTCCACGATATTAATCCGGACGTCTTTCCACACGACTGATGTCGCTTTGGCGAGAATTGTGATCCCGCGCTCCTTCTCCAGATCATTCGAATCCATCACGCGCTCTGCAACGCGTTGGTTCTCTCTGAAGGCGCCGGATTGTTGAAGCAATCGGTCAACCAGCGTGGTCTTGCCATGGTCCACGTGCGCAATAATGGCGATGTTTCGAAGTTTCATGTTTGATGTGTCCAATTTCATCCTAAACAGATCGGCGATCGCCGACCCGTTTCTAATTGCATCGCCGCGGAGATAGTTCGATTTAACAAACAATCCTGCGTTCGACTTCCTTCCGGATGTCGAAGGCGTACGACTAACGCTTTATCTTCAGGTTGCGTTTAGCCAACGTCCTCAGGCGCAACGCGTTGAGCTTGATGAAGCCCGCCGCATCACGATGATCATAGGCGACAGCGCCTTCTTCGAAGGTGACCAGATCCTGATCGTACAGAGAATATGGGCTCTTACGACCCACAACCCAGGCGCCGCCCTTATAGAGCTTCATCCGGACCTCGCCTGTAACGAGCTCCTGACTTTTGTCGATTAGGGACTGCAACATCTCCCTTTCCGGGGAGAACCAAAACCCATTGTAGATGAGCTCGGCGTATCTTGGCATCAATTCATCTTTGAGATGAGCCGCACCGCGATCAAGCGTGATGGATTCGATGCCGCGGTGTGCGAAATACAGAATCGTGCCGCCCGGCGTCTCATACATGCCACGTGACTTCATGCCGACGAAACGGTTCTCCACGAGATCAAGGCGACCGATGCCGTTGTCGCGACCTAGTTGGTTCAAGCACGTTAAGAGTTGAGCCGGGCTCATGGGGACACCGTCAATCGCCACCGGATCACCACGTTCAAACGAAATGGAGACATAAGTAGGGGTATCTGGTGCGTCTTGCGGATCAATTGTTCTTGAGTAGACGTAGTCCGGCGTCTCTTCGGCCGGATCTTCGAGAACCTTGCCTTCCGACGAGGCATGTAAAAGGTTGGCGTCCACGGAAAAGGGAGCTTCGCCTCTCTTGTCCTTGGCGATCGGTATCTGGTTCTTCTCGGCGAATTCGATCAAAGCGGTGCGGGAGAGAAGGTCCCATTCGCGCCAGGGGGCGATCACTTTGATGTCCGGCTCAAGCGCATAATAGGAAAGCTCGAACCTGACCTGGTCATTTCCCTTTCCGGTCGCCCCGTGGGCCACCGCGTCAGCGCCTACCTTGCGTGCGATTTCGATCTGCTTCTTGGCGATCAACGGGCGCGCGATCGAGGTGCCGAGGAGATAGAGACCTTCGTATTGCGCATTCGCCCGGAACATGGGGAACACGTAGTCCCGGACGAATTCCTCGCGCAGGTCTTCGATGAAAATATGTTCTTCCTTGATGCCAAGGAGCAGCGCTTTCTGGCGGGCAGGCTCAAGCTCTTCACCTTGGCCAAGGTCCGCCGTGAAGGTCACGACCTCGCACCCGTAGGTGGTCTGGAGCCATTTGAGGATGATTGAGGTGTCAAGCCCGCCGGAATAGGCGAGGACGACGCGCTTGATGTCCTTGGTTTTCATAGCAGGTTCCGACATGTTAATGAGGGCCCGTTCGAGATGGCGTGCACTATAGATTGCGTTCTCTCGAGCGCAACCCGTGATCATCTGGACCCTCAGGCTTTGGGCCAGTCCGCCAGGTTTCTCAAATGTCCTTGTCGCCAGAAGAATTGGAGCGCTACGCACGCCACCTCGTTTTGAGGGACATAGGTGGCCCGGGACAGCAGAGGCTCAAGCGCGGAAGCGTTCTGGTGGTGGGCGCGGGCGGTCTTGGGGCCCCTCTGATCCAATACCTGGCCGCCGCAGGGGTGGGGTCTATTGGTATTGTGGACGACGACGAGGTCGCTCTCTCCAATCTGCAGCGGCAGGTTATCCATCGGGTGAGCGACATTGGGCGGCCCAAGGTGGAGAGCGCACGTGACGCCGTGCACCGCCTCAATCCCAACGTCTCCGTCACGACCCACAAGCAAAGAATCGATCCTTCAAACGTTAGTTCTTTGCTGGAGGGGTATGACGTCGTAGCGGACGGCTCGGACAATTTCGACACGCGCTATTGCGTGTCTGATGCGTGTTTCGACTGTTCGAAGCCCCTCGTCACCGCCGCTGTCGGCGCGTTCGATGGCTCTTTGACAACCCTCAAACCCTATGAATTAGGGCCAGATGGGTCGCCAAATCCCACTTATAGGTGTCTTTTTCCGGAGCCGCCGTCACCGGGAAGTGTTCCCGTTTGCGCCGAAGCAGGGGTGCTGGGTGCGCTGACAGGGGTTCTAGGCGCATTGATGGCGACTGAGGCCATCCGCTGCTTGACGGGCTTTGGCGAGGGTTTGGTCCGAAAGCTGTTGCTGATGGACCTGATGCATATGCGCTTTGAGACCCTCGCCTATGAATGGGACCCGTCAAATCCCTTGAATGGCGTCAACACGCAGCGATAACGGCGATCTCGACCTTGTAATCGGGGGCCGCAAGCGTCGCCTGAACCGTGGCGCGGGCGGGCGTGTCGCCTTGCGGCGTCCACTGGTCCCAAACCTGGTTCATTTCAGGGAAAGAGCTGATGTCGGTCAGCCAGATCGTGGCGGACAAGATCTTGGTCTTGTTCGTTCCGGCCTCCGCCAGAAGCGTATCAATGATCGCCAGGATTTCCGCTGTTTGATCCGCGACGGACCCGCCTTTGGTTTTGTCCGCGACCTGACCAGCGAGATAAAGCGTGTCTCCGTGCTTGACGGCCTTGCTCATGCGGGGCCCCACCCCGTACCGAACGATGCTCATTGTGAACGCCTCCATTTATGCCAGCTGCGAGCAAGTAAGGGGCGGCGGGGTCTTTGGCAAGCAAGCGGAAGCGTCTGTGGACAAACAGTGTATAAGCCTGTGGATTGCTAGGTGAGTTATCCAGTCTGGAGCCGTGGTGACGGCCGGTTGACCGCTCTTGGTAGCAAGACCGCACTTGATTGCCGCCGCCCGCCGCCGCATAGCTGACGAATACAAAATAGGGAGAACGCAGATGACGAAGGACGAGGCGAAGCAGCGCTTGATCGACGCGGGGCTGGTCCTGGACGCCGCTGATCTCGGCGATTTCACGCGTGGACACGTTTCTGTTCGCGTGCCGGATGACGCAGGCCATTTCTACATGAAGCCGCACAGCTTCGGTCTGGATGAGATCACCCTTGAAAACATGGTGACATGCAATCTTGAGGGCGAGAAAATCGCAGGAGGCGGCCCCCGCCACAGCGAAGTCTTCATTCATTCAGAAATCTACAAAGTGCGTCCAGATGTTAACGCGGTGATTCACGCTCACCCAAAACATGCAGTCGCCGTTTCCGCCACCGGTCGGCCTCTACGCCCCTGGAGCCAGCCCAGCGCAGCTTTTGCGGATGGGATCGGCATGTATACCGATACGATAGACCTCATTCGTTCCAAAGAAATGGGCGCCGGCGTTGCTAAAGCGCTCGGGCAACACAAGGCGTGCTACCTCCGCAATCATGGCGTCGCTGTTGTCGGTCGCTCGCTCGAGGAATGCGTCATCCTGACAATTATGTTGGAAAACGCCTGTGAAATTCAATTGCTGGTTGAGGCGGCGGGCTCGCCAGGACCAGAGTTCCCGCATGATGACGTTATGAAGCTGCACGACAAGATCGCGCGGCCTGAGCAGCATGTGATCAATTTTGACTATCTGGTCCGCAAAGCGCGACGCAGCCTGGGCCGGTAAGCGCGCTTCATATGCCGCCTATGATAGCCGCGAGCGCGAGGTAGCGTCCCGTTTTCGCTATCCCGACCAGAAGCAAAAAAGTTGGCAGGGGCTCCCGCAAAGCCCCTGCCGCAACCGTGATCGCGTCACCTACCAGAGGAGCCCAGCTCAGCAAAAGAGAGGCGCGTCCCCATTTGCGATACCAATTCTCTGCTTTTTGAAGAGTTTCTTTTTTGACGGGCAACCAGCCGGAATAGGTGGCGTTAGACGCCCCGCGGCCGAGCCCCCAATTCACCACTGCCCCTAAAACATTGCCAATGCTTGCCGCAGCAATGATCAAGCTCCAAGGTTCACTGCTCAGAGTGAGCGCGGCGATCACAGCGGCTTCCGAAGCGACCGGGAGAATGGTCGCCGCGAGAAACGCTGTTATGAAAATACTGATTCCAGTTTCCATCCCACGGACCTGAGAGGCTCGACGCATCGCAGGATTGCGGACCTCGTCGAGAGGCGATAGACCCTCTCACATATATCGCCGCGCTTCCCCAATCCAGCTAGACCGCGAATCCATATGCGTCATGACCGGGATGAATGGCTTGTTTTGCAGGACGTCGTCGCCTCTCGCGGCCGTAAGACAATCTTTTCCTCAATCTCCGTTGTATGCGCCGAGCGGCGGATAGGGCTGATTGGCCGAAATGGCGCAGGGAAAAGCACGCTCTTGCGGCTTTTGAACGGTCTTCTGCCAGCCCAAAGCGGTTCGATTGTCATGGCTGGCGTCGACGTTAGAGCGAATGTGACGCTTGCTATGCGCCATGTGGGTTTTGTCTTTCAGAATCCGGACCATCAAATCGTTTTCCCTACTGTCCTCGAAGAAATGACCTTTGGCTTCAGGACCAGGGGCTGTTCGAAGGTGGAAAGCGAAATGCGCGCGGTCGCATGCCTCGAAAGATATGGCTGCGGCGATTGGGTTCGCGCATCCGTCGAAGAACTGTCGGAAGGACAGCGACAGAAGCTCTGCATTTTGGCTGTTATTGCGCTAGAGCCGAGCATCATTGCGCTCGATGAGCCATTCGCAAGCCTCGATTTGCCTACACGACTAGAGTTAAATGCGCTGCTCGTAAGCCTTCCACAACGCGTCATCGTCGCCAGTCATGACCTCGATCTTCTTCGCTCTATGGATCGCGTCATCTGGCTCGGAGAAGGCCGGATCATTAAAGACGGAAATCCTGACGAAGTCATTGGCGTTTATGAGGAGCACTGTAGGACCCTTGCCATGATGGGGAGCATCAAAACATGAGCTCCCCCTTTCTTGCCGAAGACAGCTGGGCGCACAGGCTTCCTGTATCGGTTAAAGTAATAGGCCTGGCCATATTCACATTCGCGCTATTCTCAATACGGGATGTTTTTTGGGCCGTCGGAGCGCTTATATTGATCACGATCGGTTATGCTACGCTTGGTAAGCTGGCCTGTGTGCGCATAGCGTCCTTTAGGTTTTTGATCCCGATCCTCTTACTAATAGGAAGTCTTCAGGCGGTTTTCGTAAGCCTTGAGTCGTCGATTGCTGCGGTTGCGAAATTACTTGCGGCCTTTCTGATGGCGGATTTAGTGACTGCGACGACGCCGATGTTATCGATGATGGATTTTTTCACGCGTTTGTTCCAACCGTTCAAAAGGCTTGGTTTTGATCCTGGCGCACTGGCGCTTG
Source organism: uncultured Beijerinckia sp. (assembly GCA_964645525.1). Taxonomy (GTDB): domain Bacteria; phylum Pseudomonadota; class Alphaproteobacteria; order Rhizobiales; family Beijerinckiaceae; genus Terripilifer. The sequence continues at coordinate 138,690 of CAZYBF010000001.1, forward strand.
CATTCGCTCTCGTTTTGCGATTTGGCCCGGCGCTCCTGTCGGACTATGAGCGTCGTCGAGAGGCATGGCGCGCGCGTGGCGGGCGAGGCGCTGGCCTTATGCTGCTGCCGGCTTGGATAGCTGGAGCCATACGTATCTCTGATCGCATCGCCGAAGCGCTTGATGCGCGCGGCGCCTGTCGGCGGACAGAAGTCTCTCATGACTAATCGCGACATTGCACGAATCTCGATCTTCGCAGCACTCATCGGTGTGATGGGTTTGATGCCGCGACTTGATCTCCCATTCGCTGCTGGAGTTCCTATAACGGCCCAAACACTAGGCGTTATGCTCGCGGGATTGACGCTTGGCTCTCGTCTTGGCTCACTCGCCGTCATATTGTTCTTGTTTGTAGTGGCTTGCGGGGCTCCTCTCCTATCCGGTGGCCGTGGCGGTCTTGGGGTGTTCGCAGGACCAACCGGGGGCTACTTATTTGGTTGGATCGCTGGTGCTTTTGTTTGTGGCGCATTGGTTACCCGCATTCGCGTTGGCGCCTTTCCGAGCGCGCTCGTGGCGAGCCTCGTGGGCGGCGTTTTGGTGATCCATGCCTTTGGGGCGCCATGGCTCGCATGGATAGCAGGTTTGAGCCCGTGGCAAGCTGCTGTAGCATCCGCTACGTTTGTCCCGGGCGATGTTCTGAAAGCGATAGGCGCAGCTCTTGTTTACAAGAGCTATCGCGCGAGAGCCGTTGACAGAAATGACTTTTGAGCACATCGGATCGACGCTGGAACGGCATGCGGCTCGCAAGCCCGAAGAAGTTGCGATCGTCTGTAATTCGGCGACGATCTCTTGGGAACGACTGCTTCAGCTTGTAGCCCATCGTAGCGTCTGGATACGCTCACAAGCCGGGTCTAATCCGCGAGTATGCATTGATACGCGCAGTCCAACAGACCTGATCATTTGGGTATTAGCTACAGCACGTGGTGGCGGCGAAGCTCACATTCTCGATCCTGACTGGCCAAGCGCAGTTAAGAATGAATTGATCCGTAAGCTGGCGCCGAGTCTCATAGTTTCTTCCGAGTTTCCTCAAATGGCGCCTGCGCCTTTGCAAACAAAGGAGCTGAATGGACCCGCCACGGCTGACGACCCTTTTTATGTTGGCTTCACCTCCGGCGTCGCAGCTGCGCCAAAAGGCTTTCGACGTAGTCACCTTTCTTGGATTGAAAGCTTTAGGGCTGAGGAAAGAGAGTTTGGAATTCAGGAAGGTGATATCGTCGCAGCTATAGGTTCTGTTTCCCACTCTTTATTTCTGTACGCGGCTTTAAGGTCGATTCAAATAGGCGCGCGTACGATCCTGATGAACCGCTTCGATCCAAATCATGCGCTCGATATCATGGATCGGAAGCAGGCAACGATACTTTACGCAGCGCCGAGTCATTTAAAACTCATGGAAATAGCGAGTGCGCAGACCGTCAACTCTTTACGGCTTGTGCTATGTTCTGGCTCCAAATGGCTGGGTCATTCTGAGAGGCTTAGCTCCCTTTTTCCGAATGCGGAGTTTTCTGAGTTTTATGGCGCATCTGAATTGAGTTTCGTTTCAGTTCGTCGGAAAAGAGATGGAGCCCCTTCATCGTCTGTGGGACGGGCGTTTCCAGGCGTGGAGATTGCGATACGCGATCAAGAGGGGCGCAAGCTTCAAGCTGGGGCTGTCGGGAGAATCTACGTGCGCAGCCCGTTCCTTTTCAATGGTTATGCGACAGGCGAGGCCCCGCCCCATCGCCACGGTGACGAGATGTCGATCGGAGATCTCGGACGTCTAGATGAGAATGGTTTTTTATATCTAGAGGGACGGGAAGGCCGGATGCTGGTTACGTCCGGCAAAAATGTGTTTCCAGAACAGTTGGAGGCTATTTTGATGGAGCATCCTCACGTTGAGGCTGCAGCCGTTATCGGGGTTGACGATCCCAAACGCGGCGTCCGTCTAGTCGGGCTTATCATCCCAAAAGAGAGTGCAGAGCTCTCCGCAGCCAGTTTAATTTTGCATCTAAAGCAGAAAGTCTCTCCGTCGCTTATTCCCACAATCTACATGCAGCCTCGGCAATGGCGCTGGACGCGCTCAGGAAAAACCGACATTGGGGCCCTCGAAGATGATCTTCGTGAAGGCGCATGTGAGCTCATCCGATGAAACCAGTTTTCATTGTAGCCGCTAAGAGGACGCTTGTTTCACCCCGGCATGGCCGTTGGAAAGCTATTAAAACTGAAGATCTCATGGCGCCAGTGCTGAAGGCTTTGGTCGAACCATTGGGCCAGAGGTCATGGCCGCAGGAGGTCATTCTTGGGAACGCCTTGTATGGAGGAGGCAATCCAGCTCGCTTGACCGCGCTCGCGGCTGGATTTCCTCGTCACGTTTACGCCTCCACGCTCGACACTCAATGCTGCTCCGGCCTCGACGCAATAACTTTGGGCGTCAGCAAGATCGCAGCCGGAAAGGCGGAGGTGATCGTTGCTGGTGGCGTTGAGAGCTATAGCCGCTCTCCTATTCGTCAGCATCGAGCGCTGGATATAGGTCAACCACACATTGAATATCAAAGACCCCCCTTCACTCCATGGCCGGACCGGGATCCAGATCTTCTTCAGGCGGCCGCGCAATTGGCGGCGCAGTATGGCGTCACGCGGGACGCTCAGGAACAATTTGCATGCGAAAGTCACGCAAAAGCCAGGGCCGCGAGTTTCCAAGGCGAGCTTGTCGCCCTCGATCAATCAGCTCGTGATGATTTCACCAGAGATTTAACCTCGTCGATTTGTCGACGCTTGCCACTTCTGGCCGGGGATACCGCATCCGGGCTTACGTCCGCGACCGTCGCTGTTGAGGCCGACGCCGCAGCGGGCGTACTTCTCATGTCCTCGGACGCTTGCGAGCGTTTCGGGGTTGCGTCAGTAGCCAGGGTGGCGGGGTTCCGGCAGCTGGGGGGGGATCCTGAGCATCCAATCCTAGCTGGCATAGAGCCGGCAAAGGCATTGCTGGCTTCTTTGGAAGAGGGGGTCTCCGTTGCGGAAATTATGGAGTCTTTCGCTGTCCAGGCGATGCTATGGCGGCATGCGCTGGGAATCGACGATCAGGTCATGAACCGGGGGGGCGGAGCGCTCGCACGCGGTCACCCCATAGGGGCGTCGGGGGCGATCCTTTTGGTCAGGCTCTTCCATGAGCTCAAGCGGGAGAGCGTGGGAGCTTCGGGCGTCGCTGCGATCGCTGCAGCAGGAGGGCTTGGATCAGCCATTCTGCTGCAGAGATGTTGATCGACTAAGTCATCGTATTTCTGTCACTTTTAACACAGCCACTCCGGCGCCTAGCATGCCTAGGGCCGCCGCGGCGCCGCGCGAAACATCAAGGCCTCGTCCTGCGATGAAGGGGCCCCTATCGTTCACACGAACAGTGACTGTTCGTCCATTTGAAGGGTTCACGAGCTTGAGTCGTGTTCCAAACGGCAGCGTCCTGTGCGCCGCCGTTAGGCCATTAGGGTTGAATTTTTCGCCCGAGGCGGTTCGAGATCCGTGCTGATAAAATGACGCTTTGATGTTTTTGCCTGGTGCGAAATCAGCTTTTGCTAACGAAGAAGCGCTGATCAGCAAAATAGCTGATGACGTAAGAATCGTGATTTTTTGCAATGAAAGCCACTCCGGATGATAAAACCGGATGGCCGTTTATTTCTCAAATGCGCCGTTGAGCGGCCTAAAAAACGGAATCTTTGTGACGGCTCTACGCCCACAGCGCGCGCGTAAACTGATTATACGTCGAGATTAGAAACGCTTAGTGCGTTTTCTTGGATGAATTCCCGCCGTGGCTCAACAACGTCGCCCATGAGTTTGACGAAGATATCGTCGGTCTCCGCCACGTCTTTGAGCCGTACTTGAAGCAGGGAACGCACATTACGATCGAGCGTCGTTTCCCATAGTTGTTCAGGGTTCATTTCTCCCAGGCCCTTATAGCGCTGGATTTGGGAAATCCCCTTTTGACCTGCGGCCATCACAGCGTCCATAAGCGCAATGAAGCCGGAAATCCGTGTCTCATCAGACCTGCGCAGGAGCGTTGCCCCATTCGCAAACACTGAGCGCATAGCGCTGGAATGCTCATCAAGCTTCCGCGCTTCTGCGGAGGCGAGAAGTCCTTGGTCCAGGGCGGCAACCTGCCGGACGCCTCGAACCTCTCGGGAGAAAAGGAAGCCGTTGCTTGAGATCGCGCCGGACCACCCGCGCTCAGTTTCCTCTGCGAGGGCATTCAAGCGTGCAGCTATCTCTCCGGCGGCGGCCTGCGCCGCCGCCTCGCCTAGAGTTGCAATTGGTTTCAGCGCGCCAGCAATGACGGTTTGTTCGATTAGAGTTCGGTCATAGCGGGAATGAATCTGCTGCATTACCTGCTTGAGCGTGCGCGTTTCCTCAAGAAGTCTACGTAGATCTTCGCCGGCGCGCACTTCGCCATCGCCCAGTCGGAGAGCGGCGCCTTCTAGCCCGTTTCCAATCAAATAGTCTTCCCGCGCTCGTTCATCCTTCAGATATTGCTCTGACTGACCGCGTTTGACCTTGTAGAGCGGCGGCTGGGCAATAAACAGGTGCCCGCGCTCAATCAACTGCGGCATCTGTCGGAAGAAGAAGGTTAGAAGCAAGGTTCGGATATGGGAGCCGTCGACATCAGCGTCCGTCATAATGATGATCTTATGATAACGAAGCTTGTCCGGATTGAAATCTTCCCTGCCGATCCCCGTTCCCAGCGCCGTGATGAGAGTTCCAATTTCCTGGGATGAGAGCATTTTGTCGAAACGCGCACGCTCGACATTAAGGATCTTGCCACGCAGGGGCAGAACCGCCTGATACTCGCGATTACGGCCTTGTTTCGCAGACCCGCCGGCCGAGTCGCCCTCAACGATAAACAATTCAGCCTTCGCCGGGTCCCGCTCCTGACAGTCGGCAAGTTTGCCAGGAAGGTTTGCTACATCGAGAGCGCCTTTTCGACGGGTGAGTTCGCGGGCCTTACGCGCGGCCTCTCGCGCATGCGCGGCTTCCACGACCTTGGAGACGACCGTCTTCGCCTCCTGCGGATGCTCCTCGAACCATTGCCCCAGCATCTCATTAACGAGGTTTTCGACGACCGGCCGCACCTCGGAGGATACGAGCTTGTCTTTTGTCTGGGAGGAGAACTTTGGATCTGGAACTTTGACGGACAAGACGCAGGTTAAGCCTTCGCGGCAGTCATCGCCTGAAAGATCCACCTTCTCTTTTTTTGAAAGACCGGAGGTTTCCGCATAGCTGGTGACTTGGCGGGTCAACGCGGACCTGAAGCCCGCAAGATGTGTTCCACCATCCCTTTGGGGAATATTGTTTGTGAACGCCAGCACGCTCTCATGGTAGCTGTCATTCCACCAGAGGGCGACTTCTACGCTGATCCGATCGCGCTCGCCTGCTATCATGATAGGCGCGCCCAGGAGAGGATGCTTGGCGCGATCAAGGTATCGCACGAAAGCTTCGAGCCCTCCTTGATAGAAGAACTCTTCCTCTTTACGCTCGGCATGGCGTTCATCGGTCAGGACGATGTGTACGCCTGAATTCAGAAACGCTAGTTCACGGAGTCGATGCTCGATGGTGGCGTAGTCGAAATCCACCATCGTGAAAGTTTGTGGCGATGGGAGGAAGGTCACTTCAGTTCCGCGCTTCTGCGCCCCGTCCACCAACGGCGCCGCGCCGGTCATCGCAAGCGGAGCTACCGCGTCGCCATGCGCGAATTCAATGAAGTGTTCTTTTCCATCGCGCCAGATTCGCAGCTTCAGCCATTCGGAGAGCGCGTTGACGACCGAAACGCCCACACCGTGCAAGCCGCCGGACACCTTGTATGAATTCTGGTCGAACTTACCGCCCGCATGCAATTGCGTCATGATGACTTCGGCGGCCGACACGCCTTCTTCCGAGTGTATGTCGGTAGGAATGCCGCGGCCATTATCCGTCACCGTGCAGGATCCGTCCGGATTCAGCGTCACGGTCACACGCGTCGCGTGGCCCGCCAAGGCTTCGTCGATGGCATTGTCCACCACTTCGTAGACCATGTGGTGCAAGCCGGACCCGTCGTCCGTGTCCCCAATGTACATGCCCGGCCGTTTGCGAACGGCGTCGAGCCCTCGCAGCACCTTGATCGACTCGGCGCCATAAGAGTTAGGGTCTTTTTCGGGCGATGAGGTCTCTGTCATGGGGACGCGGGATCTCGATGTATGGAGGTGGTTCGACCACCGTCGAATCGGGAGCGCCAATCTACCCCGAAACCCCCTTGAATCGGAGCTAAATCATACCGTTCCGCCCCTTGTTCTCACGCATATATAAAACGTTTAAAATCAGTAATTTATTAGATTTTCAGGGAGGCGTCGCCACTTCCGCTGACCCAGCGGTGACGCGAATGAGGGCCCCGGACCTCGGCATGTCGGCGAAGGCTTGCGGATCTGCGCCTGTAACCCAGACTTGGCAGCCAATTTGTTCAAGGATATTAAACAAAGCAATCCTTCTTTGCGGATCGAAATGCGCCATGACCTCATCGAGCAAAGCGATTGGCGCGAAACCGCTCGAGGCGCGGACCAGATTCGCATGGGCGAGGATCAATCCGACCAGCAGCGCTTTTTGTTCGCCGGTTGAACAGCGATCCGCCTGCATTCGTTTAGGCCCATGAATGACTTTAAGATCGGATGACTGCGGGCCGACAAGCGTGCGTCCCGCCGCGGCGTCTCGGCGCCTGCTTTCTCTGAGCATGGACCTGTAGCGATCTTCCGCCTCCAGCGCTGTTTGTGCGCGCACCAGTTCGTCGATTTCGCCTACAAGGCTTACAGAGGCCCAGGGAAAGGGCGTTTCCACGCATTTCCCGATCTCGATGATTTGTTGGAGCCGGTCCACAGTGTCGCATCTTGCGATCGCGATTGCGATCGCTGTTTCCGCTATTTCCTGCTCCGTGGCGTCTAGCCAAGCCGCGTCCGGCATACGTTCTTCAAGCAATCTATTCCGATTTCTCAACGCCCTCTCAAGCGCGGAGACCCTCGCGGCATGCTCGGAATCCACGCTCAGGACCATCCTGTCGAGAAAGCGCCGCCGCTCGGATCCCGGACCCATGAACAGCCCATCCATGGAAGGGGTGAGCCAGATGATTCGCAGGTAATCTGAGAAAGCTCTCGCCGAACTCGCCGGCTGGAGGTCGATCCGATGCTTTCGGCCAGGACCTTCCGCGGGATTGGAGCCCGTGCCCAATCGCACCCGCCCCAAATCGCAATCCAGCTCCAGCGAAACAGCGAAAGAACCATCCCCGGCGGCGCGGGCGAGTTCACCCAGCTCCGCACGCCGCAGGCCTTTGCCCGGCGTGAAAAGCGACAAAGCTTCGAGAATATTCGTCTTGCCCGCGCCGTTCTCGCCGCAAAGAGCGAGAAACATGGCGCTGCCGAGATCGAGTGAAAGCCGCTTGTAGGATCGGAAATCCTGCAGCTGGAGCTTCCGCACGGCTGGGGCCGTGCTCAAACATTGGTTTTGCGACGACATGGGAGGCTCTTGCCACAATACGACGGAGCGATCCAATTATGGGATTCTTCCCATTTTTCGCCCACCCGCTGAGTGGGCGAATTTATGGTTGCGTCCCTTGATGGGCAGCCGGATAAACTCCGCCTGCGTTTGGCGCACAGGGAATCTACGTATGCAAGCCGAGCAATTGTTGGCGGAGATCGGGGACTTTTGCCGAGCCGTCGGCCTCGCGGAGTCGACCTTTGGAAGGGCGGCGATCAACGACGGAAAACTGGTTTCCCGATTGCGCAACGGCGGCCGGATCACAACGCATACGCTCGACCGTATACGCACATTCATGGCTGACTATGCCGCGGAAGGGGGGCGAGGCGCGATCACGCCCAAACTGGCTGCAAAGTCGGTCACGAGCTCTGCGTCCATCGCATTTGGTTCAGGACAGTCCCTCAGAGTTGAGGCGACCCGTAGCGACACTGATCCGCAGCAGAATTTCAGATTCTATGACAATCGGCAGAAATACCTTCTGTTTGTGAACACATGCAGCGAGAAATGGGAAGTCGCTAATCGTATCTCGCAAGAACTCGCGAATGTGCATCCCCGTCCTCCGGCGTTTCGCTTGTTTGACGCTGGCGTGGGAGATGGGAGCGTGCTTGCGCGTGTCATGCGTTCAATGCACGATCGTCACCCGACCATGCCGTTTTATGTGGTGGGGAAGGAGATCAGCGTTGAGGACGTCCGCTTAGCGCTCCAGAAAATGGTCGACCGGTTTGTGGAGCATCCGTCGACCTGCCTCGTATTGACAAATCTGCAATATGCAAGCGCGCCATGGCTAACCGTGAAGTCGGTCAGCGCAGCCTCCAGTCTCGTGTGGCATGAGTTGCGGTTGACGGGGAATACGGGACACGCCTTTGAGCGGCAGATAACCGAACTTGAGCCCTTCTTGTCGCAAAACTGGAATGCTCGCGTTAGTTCTGCCGGTCACTCGATTTATGAGCGTCCCGCTGTCCTCGTCATCTATCGTGAAGATCATAAATTTCTTCTCGATCCCATTATTCCCCGTCAGGGTCAGACGCCAGCCAATTACGATCTCGTCATCGCTTCGCAGCCCTATCGTGCGCGCGCATCGATCGAGTTCAAAGCGAAGCGGGTGCTGGCGCCCTTGGCCAAGGCGTTAGGGCCGGGTGGAAGAATGATCGGCATTCATTCTTCGGGCGGCGATCCTGGCATGGAGATTATCCGCAAGGTTTGGCCAGACGACGATCCGTTCGTCACAAACAATCGGCATGATATTCTTAAGCAGGTCAAGCAGGAGCTTGGGCCGCTCGCGCGTGAGTTTTCTTTCAACGCCAATTCCGACAACAAGTCGCTATTTAGATACAATATGCACGCGCTTCCTAGCGAGATCGCCGGATCGATAGGCACATCTACGCTTTTCGCCGCCTGGAACGCTGCGATCTATGTCGCTCAGGTCGAAGACGATCGTCTAGCCCCTGTGGTCGCAAACGATAAGTATCTGGAGGCCACTCAGACTGTGCTCCATCAAAATGGTGGTCTCTGGTTCTTCGACGAATCCTTCGTCGTTTCCCGACGGCGCGATTGATGAGCGCAGGGATGACCATTGGCGCTGCGGAGTATCAGGCGACGCTACGAAATCAGATCGCGCGATTTATGGGCGCTTGCTCGCTGGAAGCAACCCGGCCTACGCATGCGGAGCTTGACGCTCTGGCGAGCGTTCTCAGGCCCGGCGTGAGCGTCTATCTCACAGCTATACCCGGTCGCCCGCTTGAGGAGCTCATCGCGCCCGCGGTCCGTTTGCGCCAGCTTGGACTTGTTCCTGTGCCGCATGTGTCGGCGCGACTTCTGCCGGACGTTCGTGCGCTTGATTCCTTCCTCTCCCGCGTCGCGCATGAGGCGCAGGTTGATCATGTTTTGCTCGTCGGCGGCGATCGTGCCCGGCCGGTGGGAAGCGTGCATGACGCCTTGCAGGTCATCGAAAGCGGCGTGTTTTCTCGCAACGGTGTTTCGAAGGTCGGCGTACCGGGATTTCCTGACGGTCACCCTGTTTTAAGCGCGGATGAAATTGAAGCGAGCTTGCTGTCAAAACTCGCAAGTCTCCAGCGGCAGGGCGTCGAGGGAGAGATTGTCACGCAATTCAGTTTTGATGATAAACCTCTAATCGATTGGCTGAGCTGGCTAAGAGCGCGCGGCGTTCATGCGCCCGTCCGTATAGGGCTCGCGGGTCCGACGACCCTTATGACCTGGTTGAGTTATGCGCGGCGATGCGGCGTCAAAGCTTCGGCGGGAGCGCTTGCGTCGCGAAGCGGGCTCGTTAAGCACGCGTTCAAGGCGGTCGCGCCTGACCCGATCATCAGCAAGCTCGCCGGTTCGCCGCTCTTCTCGGCACAGGCAGGCGTGCGGCCGCACCTGTTTGCCTTTGGCGGACTGATTGAGACCGCAAAATGGCTGCGCGCAGCGGCTGACGGCGATTTCCGTATCACCTCTGATGGCTTTGAGCCATCGCTGACTTAAACGCGCATAGGCATCAGCACATAGAGTGCGGATGAGCCATCCCTATTCTGAACAAGGGTCGGGGATCCCGCGTCCGCCAGTTTGAAGAGCGCGGTGTCGCTGTCCAGCTGTGCGGTGATGTCGAGCAGATACTTGGCGTTGAAGCCGATCTCCATAGGAGCCGCATCGTAATCGACCTCAAGCTCCTCCGTGGCCGATCCGGAGTCCGGATTGGTGACCGTCAATGTGAGTTTGCCTTCACCCAGCGCCAGTTTCACCGCGCGACCGCGTTCCGATGAAATCGTCGATACGCGATCAACGGCGCGAGCGAATGAATCGCGCTCGACCACAAGACGTTTGTCGTTGCCGGCGGGAATGACGCGCGCATAATCAGGGAAAGTCCCGTCGATCAGCTTGGATGTCAGAACAACGTCGCCAAATGTGAAACGAGCTTTCGTTGTCGACATCTCGATGACGACTTCGCCGGCGCCGTCGTCGAGGAGCTTCTGGACCTCCGAAACCGCTTTACGGGGGATGATTACGCCCGGCATCCCTGCCGACCCTGTAGGCGCTGGGATCTCGACGCGCGCAAGGCGGTGGCCGTCAGTGGCGACCGAACGCAACATCGTATGCCCTTCCACATCCAGCGTGTGCATGAAAATGCCATTCAAATAATAGCGCGTCTCCTCGGTGGAGATTGCAAATTGCGTTTTCTCAATGAGCTTCTTGAGATCCGCCGAGGAGAGGGTGAACTTGTGCGACAGGTCGCCCGCGGTCAGGTCGGGGAAGTCGGCCTCTGGCAGGCACTGCAGCATGAATCGAGAACGGCCCGATCGCAGCAGAAGCTGACCGGCGTCACCCGTCAGTTCGAGGGAGACCTGAGCGCCGTCAGGGAGTTTGCGCACGATTTCATAGAGCGTGTGGGCCGGCAGCGTCGTCGCGCCGCTCTGGGCGACGTCGGCGGCAAGTGTTTCAGTCACCTCGAGATCAAGATCGGTCGCTCTCAGGAAAAGAGAGGACCCGCTCGCCTGGACAAGAACGTTGGACAGGATCGGAATGGTGTTGCGGCGTTCCACCACACGATGGACATGGCCTAGAGCTTTCAGGAGCGCCGCTCTCTCCAGGGTGACCTTCATGGTTAAGTCCTGCTCCACCTGATCTACGGAAGGGGCTTTTCGCCCAAAGGGACCGAACATTGGCAAGACAGTGGCTCCGGCGCAAGCCCGAGCGCGGAACTCGATCAAAAGTTAGGGCTATGGACACGAGATTTCGGGGGAAAGAGGAGAGCGTAACGCCCCCTTAATGGAGAGCAAATACCCTGCCGGTCCTGGGAATGAAGCGTGCGCTTCCCATTGTTGCAGAGGGCTTATGTCTCGTCGGGGTCGCTCCAGCGATATTCGCCTGTCGGAGGACGACAGGATCGAGCCCGCTGGCCCGAGGCGAAAGCCCGCCCGCAAGTCCTCTCGCGAAACCAACGAGGAGAAGCCGCGCCGAGGCGGCGGGAGGCGCCGGGGCTCGATCCTCCTGCGTCTGACCTACTGGTGCTTCGTGGCGGGCCTGTGGGGAGCTATTTTGTTTGGCGGCGTCGTAGCTTGGCATGCCGCGCAATTGCCCCCGATCGACCAGCTTTCGATTCCCAAGCGTCCACCTAACATCGCAATCCTGGACGCCGATGGGGTGCCCCTCGCCAATCGAGGAGGCAGCGGCGGTCCGGCGGTCCGGCTGGATGATCTGCCGACTTATCTGCCGCAGGCTTTCATCGCTATTGAAGATCGCCGTTTCTACGAGCATTTCGGTCTGGATGTCGTCGGTCTGGCGCGTGCGATGGTGCGCAATCTGTCCGGCGGTGGCGGCCTCCAGGGTGGATCCACCCTGACTCAGCAATTGGCGAAAAACCTATTCCTGACGCAGGAGCGAACTGTTTCGCGCAAGGCTCAGGAGGCAATTCTAGCGCTATGGCTTGAGCGCAATTATTCAAAGGACCGAATCCTCGAGCTTTATCTCAACAGAGTCTATTTTGGGGCTGGCGCTTATGGCGTTGAGGCGGCGGCTCAGCGCTATTTCGGAAGAAGCGCGCGTCAGGTCACCGTTCAGGAAGCCGCCATGCTCGCCGGCCTCATGGTCGCGCCCTCGCGTTTGTCTCCAACCCGCAATCCCACTGGCGCCGCGGAGCGCGCCGCTCTCGTCATTAACGCCATGGCGCGAGAGGGGTTCATCACGGAGACCATGGCGGGCCTCGCCCATGCGAAGCCGGCGGAGGCCATTCGCGAGACCAGTGCGGGCTCCATCAATTACGCCGCTGATTACGTGATGGACGTTCTGGATGAGACCATCGGGGCGATCGAGGACGACATTGTCGTTTATACAACCTTGCGAGGCGATCTGCAGGCGGCCGCTGAAAAGGCGCTTGCGGGGGAACTCGCGCGCCGCGGCGCTCAATTGGGCGTGTCGCAAGGAGCGGCGCTGGCGATGGATCCCAGCGGGCAAATTCGAGCGATCGTCGGTGGACGAAATTACTCGGAAAGCCAATATAATCGTGCGGTCTCTGCAAAACGCCAGCCCGGCTCCTCCTTCAAGCCCTTCGTGTATCTGGCTGCGCTGGAGAAGGGGCTGACGCCGGACACGATCCGTGAAGACGCGCCCATCAACGTGCGGGGCTGGCGACCTGAAAACGCCAGCCGTGAATATCAGGGATCAATTACGCTTCAGCGGGCCCTTTCCCAATCATCCAACACCGTGGCGGTTCGCTTGGGGTTGGAGGTTGGACCAAAGGCGGTGGTCGAGGTCGCGCACAGGCTGGGCGTTCATTCAAGCCTCACGCCTGACGCCTCGATAGCGCTGGGAACATCGGACGTCACATTGCTGGAAATGGTTTCCGCGTATGCGACCTTCGCAAATGGCGGAATCAGGATTCAGCCGCACGTGATCACGCAGGTGAAGGCCGCCAATGGAGCGGTTCTTTATCGACGAAAAGGCGCCAGTTTCGGTCGTGTTATCGATGCGCGTCATGTTTCCATGATGAATGCGATGCTTAGGGAAACCCTGCATACCGGCACGGCTGCTCGTGCGGACATCAAGGACATCGACGCCGCCGGCAAGACTGGCACCAGTCAGGAGCATAGGGACGGCTGGTTCGTTGGCTATTCCTCGCAGCTCGTCGCCGGCGTGTGGTTCGGCAATGACGATGCATCGCCCACCAAGCGGGTGTCGGGAGCCAATATCCCTGCCGCCGTTTGGGCTGAAATCATGCGCGACCATCACAAGGGCGTTCGCGCGGCTCCATTGCCTTCGAATTGGCGCGAAGGCGCTCCAGGCCGTCCCGCAGGTGCGGTTGGTGATCGTCAGGAGCCCGTCTCGGTTTCAAGTGTCGCTTCGCCCACGCCTCCAACGCCGGGTGGGTCGAGCCGCGGAGCCGCGCAGGCGGGCCTCCGCGATACGCGCATGCAAACGGACCAAAGACGCGATTCCGACCTTCTTCCGCCTGCGGAACTTGGCGCGCAGTCCCGGCCCACGGAAATAGGCGGCGGCGGCTTATTCGACCGATTGTTTCGATAGCTCCTTAGTGAACGCTGACCATACGAAGCTCGTGTTCCCACGCATTGGCGATGGCGACATCGCGCGAGTCCGTTAGCATGATCGGCGATCCATCGGCGTTCACAAGCGCGAACAATTTCAGTCCGGGCTGGATCGCGCCAATCTGCGGAAACAGTTTCGCGGCTTCTTCCGACCCAATTTGCTTCAAATATGCCACCGAGCCTCCGCCCAGATCTGCGAATTGCTCTAGGGATAGCGGACCCCGGACAGCGTTCGTCTCATCAAACATGAGCGACTCCTTTGTCTCCATCCTGAAATTTTTTCTCAATCACGCGCGGTTATGTTGATTTTCTGAACGATCCTCTCGGGTTCGGGGCGGATTAGATCCACGGAGAGCAATCCGTTCATTAGTTCGGCGCCCTGAACCTGCATGCCTTCAGCCATTAGGAAAGTGCGCTGGAACTGCCTGGCGGCGATGCCGCGATGCAAGAAAACGCGCTCTTTATCCTCTTGTTGGCGCCCGCGGATCACGAGCTGACGCTCTTCCAGCGTCACTTCGAGCTGATCCAGCGTGAACCCTGCAACAGCCAAGGTTATGCGCAGACGTTCAGGCAGAACGCCCGACTTAGGAAGTCGCTCGATGTTGTAGGGGGGATAACCGTCAGATGACGATCTGCTGACCCGATCCAGCGCGCGCTCGATGTCATCGAACCCGAGCAGGAATGGCGAGCTTAGACTTGGCGTACGCGTCATTTGGCGAAGCCCTCGAGAAGGCGCCTCGATTGGGACCCTTACGGCGTCCGGGATGATCCTACGCCGCAGGATATGGCGATCGTTTTCCCCCGTTCAAGGCCAAACTGGCGGACCGAGGCCGGTTCATGGCAGACTTCCTACAAGGGAGATCCGAAATGAGCCAAAGCCGCTTCAATTGGTTCATGGCGCTAGGCTTGCTGGCGCTGTCGTCCATCGCCATTGCGCCTTCTTCCGCCAAGGATGGCGCGATTCCCGTGGACGTTGAGTTGGTTCTGGCGGTCGATATCTCCTATTCGATGGACCCGGAAGAGCAGCGGCTCCAACGCGAGGGCTACGCGCAGGCGCTCGTGTCGCAAGATTTTCTGAACGCCATCAAGAGCGGCGCGTATGGGAAGGTGGGAATTGTCTATCTCCAGTGGGCCTCCCAGCATGATCAGGACGTTCTTCTGCCCTGGACGATTATTGATGGGCCGGAAACCGCGCGCGCAGCCGCCGAGCGCTTGCTGGAGGCCCCCTATCGACGGGCCCAGCGGACATCCATCTCCGGCGCTATTGATTCTTCAATGAAGCTCTTCGAAGGCAACGGCCTGCATGGGATGCGCCGTGTGATCGACATATCGGGGGACGGCACCAACAACAGCGGTCGTCCGGTGACGGAAGCGCGGGACGAGGCGATAAGGCAGGGCGTTACGATCAACGGGCTGCCATTGTTGCTGCGCCCGTCGTCTTGGGGGTTCAACGACATCACGAACCTCGACGAATATTACGAGGACTGCGTGATTGGAGGGGTCGGCGCTTTTTCCATTCCGATCAAGGACCGGTCGCAATTCGTGACAGCAACGCGCACCAAACTCGTTCTGGAGATCGCGCTGTCGCCTTATCTTCCCGATAGCGGGGAGGCCTTGGTCCAGTTCGCCCAGGCTCGCGAGCCGCGCGTCAGTTGCCTCGTCGGAGAATCGCTGTGGCGGAACCGATGGGGAAATTGAGTTGAACAGGCTCCATCGGGGCGCCGTCGCCTTTGTCGCCCTTTGCGTTGGTTTTGCGCCATTCTCCGCCCGCGCTCAGGATGCAGCGGGACCGCCGCCGATCATCTCGGGATGGGAGCGCGCGCTTCCCGTTCTCGCACGCCAGGGAATGGTGGCTTCGCAGGAGCGGCGCGCGTCACAGATCGGCGTTGACGTGCTTAAAGCAGGGGGAAACGCGGTCGACGCCGCTGTCGCTGTGGGCTTCGCCCTCGCGGTGACTCTTCCGCGCGCTGGAAATCTTGGGGGCGGCGGATTCATGCTCGTTCGCCTGAAAGAGCGTGATGAGACCATCGCGATCGATTATCGAGAAATCGCGCCGGCGGCCCTGAAGCCAGATGCGTTTCTGGATGAATCAGGACGCTTCGTTCCAGAGCGTTCTCAGTCGAGCGGCCTGGGCGTTGGGGTTCCCGGGACGGTCGCGGGCCTCATAATGGCGCATGCGAATTATGGCTCGGGCGCCTTCTCTCTCGCAGACTTGATAGCGCCGGCGGAGGCGCTCGCGCGAGAGGGTTTCGAAGTAGATGGCGATCTGGCGGATTCATTGCCGCAAGTCGCCGGGAGGCTCGGAAAACATGAATCGAGCAGAAAGA
The DNA here is from genome assembly GCA_964645525.1 of uncultured Beijerinckia sp. Lineage (GTDB taxonomy): Bacteria > Pseudomonadota > Alphaproteobacteria > Rhizobiales > Beijerinckiaceae > Terripilifer. The sequence goes on from CAZYBF010000001.1 coordinate 154,609, forward strand.
TATTTTTTAACGAGGACGGAAGGATCAAAACTCATGGCGATCGTCTAACGCAGAGCGATCTTGCGGATACGCTTCGCATGATCGGGCGCCATGGGACTGAAGGATTCTATCAAGGACTGGTAGCCGAAAGGATCGTCGCTGCAGTTCGCGCCGTCGGAGGCGTGATGTCTCTCGACGATCTGAAGTCTTATGCGGCTGTCACCCGATCTCCGCTTAAGGGCTCCTTTCGCGGACGCGACATCCATGCGATGCCGCCGCCGTCCTCAGGAGGAGTTCATATCCTTCAATTGCTTAATCTGCTCGAGCCGTTTTCATTGGCGTCGCTGGGACACAACAGCGCCCGTTCCATTCATCTCATGGCGGAAGCCATGAAGCTCGCTTACGCGGACCGTGCCGAGTTTCTTGGAGACCCGGATTTTCACCGTAATCCAGTGGCTGGTCTGACATCCAAGAAATACGCTGAAAGTTTACGCCGGACGATAGATCCGCTGAAGGCCCGCCCGTCTCGCGACATAAGTTTTGGCGACGCGGCTGCACACGAAAGCGACCAGACGACGCATTTCTCGGTGATCGACAGGCACGGAAACGCCGTTGCCAACACGTACACTCTCAACTTCTCCTATGGCCTTGGGAAAGTCGTCGCCGGCGCTGGCTTTTTGCTCAACAATGAGTTGGATGATTTCGCCGCGCGCGACAACGCCCCAAACGCTTATGGCGTGTTGGGTGGCGCAGCGAACGCTCCCGCCCCACGCAAGCGCCCGCTCTCCTCCATGAGCCCAACGATCGTCACGAAGGATGGCGAGGTGGAGTTGGTCACGGGCTCTCCCGGGGGGTCTCGTATCATCACAATCGTGCTGCAAACGATCCTGAACGTGATTGAGCACGACATGAACGTCGCGGAGGCTGCCGCCGCGCCTCGCATTCATCACCAGCTCTTCCCAGAGGAGTTACGCATAGAACGAGGCGTTTCGGTGGACACTATCGCCCTGCTCGAGCAGATGGGCCATAAGGTTCGTGTCCAGTCGACGATTGGATCCGTTCAGTCCATCCAGCGAAAAAGCGGCTGGCTTATGGGCGCGAGCGATCCTCGTCAAAGAGGATCTGCAGCCCTTGGCTATTGAGGCTCATTGACGAAGGCCATTCAGAGTCTCGATATTAAAAGCGGCGGCGAACAATGCCTTCGTATACTCGTGCTTGGGATCTGAGAATATTTCCGCAGCGTCGCCCTGCTCGACGACCCTTCCCTGTTTCATGATGATGAGTTCAGAAGCCAATGCGCGAACGACTTTCAGGTCGTGGCTTATAAACATGAAGGCCAGATTATTTTTGGTCTGAAGCGCTCGCAAAAGATCCACGATCTGGGCCTGAATCGACATATCGAGAGCGGAGGTCGGCTCATCCAATACGATAATCTTAGGACTGAGCGCCATTGCGCGCGCTATAGAAATTCGCTGCCTTTGTCCCCCAGAGAACTCATGCGGATAGCGATCCATCGTCGCAGGATCGAGCCCCGTGTCCGTGAGGGCCTGCGCGACGATATTGCGCTTTTCCTCATAGGTGAGGTCCTGCCTTTGAACCTCCAGACCTTCAGCGATGATTTCAGCAACTGACATCCGCGGAGAAAGAGAGCCGAATGGATCTTGGAAAACGATCTGCATATCGCGTCGAAACGGGCGCATATCCGTTGAAGTAAGCCCCTGCAGTTTCCGCCCCTGGAAAACGACTGTGCCCTCGCTGCGGATTAAGCGTAAGATCGCCAGCCCTAGCGTCGTCTTGCCCGATCCGGATTCGCCAACCACGCCGAGAGTCTGTCCAGGACGCAGCTGGAGTGAAACGCCATCCACGGCTTTGATATGCGCCACCGTTTTTCTGAAGAAGCCCTTTTTGATTGGAAACCAGACCTTGATGTCATCCGCCTTCAAAATTTCAGGCGCAGTTCTATCGAGCCTCGGAGCGACGCCACGCGGTTCGGAACTCAACAGCATCCGGGTGTACTCATGATTTGGCGCGTCGAACACTTGTGAAACAGGACCGCCCTCGACAATCTTGCCCTTTTGCATAACGCATACGTCATCGGCGATCTTGCGAACGATCCCCAAGTCATGGGTGATGAACATCATGGACATGCCATGGCGCATCTGAAGCTCTTTAAGGAGCTTCAGGATCTGGGCCTGCACCGTCACGTCAAGCGCAGTCGTTGGCTCGTCCGCGATCAGGAGCTTGGGCCTGTTCGCCAGAGCCATCGCTATCATGACGCGCTGGCGTTGGCCGCCCGACAATTGATGGGGGTATGCATTCAGTCTGCCGCCCGGATCAGGAATGCCGACTTCAGTTAAAAGCTCGACGACTCGCGCACGAATTGCGCGCCTGTCCGTCAAGCCATGAAGCACGAGAATTTCGCTAATCTGATGCTCGATCGTATGGAGCGGGTTCAGAGAGGTCATCGGCTCCTGAAACACCATTGTGATGGCGTTTCCCCGCACTTTTCGAATCGCTTTTTCGTCCGCCGTCAACAGGTCAGCGCCTTCGAAAAGTATTCGACCTGAAGGATAACGCGCGGATGTGCCAGCCAACAGGCGAACGATTGACATCGCAGTGACCGACTTGCCCGAGCCCGATTCGCCGACGATGGCGAGTGTGCGGCCCCTGTCGAGGGAGAAGGAGACCTCGTCGACGACGCGACGCTCCATCCCTTCGGACTTGAAGGTGATCGAAAGGTTCTCGACCTTCAGCAACGGATAGTCTGAAGACGCCATTGTCGCGTTCTGCTCATCATGAACGGTCATGAGAACGTCTTTCTTGGATCAAAGGCGTCCCGGACCGCCTCGCCGATGAAAACAAGGAGCGACAGCATGAGCGCAATGATCGCAAAGCCAGTCAGGCCGAGCCAGGGGGCTTGAAGGTGGGATTTGCCTTGCAGCAAGAGTTCACCGAGGGAAGGCGATCCTGGAGGCAGCCCGAAACCGAGGAAATCAAGCGACGTCAGCGTGGTGATAGAGGCGTTAAGTACGAAGGGCATGAATGTGAGCGTCGCGACCATCGCGTTCGGCAGGAGGTGTCGATACATGATCTTCGCGTCCGACAGGCCCAGTGCGCGCGCGGCGTTAACATACTCAAAATTGCGAACCCGGAGGAATTCGGCCCGCACCACATGGACCAGTGAAACCCATGAGAACAGCAAAAGAATTCCAAGGAGTATGAAGAAACTTGGCGTAATGATTGAAGATACGATGATCAGGAGATAGAGATGCGGCAACGATGACCATATCTCGATGAACCTTTGAAAGATGAGATCCGTCCATCCTCCGAAATAACCTTGTATTGCGCCCGCCAGAACGCCGATGGCTGATGAGACGATTGCAAGGATAAGTCCGAACAGGACTGAGATGCGGAAACCATAGATCAGGCGCGCCAGCACGTCCCGACCCTCATCGTCCGTTCCAAGCCAGTTCCATTCGATATTATTGCAGCCGCCCTGCTCATTCCCTTGCTTCGCGGCTGCGGCCCGGCATTGCTCTGAGCTTAAAAGCCAGGTCGGCGGAGACGGCGCCGCTGTAGGAAGATCGTAATGGTGCGTGCGGTAGGAAAAACGCACGGGCGGCCACAACATCCATCCTTGGCTTTCGATCTCGCGTTTGATGACGGGGTCTCTGTAGTCCGTCTCCGCGAGAAAACCTCCAAACTTCTCTTCTGGATAATTCTTGAACACAGGAAAGATCAGCTCGCCTTTATAGGAGGCGACGATCGGGCGGTCGTTAGCGATGAATTCCGCAAACAACGACAAAATGAACAGCGACATGAAGATAACGAAGGAAAAGAATCCCCGGCGGTTCGCTTTAAAATTTTTCAATCGCCGCTCATTAATGGGCGAAAGTCGAACCGGAGGGTTCGATCTGATTGGCTTACTTGCGGCGTCTGAGGAGGAATATCCCAAGATCAGGTCTCCCTCGTCTCAAAATCAATTCGCGGATCGATCCATGTATAAGTGAGGTCCGAAAGGAGGTTCACGACAAGTCCCAACAGCGAGAAAATGTAGAGATTGGCGAAGACCACGGGGTAGTCTCGGTTGACGATGGATTCGAAGGATAGGAGCCCTAATCCATCCAGGGAAAAAATGTTCTCGATCAATAGCGAGCCCGTGAAGAACGCATGAATGAAGGCCCCCGGAAATCCAGCGATCACGATGAGCATCGCGTTTCGGAATACATGTTTGTAAAGCACCTGTCGTTCGCTAAGCCCCTTCATGCGTGCTGTTTGCACATATTGCTTCCTGATTTCGTCAAGGAATGAGTTCTTGGTCAGAAAGGTCGATGTCGCAAAGGCTCCGATTGTCATCGCCGTCACGGGCAAAACGATATGCCACAAATAGTCGGCGGCTTTCTCCAGCATAGAAAGCTCTGACCAATTCTCTGATGTGAGCCCCCTGAGCGGAAAGATTTGCCAGAACGAGCCGCCTGCGAACAGGACGACAAGGAGGACCGCGAACAGGAAGCTGGGAATCGCGTAGCCGACGATGACCACGGCTGACGTCCAGGTGTCGAAAGGTTCGCCATCCCGGATGGCTTTTCGAATGCCAAGCGGAATCGATATTGCGTAGGACAAAACCGTCATCCAGAGCCCGAGCGTGATCGACACCGGAAGTTTTTCCTTGATCAACTGGATCACGGGCGTGTCGCGGAAGAAGCTTTTCCCGAAGTCGAAGCTCGCATAGTCGACCACCATTTTCATGAATCGCTCATGCGCGGCCCGGTCGAAACCGAACTGACGATTCAATTCCTCTATGAGCTTCTGATCCAGCCCCTGAGCGCCCCTGTAGCCCGTGTCGGCGGCTTGCATCTGCGAGGATCCTATGTCGGCCCCGCCACCGCTGAATCGACCCGTCGCGCCAGCGTCCATGCCCTGCAGCTGGGCCATGATGCGCTCCACCGGGCCCCCTGGTGCAAATTGGATGATCGCGAAAGAGATGAGCAGAATTCCGAGTATGGTCGGAATCATCAGCGCGATGCGACGGGCTATATATGCGAGCATGGCGTCTCGATTCCTTGGTCCTGGCGGATTATCCGTTGACGCCGGCGTCGCGCGCTTTGTCCCGATCCCACCACCAAAGGTCCGGCGCGCCGCTGCCATATTTGGGCGTGCGTTCTGGCCGACCGAAGGCGTCCCAATGGGCGATCAGCGTCTTTTCCTTGTACCACATAGGCACCCAATAGCGGCCCGCTCGTAGCACGCGGTCCAGCGCCCGGGCGGCCACATTCAGCTCCTGGCGCGACGACGCTCGCGCGATCCTGTCTACGAGCGCGTCCACAGCCGGGTGCGAAACCCCGGCGAGATTTCGGGATCCTGGAGTCCTTGCGGCCTGCGATGAATAGACATTGCGCAGGCCTTCCCCAGGGGTAGTGGATCCGCCCAGCGCAGACACCACGACGTCAAAGTCGAAAGAATCAAGACGCCGTTTGTATTGTGCTGCGTCCACCTGTCGGAAGCTCGACTCGACGCCAAGCCGCCGAAGATTGGCCTGAAAGGGCTCCGTATGCGGTTTCAGCGCGCCTGAGGAATCAAGAAACTCAATTTCAAATGGTTGACCGTCCGGCAATCGTAGTCGAGCGCCGTCCCTCTTGCAGCCTGCGGCCATCAAAAGATCGTTGGCGCGGCGGAGCAATCCGCGGTCGGACCCTGATCCATCGGATGCGGGCGGCGACCAAGGCTCCGCGAAGACTTCTGCAGGCAAACTATCCTTGAAAGGTTCGAGCAGCGCCTTTTCTTCAGGCGAGGGAAGGCCTGAGGCCTTCATGTCGGACGCTTCGAAATAAGACATAAGGCGAGTATACGCCGAATACATAATGTTGCGATTCGTCCACTCGAAATCGAAGGCGTAGTTCAGCGCCTCCCTTATGCGAGGGTCGGAGAATTTGGAGCGGCGCGTATTGAAGAACCAGCCCTGCGTTCCCACTGGAGCGCCGCTCGCGATTTCGATCTTCTTGACGCGCCCGTCGCGCATCGCAGGAAAGTCATATCCGGTCGCCCAAAAGCGGGCCGTGAACTCTTCATGGAAGTTCAACTGGCCGGATTTGAAGCCTTCAAAAGCGATTTGTCTGCTGCGGTAATATTCGTAGCGAACGCGATCGAAATTGTTTTGGCCGACGTTCACGGGAAGGCTTGCGCCCCAATAGTTTTGGACGCGCTCGAATTCTATGAAGCGCCCTTGCTCGAAACGGGATACACGATATGCGCCGGAACCAAGCGGCGCTTCGAGTGTCGCAGCTTCAAAGTCCCTTCCGCTCCACCAGGCTTTCGAGAACACCGGCAGGCCAGCGACGAACAAATGCGCGTCGCGGCTGCGTTTGGGGGAGAACTTTACAAGGAGCGTGTCCGCGCTTTCAGCTGCGACGGTTTCCATCTCGCTCAGCAGCATGCGATACAGCGGATGACCTTTTTCCTTCAGGGTCAGGAAGCTGAAGGCGCAGTCCTCCGCGCTCACCCGCGACCCGTCGTGAAAACGCGCTTCGGGTCGAAGAAGAAACCGGTAGCTTAGTCTGTCATCGCTGACCCGCACGCGATGAGCCAGAAGGCCATAAGCCGCATCCGGTTCGTCCGCGCTGCCCGTCATAAGGGAATCGAATGTGCTCTGCATTCCGGCTGCGCCGTCGCCCTTGAACACATAGACGTTCAGCGTGTCGAACGTCTCGAAGTTCTGATTTCCCATCGCGCTCTTGATCTGCAGGCGCAGCGTGCCTCCCTTCGGAGCGCGCGGGTTCACATAAGGGAAATGCGGAAAATCCGGAGGCAGGGACAATTCGCCGAACGTGGAGAGGCCATGGCTTTCCGTCTCAGCGGCTTGCGCGCGCACCGCCGCAAGCGAACTGGCGGCGGCAAGGAAACGCATGGCGTCGCGTCGGGAAAAAGTCATGAACGGATCGTCTCCACGCCTGCGATGATTCGGGGAGATTATGTCGCTTTTTCGTGCCGCGGAAACCTTTGCCGGCGTTCAAATGAAAAGGCCGGCCCAAAGGACCGGCCTGGAAGCTTGAATGCGCGCGCGCTTACTTGGCGGGCAGCGGCGCCGGATTGGCGTCGAGGCTGCGCAGATAGGCGAGAATGTCGCCGCGGCGCCCCTCGTTCTTTTCGCCAGCGTAGGCCATCTTGGTGTTGCTGGCGTAACCCTTGGGGTTGGCGATGAAGGCGTTGAGCGCTTCGAACGACCAGGTCTTGTCCGTCTTGGCTTTTTCGGCCAGCGAGCTCGAGTAAGCGAAGCCCGGCGTCGACGCGATAGCGCGGTTCACGATCCCATAGAGCGTCGGGCCCTGCTTCACCCCTGCGCCCTGTTCGAAATTATGGCAAACGCCGCAAGCCGCTTTGGTGGTGGCGGCTCCCTTCGTCGCATCCGCCTTGGCCAGAAGCTCCGCCACCGGCGTGACTGCGGCTGCGGCCGCTCCGGGCGCTGCGGCCACCGTTGCTTCGCCCGCAGGCAGGTCGTAGCCCGGGGTCTTGGGCTTGGGTGCGTGGAAAATGGCGTTCGAGAAGATGCCAAGGCCCATGAGGAACAAAAGGGCCCCAAGCACGGCGCCGGCGATCTTGTTAAATTCGAAAGAATCCATCATGCCCCAAAGACTCCGCCCAGATACGGCGGATCGCGACCCGGCCTGACGCCGCGGATTCCGATCCGGTCCGACGCCCGGTTGGATACAGGGATTGCGCCCTGCTTGGCAACACGATTCGGGTCTTTCCCGCTTGCTACCTTTTGCCGCCCGCCCGCCTCGGCCGGCTGACGCTCTGGCGCTCGCCGCGCTGCGCGGCTACACAAGCCGATCCGCTTGGCAGGGGATTCCTATGGCCGTGAATTCGCAGAACAAGGTCATCGCTTATCAAGGCGAGGCGGGAGCCAATTCCCATATCGCCTGCAGGACCGTGTACCCGGATTGGCGCCCGCTGGCCTGCGCCACCTTCGAAGATGCTTTCGCCGCCATCACCGATGGCTCCGCCGATCTCGGCATGATCCCGATAGAGAATTCGATCGCCGGCAGGGTCGCGGACATTCACCATTTCCTCCCGGGCTCGGGTCTGCACATCATCGGTGAGTTCTTTCTGCCGATCCGGTTCCAGCTGATGGCGGTGAAAGGCGCGACCCTGTCGACGCTCAAGAGCGTCCATAGCCACGTCCACGCTCTTGGCCAGTGTCGCAAGATCATTCGTGAACTTGGCCTCACCGCAGTGACGGCCGGAGATACGGCTGGAGCCGCACGGGAGATCGCGGAAGCCGGCGATCCCAGCCAGGCCGCCCTCGCGCCGGCCCTCGCCGCCGAAATCTACGATCTCAACATTCTGAAGCGCGACGTGGAGGACGAGAAACACAATACGACGCGGTTCATCGTCCTGTCTCGCGAGGAGAACTGGGCGGCCGCTGGCGGCGGCCCCACCGTCACGACCTTCGTCTTCCGCGTCAGAAACGTTCCCGCGGCGCTCTACAAGGCGTTAGGTGGGTTCGCCACAAACGGCGTAAACATGACCAAGCTTGAGAGCTACATGGTCGGCGGCGAGTTTTCCGCGACGATGTTTTTGGCGGACGTGGAAGGCCACCCTGAGGAGCCGGCCCTCGCGAGAGCTCTGGAGGAGCTGGCTTTTTTCTCGAGGGAAGTTCGGATCCTCGGCGTCTATCCTGCGCATGAGTTCCGCGCCGGTCTCCCAGCGCCTGTCTAAAGGCTGGCGACGCGCCCCTCCAGCCAGTCGCGCATCAGCAAATGGGCGATCGCGATTGGCTGCGGAGCTGAAAAGCCCAAAGGATGTTCTCCCAGAAACATCGCTCGAAGTTCGGATCTGCCGAACCATCGGCAGTCTTCAAGCTCAGCCTTGTCCATGAGAATGTCTTCGGAGACGGCTTGCGCAATGCAGCCAATCATCAGTGACGAGGGAAAGGGCCAGGGCTGGGAGGCGTGATAAGCTACCGCTCCCACCCGAACGCCGGACTCTTCAAGAATTTCCCGTCGGACGGCGTTTTCGATCGTCTCGCCTGGTTCGAGGAAACCGGCCAGCGCGGAGTACATGCCCTTTGGAAAGCGAGGCTGGCGGCCGAGCAGACATTCGTCTCCGCGCACCGCGAGCATGATGACCACCGGGTCAGTCCGTGGAAAGTGAGACGACCCGCAAGCGGCGCATTCGCGCCGCCACCCGCCAGACGTCAATGCGGTCGCAGCCCCGCAGACGCTGCAGCAGCGGTGTCGCCCATGCCATCCCAGAAGGCTCTTGGCCTCGCCGACGAAGGCGATCTCCTGCTCAGGCAGCATACGCTGGAGCGCAAGGGTCCTGACGTTCGCGCCATGGTGACCGGGCTTCCCGGGCAGGGGTGGGTGGCCGGTGGGGTCGTTTTCCGGCGGGTCCCCCAGGCTATCGGGGCTCAGCGACACGCCGAAGACCGGCCCTTCTTCGTCGCGTCCAAGAAGAACCTGGTCGCAGACGGTCCCAAAACCCAGGGCCTCGGCGAGCGGGAAGCGCGCCTGGACCCGCCCGGTCTCTTGTCGCACAACCGCCAGGTCGCGGCACATGACGTAAGCTGAAGCGGCCGGATCCTCGACCAGGCTTCGCAGCTTCGCCTCGTCCTCCCGCGCTGCGGCGAGGCGGTCCAATCCGCCGGATGCGAAACCGGTCAGGGCTGAAGGTTCGGGAAAAGCCATACGAATCGATTCCTTGCAGAACGCGGCATTCCCGATCTACGCGAGCGCGCCTTTGCGGAAAAGCCGGCGCTGAGCATGGAGCGCTCGCCCTTGCGCCCGGACGCGTCCGCTGCCAAATAGATCGCGGGAGGTTGGCGGTGGACGTTCCACTCGCCAACCGGGTCAGGTCCGGAAGGAAGCAGCCCTAACGAGATCGGGCGGGTCTCTGTCCAGCCTCCCACCCCGTTCCGGCGGCTGCTAAACTAGGCGCTCGGCCGCTTCAGCCATCGGCAGGTCATCGCATGCAGGACGCAGGCCCGGGGGAGACGTCACAATCGCAAGGCGGCCTCGAGCTCGGCTCGGCCAAATCGTCCGGCGAACGGGCGTATCGCGTTCTCGCTCGAAAATACCGTCCCTCGACCTTTGAGGATCTTATCGGCCAGGAAGCGATGGTGCGCACGCTGCGCAACGCATTCGCGCTCGATCGGGTCCATCAGGCCTATCTCCTGACCGGAGTGCGTGGTGTCGGTAAGACCACGACGGCGCGCATCCTTGCGCGCGCATTCAACTACCAGGCGCCCGCGACCGGTGACGGCCCGGCAATCGACAGGCCGACGGTGGACATGCCCGCGCTCGGCGTTCATTGCGCCTCCATCATAGAATCACGCCACGTTGACGTGATCGAAATGGACGCTGCGTCCAACACGGGCATCGACGACATTCGGGAGATCATCGAGAGCGCGCGCTACAAGCCTGCGCTTGCGCGGTTCAAGGTCTTCATCATCGACGAAGTCCACATGCTGTCGAAAGCGGCGTTCAACGGTTTGCTCAAGACGCTTGAGGAACCGCCGGAACATGTGAAGTTCGTCTTCGCGACGACTGAGATCGACAAGGTTCCGGTCACCGTTCGCTCAAGGTGCCAGCGGTTCGATCTCCGGCGGATCGAATCCGGCGCCATGGTGACGCATCTTGCGGGCATTTGCGAAAAAGAGGGCGTGCGGATCAGCGATGCAGCCTTGTCCTTGATCGCGCGTGCGGCGGAAGGCTCCGTGCGCGATGCGTTGTCGCTTCTCGATCAGGCGATCGCCCACGGCCCCTCAGCGGCGGGCGAATTCATTTCCGAAGACGCCGTGCGCGACATGCTGGGCGTCGCCGACAATGCGCGTGTTATCGATCTCTTTGAGAGCGTTATGAAAGGCGACGTTTCGGGCGCTCTTACGCAGCTCAAGGATCAATATGATCAGGGCGCAGATCCGTCGCTGATCATGATCGATTTGGCGAGCTTCGTTCATTTTGTCACTCTTTTGAAACTCTCTCCCGACATGTCCATCGACAAGGCCGTCACGGAAGAGGAGCTGAAGCGAGGAAGGTCGTTCGCCGAAACGCTTAGCGTGCAGTCTCTGACACGCGCATGGCAGTTGCTTACGAAAGGCCTGCCTGAAATCCGAGAGGCCCCGCGCCCGCTCGCCGCCGCCGACATGGTTCTCGTCCGTATCGCATATGCGGCTGACATGCCGTCGCCGGAGGAGGCTCTGCGCAAGCTTATGCAGACGCCAGCTCCTCCGATGGGCGGCGACGTCGCTCCCCCTCCCTCCGGTGGCCGCGAATCTTCTGGCGGTGGCGGCGCGCGCACAATGACGGTCCACGCCGCGCAAAACGCGCTTCAGGCGCAGGCCGCGCCGAGTTCAGCGCCGCGCGCGCAGATTTCGCGTTTTGAAGACATTGTCTCACTGGCGCAATTGCATCGAGACATTCAGTTGCGCACTGCGCTCGAGCGCGATGTTCGACTGGTGCGATTTGAGCGTGGCTCAGTCGAGTTTTCGCTCGTTCCAAATGCGTCGCCTCAGGTTGCGGCGCATTTGATGCGCCGCCTGCAGGAATGGACCGGCGAACGATGGATGGTCGCGGTCTCTACAGCCGAAGGGGCCCCCACTATTCTTGAGCGCCGCCAGGAGCGACAGCGCGAGAAAGCGGTTGGCGTTCTCGGAGATCCGCTTGTTCAAAGCGTGCTGGATCGTTTTCCTGGAGCCGAGATCGTCTCCGTGCGTTCCACTGGCGACGATCTTGAGGCCCCTGATGGCCCGGCTGCAGCTGCGGGTGAGGACGTCGTTTACGCCGATCAAATCTCCGACGAAGAATTCTAGAGGCGGTCATGAAAGACATTATGGGATTGATGAAACAGGCGCAGGCCATGCAGTCGCGCATGCAGGAGCTGCAGGCCCAGCTTGATCAGGTGGAGGTGGAAGGCCAGGCCGGCTCCGGCGGCGTACGGGTGGTTCTCACCGCTAAGGGCGCGATGCGTGGCGTGGTCATTGATCCCTCCCTTATCGTGGCGAGCGACAAGGAAATGCTCGAGGACCTTATCGTCACCGCACACGAAGACGCGCGGCGCAAAGGAGAGGCGCTCGTACAGGAGCGCATGCAGGCGATCACCGCCGGCCTTCCCCTTCCGCCTGGAATGAAGCTCCCGTTTTGAGCGCGTCCATTCACATCAAGTTTCCGTCTGGAGAGCGGGCCGCGTTCGGCCCGCGAGTCGTTGTACATGGCTGATCGTGTCGCAGGACCAGAAATCGAGCGCCTCATTCAATTGCTGGCGCGCCTGCCGGGGCTCGGACCGCGATCCGCGCGCCGCGCCGCGTTGCACCTGATCCGCAAGAAGGATGAATTGTTCGCCCCGCTTACGGACGCTATGCAGGTGGCGCGCGAGCGCATCATCGTTTGCTCGGCCTGTGGAAACGTCGACACGCTGGATCCCTGCACGATCTGCCGCGACGAGCGGCGTGATTCCTCCGTTCTTGTCGTCGTGGAGACCGTCGCCGATCTGTGGGCGCTCGAGCGAGCCAACGCCACGCGCGCCCGTTTCCATGTGCTCGGGGGCGTTCTGTCCCCCTTAGATGGCGTCGGTCCAAAAGATCTTAACCTTGACAAGTTGGTGGCGCGCGTCGTTGAGGGGGCCGTTCAGGAGGTCATTCTGGCCGTGAACGCCACAGTGGACGGGCAAACCACCGCGCACTACATCACCGACTTGTTGTCGCACGTCCCGGTGAAGATCACTCGTCTCGCGCATGGAGTGCCCGTCGGCGGGGAGCTCGACTATCTGGACGAGGGAACGCTGTCAGCCGCCATTCGGCAGCGAACGGCCTTCTGAGGAGCCTCCTGCGGAGCGCTTTGTTGTCGGCCCTGCCTTTTTGGCTTCTGTCGCGCGCTGCGCCGGGCTATGGAATACGGGCTGATTCGTTTGGTTTGGGGGCGACGCAGCGCACAATTCGTCTTGCTGCACTGCAAAAAATGCGGCATACTTAAGCAATGAACAGGATGGCTCCCATGAAGCGCGCCGAGAAAAAGCGCCCGGTCGACCCCAAGACCCTCCCGCCGATTCGCATCAAGAAGTGCCCGCCGACCATCGAAGAAGCGGTGATCGCCGCGCAGGGCCTCGCTGACGATGTGGATGGCCAGGTGGAAATCGCCGCAGGATTTATGGGCGTTGGCCTCGAAGAGGTCCGCCCCGCCGTTCTGAAGGCGTTTCAGGAAGCCCAGTCGACGGAGAAGCGCGTCATCGCTGACCGCAGAGGCTCGGAGCGCAGCGTCATCGTGGAGCGCGCCCGCGTGCGCAAGCCGATCCTAGGCGCGGATTCCGCCCGCCCGGCTGTCGTCGTGGAGCGCACCCGCCCCCGCGTCCAGCTTTCGCCGCGCGTGCGGACCTTCGATCTCACCCGTCGCCCCGCCGGCGCTGGCAATTAACCGCATCCACGCTTGTTGATTCTGCAAGCCCGCCTGTTTAACTCAGGCGGGCTTTTTTGGACTCGATCATGGCGCTGCTTCCTATCGTCACTCTGCCGGACCACCGTTTGCGGGAGAACTCCGCTTTTGTGGAGGGCGTTGATTCGTCCATTCGCACGCTGATGGATGACATGCTTGCAACTATGTACGACGCGCCCGGCATCGGCCTCGCCGCCATTCAAGTTGGCGTCGCCAAGCGCGTGATCGTCATGGATGTCGGCAAGAAGCGCGGCGAAGAGGAAGAAGAGGTCAAGGATCCTATCTTCCTCGTGAACCCCGAGATCGTGCGCGTGTCAGAGGAGACCTCGGTCTATGAGGAGGGCTGCCTCTCCATTCCCGATTTTTATGCGGAAGTGGAAAGGCCCGCGCGCGTACGGGTGCGTTATCTAGATCGGACAGGGGCGATGCAGGAGCTTGAGGCCGACGGATTGCTTGCGACATGCGTGCAGCATGAGATCGACCATCTCAATGGCGTGCTCTTCATTGATCATATCTCGCGTCTGAAGCGCGAGCGCGTCATCAAGCGCTTCGTCAAGGACGCAAAGCGGCGCGAAGGCTGACGCGCCTCCCAAGGGAGAGCAGGCATGGCCTTCCGCGTGGTGTTCATGGGCACGCCGCAATATTCGGCGCCCGTACTGCAAAGCATCGTCGATGATGGACATAATGTCGTCGCCGTCTATACCCGCGCACCCCAGCCGGCGGGCCGCCGCGGCCTTGCTCTCACGCGCTCTCCCGTTCATGAACTCGCGGACAAACTTGGTTTGCCCGTTCACACGCCCAGATCGCTTCGCTCCGAAGAAGAAGCGGCGACCATGCGCGCTCATGCAGCTGATGTGGCGATTGTCGTCGCTTACGGTCTCATCCTGCCCCGGCCTGTTCTCGACGCTCCGCGTCTTGGATGTCTGAACCTGCATGCCTCGCTCTTGCCGCGCTGGCGTGGCGCCGCGCCGATCCAGCGCGCGATCATGGCGGGCGACACGGAGACCGGCGTCATGTTAATGCAAATGGAGGAGGGCCTCGACACAGGCCCCGTCGGCCTCGTCGCGCGCACGCCCATCGAACCGAACCTCACGGCCGGAGAGCTGCACGACCGCTTGTCCGGCATGAGCGCGCAGCTTGCGGTGGAAGGACTTCGTCGCCTTGCTGAAGGCGGGCTCACTTTCACCCCCCAAGCGCAAGAGGGTGTCGTTTACGCGCACAAGATCGACAAGGGCGAAACGCGGATAGACTGGTCCCGGGACGCAGCATCTTTGCATGACCATATCCGCGCCTTGTCGCCGTTTCCCGGCGCCTGGTGCGAATTGGACAATGGACGTTCGATCGAACGCGTGAAAATCCTGCGCACGACGCTCAAGGATTCCCGCGGCTCTGAACAGGCGGGCGCCATTTTGGACGACGAGCTGACGGTAGCCGCCGGAGATGGCGCCTTGCGCGTGCTGGAGCTGCAACGGGCAGGCAAGACCCCCGTCAGCGCCGCCGATTTCCTGCGGGGCTTTGCGCAGCGGCCTGCGCGCTTCCAATAAAAAAGCCCGCCAGTCGGGCGGACTTTCTTGGGCGCGAATACGATCAAGCCAGCTTGATCGTCATCTCGTCGAATAATTCTTCAGGCTTGTAGTGCTTCCTGACGATCTTCTGCTCGTAGGCGTAGCGCGTGATTAGCGCCAGAGACTTGTAGCAGGCGTCGAACCCAAACGGCAGCTGATCGATTTCGCCCGCCTTAGGAAGGCCCGCGCGCGCTTTGCTTTCCTTGAGAACCCGGAAGATTTCGCGCACCACGTCTGGCCGCTCCCTGGGGAGATCACGATGGACGGCGAACATGTGATTGATGTGCCCGCATCCATATTTTTCACCCCAGCGCCGACCCGCCTCGTCGGGGTTCTCCACCACGGTGCGCATGTCGGGGTGGGCGAGCAGATCGGCTGCGGGGATCACCGCGTCCGCCTGGCCCGCGAGGGCGATCTCGTTGAGCGAGGGCCCGTCCTTGGGCGCGCGCTCAACCAGCTCCGCAGGGTCGGTGTACTCGGCCAGATGCGGATCGTCCCAGCAAAGCCATTTGAGCTTGTTCAGGTCGACGCCGTATTCGTCCTGAAGAATGCCGCGCACCCACACGCCAGTCGTTTGCGTATAGGAGCGAACGGCCACCCTCTTGCCCTCAAGCGTCTTGGGGTCCATGGGCGAACGTTCTTTTCGACATACGAAGAATTGGTGCTGGAAGCGGCCCACCATCGTGGCCGGCAACAGCACTAGTGGCTTTCCGTAATCGAGCGCCTGCATGAAAGTGACGACGGCGAGTTCGCCGGCGTCGAACTTGCCCTCACGCACCATCGGCTTGAAGCCCTGGTTCGCAGTGGCGGGACCGCAGAAGTCGAACTGGGCGAGATCAGAGGAGACCTCGCCCGCCTTTGCGGCTTTCGCCAACGCCGAGTCGGCGAGATTGGTGCGCAGACGCACCGGTCCAGTCGCTGGGAACGTCGGCATCGGCTTTCGTCCTCTTACTTGCGGCCGACCAGTTCGAGACCGGTTTCGAGCGCCTTATAGGTGCGCTCAGGCGCGGGCATGATGAAGCGGTAGCCCTCCTCCACAACGCGCGCGATGTTCTTGCTGTCGACATGCGGATGGCCGACGGCGACATTGAACTCTTTCGCGATCTCGCGGATCTGGCGCATGTGGTCGAGCACCACCGGATGCTCGTACTGACGGGGATAGCCGAGCTCTTGGCTCAGGTCGCCCTCGCCGATCAGCAGCGCGCCGATGCCCGGAACTTCCTTCAGCATTTCGCGAAGGTTCTGGATGCCTTCGAGGTCTTCGATCATGAGGATGACAAGGATTTCGCCGTGCGGCGCAAGCGGCCACACGTCAGCGCGATCATAATATTCCTGCTGGGTCAGGCCCCAGTAGCGTACCGCCGAAGTGGGGCCGTCGCCGCGCTGGCCGAAGGGTTCATAGATCGGCTTATCCTTCATGCGCGGATAGCGGCATGCGGAAACGGCGTTGTAGGCCTGCGCGACCGTGCTCACATGCGGCCACACGATGCCGTAAGCGCCGAGATCGAGCGCCTGCTTGGCGAAGTGCTGGTTCATTTCCGCGCCGTTGGGGGGAATGCGCACGATGGGCGTGACCGCCGGAGCGATCGAGCCGGAACGAGCGATCTGGCCGCGGTTCATCAGATATTGAAGAGCGTCACGAACGTTCGAACCGTTCCAAACATTGTGCTCCGTCTCGAACACGACGCCGTCGTACTTCGAGCCGTGCAGCGCGATCGCGGCGTCGGCGGTGGCGGGCGAGAAGGTTGCGAAGGCTGGCTTGCCGGATTCCAGGGCGCGGATAACGCCATTAAGGCGAGGAATGCTCATGGTCACACCATTCTTGGGAGTTGAACGACGAGGCGGCCAAAAGGCCGCCTCTCAAGATTCAGCGTGCGTGACGCCTCAGATGAGGCCGCGCTTCTTCAGCTGGCCGTCGAGGCGGCCGTAAACCTTGCGCGCATTGAGCTCGAAGATCTTCTTCTTGTCTTCTTCGCTGACGTTCAGCTTGTCGATGTAGCGCTTGGTGTCATCGTATTCGAAGCCGGTCTCCGGATCGACGCCCTGAACGGCGCCGATCATTTCCGACGCGAACAGAATATTGTCGACGGGGATCACATTCGCGAGGAGATCGATGCCGGGCTGATGATAGACGCAAGTGTCGAAATACACGTTCTTCAACAAGTGCTCGGTCAGAAGCGGCTTCTTGAGCATCTGCGCAAGCCCGCGGTAGCGGCCCCAATGGAAAGGAACCGCGCCGCCGCCATGGGGAATGACGAACTTCAGCGTTGGGAAGTCTTTGAAAAGATTTCCCTGAATGAGCTGCATGAATGCGGTCGTGTCGCCGTTGATGTAATGAGCGCCTGTCGCATGGAAGCAGGGATTGCAAGAGCTCGACACGTGGATCATGCCGGGCACGTCGAGCTCCACCATTTTCTCGTAGAGCGGATACCACCACTTGTCGGTCAGCGGCGGCTCTTTCCACCATCCGCCCGACGGATCCGGGTTCAGGTTGCAGCCTACGAAGCCCAGCTCAGTGACGCAGCGCTCGAGCTCGGCGACGCAATTGCGCGGGTCGACGCCCGGGGATTGCGGCAGCTGACAGACGCCGATGAAGTTCTTCGGGAACATCTCGGAGACGCGGTAGATGAGGTCGTTGCAGACGCGCGTCCATGCTTCGCTGGTCTTCTGGTCGCCAACGTGATGGGCCATGCCCGCAGCGCGCGGCGAGAAAATGGTCAGGTCGCTTCCACGCGATTGCTGGATGCGCAGCTGCCCCTTTTCGATGGTTTCGCGAAGCTGATCGTCAGTGATCTTCGGCGCCGGGCTCGGCAGCGTGCGGTTGCCGTCGGCGAGGCCGGCGAGCTGACGGTCGCGCCAGGATTCGAGTTCAGCGGGCGCGGTGGTGTAATGGCCGTGGCAGTCAATGATCATCGTGTCGGACCTTGTGGCGATCGTGTTGAATTTATTGCCTCCCCGTTCGCCGCCTGGAGCTTTGTCCAGCAGTCTGGCGGCGACCTTGGATGCGCCGCGCGCACAATGGACGCCGAGGCTCAGGATTGCAACGGGCTAGGCGGTGCGCGACGCAGCGGGAAACGGGCTTCATGTCGTGCAGCTCCAGCCATTGTGCAGCGCACAACGGCTGGAGCTTTCATGCCTTTCAGGCGCCCCAAACCTCGCGCGCGGTTTCCACCACGAGCTTCAGTTTGGCGAGCTGCTGTTCGCTCGTCATGGCCATGCCCTCGATGCCGCTGGAGAAGCCGCATTGCGGCGAAAGCGCAAGCTGGTCGAGCGGAACGATCTTCGCGGCTTCCTCGATGCGCCGCTTGATCGCGTCCTTTGATTCAAGGGCGCCGTTCTTGGTGGTGATGAGGCCCAGAACGACGGTCTTGCCCTTGGGCAGGAAGCGCAGGGGCTCGAAGCCGCCCGCACGGTCGCTGTCGTACTCAAGGAAATAGCCGTCCATGTTGATCTGTGAAAGCAACACTTCCGCGACGGGTTCATAGCCGCCTTCCGCGACCCAGGCGCCGCCGTAATTGCCGCGGCAAAGATGCATGCACACGACCATGTCGTCGGGCTTGCCGGCGACCACGTCGTTCAGCAGTTTCGCGTAGGTGCGCAGCAATTGATCGGGGTCCTCGCCCAGGCTGCGAGCGTGGTCGCGCAGGGCCGGGTCGCACAGATAGGCGAGGTTGGTCTCGTCGATCTGAAGATAGCGGCAGCCCGCCGCGGCAAGATCGGCGATCTCTTCCCGATAGACTCGCGCCAGATCCGTGTAGAACTCTTCAATCGTGGGATAGGCCGTCTTGTCGATGGCGTCGCGGCCGCCGCGGAAATGCAGCAGCGTCGGCGAGGGAATGGTGATCTTCGGCGTGGACTTCGGCGAGACGACCGTCTTCAGGAACTTGAAGTCCTCCACGAAGATCGGGCGCACGCGCTCGAGCTTGCCCGTGATCTGCATCGTGGGAGGCTGCTGCAGCGCTACGCCATCGGCGCGGTGAAAGCGCACAGGCACTTTCGAGGGCATGAGCGCCACGTTCTTGAAGCTCAGCAAAAAGTCACGCTGCCAGCCGCCGCGATTATATTCGCCGTCTGTGACGCCCTTGAAACCGAGATCTTCCTGCAGCTTCACGACGCCCGGAATGGCGGCTTGCTGGATCTTCTTGAGCTCGTCTTCCGAAATCTTCTTGGCTTCGAAATCCTTCCGCGCCTGACGCACATTGTCGGGGCGGATAAGGGAGCCGACCTGGTCGGCGCGAAACGGCGGTTTGCTTCTCTCGGACATGTTTCCCCCAACGCGTGTCGGCGCTTTAGCGATCTTTCGCTTTTAAACGCCGGTCTTCGGTGAATCAAATAGCCACTTGCGTTGCATCATATTCGAACAGCCAGTCGTAGCGCGTCCGGGTTTTGTCGGGCGCCCATTCTTGTTCCATGTATCCCACTGCGGCTTGTGGGTCCGCGAGCACCGGATTGTGGAAGCGCTTTCCAGCCGCATTCGAGCCGTTCACGATAGCCGTGGCCCTTTCTACGCGGCAGCGCTCAAACGCCGCGAGCGCCCCCTCCACGTCCGAATAAGCGTCAAGGCAGCGCGCGAGAACGAAGCCGTCCTCGATCGCCATGATCGCGCCTTGTGCGAGGAAGGGAAGGGTCGGGTGACACGCGTCGCCCATCAGCGTGACCCGCCCCTGCGTCCACGTCTGCAAGGGAGCGCGCCCCACGAGCGCCCATTTGTAAGGCTGATCGACCTTCGAAATGATCTCGTGAATGAGAGGGTGCCAGCCGGGAAAATCCGCCGCGCATTCTTCCTTGGATCCGGGCGTGTTCCAGGATTCCTGCGTCCAGTCGGAACGCTCCCCGAAGCCGACGAAGTTCAGGATCTCTCCGCCGCGCAGCGGGTAGGTGATCACATGACCGCCGGGGCCCACCCAGTTGGTGCCCACAAGGCGCTGCAGCTCTGCGGACAGCGACTTGCGCGGAGCAAGCCCGCGCCAGGCGATGATGCCGAGGAACTCGCTCTTTCCGGCGTCGAACATTTGCTGCCGCAGCTTTGAATGCACGCCGTCGGCGCCCACGGCGCAATCGCCCTCCACGATCCGCCCGTCCTCCATATGCAAACGCACCCGCGCGCCGTCCTGCGTAAAGCCCACGCAACGCGCACGGGTATGGATAGCGTCCTTCTTAAGCGCCAGTACCGCGTCGCGCAATGCGGCATGCAGATCGCCGCGGTGCACGAACCAATAGGGCGCGCCAAAGCGGCGTATCGAGTCTTCCCCGAGGTCGAAAAGATTGAACGTCTGGCCCGTGTTCCAGATGCGAACTTCCTTGCCTGCCGCCTCGCAGACGACCTGCTTCAATCGGTCTTCCAGACCGAGCGCGATGAGCACGCGCGACCCATTGGCTGCGATCTGAACGCCAGCGCCGAACTCCAGGAGCTGAGAGGCTTGTTCGTACACGTCCACGTCATAGCCGCGTTGCAGCAAGGCTAGAGCCGCAGTCAACCCCCCGATGCCTGCGCCCGCGATCAAAACGTGAGGCTTGGACGCCACGTTGCCCTCCTGTCGGTTCAACCCATTCGCGTCTTCCTACCGTTGACAAGCTGCGATGGAAACCGAAAGCTTATCGAAATGTCGATTGCTGGAGGAAACATGCCGCGCCAAACGCGCCGCGTCATCGCTGATCATGACGCGAACGGGAAAGCCGTGATTGTCGAGGATGGGTTCGCGCCCAACGTGAAAGTTCGAGCAGCGGGAAACCTCACGTCCACGCTCCTATGGGTCACCGAGCAAACGCCCGCCGAGCTGGATTCGCAGGCCGATCCCACGCTTGCCGATCGCGGCGTCGCTCCGCCGCGCAATGGCAGCGTATTGCGGATCGTGGATTTTCCACCGGCTGCTGAGTCGGGGCCCGTCGATAATTCAGCTATGTTGAAAGAAATGGGCATAGATCCGGCTTCCGCTCCGCCTCCGCGTCACGCGTCCATGCATCGCACCCGGAGCATTGATTACGCCATCGTCCTCGAAGGCGAAATCGACATGCTGCTGGATGATTCGGAGGTTCATCTCAAGGCTGGCGACGTTCTGATCCAGAAAGCGACGAACCATGCGTGGGTGAACAACGGCTCCACGATGTGCCGCATCGCTTTTGTTCTCATCGACGCCCATGAGCCAAAGGCGTGGGCGCGAGCCCCATCAGCCGGCCATTGAAGCTGCGCGTGCGCCTTGGACATCTTCGGCGCGCGCGGTAAAACGGCGCCCAAACACAGCGCCGACGCGGCGCGGCAAGGGCGGACGAATGACAAGCCACGTCGAAGCGAAGGATCAAGAGAGCGGCCCCTGGATCGGTCGCGCCCTGCCGCGATTCGAAGATCTCCGACTCGTTCGCGGCGCGGGGCGTTATTCCGACGACGTCAACGCGCAAGATCAGGCTCAAGCCGTCTTTCTGCGTTCCCCGCACGCCCATGCGCGCATTCGCTCCATTGATTGCGAGGCCGCCCGGCGCATGCCCGGCGTGCTCGCGGTGCTCGTCGGCGCGGATTACGTGGCCGATGGTTGCGCGCCGATCCCGGTGACGCCCGTGCCCGCCGGCGCCATCGACGTCGACGATCCCGCCTTCAAGCCGACGGCGCAACGCGGCGTTTTCAAGTCCGCGCAATGGCCGCTCGCCATCGAGCGGGTGCGCTATCCGGGCGAACCTGTCGCGATGATCGTCGCGCAAACCGCCCATGCGGCGCGAGATGCGGCGGAAGCGATCATTGTCGACTATGAACCTCTCCCTGCTGTCACGAACGCGTTGGCCGCAGCCGAACCGGATGCGCCGCGGCTTTTCCCCGAAGAGCGAGACAACATCGCGTTCGAGAATGATTTTGGCGCACGCGAGGACGCCGAACGCGCTTTATCCGCCGCTCATCTGGTGATCGAGGAGACCTACAGGAATCCGCGCATCGTAGTCGCCTTTATGGAGCCGCGCTCCGGTGTTGCGGAGTTTGATCCTGCAACGGGACGAACGACCCTGACCACCGGTTGCCAGGGCGTCCATCGAGTCCGCATGGGCGTGTGCGGCGCTTTGAAGATCGAGCAGGATCTTTTGCGCGTGGTCTGTCCCGACACCGGCGGCGGCTTTGGCTCGCGGACGGATCCCTATCCTGAACAGGTCTGCGTCACATGGGCCGCGCGACGTCTGTCGAGGGCGGTGAAATGGACCAATGACCGCACGGAATCCATTCTCACCGATTATCAGGGCCGCGACATCGTCACGCGTGCGCGCATCGGCTTCGACAAGGATGGACGCATTCTTGGAATGCTTCTCGACGTCACCGGCGGCGTCGGCGCGCATACGGTTTCCTTCGTGCAGCTCCACAACACCTATCGCATATCGCCGGGAGTTTATCGCGTGCCCTGTGCGGGCGTTCGCGTGCGCGGCGTGATGACGAACACCACGCCGACCGGCCCCTTCCGCGGCGCGGGCCGCCCCGAGGCGACCCTTGCGATCGAACGCTCACTCGATCTGGCGGCCACGCGGCTGGGCCTTGATCGTATTGAAATCCGCAAGCGCAATCTCATCACGCGCAAGGAGTTTCCCTACAAGACCGCAGCAGGCGTCACCTACGACAGCGGCGATTTTTTCGGAAACATGCGCAAGGTTCTGGAGGCCGCTGACTGGAAAGGCTTCGAACGTCGGCGCAAGGCCGCTGCAAAGCGCGGCGCGCTCGCGGGAATTGGCCTTGCGAATTACATCGAATGCCCGGTCGGGGCGCCGCATGAACGCGTGGATCTGGAAGTCGATGCGCGCGAGGGCTGCGTTCGTCTGACCATCGGCACGCAATCGACCGGTCAGGGGCATGAAACCTCTTTCGCACAGGTCGTCGCCGACATGTTCGGCGTGCGGCCGCACGACGTGCGACTTGTGGTCGGCGACACAGACCAGGTGGCGTCCGGCGGCGGCTCGCACTCCGACCGCTCCATGCGCATCGGCGGAACGCTGATGGTCGACGCCGGGGGGCGGATTGTGCAGAAGGCGCGCGCCATAGCCGCCCATCTTTTTGAGTGCGATGAGAACGCCGTCAGTTTCGAAGACGGATTGTTCGGCGCACCAGGCACGAATCGACGCTTCGGCGTTTTCGATCTCGCGCGCGCGTCGGACGATGCGCCTCACCTGCCGCAGGACCTGCGCGGCGGCCTCAAGGCGACCGCTTCCATGCGCGGCCGTATTCCCGCCTATCCCACTGGAGCGGCCGTTTGCGAGCTTGAGGTCGACCCGGAAACAGGCGTCGTCACCATCGTCCGCTACACACAGGTCGATGACGCCGGACAGCCGATCAATCCGCTCATCCTGCATGGGCAAGTCCATGGCGGCATTGTTCAGGGCGTGGGACAAGCTCTCGTCGAAAATCACGCTTATGACGCCGAAGGGCAGGTGATATCCGCCTCCTTTATGGATTACGCCATGCCGCGGGCTGATCTTGTGCCGTCCTTCGACGTGCAATTGACGGAAGATCCCACCAAGGGGAATCCGCTGCGCGTGAAGGGCGGGGGTGAAGGCGGCACGACGCCGGCGCCTGCGGCCGTGATGAACGCCATCTGCGACGCTCTGTCCCATGCTGGGGTGGCTCAGTTCGACATGCCCGCGACGCCTCATCGGGTCTGGAAGGCGATTCGCGCGGCCTCGGGCAAGGCGTAGGAGCGGGCGTTGCGCCTGCCCACGCGCTACACTAGAACGCTGCCCACCACCGAGCGCGCATGTCCGCTCCCAGGGGAGGTACGCCGTGAAGCATAGCACCGACCGTATTTTGACGACCCATGTGGGAAGCCTGATTCGCCCGCAATCGGTCATCGACCATCTGCGTGCGAAACAAGCCGGCCAAGCCGTCGACGAAGCCGCTCATCAGGTGAAGCTCAAGGAAGAGGTGAAAACCGTTGTGGCCGAGCAGAAGGCCGCCGGCATTGATCTTCCCAGCGACGGCGAGTTCGGCAAGGGCATTTCCTGGTCGCAATATGTGATCGAACGCATGAGCGGTTTCGAGCGTCGCCCCTTCAAGGGTGAGAACTCCTGGCGTCGTGGCGCTGATCGTACGCGGTTCGCGGCCTTCTACGATGAAATGGACTCTAAGGAAGGCATGGCCACCACCATGGATTCTGTCTGCGTCGCGCCGATCGAATATACGGGCTTCGCCGCCGTCCAGCGTGACATCGACAATATGAAGGCTGCTATGGCCGCCAATGGCGTCGAGGAAGGCTTCCTGCCCGTCGCCTCGCCCTCCAGCGTGATTCCCGATCGTCGCAACGAGTATTACAAGACCGAAGACGACATCATGCACGCCATCGCGACCGCCATGAACGCTGAGTATAAGGCGATCGTGGATTCGGGGCTTCTCGTTCAGCTCGACGACGCTCGGCTTGCAGTCACCTATGACCGCATGGTGCCGCCTTCAAGCCTCGAAGATTATATGAAATGGGTGGGCAAGCAGGTCGAGCTCATCAATTACTCCCTGCGCGGCATTCCCGAAGATCGCGTGCGCTATCACGTCTGCTGGGGAAGTTGGAACGGGCCGCACACCACCGACATTCCGCTGCGCACGCTGGTTGACGAGATCTATAAGATCAAGGCTGGCTGCTTCGTTATCGAAGGCGCCAATCCGCGTCATGAGCATGAATGGAAAGTGTGGGGCGAAAAGAAGCCGGCGCCTGGCCGCATTCTCGCAACCGGCGTCATCAGCCACGCCACCAACGTCGTGGAGCACCCCGAGCTCGTCGCCGAACGCATCGTGCGCATCGCGAAACTGATCGGGCGCGAGAATGTGATCGCCGGCACGGACTGCGGCTTTGCGCAGGGCCCGTTCTATCGTCGCGTGCATCCCTCGATCATGTGGGCGAAGTTCGAAGCTCTTTCGGAAGGCGCGCGTCTGGCGACCAAAGAGCTTTGGGGCAAGTAAGGCTCCGGGCCTACCCGAAGAAAGAAGGCCGGCGCAAGCCGGCCTTTTTTATTTTCCGCCACGCACCGCGCCATCCCACCAGGGGCAGACGCCGGGCATCAGCTCATAATTTCCTTCAATCACCTGAACCGGTCTGCGCAATCCGTTGCGGCCGTTGCGAAGCACCATTTCGAGCGCTTCCTTCCGCTTTTCCTGCGAAAGCCACAGACGGTCGTGGCCCCATATGCTCGGTCCCGCGTTGCGTTCTCCCGGCGTCCAGGTCTCCGGGTCGATGCATTTGCCGCCCCACCCTGACTCGACCATGAAGCCGGATGGAGTCCAGGTGTAGAAGGATGTGACGTCGTCGCCTGCATGGCGGCCCATCGTCACCGCGACCCGATTTTCCGCCTGCGCGATGTCCCATCCGTGACCCATGTCGTCGAAGGCGAAGTATTCCATCATCAGATGATGGACCATGTCCTTGTCGTGCTGGATGAGCGCGAAACTGTGATGACGCGGATTCAGGTGGAAGAAGCAGGCCTTGAAAGGCTTGTCGTAATAGTCGCTGACGCCGAAGCCGAGCACGTCGCGGTAATAGGCGATCATGGGGTCGATATCGGCGCAATAGGCGACCACATGTCCAAGCCCGAGCGCGCCTGTTCGAAAGCCCGCGATATTGCGGCCGGGGGCGAACGCCTCCGACGCGATTTCCGGTCCATGAAACAGTTCGAGGCGATTGCCGCTGGGATCTTGCGTCACCACGATGTCGCGCACATGGCGTTCGTCCGCCAGCGCGCGCGCGCCGCGCGCGACCTTGCGTCCAGCGGATTCGATCTTCCCGCAGATCGCATCCAGCGCCGCTGCGTCCGCCATCTCCCAACCATACGCGCTGATCGTCGAGCCGCCGTCGGCGTGCACGACAAGCCGCTGTGCGCGGTCATCCATGCGGAACGCAAGCGTCGAGGCGCTTTTGTCGATGCGTTGAAGTCCGAGCTGACCAGGGCCATAGGCGCCCCAGTCCTCAAGGTTTTTCGCGCTGACGATGAGATAGCCGAGAGCGGCTGGACGCATGTTCGCTCCCGTCAGGTCCGTTCGTTCTTCACCGGCGTGCGCAGAACGCCCACCCGGTCGATTTCGATTTCGACGATGTCGCCGTCCTTCATCCACAGCGGCGGATTCTTGCGCCCGCCAACGCCTCCCGGCGTGCCGGTGACGATCACGTCGCCAGGCGACAGGGGCGTGAACACGGAGATGAATTCGATCAGACGCGGGATCGAATGGATCATCATGTCGGTGGTGGCGCGCTGCAGCTCAACGCCGTTGAGGCGCGTGATGAGCGTGAGCTTCGTGTCCGCGGGCACTTCGTCCACGGTGGAGAGCCAGGGGCCGAATGCGCCCGTCGCGGGGAAGTTCTTGCCCGTGGTCCATTGCGTCGTCGCCCATTGCAAGTCGCGGATGGAGCCGTCGTTGTAGCAGGAGAAGCCCGCCACATGGTCATAGGCGCGTTCAAAGGGAATGCGGCGGCCGGCCTTGCCGATCACGACCGCGATTTCGCCTTCGTAGTCGAGGTGACTTGATTCGGGCGGCACGAGCATCGGCTCCAGATGGCCCATCTGACTGTCGGCGAAACGCACGAAGATGGCAGGATCCTCGGTCTTGTCGCGCTTGGTCTCAACCACATGATCGGCGTAATTCAGGCCGACGCAGAAAATCTTTCCCGGATTGGGGATCGGCGGCAGGAAGCGGACGGCGTCCAGCGCATGGTCGGCTTTGGCGCCCGCCATCGCCGCCTTGGCCTTGGCAAGACCGTCTTGAGCGAGAAGGGCCCGAACGTCGGCGAATTCGGGAAGCTTGGCCCCAAGATCCACGATTCCGCCGTCCACCACGGCGCCCCAGCTCTCGCCGCTCTTGGCGACGAACGACACGAGTTTCATGCAGCCTCCCCTAAGCTATTGTCTTCAGGTCACAATAAGGCGGAGCTTACCCGCCGGGCGCCGGAAACGGAAGCCAGCGTCTCTTGATCAGTATTCCTGATATTGTCTAATGTCACCCGCAACATCCGTAAACAGGGAGGCTGACATGACCGCAGGACAAGGGGGCGCCCGCAAGCTGGGCGACTGGAAAAACGTCGACGTCGAGATCGAGAGCGGCATCGCCTGGGTCACCCTGAACCGGCCGGCCAAGCGCAACGCCATGAGCCCTGGCCTGAACGATGACATGGTTCAGGTGCTCGACGCCGTTGAGCTGGCGGAAGACGCGGGCGTCATGGTGCTGACTGGCGCGGGCGAGTCCTTCACCGCGGGCATGGACCTGCGTGAATATTTTCGGGCCGCGGACGGCCTCTCCTACGAACAGCAGCTGCACGTGCGTCGCTCGGCCTGGCAATGGCAGTGGCGGATGCTGCAGATGTACACCAAGCCGACGATCGCCATGGTCAACGGCTGGTGCTTCGGCGGCGGGTTCACGCCGCTGGTGTCCTGCGACCTCGCCATCGCCGCCGACGAGGCGATTTTCGGCCTCTCCGAAATCAACTGGGGCATTATTCCCGGCGGCAACGTCACGCGCGCCGTGGTGCAGACGATGAACCATCGCGACTCGATGTATTACATCATGACCGGCCGCACGTTCGACGGGAAGAAAGCCGCCGAAATGGGCCTTGTGAACGAATCCGTGCCCCGCGCGAAACTACGCGAGCACACCCGCGAGCTCGCTCTCGAACTTCTCGGCAAGAACCCGACCGTTCTGCGCGCGTGCAAACAGGCCGTGCGTATGGTGCAGGGCATGTCCTGGGAGACGGCGGACGATTATCTCTTCGCCAAGGGCGCTCAGGCGCGCTTCCTCGATCCCGAGAAGGGCCGCGAACAGGGCCTCAAGCAATTCCTCGACGAGAAGAGCTTCCGTCCGGGTCTTGCAGGATACAAGCGCGATGCCTGATCGTCAGTGGGTCAAGTCCGCCATCGCCAGGTTGCTGCGTCCGCGTTCGATCGCGATTGTGGGCGCATCGGCCACCCCCGGCTCGCTCGGAGCCGGGGTTCTCGCGAACCTCAAGCGATTTGAGTTTCCCGGCGACGTTCACCTGATCAATCCCAATCGCGCGGAGATTGATGGACGTCCCTGCCTCAAATCGGTGTGGGATCTGCCCGACGGCGTTGACTGCGCGGTCCTCGCGGTGCCGCAGGCGGCCGTGCTCGATGCGGTCAAGGGCTGCGCCGCCAAGGGCGTGGGCGGGCTTGTCGTATTCGGCGCCGGCTTCGCCGAAGCGGGGCCTGCAGGCAAGGCGCTGCAGGATGAGATCGCATCCATCGCCGCTCAGGCGGGCATGGCGATCGAAGGGCCCAATTGCCTCGGCTTCGTGAATTACATCGCGCGGGTGGCGACCACTTTCGGCGCCGTGACGCCCTTCCCGCCAGAGGGGCGTCGCGCAGTCGGCATGGTGTCCCAGTCGGGGGCGATGGCGAGCGTGATGCGCGCAGCGCTGCAAGCGCGCGGCGTCCCTGTGTCAGTCTATGCGTCCACGGGCAATGAAGCGCTTAATGGGCTCGAAGATTTCCTCGAGTTCCTGATCGAGGAAAGCGCCACCCATGTCGTCTCGCTGGTGGCTGAACAATTCCGTGATCCGCGTCGCTTCCTTGAGCTCGCGCGCCGCGCCCGCGAGGCTGGAAAGCCAGTCGTTCTGATGCATCCGGGACGCAGCGCCGCAGCCAAGGAGGCCGCGCAAACGCACACCGGCGCGATGAGCGGCGACTGGGACGTGATGCGCGCCCTGACCGAGCGGGAGGGCGTGCTCGTCGTCGAGACGCTAGAAGAGCTGATCGACGTCACGGAGCTGCTCATCCGTTTTCCAAAGCCCATGACGGGCGGCGTCGCCATCATTTCTGATTCCGGCGCCTTCAAGGGCATGTCGCTGGATTATTGCCAGACGCTTGGACTCTCGCTTCCCGAGCCTGGCGAGGCGGCGCGACGCGTGATCGGCGCCATCGCTCCCGATCTCATCCAGCCCACCAATCCGCTGGATCTGACTGCGCAGGCGCTGGTCGATCCGCATCTCTATCGCAAGACGCTTGAGCCATTCCTCGCCGATGAGGGAATCGGCTGCGTCGTGTTCGGCGGGATCATCTCGAGTCCGATCATCGCGCCTCGGAAGATGCAGCCGATCATTGACGCTGCGCGCGAGCTCAAACTCGAAAAGCCCGTCATCTTCGCGATGCTGGGCGACGAGGCGGAGATCCAGGAAGAGATCATCACATCCCTGCGCGCTCTCAATGTGCCGTTCTATCGCTCGCCTGAGCGCTGCATGCGCGCGCTCGCTGCGTTCTCGCGCTTTCACGCGCGTCGGGCGCCGCCGCCGCGCCGCGCCGCGCCTGCGGCCGCGCCCCTGAAGTCGGGCGTGATCGCGGAGCATGAGGCAAAGGCCCTGCTCGCTGCGGCGGGCGTGCCGATGCTCGCAGGCGGCTTCGCGTCGAGTCTGGATCAGGCGCAGGCCGTCGCCGCCAGCATTGGCTATCCCGTCGTCATCAAGGCGCAAGCGGCCGCGCTCGCCCACAAGAGCGATGCGGGCGGCGTCATCCTCAACATCGCGGATGCGTCTGCATTGGCGCAGGCCTGGTCTCAATTGCACGCGAATATCGAACGTGCGCGCCCCGGGCTCGCGCTCGACGGCGTGCTTGTCGAGAAAATGTCCCGACGCGGGGTGGAATTGATCTTTGGCGCGCGCAACGATCCTGATTGGGGGCCTGTGCTCGTCGTCGGCCTTGGCGGCGTGATCGCCGAGGCCTTGCACGACGTGCGCGTGCTTGCGCCCGATCTGGACGAGGCCTCGATCTCTGATGAATTGCGCAAGCTCAAGGGCGCGGCCTTGCTTGGGCCCTTCCGTGGCCAGCCGGCGCGCGACGTAAAGGCGGCTGCCGCCATCGCCGCCAAACTTGGCGCGTTCATCATGAGTCATCCGGAGATTGCGGAGATTGACGTCAATCCCGTCGTTCTTTTCGAAGAAGGGGCAGGCGCCGTCGCGCTCGACGCCCTGATCGTCGCGCGCTGATCGAACGGAGAGCCGGAGCACAAGAATGGATTTCTCGTTCACGGAAGAGCAGGAGCTTCTGCGCGATAGCGTGCGAAAGCTGATGGCGCGTCATGCCACCTCGGAGATGATACGCACGCATGATCGGGACCAGACGTTCCCCTATGATCTTTATGATCGCTGGATCGAGGCTGGCCTTCTTGCGCTTCCGTTTCCTGAGGAGATCGGGGGGTTGGGCGGTAACGCCATCGACCTCGCCATCGTGAATTATGAGATCTCGCGCATCAGCGCGGATTTCAGCATGGCCTACGGCGGCAACATTTTTTGTGGGCTGAACATTCTGCGCAAGGGCACGCCGGAGCAGGTGCAGCGCTTTCTGCCTGCGATGATGTCGGGCGAAATCCGTTTCGCCATCGGCATTTCAGAGCCTGACGCCGGATCGGACGTAGGCGCCATGAAGACCTTCGCCGCACGCAAGGACGGCGGCTATGTCGTGAACGGCCAGAAGCTCTGGACCACGGGCGCAGGTCTGAAGAACACTTACATAAACACTTATGTGAAGACGAACCGCGACGTGCATTATCGCAAGGGCATGTCGCTATTGATGATCGACAAGGACGCTTCGGGCGTCGAATGCCGCAAGCTGGAAATGCTTGGGCGTCGGTGCATTGGAACCTACGAAGTGTTCCTGCGCGACGTGGAGGTTCCCGAAGAGGATCTCATCGGGGGCGAGAACGGCGGCTGGGATTGCCTGATGGACGGTTTGCAGATCGAGCGCGCAGTCTCCGCGGCCGGCTCCTGCGGCGCGGCGCAGGCGATCGTCGATCTTGCGGCGACCTATGCGCGCGAGCGCGTTCAGTTCGGCCAGCCGATCGGATCCTTTCAGTCCATCGCGCATATGGTCGCCGACATGGCTACCGAGGTTGACGCTGCGACCATGCTCATGTGGCGCGCGGTTTGGCTGGTTTCGCAGGGCAAGGATGCGCTGCGGGAGATCACCATGGCCAAACTCTTCGCCTCTGAGGTCTACGCCAAGGTCGCCAATATGGGCGTGCAGATCATGGGCGGCTATGGCCTGAGCGCGGAATACGACATGCAGCGCTATTTCCGTGATTCGCGTAGCGGAACGATCGCGGCCGGCACGTCGCAGACCCAGCGCAATCTCATCGCCGGGCTGATGGGGCTCAAGCCGTCCCGTTGATCTCGCCGGCGGGCATGGACGAGCCCGCCCGGCGCCGTTTACACTCCCCCAAACGCTTCGCGCGATAAAGGGGAGGAAACAATATGGGCTTTTCGAGATTCGCCTTCGCCGCTCTCTGCGGCGTAATAGGCCTGTCCGCAGGCGGCGGCTTCGCGCACGCCAATTATCCCGAACGCCCGATCCGTGTCGTGCTTGGATTTCCGGCCGGCAGCGGCGCGGACATCTTGTGCCGCTGGTTCACCGCGAAGGCCGGCGAGGCGGGCGGCGTCACGTTCATCGTGGACAATAAGCCGGGAGCTGCGGGCAATCTTTCTGTTGAGCAGGTCGCCAAGGCCAAGCCCGACGGCTATACGATTTTGTTTGGCGGCGCCGCCGGCATCGCAGCTTCGCCTTACATCTACAAAAACCTGCCCTTCGACGCCTCCAAGGATTTGCAGCCGGTCGCGTCGGTGGCGGAACTCGTTTTCGCGCTCAGCGTCTCAACGAACAGTCCCGTGCAAAGCGTCGCGGATCTCAGCGCTTTGTTGAAGAGCAAGGGGCCGAAGGCGACCTATGGCTGGGCGGTGACCTCCTCACTCGCCTCGGCTGTCTTGTATCTGAAAGACGTCGGCCTCAAGGACGTCGTTCAAGTCACCTACAAGACCACGCCCGCAGCGACGTCTGACGCCGCCGCCGGTCAGGTCGATTTCACTTTCGCCGACGCAATGTATGCACTGGGTCAGGAAAAGGCCGGAAAGGTGCGCCTGCTCGCTACGACGGGATCGCGCCGGCCTTCCGCCGTTCCCGACCGCCCCACGATGATCGAGGCGGGGGCGCCGAGCGTTCTTGTCGCGCCATGGTGGGCTGTCTTCACGCCCACGGGAACGCCTGACGCCGTGGTAGCGCAGCTCGAAAAATGGTTCTCGGCCGCCGTCGCGCTGCCGGCCACGCGCGAGTTCCTTCTCTCCCAGGGCGCAGACGCTCTGCCTGGCGACGCGGCTTTCGTGCGCAAGCGCCTCGAGGAGGATTCCGTAAGGTGGAAGGAAGTCACGACCCTCGCCAAGTTCGAACCGCTCTGAACAGGAGGCTTGCATGAAGGCGTTCGTCAACGCGAAGGGCGCGAACGGCGCGACGATCGAAATGCGCGACGCGCCGGACCCGACGCCGGGTCCGCATGATCTTCTCATCGCCGTAAAAGCGATTGGGCTCAATCGCGCGGAGCTCGCGCGTCCGATCGCCAATCCCGACAATCCGGCTGCGAACATCGCCGGCATGGAGATGGCGGGCGAGGTGATCGGGCTTGGCGCGCAGGCGCAGGGCTTCGCCATCGGCGACCGCGTGATGTCGATGACCACAAAGGCCTATGCTGAGAAAGCCGTCGCGGACTCGCGCATCGCGATGAAAATACCGCCTGCGATGAGCTTTACGGAAGCGGCGGCCGTTCCCGTCTTCTATTCGACAGGCCATGACGCGCTGGTTTCGAATGGCGAGTTGAAGCCGGGCGAAAGCGTGCTGATCGCCGGCGTGGCGGCAGGCGTCGGCGGCGCCATGATCCAGATCGCGAAGGCGCTCGGCGCGCGTCTGGTGGCTGGGACTTCGCGCGATCCCGACAAGCTCGCCCGCCTCAAGGCGCTGGGTCTTGATCTGCCGATTCACGCTGGACAGGACGATCTCGTCGCAGCCTGCATGGGCGCCACGGACGGCAAAGGCGTGGACGTCATCGCCGACAATGTCGGCGCAGGCATGCTCATGTCCCTTGTCGACGCTGCGGCTGTGAAGGCGCGGCTGATCACCATCGGACGGCTCGCCGGCAAAATGGATCAGATCGATCTCGACAAGATCGCGCTCAAGCGCATGAAGCTGATCGGCGTCACGTTCCGTACGCGTTCGGTGGAGGAGAAGATCGAGATCACGCGCCGGCTGGTCGCCGATCTCGCTGCGCATCTGGCGAGCGGCGCCATCAAGCCTGCGATTGATCGCACGTTCTCCTTCGATGAGGCGCTCGCCGCGCAGGAGCGCATGCGCTCCAACGCTCATCTGGGCAAGATCGTCTTGACCCTGTAAGGCGGCTGCGCGGCTTAGCCGCGCAGCGACCCGCCGGTCTTTTTGGTCACTTCCGCGACGATGCGCGCCGACGTCTGTTCGATGTCAGCGTCCGTGAGCGTGCGCTCGCGGGGCTGCAACGTGACGGAGATGGCGATGGACTTCGAGCCCTCCGGCACGCCGGGGCCTTCATAGACGTCGAACACGTCCACGCTGGAGATGAGCGCCTTGTCCGCGCCCTGGGCCGCGCGCAGGATGTCGGCCGCTTTCGCGCTGCGCGGGACGATGAATGCGAAGTCGCGCTCCACCGGCATGAATTCGCTGATCTCGAGCTTCGGCTTCGCGCGCGTCGGCTTGGCGCGGGGGGCGGGCAAGTCGTCGAGCAGGATTTCGAACACGCAGAGCGGGCCTGCCGCATCCAGAGCCTCAAGCGCGCGGGGATGGGGTTCGCCGAAATAGCCGATCACGTTCTTCGGCCCGAATTGCAGGGTCGCCGAACGTCCGGGATGCATCCATTCCGGGCCGCCCTGCACGATGTTGAGTCCGCCCAGCGCCACGCCGAGCGATGACAGAAGCGCCATGGCGTCCGCCTTCGCGTCGAAGGCGTCGACCGTCTGGCCCTTGCCGCTCCAGTGGCGCCCGGCGCCTGTCGCGCGCGCCGTCCCGCGGCGAACGCCGGCGGCGGCCATGCGCTGGTCCTTGTCGCCTGCGCCCTTGAACACCTGGCCGACTTCAAAGATCGCCACGTCTCCGAAGCCGCGGTCGGCGTTGCGTTGCGCTGCGCCGATCAATCCCGGCAGAAGGCTCGGCCGCATGTCGGAGAGATCCGCCGCGATGGGATTGGCGAGCGCAAGCTCGCCCTGTCCGCCGCCAAACAAGACCGCCTTGTCGTGGGACACGAAGGACCATGTGACGGCCTCAACGAGCCCCTGCGTGGCGAGCGTGCGGCGCGCCAGACGCGTGCGCTTTTGCAGCAGCGTCAGGATGGGCTCGGGCACCGTTGCGTTCGCCCGCGGCAGCGGCGTGGAGGCCACGCGGTCCACGCCCGCGATGCGCACGATCTCTTCGACGATGTCCGCCTTGCCGTCGATGTCGGGACGCCAGGACGGCGCCTTCACGTAAACACGGTCCGCATTCGTCGCCTGCGCGAGAACCGTGAACCCGAGCTTTTCGAGGATGGCCGCCATTTCCGACGTCGGCAGGTCAAGGCCGGTCAGGCGCTTCACCTCGCTCCAGGGGAAGTTCACCGTCACGTCGGGCTTGGGCTCGTTTCCCGCGACGACAGCTTGCGAAGCCTCGCCGCCGCACAGGTCCATCACCAGCCGTGTGGCGAGCTCGAGGCCCGGCAGGCAGAAAGCGGGATCGACGCCACGTTCGAAACGATACCGTGCGTCGGTGACGATCCCCAGCGCGCGTCCTGTCCGCGCGATGTTCATCGGATCCCACAAGGCGGATTCAATGAGCACGTCGGTGGTGGCCTCATCGCAGCCGGAATGTTCGCCGCCCATCACGCCTGCGATGGACTCCACCCCTGCGCCGTCAGCGATCACGACGTTCTCGGGCGTCAATTCGTAGGTCTTTCCGTCGAGCGCGAGAATGGTTTCGCCCGCCTTCGCGCGCCGCACGACGAGGTCTCCCTTCACCTTTGCGGCGTCGAACACATGCAGCGGCCGACCACGGTCGAAGGTCATGTAGTTCGTGATGTCCACGAGCGCGTTGATCGGGCGAAGGCCGATGGCCTTCAGCCGCTTCTGCATCCACTCGGGCGAGGGGCCGTTCTTGACGCCCCGCACGAGGCGCAGGGCGAACATCGGCGCAAGGCCAGCGTCCGCGGCGGGGAAATCAAGCTTCACGCCCACGGGGCACGGGAAGCCGCCCGCGACCGACGCGATGGGCGCCTGTTTCAGCTTGCCGAGGCCTGCTGCGGCGAGATCGCGGGCAACGCCGTGCACGCCCGTCGCATCGGAACGGTTGGGCGTCAGGTTGATGTCGATGACGGGATCGGCGAGCGACGCATAATCCACATAGCGCGCGCCCACAGGCGCGTCCTGCGGCAATTCGATGATGCCGTCATGGTCGTTCGACAATTGCAGCTCGGCGGCCGAGCAGAGCATGCCGTTCGACTCCACGCCGCGGATCACGCCCTTGCCCAGCGTGATGTCCTTTCCGGGAATATAGGTTCCCGGCGGCGAGAACACGCTCTTGAGGCCCGTGCGCGCGTTCGGCGCGCCGCACACCACCTGCACGGGCGCTCCTGCGCCCACGTCCACCATGCACACGCGCAGCCGGTCGGCGTTGGGATGCTGGCTGGCTTCCAGCACATGGCCGATCACGAAAGCGGAAAGCTTTTTCGAAGGGTCGTCGACGCCTTCCACCTCAAGCCCGATGCGCGTGAGCGTCTCCACGATCACGTCGAGCGAGGCGTCGGTTTCGATATGGTCCTTGAGCCAGGAGAGGGTGAGTTTCATGACGCGCCCTCCTTACGAGCTCAGCCCGCCCGCCAGCGTCGGCAGGTCGAGAGGTCGGAAGCCGTAATGGGAGAGCCAGCGAACGTCAGCCTCGAAGAAGGCGCGCAGGTCCGACATTCCATATTTCAGCATGGCGATGCGGTCGATGCCCATGCCCCATGCGAAGCCCTGATATTCATCGGGGTCGAGTCCGCAATTGCGCAGCACGTTGGCGTGCACCATGCCGCAGCCGAGAATCTCGAGCCAGTCGTCGCCTTCCCCAAAGCGGATTTCGCCGCCGGAGCGCCGGCACTGGATGTCCACTTCCATCGAAGGTTCAGTGAAGGGGAAGAACGAGGGGCGGAAGCGCATCTTCACGCTCGGCACTTCGAAGAAGGCCTTGCAGAACTCCTCGAGGATCCACTTGAGATGCCCAAGATGGGCGGACTTGTCGATCACCAGCCCCTCGACCTGATGGAACATCGGCGTGTGCGTCTGGTCGGAGTCGCAACGATAGGTCCGGCCGGGGCAGATCACGCGGATCGGCGGCTTGTTGGCGAGCATCGTGCGCACCTGCACGGGCGAGGTGTGCGTGCGCAGGAGCTTTCGCTCGCCGTTCGCATCCGGGTTGAAGAAGAACGTGTCGTGCATTTCGCGGGCGGGGTGGCCTGCGGGGAAATTGAGCTTGGTGAAATTGTAGTCGTCGCTTTCGACGTCCGGCCCTTCGGCGATGGAGAAACCCATGTCGGCGAAAATCGCGGTGAGCTCGTCCATCACCTGGCTGATCGGGTGAATACGTCCACGCTCGACGGCGGCTTCGCGCACGGGCAGCGTCACGTCGATGGTCTCGCTGGCGAGGCGCGCTTCAAGCGCGGCGTCCTTGAGCACGCCCTTTCGCGCGTTGAGCGCGTCGCTCACTTTGTCCTTCAGCGCGTTGATCGCCGCGCCCGCGCTCTTGCGCTCCTCGGGGGACATTTTGCCCAGGGTGGCGAGCAGGGCGGAGATCGAGCCTTTCTTGCCGAGCGCTGCGACGCGCACGGCTTCGAGCGCGGTCTCGTCAGCGGCGGACGCGATGGCGGAAAGCGTTTCGGACTCAAGCTTGTTCAGGTCTGACATGGACGAACGCCGATCAGGGAGAAAGCCGCCGGGCTTTTGCCACGGGCGGGCAGGCTTGTCGAGGAAGCGGCCCAAATGGAAAGGCCCGCCGAGGCGGGCCTTTGCGTCTGGTGCTGGCGGCGCCGCTCAGGCGGCGGCGGGCAGCGAGGCTTTCGCCTTCTCGACGATCGCCTTGAAGCCGGCCGGCTCATGGATCGCCATTTCCGAGAGGACCTTGCGGTCCACTTCGATGCCGGCGCGCGACAGGCCGTTGATGAAGGCGCTGTAGGTCAGGCCGAACTCGCGCACGGCGGCGTTGATGCGCTGGATCCAAAGCGCGCGGAACGTGCGCTTCTTGTTCTTGCGGTCGCGATAGGCGTACTGCATCGACTTGTCGACGGCGGCCTTCGCAGCGCGGATCGTGTTCTTGCGACGGCCCTGGAAGCCTTTCGCGGCGTCGAGGGTCTTTTTGTGCTTGGCGTGGGCGGTGACGCCCCGTTTGACGCGAGCCATTGGCGGAATTCCTTCAGAAGAGAGCAGATGTTGCGGGGAGAGGACTTCAGCCGTTCGGCAGGAAGTACTTCTTGATGTTGTCGCCGTCCGTCTTGAAGAGGACGTTCGTTCCACGCAGGTTCCGGATCTGCTTGTTGGTCCGCTTGATCATGCCGTGGCGCTTGCCCGCCTGGGCGTAGACCACCTTGCCGGTGCCGGTGATCTTGAAGCGCTTTTTCGCGCCGGACTTCGTCTTCAGCTTGGGCATTTGGCTCTCCTTCGGCCTTCGGCCTCAGTAGGTTGCGGTCGCGACGCCCCTTGGCGCGCGCCCGTTCGCATCGGAATGAGCGAAAAAGAACCGCCACGGCAGCCCTTCGGCCGGGCGGTTCATACGGGGGCTTATAGGAGGAATCCGCCCGGCGATCAAGCGCGGGGGCGCCCTTGGCGCGGTGGGCCTGAAAACGACGAAGGCGCCTCCCGCCGGGAAGCGCCTTTCTGTCGTCGCGTCCGGGAGCGGTCCCGCGCCCGCGGAGCGGCTTACTTGGGCGCGAGCACCATGATCATCTGACGGCCTTCCATGGAGGGGGCCGCTTCCACCTTGGCGATGGCCGCCGTTTCGTTGCGCACGCGCTCAAGCAGACGGAAGCCGATGTCCTGGTGCGCCATCTCGCGGCCGCGGAAGCGCAGCGTGATCTTCACCTTGTCGCCTTCTTCGAAGAAGCGGCGCACGGCCTTCATCTTCGTCTCGTAATCGTGGTCGTCGATCCCCGGACGCAGCTTGATTTCCTTGATCTCGACGACTTTCTGCTTTTTGCGGGCTTCGGCGGCTTTCTTCTGCTCAAGAAAGCGAAACTTCCCGTAATCGAGGATTTTGCAGACCGGAGGCGTGGCGTTGGGAACGATTTCGACGAGATCCAGTCCCGCGTCCTCGGCCTGCTGGAGGGCGTCCGCGATCTGGACGACGCCCTGGTTCCGGCCTTCGTGATCGATCAGCTGCACTTCGCGGGCGCGAATCTCGCGATTGGTGCGCGGCCCGTCTTTTTGCGGTGCGACGGGCGCTTTCATGGGACGGCGAATGGTCGGATCTCCTGCAATGAACTCATCGGACCCCAAAGCGCGCCGCCGCGCGACTTGCGCGCGGCCCGCCTGCATTGGGACCCGGGTAAGAAATCGTCGCTGCGGGCGCGAGTGTCAACACGCTCGAAGGAAGAATCGGCGAGTATGACTTTCTTGCGCCCTCCCCGGCGCGGGGGCCGGCCGGTCAGGCGATCGGCTGCGGGCGTCTGCCTTCCAGCAGGGCCGCATAGATCTCCAGCGTCTGAGCGCACATTTTGGGCAGGGAGAAATGCGCCTCCACATGTCCCCGGGCGCGCAGGGCGAGGGCGTCGCGCTGGCTGGCGCCCAGGCTGAGCGCATGGGCCACGCTTCGGGCCAAGGCAGGCGCGTCGTTGGGGGGGATGCGCCAGCCCGTGCGGGCGTCGTCCGGCGTCTCGGGGGGCGCGAGCACGGTCTCCGGCACGGCGCCGATGTCCGTGACCACCACCGGCGCGCCCATCGCCTGCGCCTCCACCGCCGAGCGGCCGAACGCTTCTGGCTCGGTCGAGGCCACCACGACGCAATCGGCGGCGAGAAAGGCCGCCGGCATGTCCTCGCAATGGCCCACGCGCAACACGACGCCCGCAAGCCCGGCCTCCGCGATCTGCTGGTCCAGCTCCCTTACATAGCCGGCGCGGCCTTGCGGATCGCCTGCGAGAACATAGCGCACGTCGCGCAAAGACGCGTCCCCGCTCAGGATGCGGGCGGCCTCGATCAGCACCCGCTGCCCCTTCCAGGCGGTGAGCCGGGCCGCGAGCAGCACCACGCGTTCGTCAGGCTGCACGCCCCATTGGGCGCGCAGTTTCTGCACGCGCGCGGGATGGACGGCGTCCGGCGCGAAGGCGCGCAGGTCGGCGCCGCGATGAATGGCGATAATGCGTCCTGCGCTTTCGGGATAAGCGCTCTCGATGAGCCGCGCGGTGTAGTGCGAATTCGCGATCACCACGTCGCCGCGCGCCATGACGGAATTGTAGAAAGCCTTGATCTGGCTGCGCGCGCCATAGGCGCCGTGATAGGTGGTGACGAACGGCTTGCGAAGGCTGCGCGTCGCGCCCAGAGCCGACCATGCCGGCGCGCGTGAGCGCGCATGGACGAGGTCCACGCCTTCGCGCGCGATCACGTCC
This sequence comes from uncultured Beijerinckia sp., assembly GCA_964645525.1. Lineage (GTDB taxonomy): Bacteria > Pseudomonadota > Alphaproteobacteria > Rhizobiales > Beijerinckiaceae > Terripilifer. The sequence continues at coordinate 193,956 of CAZYBF010000001.1, forward strand.
TTCAGCCGGCCCACGTTGAGCGCCATGGAGATCGGGTTTTTCGTGCGCGCCGGGAAGGGAATCCACACCCCGCCCAGCGCCTGCAATTCGCTGACGAGCCGTCCGCCTTCGCTCGCCACAAGCGCGCGCGCGCCCGCCTGCGCCAGCGCGGCCGCCACGTCGATCGCGGTGCGTTCCGCGCCGCCCGCGTTCAGTTCCGGGATGATCTGGAGGATCGTGCGGCCCGTGAGGACAGAAGCGCCGGATCGCGGCGAAATCAGTCCCGGTCGCATGCTCTCCCCTGCGCCTGTGCTAGAAGGATCCCCCGCCGCGGCGCGGCGAAGCGAGAATGTCGAGAAACTACAGGAACGCGCGCGTGAACGAAACGCCAAACAACCACTCTCCCCAGCAATCGCCCGCGTTCCTTGACGTGGGCGCGCCGCCCCGCCGCATCGCATTCCGCGCGACGCCCGCCGCCGCCGCCGACGGCGGCTCCCGTCCAGGCGGCGTCTGGTTGGGGGGCTTCCGCTCCGACATGCTCTCGACCAAGGCGGCCCAGCTCGACGCGCACGCGGCCGCCCAGGGGCGGGCCTTCCTGCGGTTCGACTATTCGGGGCACGGGGAATCCGGCGGGCGTTTCGAGGACGGAACCATCGGCCTGTGGCTGGAGGAGAGCCTCGCCGTGATCCGCAGTCTCACCCGCGGCCCGCAGATCCTCGTCGGCTCGTCCATGGGGGGATGGATCGCGCTCCTTGTGGCGCGCGCGCTCGCGGCGGCGGGGGAGGCCGATCGTCTGGCGGGTCTCGTGCTCATCGCGCCGGCGGTGGACTTCACGCAGGCGCTCATGTGGCCGAAACTACCGCCCTCCGCGCGACGCGACCTTGAGGAGAAAGGCGTGTGGCTGCGTCCCTCCGCCTATTCGCCCGAGCCCTATCCGATCACCCGCAACCTGATCGAGGAAGGACGCGCCCATCTCCTTCTCGACGCGCCCGTGCGCGCCCATGCGCCCGTGCACATCCTGCAAGGCATGCTGGATCCCGACGTGCCCTATCAGCACGCCCTGTTGCTCGTCGAGCATCTCGCCGAGGATCCGGTCGCCATCACGCTGGTGAAAGACGGCGACCATCGTTTGTCGCGCGAGGAGGACATCGCGCGGCTTCTCGACGCGTTCGACGCCATCGCCTGAGGATCAGGCGCGTCGCGCGCGCCGGCGCAGGCCTGCGCTGGCGTGAAAGATCACGAAGGATGCGCCGCCCATCACAAGCGTCGTCGCCGCAAGGGGAAACGCGTCGTCGCGCAGCAGCGCCACGACCACGAAGCTGAACAGGGCCGAGAAGGTCATCTGCGCGCTGCCCTGCAGCGAGGATGCGGCGCCCGCGCGTTCGGGAAACGGCGAGAGCGCGCCCGCGATGGATTGCGGCAGCGTAAGCCCGATGCCGAAAAAATACAGAAGCTCAGGCCCGAACAATGCGAGCGGATCGCCAGGAAAGATGAAATGGCCGAGCATCTGCAGCACGCCGCCGCTCGCAAGGCATGCGACGCCGATCGCGATCACGCCGTCCACGCCGCGTCGTCCCACAAGGCGCGAGCCAAGCGCCGCGCCGCTGACGAATGCGACCGAACAGGCCGAGAAGCCGAGGCCGAATTGCACGGGGGTGAGCTTCATCGCGCCCTGCAGGATGAAAGGCGAAGCCGCCACGAAGGTGAAAAGGCCCGTGTGGCCCAGCGCCTGAAGCGAGGCGTAGACGCGCCAGACAGGATTGCGGGCGACCACGGCGAAACTGGCGAGGATCGCGCGCACCGAGATCGGCGCCGTTTGTCTTTCGCGCAACGTCTCGGGCAGGAACAGCGCCGCGCACAGCGTGATCAGGCCCACCGATGCGAACATGGCGACGAATCCCGCGCGCCATCCGAACCAGACCACGAGAAACCCGCCGAGCATCGGCGACACGATGGGCGCGACGCCCATGATCGTGCTCATCATCGACAATTCGCGCCCCGCTCGCGCGCCGTCGTACATGTCGCGCACGATCGCGCGCGAGATGATGATCGGCCCCGCGCCGCCCAGTCCCTGCACGAAGCGCGCGAATGTGAGCGCCTCCACCGAGGTCGCAGCCCCGCTGGCGAAGGTGCCGGCGAGATAGGCGAGGAAACCGGCGAGCAGCAGCGGCTTTCGGCCGTACTTGTCCGAGAGCGGCCCATAGCCCAATTGCCCGACGGCGAAACCCATGAGGTAGGACGCCAGCGTCCATTGCACCCGCGCGGCGGTGGTCGCGAATTCCTGCGCGAGCTGCGGCAGGGCCGGCACGTAGAGGTCCGTCGAGATCGGCCCCATGGCGGTCATGAACGCGAGGAGAACGGTCATCCCGCGCGTGTGGGGTTTCAACATGGGCGATCCGGGCCAGAAGGAAGGCCGTTGTCCTAAACCCCGGCCGGGGCGAAGTCGAGGCGAGGCGCGCTGATGCGCGACGCAGGTCAAAAGCGCGGGCGATGTCGGCGCCGTCTCCCGCCGGAGCCGCCCGGGGGCGCAAACGCGTCCTTGCGCAGGGCGGGCCGTTTCGGGTATAAGATCGCCATCAAATCCTCATATGGATCATCTTACGATGGTCGTTATGGAGAGTGGGCCCCGGCCGGGACCCGCTCTTTTTTGTTACCCGAACGTTGTCTGCCCGGACGCCTCTTTCGCGCCGGGACGTGGAGCCGGAGCTTGAACGAAGGACCGACCGATCTGGACAGCGCAGCCGGCGTCGTCGCCGACCTCGACGAACCGCGTCTGCTTGCGGAGACCGGCGCCGCCGCCAGGGTGGCGCGGGTGGCCGCGCCCGTGCTCAAGGATCTGGGCTATCGCCTCGTTCGCGTGAAAATCTCGTCGAATCAAGGGCCTGTGGTCCAGATCATGGCGGAGCGCCCCGACGGGACGATGTCTGTGGACGATTGCGAGAAGGCGAGCGTGGCCGTCTCGCCCTTCCTGGACGTGGACGATCCCATGCCCAACCAGCCCTACCGGCTGGAGATGTCGTCGCCCGGCATCGACCGCCCGCTCGTGCGCGGGTCCGATTTCCTGCGGGCGGTCGGCCACGAGGTCCGCATCGAGATGCAGGGCCTCCACTACAACCGCAAGCGCTTCCGCGGCTGGATCGAGGGGCTCGACGGCGAAGGCGCCGATCTGGTCCTGAAGCTGCGCCGCATCGACGCCGGGGCCGACGAGGAAGCGGACGCCCGGCTTCCCCTGTCCGATCTCGCCGACGCCCGTCTCGTGCTCACCGAAGCGCTGATCCGCGAGAGCCTGCGCGCCGGCAAGGCGGCTCTGGAGGCCCCCGGGACCGAAAGCGAGGGCGAGGACGACGCGCCGGCGCAGGAAGGCCCGCGCCGCGGTCCCGGCCGTTTCGCCGCCCGCCGCAAACCCAAACCCGTTCAGCCGGGCGCCCGCCGCCCGAAATGAAGACCGTCCGAAGGAGGACACACCATGGCCGTCAGCGCCAACCGACTTGAACTGCTGCAGATCGCCGATGCGACGGCGCGCGAGAAATCGATTCCGCGCGAGGTCGTGCTGAGCGCCATTGAGGACGCGCTGCAGCGTGCGGCGCGTTCGCGCTATGGTCAGGAGACCGAAGTGCGCGCCGAGATCAATCCGAAGACGGGCGAGATTCGTTTCTCCCGCCTTCTGCAGGTGGTCGATCTTGTCGAGAACGACGCGACCCAGATCAATCTCGCCGACGCGCATAAGAAGAATCCGGCGGCGCAGGTGGGCGACTGGATCGCGGAGACGCTTCCTCCCGTCGACTTCGCGCGCATCGCCGCGCAGGCCGCCAAGCAGGTGATCGTGCAAAAGGTGCGCGACGCCGAGCGCGACCGCCAGTATCAGGAATACAAGGACCGCATCGGCGAGATCGTGAACGGCGTCGTCAAGCGCGCCGAATACGGCAACGTCATCGTGGACCTCGGCCGCGGCGAGGCGATCATCCGCCGCGATGAGCTGATCCCGCGCGAAATGTTCCGCCCCGGAGACCGCGTGCGCGCTTATGTCTACGACGTGCGCCGCGAGCCGCGCGGCCCGCAGATCTTCCTGTCGCGCACGCATCCGCAGTTCATGGCGAAACTGTTCGCGCAGGAAGTGCCGGAGATCTACGACGGCATCATCGAGGTGAAATCGGTTGCGCGCGACCCGGGCTCCCGCGCCAAGATCGCTGTCGTCTCGCGCGATTCCTCCATCGATCCCGTGGGCGCTTGCGTCGGCATGCGCGGATCGCGCGTGCAGGCGGTCGTCAACGAATTGCAGGGCGAGAAGATCGACATCATCCCATGGTCCGTCGACGCGGCCACGTTCATCGTGAACGCGCTGCAGCCTGCTGAAGTGGTGAAGGTCGTTCTCGACGAAGACTCCTCGCGTATTGAAGTCGTGGTGCCCGATGACCAATTGTCATTGGCGATCGGTCGCCGCGGCCAGAACGTGCGTCTGGCTTCGCAGCTCACCGGCTGGGACATCGACATCCTGACCGAGGCCGAGGAATCCGAGCGTCGCCAGAAGGAATTCGCCGAGCGCACGCAGATCTTCATGGAGGCTCTGGACGTCGACGAGGTCGTCGGCCAGCTGCTCGCCGCCGAAGGTTTCCGTTCGGTGGAGGAGCTTGCTTTCGTGGAGCTCGCCGAACTCGCCTCCATCGAGGGCTTCGACGAGGAGACTGCGGAGGAGATCCAGAACCGCGCGCGCGAACATCTCGCGCGCATCGAGGCGGAGCTCGACGCGCGTCGCCGTGAGCTCGGCGTCGCGGATGAATTGAAGGAGGTCGAGGGCGTCACGTCCGCGATGCTCGTGAAGTTCGGCGAAAACGACGTAAAGACGATTGAGGACCTTGCGGGCTGCGCCACCGACGATCTGGTCGGCTGGAGCGAGCGCAAGGACGGCGAGAGCGTGAAACATTCCGGTTTCCTCGACGGGATCGAGATCAGCCGCGAAGAAGCGGAGGCGATGATCATGGCCGCCCGCGTGCGCGCCGGCTGGATCGAGGCGCCCTCCGAGGCGCCGGCGGACGCGGCCGAGGCCTGATCGGAGGAGCCCGTGGCCAGCGGCGAGGGATCGCGCAAGGGCAGGGGAAGCGAGGATCCTGAAGGGTCCGAGCGCACCTGCCTGGTGACGCGGGCGAAGCTCCCGCCCGAGGCGCTCCTGCGCTTCGCGCTGGCGCCGGACGGGACCGTGACGCCGGATCTGCGGCGCAAGCTTCCCGGTCGGGGGGCCTGGGTTCAGGCGAGCCGCGACGCGGTGGCCGAGGCGGTGCGCCGAAAGGCGTTCGCCCGTGGTTTCAAGGCGCCGGCGAACGCTGGCTCCGACCTGCCGGATCTGGTGGACGCCCTTTTGACGAAGGACGCGCTCCAGAGCCTGGCCATGGCCAACAAGGCGGGCCTTGTGTTCGCCGGGGCGTTCAAGGTCGAGACCGAGATCGCCCAGCGCGCTCCGGCCGCTCTGATCGAGGCGCGTGAGGCCGGGGCCGACGGGGTCCGCAAGATCGCCGCGGCGCTGCTGCGGCGGTGGGGAGACGAGGCGGCGGCGACGCCGCGGGTCGAATTGTTCGATTCCAGTCAATTGGATTTGGCATTGGGCCGGACAAATGTGATACATGCTGCGCTTCGCAAAGGAGCCGCAAGCGACGCCTTTCTGGCGCGATGCCGTCGGCTCGCCCGTTATCGGGCGGGAGGTCTGGCGGAAGCGGCTCCGGAGGACGGTTCGCACGCGGATGCGGACGGCGAAGGCGCCGAAGAATAAAATGATCGGCCCACGTGCGATATGGGCTCAAGCAAGCGATGAGCGGGGGCTCTAGCCCCGGGAAAACGGACGCATGAACGATACGAAGAACCCTGGCGAGAAGACGCTGCATGTCGCCCCGGCCAAGACGCTGACCCTGAAGCGTCCGGTCGAGCAGGGCGTCGTGAAGCAGAGCTTCTCCCATGGCCGCACGAAGGCGGTCGTGGTTGAGAAGGTCAAGCGTCGCGCCATTGGCGGCGAGGCTCCGACCGCGCGCGCCGACGCGCCGCCGGCTCCCGCCGCCGCCCCCGCCAAACCCGCCCCCGCCAAGCCTGCGGCCGCTGCTCAACCCGCCGCCGCCGCGCCCGCCCAGACCCCTTCCGGCCGCGCCTCTCGCTCTGGCGCCGCGTCTGGCGCCGCCGCTCCCGCCAAGCCGGGCTCCGGCGCCGGCGTCGTTCTGCGCACGCTGACCGATGAGG
>CAZYBF010000002.1:0-147584 GCA_964645525.1 uncultured Beijerinckia sp.
CCAACAAGGACGACCACACCGGCGAGGCGCAGGCTTTTGCGGCCTCCGTGGGCATTCCCGTGCTCGCCGCCATTCCCGCCGACGAGGACATCCGCCGCAAGAGCGCCAATTACGAAATCGTCGGCAAGCCCGACGGCGTATGGGGCCCGCTGTTCGCGGAGCTTGCGAAAAACGTCGCCGAAGCCCCGCCCCAGCGTCCCGCCCCGCTCACCCAGGATGGCCTGCTCGGCCTGTTCAAGGGCGAGACGGTTGGCCGCGACGTGGTGCTGGAGCCTGCGACCATCGAGGACATGTGCGGACGCACCGTGATTGAAAAGCCGTCCCTCGAAGTCGTTTACGAGACGGTGTGACGCCCATGAACGAGCGCGTCACGCCCAACTCCTCCCAGACCGTTGAAGCCGCCGGCTGCCATGCCGGCGCGCAGGAAATGGCGCGCGCGGCCGCGGCTGCGGGCAAAAGCGAGGTGCTGGAGCGTTACGCGCAGGATTATCCCAAGGGGCCGCACGACCAGCCCCAGAGCATGTGCCCCGCCTTCGGTTCGCTGCGCGTGGGCCTGCGGATGCGCCGCACGGCGACCATTCTCTCCGGCTCGGCCTGCTGCGTGTATGGGCTCACCTTCACCTCGCATTTTTATGGCGCGAAACGCTCCGTGGGCTATGTGCCGTTCAATTCCGAGACGCTCGTCACGGGAAAATTGTTCGAGGACATCCGCGCCGCCGTTTTCGAAATGGCCGATCCCGCGCTCTATGACGCGATTGTCGTGACGAACCTCTGCGTGCCAACGGCCTCCGGCGTGCCGCTGCAATTGCTGCCGAAGGAGATCAACGGCGTGCGCGTGATCGGCATCGACGTGCCGGGCTTCGGCGTGCCCACCCATGCGGAAGCCAAAGACGTGCTCTCCGGCGCCATGCTGCATTACGCGCGCACCGAGGCGGAGCTTGGCCCCGTGCAGGCGCCGCGCGGCGGACGCAGCGACAGGCCGACCGTCGCTTTTCTGGGCGAGATGTTTCCCGCCGACCCCATGGGTCTTGGCGCCCTGCTGGAGCCGCTGGGCCTCGCCGCTGGTCCCGTCGTGCCGACGCGCGAATGGCGCGAGCTTTATGGCGCGCTTGATTGCGCCGTCGTCGCCGCCATTCATCCCTTCTACAAGGCTTGCGTGCGCGAGTTCGAGGCGGCTGGACGCCCGATCGTCGGCTCCGCTCCGGTGGGCCGCGAAGGAACGGCCGAATGGCTCGCAGCGATCGGCGCCGCCGTCGGCGCGCCTGCGGAGCGCATCGCCGCTGCGCAGAACCGTTTTCTGCCCGCCATCGAGGCCGCGCTCGCCGCCAATCCGGTCAAGGGCCGCGTGACCGTGTCCGGCTATGAAGGATCGGAACTGCTCGTCGCGCGTCTGCTGATCGAGAGCGGCGCTGACGTGCCTTACGTCGGCACCGCTTGTCCGCGCACGCCCTGGTCGGACGCAGACCGCGCATGGCTTGAGGCGAAAGGCGTCGAAGTCGTCTTCCGCGCCTCGCTTGAACGCGATAACGCGGCCGTCGCCCATCATCGTCCCGATCTCGCCATTGGCACGACGCCTGTCGTGCAGAAGGCGAAGGAAATGGCGATTCCTGCGCTCTATTTCACCAATCTCGTCTCCGCGCGTCCGCTGTTCGGCCCCGCCGGGGCCGGCTCGCTCGCGCAAGTGGTGAACGCCGCCATCGCCGGCAAGACGCGTTTCGACGAAATGACCGCCTTTTTTGAAGGCGTCGGCGTCGGACACGCAGCCGGAATCTGGCGCGAGACGCCGCAGGATCGGCCCGAGTTCCGCGCCGCTTACGCCAAGAAGATCGCGAAAGCCGCCGCAGCCCGCAATGTGGAGGACGCGATATGACGCTGATCCTCGATCACGACAGGGCGGGCGGCTATTGGGGCGCGGTCTACGCCTTCACAGCCATCAAGGGGCTGCAGGTCATCGTCGACGGGCCTGTGGGCTGCGAGAACCTGCCAGTCACCGCGGTGCTGCATTACACCGACGCGCTGCCGCCGCATGAATTGCCCGTCGTCGTGACAGGGCTTGGCGAGGAAGAACTCGCCCAGCACGGCACCGAACAGGCGATGTCGCGCGCCCACGGCGTCCTGCGTCCCGACATGCCGAGCGTGGTCGTCACCGGCTCCATCGCTGAGATGATCGGCGGCGGCGCGACGCCGGAGGGATCCGGCATTCAGCGTTTTCTTCCGCGCACCATCGATGAAGATCAATGGCAGAGCGCGGACCGCGCGCTCGTCTGGCTGTGGAAAGAATACGGCCCCAAGCGGGCGCCGAAGCTGAAGCCGCGCGCGGACGGCGCCAGGCCGAAGGTCAACATCATCGGCCCGATGTATGGCGTGTTCAACGGACCTTCCGACATTCACGAGATCCGCAGGCTGATCGAGGGCATCGGCGCCGAGGTCGCGATGACCTTCCCGCTCGGCTCCCATCTCGCCGACGTCGGCAAGCTCGCGGACGCGGAAGTCAATGTGTGCATGTATCGCGAATTCGGCGCCGCTCTGTGCGAGGCGTTGGAGCGGCCCTGGTTGCGCGCGCCCATCGGCCTGCACAGCACGACGAAATTCCTGCGCGCTCTGGGCGAGCTTCTGGGGCTTGATCCCGAGCCGTTCATCGAGCGCGAGAAACACACGACCATCAAGCCGCTGTGGGATCTGTGGCGCTCCGTCACGCAGGATTTCTTCGGCACGGCGAGCTTCGCGATCGTGGCGACGGACACCTACGCCCATGGCGTGCGCCGTTTTCTTGAGACTGAAATGGGCCTGCCCTGCGCCTTCTCTTTCGCCCGCAAGCCCGGCGTAAAGCCCGACAATGCGGCCGTGCGCGACGCTGTTCGCAAGAGCCCGCCGCTGGTCCTGTTCGGCAGCCTCAACGAGCGCATCTATCTCGCGGAGGCGGGCGGGCGCGGCGTGTTCGTTCCCGCTTCTTTCCCCGGCGCCATCATCCGCCGCCATGTCGGCACGCCCTTCATGGGCTATTCGGGCGCCGTCTATCTCGTCCAGGAAGTCTGCAACGCGCTGTTCGACGCGCTGTTTCACATTCTGCCGCTGGCGAGCGACCTCGACCGCATTGAGGCGACGCCTTCGCGTCTGGAAAGCCAATTGCCCTGGGCTGAAGAAGCGCAGGCGATGCTCGACGACGTTCTCGCGCAGAGCCCGGTTCTTGTGCGCATCTCGGCTGCTCGTCGCCTGCGCGACGCCGCCGAGCGCAACGCCCGTCACGCGGGCATCGATGAAGTCACCAAAGATTGCGTTCAGAGCGCGCGCCGCGTCCTGTTCGAAGGGAGCATGTCATGACGATCCTGCAGAATACGCAAACGAAGGCGTCTCTCGCATCCGCTTCGACCCTGCGTCTTGCGTCCGCCCGCCGTCGGCGCGCCGTGCGCGACACGCTGGAATACAAGGCGCTCTACGCCTTGACCTATCCTTTTTTCCTGTTCGCCGCCGCGGCGGGTCGCATGACCGGCGCCTCGCGGGCACAGGAAGGCCGCTCCGTTTTCGGAGAGGCGAACGAACTTGCGAGCGCCACGATCCCCATGGCTTTCATGGGGTGAACGGCATTGCAAGCGCCTCCCGCGCAAGCGGGGGGATGTGGTCGGCGCGTTCGCGCGTCGAAGCATCCGGCGCGTACGTCGTCCTGGGGCGACGGCGCGGCGGGTTGCAGCGGAGGTTAGCAAAATGATGGAAAACAAGAGAAGTACGATCACCGGTCTTAACGAGGAAGAAGCGCGAGAATACCACTCGTTCTTCGTCTCGAGCACGATCGGCTACATCGTGATCGCCATTATCGCGCACTTCCTCGTGTGGCAGTGGCGTCCGTGGTTCCCGAGCGCGAAGGGCTATGCCCTTCTCGAGGGCGCCGCGAACAGCGTGACCAGCCTTATCGGCTAGGAGGAATCCCATGTATAAAATTTGGTACATCATGGACCCTCGTCGTTCGCTCATCGCGTTGGCTTTGTTCCTCGCGACGTTGGCGTTCACGCTTCACTTCATCATGCTCAGCACCGATCGGTTCAACTGGATCGAAGGCCCGCGCGCTGCGCGCGCCAAGACCAGCGAACTGGCGCCGGCTCCCACGCCTGTGGGGCACGTCGTCAACTTCATCGGCTGAGACACGAAGAACGCGACCGAACCGGGCGGGTTCGTCCCGCCCGCGTTCACCACGCCTTGATGTAGCTTTGCGGCGAGCGGCTGGGCCGTCGCACAAGTTGGGGGATGAAGCGCATGGCAATGCTCAGCTTTGAAAAGAAGTACCGCGTCCGTGGCGGCACGCTGATCGGCGGCGATCTGTTCGACTTCTGGGTCGGGCCGTTCTATGTCGGTTTCTTTGGCGTTACGACGGCGCTCTTCGCCGCGCTTGGCACGGCTCTCATCTTCTATGGCGCCTCGCAAGGCGGCACATGGAATCCCTGGCAGATCAGCATCGCGCCGCCTGATCTGAAATATGGGCTTGGTCTTGCGCCGCTGATGGAAGGCGGCCTCTGGCAGATCATCACGGTCTGCGCGATCGGCGCCTTCGGATCATGGGCGCTGCGCGAGGTCGAGATCTGCCGCAAGCTGGGCATGGGCTATCACGTGCCCTTCGCCTTTTCGGTGGCGATCTTCGCCTATGTGACTCTGGTCGTCATACGCCCGGTTCTTCTCGGCGCATGGGGGCATGGCTTCCCGTATGGCATTTTCAGCCATCTCGATTGGGTGTCGAACGTCGGGTATCAATACCTGCACTTCCACTACAATCCCGCGCATATGATCGCCGTGACCTTCTTCTTCACGACGACTCTCGCTCTTGCGCTTCACGGTTCACTCATCCTCTCGGCTTCGAATCCGAAGAAGGGCGATGTGATGAAGACGCCTGAGCATGAGAACACCTTCTTCCGCGACGCCATCGGCTATTCGATCGGCGCGCTGGGCATCCATCGTCTGGGCCTGTTCTTGGCGTTGTCCGCGGGCTTCTGGAGCGCGGTCTGCATCGTCATCAGCGGCCCGTTCTGGACGCGCAGCTGGCCTGAATGGTGGGGCTGGTGGCTCGAATTGCCGATCTGGCGTTAAGGGAGGCGAGCTGTGGATTATCAAAACATCTTCACGCGCGTCCAGGTTCGCGGTCCCATCTATGCGGGTGTCGCGGCCAAGGATCAGGGCGCTTTCCAACGGGGCGACACCTCGTTCTTCTTCTACTGGGCCGGCAAGCTCGGCGATGCGCAGATTGGCCCGATCTATCTGGGCTATCTGGGCGTGGCCTCGCTGGTGTGCGGCTTCGTGGCCTTTGAGATCATCGGCCTCAACATGCTCGCGCAGGTGAACTGGGATCCCATCCAGTTCGTGCGGCAATTGTTCTGGCTGGCGCTTGAGCCGCCTGCGCCCAAGCACGGGCTGAGCATTCCTCCGCTGGCGGAAGGCGGGTGGTGGCTGATGGCGGGCGGCTTCCTCACCGCTTCCATCATGCTGTGGTGGGCGCGCATGTATCGGCGCGCGCGTCAGCTGGGCATGGGCACGCATGTGGCCTGGGCCTTCGCCGCCGCGATCTGGCTTTATCTCGTGCTCGGTTTCATCCGCCCGATCCTGATGGGATCGTGGAGCGAGGCGGTGCCCTTCGGCATCTTCCCGCATCTGGATTGGACCGCGGCGTTTTCGATCCGCTACGGGAACCTGTTCTACAACCCGTTCCACGCGCTCTCGATCGTTTTCCTCTATGGCTCGACGCTGCTCTTCGCGATGCATGCGGCGACCATTCTCGCAGTCGGCCGCTACGGCGGCGAGCGCGAGCTGGAGCAGATCGCCGACCGTGGCACCGCGTCTGAGCGCGCTGCGCTGTTCTGGCGCTGGACCATGGGCTTCAACGCCACGATGGAATCGATCCATCGCTGGGCGTGGTGGTTCGCGGTGCTGTGCCCGCTCACCGGCGGCATCGGCATCCTGCTGACGGGCACGGTGGTCGACAATTGGTATCTCTGGGCGGTCAATCACGGCGTGGCGCCCGCTTATCCGGGCTATGTCCCGCCGACGGTCGATCCGGCCGCTCTTGTTGGAGGCGCGCGATGAAAAGTTTGTTCTCCCACGCGCCGCGGTTCGGCCTCGCGGTCGGCGCCGTCCTTGCTGCGGGCCTGCTCGCCGGTTGCGAGCTGCCCCCGCAGAAGTCAGAACAGAGCGGCTATCGCGGCACTGGCATGGCGCAAATCAACAGCCCTGAGACGCTGGAGAAGATCGCCGCCGCCAATGCGATTCCCGAAGCGCAGCCGGCCGCCGACGACGGCGGCCCCCGCGCCCGCGAATCCTATCAGAACGTGCAGGTGCTGGGTCATCTCAGCGAAGGCCAGTTCCTGCGCGTGATGACGGCGATCACCGAATGGGTGGCTCCTGAACAGGGCTGCGCCTATTGCCACAACGTCGAGAACCTTGCGGACGACTCGCTCTACACCAAGAAGGTGTCGCGCCGCATGCTGCAGATGACGCAGGCCATCAACACGCAATGGACCTCGCACGTCGCGCAGACCGGCGTCACCTGCTACACCTGCCACCGTGGCCAGCCCGTGCCGGCGAACATCTGGTTCACCGACAAGGGACCGCAGACGGCGGGCTTCGCCGCCGATTCCGCCGGCCAGAACGCGCCCGCGAAATCGGTCGCCTATTCCTCGCTTCCCCGCGATCCGTTCTCCTCGCTTCTGGCGGCCAAGGGCCAGATCCGCGTGAACGGGACGGAGGCGCTCGCAGGCAAGCCCGGCGAGCCCATCCAGACCGCGGAAAGCACCTATGCGCTGATGATGCACATGTCGACGGGCCTCGGCGTCAACTGCACGTTCTGCCACAATTCGCGCGCCTTTGCGGATTGGGCGCAGTCGCCGCCGCAACGCGTGACCGCGTGGCACGGCATCCAGATGGTGCGCGGCCTCAACAGCGAATATCTCGAACCGCTGCGCACGACCTATCCCGCGGAACGGCTCGGCCCGGAGGGTGACGCTCCCAAGGCCTATTGCTCCACCTGCCATGCAGGCGTGAACAAGCCGCTGGGCGGGGTTAGCATGCTCAAGGACTACCTGAAGGAGCTCAGTCCGCCCAAACCCTGAGCGGCTTCGCAAAAAAAGTCCTGACCTTCGCGGCCGGCAAAGCGCGAAAACTAGAAAAGCCCCGCTCACGCGGGGCTTTTTGCTTGCTCGCTTCGCTTTGCTTTGCTGCGCTGCGCGCGTGCGGCGGAGGTCAGCCGCGGGCGAGGCCGAAGATCTGGCCGAGATCTTTGAAGAACACCCGCACATGGGCCATGGGGTCGCGCTTCACCAGCGCCTTGTTCATGTAGGATTCCCACGTCAGCCGTTGCACGTCGGGATCCTTGCACAGGGCCACGAAGCGCTCGCGCCGCCAGTCGTTCTTGTACCAGAACGTCTGCATGATCCAGAGAATGAAGAAAATGCGCCCGTGCTCTTTCATGAAACGCTTGCGCGCGCCCGCAAGCGCACGGGCGGCGCCGGTGCGAAGCGTCTCCTCCACCGCCTCGGCGGCGAGTCGTCCGGTCGCCATGGCGTAATAGATTCCCTCGCCGGACGAAGGCGCCACCACGCCCGCGGCGTCGCCCGCCAGCAGCACGTCGCGTCCATTGTCCCAGCGCTTGGCCGGATAGAGCGGCAGCGGCGCGCCCTCCACGCGGATGGTCTCGGCGTCCTCGAGGCCCGCCTGCGCGCGCAGACGCGCGGTCGCCTGGCGCAGGGAGAAGCCTTTGCGCGCGGAGCCCACGCCCACGCTCATCGTCTTGCCGTGGGGAAAGACCCAGCCATAAAAATCGGGCGAGACGTCGCCCTGATAATAGACGTCGCAGCGCGTGGGATTGGTGCGCGCGCCGTTCGTCGGTTCGGGCGCGGCGACGATCTCGTGGTAGGCGAAGACGAAAGGCGCCCGGCCTGCGGGCGGAAGCGCCTGCGCGGCGACAGCGGAATTGGCGCCGTCGGCGCCGATCACAAGCCGCGCGCGCACGCGCATGGTCTCGCCGCTGTCCTTGTCCGCATAATCGATCAGGCAGGTTCCGTCCGCGTCGCGCGAGAAGGCGCTAAAGGCGCCCGTGCGCCGCTGCGCGCCGGCGCCTGCAGCCCGCTTGCGCAAGAATTCGTCGAACACGTCGCGGTCCACCATGCCGACGAAGCCGTTCTCGATCGGCATGTCCACGCTGCCGCCGGCGGGGGCGATCATACGGGCGGAGCGAATCTTCGCGCACAGCAGTTCATCAGGGATGTCGAAGTCGCGGATCAGCCGCGGCGGGATCGCGCCGCCGCAGGGCTTGATGCGTCCGGCCTTGTCGAGCAGCAGAACCTTGCGGCCGAGGCGCGCGAGATCATGGGCGGCGGTGGCGCCGGCGGGTCCGCCGCCGATCACGGCGACGTCGAAAACCTCTTCATTCATCGCGCGCCCTCCAGATGTTGCGTGAGGCGTGGGCCGGGCGCGTCGCGCGCCACGAGGGCCGCCAGCGCGGCGGCCAGAAGGAACATCGCGGCTTCGCACAGGAAGACCACGCCATAGGCGGGCGCAGCGGCGCCGATCAGCGCGCGCGTCACGTCGGCGCCAAGCGCGCCGAGCAGGCCGCCGAGCGCGAAGGCGATGGCCTGCGCCGCGCCCCACAGGCCCATGCGCACGCCCTCGCGGGCGGGCCGCCCGTCGCGCGCCATGGTCATCATCGCGCCGATGGCGGCGATGGAGAAGGCGCCGTTGGCGACGCCCAGCGCGAACACCGCGGGTTTGATCGGCCATTGCGGGCCAATGAATCCGCCCGCCGCGACGCCCGCCATGGCGACCGCGGAGGCGACGCAGCCCCACACCATCAGCCGCCGCAACATGCGCGGCTCGCCTTTGCCCGCGCGCGCGCCGGCGAGCGCGGCGCAAATCATGCCGACGAGCACGCCGCCGTGTTGCAGTCCGCCGAGCCGCGTCGATTCGCCTGGCGTCATCGCGAAGACGACGCCTGCGAAGGGTTCGAGAATGAGGTCCTGCGCATTGTAGGCGAGCATGGAGGTGAAGATGAAATAGGCGAAGCGGCGCGTGGGCGCCTCCGCCCACACCTGCGCGAAAGCCTCGCGGAACGCCGGTTTCTCCGCGCCTGCGCCGCGCGTCGCGCGCGCCTCGCCTTCCACGCCGTGGATGGCGAGACAGGCCAGAACGAAGGCGCAGACGCACACCACGCTCGTCACCGCCACGAGTCGCTCCGGCGAATAAGGATCGAGCGCATGGCCGGCGAGCGTCGCGGTCAGCGCGAAGCCGAAGATCATCATGGTCCAGACGATCGTGGCGGCGGGCGCGCGGCGCGCGGGGTCCGTGCGTTCGGCGAGCAGCGTCAGCAGCGATGTGCCGGCGGCGCCCACGCCTATTCCAATCAGCAGAAATCCCGCCACGCCGAGCGCGGCGCCGAGCGCGAGGCTTTCGCCCATGAGCGCGGTGGCGAGCGCGGCGAGAGCGCCGCCCGCGCACAGGGCGCCCATGCCGCCGATGATCCAGGGCGTGCGTCGGCGACCGCCGTCGGAGCCGTGCCCCCAGCGCGGGCGCAGCGCCTGCACCGCGTAATGCAGCGTCACCAGAAGGCCGGGCACGAGCGCGGGCAGCGCCAGCTCCACCACCATTACGCGATTGAGCGTGGATGTGGTGAGCACGACCACCGCGCCCAGCGCGGTCTGCACAAGGCCCATGCGCACGATGGAGAGCCAGCCGAAGGAGGCGCTTTCAGCGCTTTGGGCGCCGCCGGCGCTGACGGCGCTCACGGCGCGCCCGCCAGTCCGCGCAGCGCGAAGGCGGCGGCGAGCATGCCGAGCACGTAGAGCGTGGTGCCGGTGGCGTTGTACCAGGCCGCGCGCCCGCGCGGATCGGCGAGCAGACGCATCATCAGGAAGGCCTGCGCGGCGAGCAGCGCGGCCACCACGCCCGCATGCGCGGGTTTGCCCCAATAGGCGAGCAGAACGACGACCACCGCCTGCGGCGCCGCCATCACCACGCAGGCGAGGCGCGCTGCGGCGCCCACGCCCAGCTGCACAGGCAGGGAGGCGACGCCGGACTTGATGTCGCCGTCGACGGATTTGAAATCGTTCAGCGTCATGATTCCATGCGCGCCGACGCTGTAGAGCAGGGCGAGCAGAACGATGCGCCAGTCCGGCATGGCGGCGCTCACCACCGCGGCGCCGGTGAACCAGGGCAGCCCCTCGTAGCAAAGGCCTACGGCGGAATTGCCCCACCAGCCATTGCCCTTCAGGCGCAGCGGCGGCGCGCTGTAGGCCCATGCGAGCGCAAGCCCCACGATGGCCGCGCCGAGCACGGCCCAGCCCAGCGAGGCGGCGAGCGCAAGCGACAGGCCGCTGAACGCGCAAGCGACATAGAAGCCCCAGCGGCCCGGCATGCGGCCTGACGGGATCGGGCGGTTGGGTTCGTTGATCGCGTCGACATGGCGGTCGTACCAGTCGTTCACCGCCTGGCTGGCGCCGCACACCAGCGGCCCGGTCAGAAGCACGCCGCCGATCACCAGCGCCCATCGATCGTAAAGCGACGATCCGCCCGAGACGAGGCCGCACACGAAGGCCCACATGGGCGCGAACCACGTGATCGGCTTCAGCAGTTCAAGGACGACGGAAGGGGCAGGATAAGTCATCATGGATAGCCTAGCCCTGGGCGGGCGGGCTGTCCACACTCATTGACAAGAGGTGTCTGCGACTATTGACGCTCGTCGTCCGGCTCGGCCTGCGGCAGGTCGCCGAGGTCGTAGCGGCGCAGCTTGTCGTAGAGGCTCTGGCGGCTCAGGCCAAGCATCTGCGCTGCGGCTGCGCGGTTGTCGCCCGTCAGGCGCAGCGAGGCCTCGATGCACATGCGCTCGGTGATCTCCACCGTCTCGCGCACGAGGTCCTTCAGCGGCACGCGGCCGACGAGTTCGGACAATTGCTCCGCGCTGCGGGCCTGTTCGGGCCCAAGCGGCGCGTCGACGCCGCGGCTGCCGCCGCTGCGCGCGCGCGAACGCAGCACAAGTCCATAGCAAGGCGAATCGCCGGAGGCGGCTGCAGCCGCCGCGGACACCTCCACCTCTTCAGAGGCGCCGTAGTCGCTGCGCACGGCGGTGACGAAATCGCGCACCGAACCATGCTCCCGCAGGTTCGAGAACAGCACGCTCACGTCCACGCCCGTGCGTCCGAGCCAGCGGTCGAGCGGCTGGCCGCGCGCCTGCGCGAGCGAGGGCGATTCGGTCATTTCAAGGAAGGCGGCGTTGGCGTCCACCACGCGGCGTTCGCCGTCCACCACCACGAAAGCGTCGGGCAGGGAGTCGAGCGCTTGCAGCGCCTGCGACTTCACCGCCGGCGCGATGGCGGACTCGCCGGAGGATTGTGTGAGCCGCACGAGCACGTGCGCGCTGTCCTCATGGCGGAAGAGAGAGGCTGAAAGCCAGCATTCGCGCTGGTTGGCGAGCTTGGCGCGCACCGCGCTCACCCGCCCGACGCTGCGCACGCTTTCGAGCTCGGCGCTGAGCGCTTCGCGCACGCTGGCGTCGAACACGTCGACGAGCGGACGGCCCACGAGCTTGCCCGACGTGGTCTCCGCGAGCGCGGCCGCTGCGGGATTGGCGTCCATCGTTTTGAGGGTCGCGGCGTCGACGATCAGCACGGCTTCTTCGGAAGTCTGGAACAGAATGCGATAGCGCGTCTCCGCGCTGCGCAGGCGCAGGAACTCGCTCTCGGTCGCGCGCTGCGCCTCAACGAGGCGCTGCTGCAACTGGCCGATCGCGCGCAGGTCGCGCCCCACCGCCACCACGCGGTCGGTCTTGCCAATGCGGAACGCGGAATAGCGGATCGGCAGATCCTGCCCGTTCGAAAGGCGGTGGTTGATCTCTCGTGCGCGCGCGATCGGCTGGTCCATCGCCTCGCGCAGGAGATCCTCGACCTTGGGCCTGCTCTCGACCGTCACGGCGTCGAGCCATTTGCGCCCGAGCCAATCTTTCGCGAAGGGGAATTCATCGGCGCCCGCGCACACGTCGCGGATGACGCCGCCGGCGTCGATGACGAGTCCGAGATCGCAGGAGGCTGCGAGAAGGCGCGCCGCGTGCTGCGGATCGAGCGCCCCAATGGACTTTTCAGGGGCCGAAAATTCGATCACGCGCGACTCCGGGGCGGGAGAGACGTAAGCGGCGGTGGACGACCGCCCTTGACGGTTCGCCTGGCTGGCCGACGTCGTCATTGGGTGACCTCGATGCTGCGGCCCGCCAGAAGGCTTTCGGCGAGCTCGACGGCGAGGCGTCCGTCAGACGCCGTCCCGTCCGCGCCGATTTGGCTGGCGAGTTCCGGGCGTTCCTGGAATACGCGGCCTCCGACCATGATGGCGATGTCCCGATTGCGCGAAGCGCGGCGGATGGACGCAATGAGAGTCTCAAGGTGCGGCAGGATTGCCTCCTGACTAATCGAAAGTCCAGCTATTTCGAAACTTTCCCGACGCACGCGGGCCTCGACGTCGGCGCCCGACATGGGCGTGATCGAACAGACGTCCCAGCCGGCCCGATGCAGGAATTCGTCGACGATGCGCAGTCCGAAATCATGCTGTTCGCCGGGATAGGGGCTCAGCAGCGCCCGGCGCGGCCGATCGGAGCGCGCCGGCTGCTCATGCTCATGCTTGTAGAGCCGACGCATGGCCTGCTGCAGACAGCCGACGCCAATGGTCACCGTGGCGAAATCGCATTCGTCCTGCACCCAGAGGTCGCCGAGCCGATCGGCGGCGGGCGCCAGAAGCTGAAGCATGATCGATTCGGCGTCCGCGCCCCGCGCGAAGGTCTGCGATACGAAAGCGTGCATGTCCTCCACGCGCCTCTGGCGCACGAGGGCGACGAGAATAGAGACGTCCTGCCCGGTGATCTGGGCGGCGCGGGCGGCGATTTCCTGCCCTGTTGCTCGCCCCCCCGACAGGCGGGGAATGATAGCGTCGGACACGAGGCGCGAAAGGGCGGCGTTGGTCTGGGCCCGGGCGAACGCGTTTTGCGCCGCAGGGCTCTCGTGATGAGCGATGGCGGCGGGGTCGTCGTGTTCTGCGGATTGGCCCCGCTGATTGCTGTCGAGGCGACCCATGGAAAATCCTAGCGCCAGCTCTGCGGCCGGCCTCGTTCTCCCTCTCGCGGCGGCGGCGGATCGACCATCGGTCTACCGGCCCGCATGGGAGCTCGAGGTTGGCATCTAAGCACTAAGGCGAGAGCTCCGCAACAGGCCTAGGGTATATGTAAATGTGACTAGACGTCAATTTAGTTTGACACCTCTTGGGCCCTGCAATAGCCTTTCCTTCGGAGCCGTAGCCGGGGGGAAGAATGGCCGAGCTTACGCGCATGAACCGGGACCTTCTCTACACCGCCGAGCAACGCGCTCGCCGGGACGCGTCCGGCTGGACGCTCGTTCAGGGCGTGCTGGCGCCGGTGCAATTCGTGGTCTTCCTCGCGAGCCTGGCGCTCGTATGCCGATTCCTGCTCACCGGAGAAGGCTATTTCGCCGCCAGTTTATCAATCATAATCAAGACCTTGACGCTTTACGCGATCATGGTGACCGGCGCCGTCTGGGAGCGCGAGGTGTTCGGCTGCTACCTGTTCGCGCCGCCCTTCTTCTGGGAGGACGTCGTCAGCATGCTCGTGCTGGCGCTTCACACCGCCTATCTCGCGGCCTTCTTCCTTGGCGCGTTGAGTCCGCGGGGGCAGATGATCCTCGCGCTGGCGGCTTACGCCTCCTATGTCGTGAACGCTGGACAATTCGTCTGGAAACTGCGCCTGGCCCGGCTTGAGGCCGCGCGCCCGGCGACGGAGGGCGCGCCATGACCCCCGCGCCCGCCAAGGTCGCCTGCGCGTCCGGACCACGCATCGTTCAGGAGCGCGGTCAGCGCGAGGTCTTCTGCGGCCTCACCGGCATCGTGTGGCTGCACCGCAAGATTCAGGACGCGTTCTTCCTCGTGGTGGGCTCGCGCACCTGCGCGCATCTCATCCAGTCCGCCGCCGGCGTGATGATCTTCGCGGAGCCGCGTTTCGCCACCGCGATCATCGAGGAGCGCGATCTTGCGGGCCTGGCTGACATCGACGACGAACTCGACCGCGTCGTCACGCGCCTGATCGAACGTCGTCCCGACATCAAGCTCCTGTTCCTCGTGGGCTCCTGTCCCTCCGAGGTCATCAAGCTCGATCTGTCGCGCGCCGCTCAGCGCTTGTCTCAACGCATGTCTCCCGCGGTGCGCGTGCTCTCTTATTCCGGCAGCGGAATCGAGACCACGTTCACCCAGGGCGAAGACGCCTGCCTGTCCGCGCTTGTGGCTCAGGCGCCGCGCGCGGGCGCAAACCAGCCGCCCTCGCTTCTCGTCGTCGGCGCGCTCGCCGACGCTGTCGAGGATCAGTTCCGCCGCATCTTCGCGCAGATGGGGATCGAGCGCGTCGATTTCCTTCCCGCGCGCCGGGCGGCGGACATGCCCGCTATTGGGCCCAATACGAAATTCCTGCTCGCGCAGCCCTTCCTTTCCGATACGGCGCGCGCGCTGGAAGAGCTTGGGGCGCAGCATCTTCCCGCGCTTTATCCGCTTGGCGTCGAAGGCGTGGACGATTGGCTTGGCGCAGCCGCCCGCGCTTTTGGCGTTTCGCGTGAGCGCTTCGAGGCGGCCACCGCCGCTCCTCGTGCGCGCGCGCAGAAAAGCCTTGAGCGTCTGCGTCCGACGCTCGAAGGCAAGAGCCTTTTCTTCTTCCCCGACTCGCAACTTGAGCCGTCGATGGCGCGCTTCCTTTCGCGCGAGCTCGGCGCGCGTCTCGTCGAGGTCGGCGCGCCTTACGTCGATCGCCGGCGACTCGCCGAGGAACTCGCCCTTCTGCCGCCCGAGACGCCGATCGTCGAAGGACAGGACGTCGAGCGCCAGCTCGATCGCGTGCGCGCGGCGCGTCCCGATCTTGTGGTCTGCGGCCTCGGCCTCGCCAATCCGCTCGAGGCGGAAGGCTTTGCGACCAAATGGTCGATCGAACTCGTTTTCACCCCGGTGCAAGGCTACGAACAGGCGGGCGACCTCGCCGAATTGTTCGCGCGGCCCTTGTTGCGCCGCGAGCTGCTGGAGGCCTGACCATGCAGCTCACCGTATGGACTTACGAGGGACCGCCGCATGTGGGCGCGATGCGCGTCTGCGCGTCTATGGAGAGCGTGCACTACGTTCTTCATGCGCCGCAGGGCGACACTTACGCCGATCTTCTGTTCACGATGATCGAGCGGCGCGGCGCCCGCCCGCCCGTCACCTACACGACCTTCCAGGCGCGTGATCTGGGCGGCGACACGGCGGAATTGTTCAAGACCGCCGCGCGCGAAGCCTATGAACGGTTCAAGCCGCAGGCGCTCGTCGTCGGCTCGTCCTGCACCGCCGAACTGATCCAGGACGATCCGGGCGGGCTCGCCCACGCCCTTGGGCTCGACGCCGCCGTCGTGCCGCTCGAACTGCCCTCGTATCAGCGTAAAGAGAACTGGGGCGCGGCCGAGACTTTTTACCGCATCGCGCGCGCGATGGCGGGGCCGCACGCGCCGGCGCCCGGCGCTCCCGCGCGCCAGCGGGCCGAAGGCCAGCGCGCGCGCTGCAACGTGCTTGGGCCCTGTTCGTTGGGCTTCCGCCATCGGGACGATCTCGTCGAAATTCTGAAAATTCTGGAATCGCTTGGCGTCGAGGTGAATGTGGTGGCGCCGCTCGGCGCCTCGCCGGCTGATCTCGCGCGGTTGGGCGACGCTGATTTCAACGTAGTGCTCTATCCCGAAGTCGCTGGACAGACGGCCTCATGGCTGCAGCGCGCCTTCGGCCAGAAGCAAACGCGCACGATCCCCATCGGCGTTGGCGCGACGCGCGCCTTCATCCGCGAGGTGGCGGACCTCGCCGGCGTGGACGCCAGCGCCCTGTTGCGCCCTGACCTGTCGCGCCTGCCCTGGTATTCGCGCTCCGTCGACTCGACTTATCTTACCGGCAAGCGCGTTTTCGTGTTTGGCGACGCCTCCCACGCCATCGCCATCGCCGACGTCGCCGCGCGCGAGCTGGGTCTCAAGGTCGTCGGCCTCGGCACCTATTCGCGCGAGTTCGCCCGCGAATTGCGCGAAGCTGCCGGACGGCACGGGGTCGAGCCCCTCATCAGCGACGATTACCTCGAGGTCGAAGCCGCCATAGCGGCCGCGGCGCCGGAGCTGGTGCTGGGCACGCAGATGGAGCGCCACATCGCCAAGCGTCTGCGCGTGCCCTGCGCGGTCATTTCCGCACCCGTGCATGTGCAGGATTTCCCGGCCCGTTATTCGCCGCAGATGGGTTTTGAGGGCGCGAATGTTCTGTTCGACTCCCTTGTCCATCCGCTGATGATGGGCCTGGAGGAGCATCTTCTGGGCATGTTCCGCGGCGATTTCGAATTTCGTGACGACGTCGCCCCGTCCCATCTGGGGCATGGCGGCGAGGCGCCGGCCGCCGCGCCCGAGCCCGCCGCCGAGGAGGAGGGCGAGCTCAAGACGCAGGGCGTCAGCGTCGCATGGTCGCTCGACGCAGAAAAAGAACTTCGCAAGATCCCGTTTTTCGTGCGCGGCAAGGCGCGACGCAACACCGAGCGCTTTGCGCTCGAACGTGGCGTCGCGCGCATTGACGTGGAGACGCTCTATGACGCCAAAGCGCATTTCGGCCGCTGAGCCGACGCCGATCCGCGTCACGATCGTCACCCTCGACGATCATCTGGCGGGCGCCGTCGCGCGCGCGCAGACGTCGCTGCGCAAGGACATGCCGGGGCTCAGCCTGACGCTGCACTCCGCCGCCCAATGGGGCGAGGATGAGGCCGCGCTCGCCCGCTGCAACGCGGACATCGCCTCCGCCGACATCGTCATCGCCACCATGCTCTTCATGGAGGAGCATGTGCGCGCCGTGGCCCCGGCGCTGGAGGCGCGGCGCGACGCCTGCGACGCCATGGTGGTGTGCATGTCTGCCGGCGAAGCCGCGCGCCTCACGCGCATGGGCCGCTTCACCACCCATTCGAGCGGCGGCCTGCGCGGCTTTTTGAAAAAGCTGCGCGGCAAGACGGAGAAGTCCGGCGTCGCGGGCGCGCAGCAGATGAAAATGCTGCGGCGCATTCCGCGCCTGCTGAAGTTCATTCCCGGCGCTGCGCAGGACGTGCGCGCCTATCTGCTCACGTTGCAATACTGGCTCGCGGGCTCCGACGAGAACGTGCGCAATCTCGTCGCCTTCCTCATCAACCGCTATGCGGACGGACCGCGCAAGGCGCTGCGCGGATGCGTGAAAGCGGCGGACCCTGTCGAATATCCGGATCTGGGCGTCTATCATCCCGCTCTGCCGCAGCGGCTTTCGCAGGATGCGCAGGCGCTGCGCAAGATCTCTCCCGGCACGCATGGCCGCGTGGGAGTGCTTGTGATGCGCTCCTATCTCCTCGCTGGCAATTCCGCCCATTACGACGGCGTGATCGCGGCGCTTGAGGCGCGCGGCCTGTCGGTTGTTCCCGCTTTCGCAAGCGGGCTCGACGCGCGTCCTGCGATCGAGCGCTATTTCATGCAGGACGGCGCGCCGGCCATCGACGCGCTGGTCTCGCTCACGGGCTTCTCGCTTGTGGGCGGCCCCGCCTATAACGACGCGCAGGCGGCGGAAGCCGTCCTTTCGCGCCTCGACGTGCCTTACATCGCGGCCCATCCGCTTGAGTTCCAGACGCTTGAGCAATGGGAGGCGTCCGAGCGCGGCCTGTCGCCCGTGGAGGCGACGATCATGGTCGCCATTCCCGAACTCGACGGATCGACAAGCCCCATGGTGTTCGGCGGACGCAGCGAGGCCGGCGGGCCGGATGGCTCGCGCGACATGCGGGTGGAGCCGGGCCGGGCGGCCGCGCTCGCCGCGCGCGTGGAGAAGCTGGTCGCGCTGCGCAAGGCCGAGCGCGCCAAGCGCCGCGTCGCCATCGTGCTGTTCAATTTCCCGCCCAACGCCGGCTCTGTCGGCTCCGCTGCCTTCCTGTCGGTGTTCGAGTCGCTCTTCAACACGCTGCAGGCGATGAAAGCCGCGGGCTATGACGTGGAGGCGCCGGCGAGCGTGGACGCGCTGCGCGAGCGCATCCTGCACGGCAATGCGGCCCAATATGGCGCGCAGGCCAATGTCCACGCCCTCATCGACGCGCAGGACCATGTGCGCGACGAGACCTGGTTGTCGCAGATCGAGGCCCAGTGGGGCCCGGCTCCCGGCCGTCAGCAGAGCGACGGCGCCTCCATCTTCGTGCTTGGCGCGCGTTTCGGCTCGGTCTTCGTGGGCGTGCAGCCCGCCTTCGGCTATGAGGGCGACCCGATGCGCCTGCTCTTCGAGAAGAGCTTCGCGCCGACCCACGCCTTCTCCGCTTTCTACCGCTGGCTGCGCAAGGATTTCGGCGCCCATGCGGTTCTGCATTTCGGCACCCACGGCGCGCTTGAATTCATGCCCGGCAAACAGACCGGCCTGTCGGACGCCTGCTGGCCGGAGCGGCTCATCGGCGACCTGCCGAACCTTTATCTCTACGCGGCGAACAATCCTTCGGAAGGCGCGATCGCCAAGCGTCGCGCGGCCGCGACTCTGGTGAGCTATCTGACGCCGCCGGTGGCGCACGCGGGCCTTTATCGCGGCCTGCTGGATCTGAAATCCTCGCTCGAGGCCTGGCGCGCGCTGGAGCCTGACGCGCATGAGGCGCGCGCGCGCCTTGCGCCGGTGCTGCAGGCGCAGGCTGCGGAGCTCGACCTTGCGTCCGCCGAACCCGCCTGGGCTGATCCGCAGGCGCAGGCGAGCGCGCTTTCCGCGCGCGTTCTGGAGCTGGAATACACGCTCATTCCCCATGGCCTGCATGTTCTCGGCCAGCCCCTCTCGCGCGAGGAGCGCATCGACGCCCTGTTCGCCATGGCTGAAAGCGGGCATGACGCCGCAAGCGGCGCGGCGGCGCCTGAGCGCTCTTTCGCCGAGGCGGTGGTCGACGGCGCGCCTGCGCCGCAGGATCCGGCGGCGCGCAGCCTGTATGAAACGCTTGCGCGCGCCGACGCTCTGCTCGCGCAGGATCATGAGGCGCAAGGCGTGCTGCGCGCGCTCGACGGGCGTTACGTGCCGCCCGCGCCCGGCGGCGATCTGCTGCGCACGCCGGAGATTCTGCCCACGGGCCGCAATCTGCATGGCTTCGACCCCTTCCGCATTCCCAGCGCCTTCGCCATGAAGGAAGGCGCGCGCGGGGCCGATCTCCTGCTGGAGCGCCATCTCGCCGACGCCGGCGTCCTGCCGCGCTCCATCGCCTTCGTCATGTGGGGCACGGACAATCTCAAGACGCAGGGCGCGCCTGTGGCGCAGGCGCTCGCGCTCATTGGGGCGCGTCCGCGTTTTGACGCCTATGGCCGTCTCGCCGGCGCCGAACTCGTGCCCCTCGCCGAGCTCGGGCGCCCGCGCATCGATGTGGTTGCGACGCTGTCGGGCGTGTTCCGCGACCTCATGCCGCTGCAGACCAAATTGCTCGCGGAAGCCTCCTTCCTCGCCGCCAGCGCCGACGAGCCGGAGGAGATGAACTTCGTGCGCGCCAATGCGCTCGCCCATATGGCTGCGACAGGCTGCGACCTTGAGACCGCGGCGCTGCGCGTCTTCTCCAACGCCGACGGCGCTTATGGCGCCAATCTGAATTTCGCGGTCGAAAACGGCGCATGGGAAGACGAAGACGAGCTCGCCGAACTTTTCGCGCGGCGCAAGTGCTTCGCTTATGGACGCCAGGGGCGCAGCGAGCGCCGGCCGGAGCTGCTCAACGCCGTGATGGCGAAAGTGGACGTCGCCTATCAGAACCTTGAATCGGTTGAGCTGGGCGTCACGTCGCTGGATCAATACTTCGATAATCTGGGCGGTCTCAGCCGGCTTGCGCAGCGCGCCGGCGGCCGCGGGCCCGCCGTCTATATCGGCGACCAGACGCGCGGCGCGGGCGTCGTGCGCACGCTCAACGAGCAGGTGGCGCTGGAGACGCGCGCGCGCATGCTCAATCCCAAATGGTACGAGGGCATGCTGAAGCACGGCTACGAAGGCGTGCGCGCCATCGAGGCTCATGTCACGAATACGATGGGTTGGTCGGCGACGACCGGCGCGGTCGACGGATGGGTCTATGACCGCATCGCGCAGACCTACATGCTTGACCCTGACATGCGCGAGCGCCTTGCCGCGCTTAATCCGACGTCGGCCGCCAAACTGGCGAACCGTCTGATCGAAGCCACCGAACGCAATTACTGGTCGCCTGACGAGGAGACGCTCGAAGCGCTCCGTCGTGCGGGCGAGGAAATCGAAGACCGCATTGAAGGCGTGGGCGCCACTTCCGGCGCAGGCGTCGAGATGGCGGCTTGAGGAGCAGCGCATGAACGTGATGACGAAGCATCCGCCCCGCGTGACCCGCTGTGATGGGGAGGGGAGCGTCCAGGTCCAGATGGATCCCAATGTGCGCATCGGCAATGCGCGCGTCTTCGCCGTCTATGGCAAGGGCGGCATCGGCAAGAGCACGACATCGTCGAACCTGTCGGTCGCTTTCTCCAAACTGGGCAAGCGCGTGCTGCAGATCGGCTGCGATCCCAAGCACGATTCCACCTTCACCCTGACCAAGAAGCTCATGCCGACGGTCATCGACGTTCTGGAATCGGTGAACTTCCACAGCGAGGAATTGCGCACGGAAGATTTCGTGTTCGAAGGCTATAACGGCGTGATGTGCGTGGAGGCGGGCGGACCGCCCGCTGGCACGGGCTGCGGCGGCTATGTCGTGGGCCAGACCGTCAAGCTGCTCAAGGAGCATCATCTGCTCGACGACACGGACGTCGTGATCTTCGACGTGCTGGGCGACGTTGTGTGCGGCGGTTTCGCCGCGCCCCTGCAGCACGCCGAACGCGCGCTCATCGTGGCTGCGAACGACTTCGACTCCATTTTCGCGATGAACCGAATCGTCGCGGCGATCTCCGCGAAGTCGAAGAATTATCGCGTGCGGCTCGGCGGCGTCATCGCCAACCGCAGTCGCGACACCGACCAGATCGACAAGTTCAACGCCGCTGCGGGCCTGAAGACGATCGCGCATATTCCCGATCTCGACGACATCCGCCGCTCGCGCCTGAAGAAGGCGACCTTGTTCGAGATGGATGAGACGCCGGAGATCAAGCGTGTGCAGGAGGAATATCTGCGCCTCGCCGCCTCGCTCTGGACGGCTGATCAGGAATATTCCGGGGTTCCGCTCAAGGACCGCGAAATCTTCGACCTGCTGGGATTCGACTGATGACCTCAGCGCTCTCCTACCAGCAAAGACGTGCGGCCATCGAAGCCTATTTCGACGCCACCGCCATGGAGGCGTGGGCGAAGCTTACGTCTGACGCGCCGGTGGGCCGCATCCGCGCCACCGTGCGCGCGGGACGCGATGAAATGCGCGCGACGCTCTTGTCCTGGCTGCCGCAGGATTTGCGCGGCATGCGCATTCTGGACGCAGGCTGCGGCACCGGCGCGCTGGCGGTGGAGGCCGCGCGCCGCGGCGCCCATGTGGTGGCGATCGACATCGCGCCTAATCTCATCGACATCGCGCGCGACCGCGCGCCCCGCGACCTTGGCGAAGGGCGCATCGATTTCCGCGCCGGCGACATGCTCGATCCCGCGCTCGGCTCCTTCGATCATGTGGTCTCGATGGATTCGCTCATCCATTACGCCATGGAGGACGCCCTGCGCGCGCTTGAGGCGCTCGCCCCGCGCGTGGGCGGCTCCATCGCCTTCACCTTCGCCCCGCGCACGCCCTTGCTGGCGGCCATGCACTGGGCCGGCGGGTTCTTCCCGCGTTCGGACCGCTCGCCGGCGATCGTGCCCGTGCGCCCGCTAAAGCTTGATGCAGCGATCCGCATGAGCCCTGCGCTTGCGGCCTTTGCGCCCGCGCGCACGCAACGTGTGGCGCGCGGCTTCTACATTTCCCAGGCTCTGGAGGTCATGCGTCGATGATCCCTGCGAGCCAAGCGATGGTGCGGTTGTGGCGGCGCGCGGGAACGCGCTTCATGCCCTTCGCCGATGCGGCGTCTGAGGACCTGCCGCTCGGCAGGCTGCTGCGCCTGTCGCTTTTCCAGGTCTCCGTCGGCATGGCGATGGCGCTGACGGTGGGCACGCTCAACCGCGTGATGATCGTCGAGCTCGGCGTCTCCGCGTGGGTGGTCGCCCTTTCGGTGGCGCTGCCGCTCGCCTTCGCGCCCTTCCGCGCCTTGATCGGCTTCCGCTCGGATCATCATCGCTCCTATCTCGGCTGGCGGCGTGTGCCCTATCTGTGGTTCGGCACGCTGCTCCAGTTCGGCGGCCTCTCCATCATGCCGTTCGCCCTGCTCATCATGTCGGGCGACACGACGGGGCCGCTCTGGATCGGCTATGCGGCGAGCGCGCTCGCCTTCCTGCTTGTAGGTGCGGGGCTGCAGACGGCGCAGACCGCGGGCCTTGCGCTGGCCACCGATCTCGCCCCGCAGGAGACACGGCCGCGCGTGGTGGCGCTGATGTATGTGATGCTGCTGGTGGGCATGGTCGGCAGCGGCTTCGCCTTCAGCCTGCTTCTGGAGAATTTTTCCGAAGTGCGCCTGATCCAGGTGATCCAGGGCGCAGCGGTCGCCACCTTCGCGCTCAACATGATCGCGCTGTGGAAGCAGGAGGCGCGCGATCCCTCCCGCACCGCGCATGATCTGGCGCGCCCTGATTTCGGCGCCTCTTGGCGCGCCTTCGTGCGCGGCGGTCGCGCGGGGCGTTTCCTTGTGGCGGTGAGCCTTGGCTCCGCCGCCTTCTCGATGCAGGACATCGTGCTCGAGCCTTACGGCGGCGAGGTTCTGGGCCTCAGCGTCGCGCAAACGACGTCGCTCACGGCGCTGCTCGCCGGCGGCGCTCTCGTGGCCTATGCGGTGGCCGCGCGCATGCTCGCCATCGGCCTCGATCCCTATCGTCTGGCGGCCTATGGCGCGCTTTCCGGTCTGCCGGCCTTCGCGCTGGTGATCGCTTCAGGCCCGTTTCAGGCGCCGATCCTGTTTCGCATCGGCGCATGTCTCGTGGGCTTCGGCGGCGGCCTGTTCGCGGTCGCCACGCTCATCGCGGCCATGTCGCTTGAGCGCAAGGAATCGCACGGGCTCGCGCTTGGCGCCTGGGGCGCGGCGCAGGGCGCGGCGCAGGGTCTCGCCATGTCGATTGGCGGGTTGGTGCGCGACGGCGTGGGCGCCGCCGCGGCCTCAGGAGCGCTCGGGTCCGTTCTGGACCCCGCATGGACGGGCTACGGCGCCGTCTATCACATCGAAGTCGCGTTGCTCTTTGCGACGCTCATCGCCATCGGCCCGCTCGCGCGTCATGCGCGCGCGGACCGC
This sequence comes from uncultured Beijerinckia sp., assembly GCA_964645525.1. Taxonomy (GTDB): domain Bacteria; phylum Pseudomonadota; class Alphaproteobacteria; order Rhizobiales; family Beijerinckiaceae; genus Terripilifer. Next base: position 23,352 of record CAZYBF010000002.1, read on the forward strand.
ACGCAAACCAGGCTGGGCCTCGCCGAGATGCCCCGCTGAACATGGAGCCTTGACATGATTGGCTACAACATCGACCTCGCATCCATCCTGCTCTACGTCTTCTGGGCGTTTTTCGCGGGCCTCATCTGGTATCTGCATCGCGAGAACAAGCGCGAGGGCTATCCGCTGATCGGCGACGATCCGCGCCAGAAGATCGCGATCGTCGGCTTCCCGGCTCCGCCGCCTTCCAAGACCTATCTGCTGCCCCATGGCGCGCCCATGCTGGTCGCTAACGGTCGCCCCGACACGCGCGCCATCGCGGCCAAGCCGGTCGCGCCCTGGCCCGGCGCGCCGCTGGAGCCCACCGGCGATCCCATGGCTGACGGCGTTGGCCCGGCTTCTTACGCGGAGCGCGCCGATCATCCCGACATGACGTGGGAAGGCGCGCCGAAGATCGTGCCGCTGCGCGTCGCCGGCGATTTCTATCTCGCCAAGGAAGATCCCGATCCGCGCGGCATGGTGGTGAAGGGCGCGGACGGCAAGGCCGCCGGCGTCGTGAAGGACGTCTGGGTCGACCGGTCCGAGTATATCGCGCGCTATTTCGAGGTGGAGCTGGAAGGCGGCGGTCGCACCGTGCTGCTGCCCTGGAACTTCGCGCGCATCCACGGCGGCGCGCGCGTCGTCACCGTGCAGGCGGTTCACGCGAAACATTTCGCCAATGTGCCTGCGCTGCGCAATCCTGAGCAGATCACCCTGCTCGAAGAGGACAAGATCTGCGGCTATTACGGCGGCGGCGTCCTCTATGCGCATCCCTCGCGCCTGGAGCCGATCCTGTGAGCGAGAGCGAGTTCGAGCCCGTCCCCGGCCTGCCGGAGCGCTTGCCCCCCGGCGAGCGGATGCTCTGGCAGGGCGCGCCGCACTGGCTGGCGCTCGCGCTCGGCGCCTTCCGCCTGCGCGTGGTGGCGATCTACTTCGCGGCGCTGATGGCGTGGCGCGCGGCGAGCGCGCTGCACGACGGCGCCCCGGCCTTTGACGCGCTCGCCTATGCGTTCGACCTTGCGCCGCTGGCGCTGGCGGCGATCGGCATCCTGCTCGTCATCGCGGTGACGGCGGCGCGCACCACGCTTTACACGATCACTGATCGGCGGATCGTGATGCGCTTCGGCATGGCTCTGCCGCTGACCGTGAACATTCCCTTCTCGCAGGTGGACGGCGCCTCGCTCGCCCGCCACGAAGGGGATGTGGGCGACATCGCCCTCACGGTTCGCCCTGAGGGCCGCATCGCTTACCTGATGATGTGGCCGCATGTGCGCCCCTGGCGCTATGCGCAGCCCGAGCCGATGCTGCGCGCCCTGCCGGACGTTGAGCGCGCGGCGACCATCCTTGGCGACGCGCTCGCCGCCCATGCGGGGGCGCCTGCGCGTCCTCTGCCGCAGGCGGCGGCGGCCAGCGCGCCTGACATGCGCGGCGCGCCAGCGCCTGCGGCTTCGTGAGGGCCCGATGAGCGAATTGTTCGCCGATCGTCCGTTCCCACGCGCTGCGGTTCACGCAGGCTTCGCGCTCGTCACGCTGGCGCTGGTCTTTGCGGGCGTCGCGCGCTTCACGGACGTGGGCGCCTCGCGCACGCCGCCCTCGCCGACCCTTGAGAGCCGCGAACTCTTTTTCCTCGACGCGGCCAACGGCGGCGTGCGGGTGGAGGGCGCGGACGGCGCGCTCGTGGCGGAATACGCCGCGGGCGAGGGCGGTTTCGTGCGTGGCGTTCTGCGCGGCTTCGCCCGCGATCGGCGCGCGAACGACATGGGGCCGCAAACGCCCTTCGTTCTCGCCAGGCGCGCGGACGGCGGATTGTCGCTCAGCGATCCCCTCACCGGGCGGCTCGTCGAACTCAAATCCTTCGGACCCGCCAATTCTGGCGCGTTCGAGAGCCTGCTCACTCAGGGAAAGGCCACGCGATGATCGGTTCGCGCACCATCCATGACATTCCGTGCACTGTTGAGATCGAACAGACCTCCGACAGCCTGAAAGCCCATGTGTCGCTTGAGGGCCATGAGCCGGGACCCGGCGACAAGGTGATCGTGCATGGCGCCCCGACGCGCATCGGCTTTGGCGAACACGGCGTCTTTCATTGCCGCGCCACCCTCGTCCACGCCGGCCCGCTCACGCGGCAGGCGACGCGCATTTTGTCATATCTCGAACTCACCGAGCTCTACGAGATCGGCTTTTCTGCAGGAGGCGCATCATGATTCCGATGGAAGGCGGCGGACAGGCCAATATCTCCACAAATGCAGCCCTCGAGGAGACCATCCTCAGCCCGCGCTTTTATACGACCGATTGCGAGGCGATGGATCGCCTCGACGTGAGCCTTGTCCGCAACGAATGGGACAAGGTGATGGGCGAATTGCGCGACGACCCCAACAAGGGCCATTTCCAGCGCACCGATGAATTCAACATCGACATGCAGTCCATCCCCGAGGGGCTGCGTCGTGAATTCGTCGATTTTCTGGTCAGCTCGCTCACCGCTGAATTCTCCGGTTGCATCTTGTACGCGGAGATCAAGAAACGGATCACCAATCCCGAGATCCGCGATCTGTTCGCCTTCATGGCGCGCGATGAATCCCGTCACGCGGGCTTCATCAACGAGGTTCTGAAGGATTTCCGGATCGGCATCGATCTGGGCTTCCTCGCCCGCGCGAAGAAATACACCTACTTCCAGCCGAAGTTCATCTTCTACGCCACCTATCTGTCGGAGAAGATCGGCTACGCCCGCTACATCACCATCTATCGCCAGCTCGAGCGCAATCCCGACAAGCGCTTCCACCCGATCTTCAAATGGTTCGAGAAGTGGTGCAACGACGAGTTCCGCCACGGCGAGGCCTTTGCGCTCGTGATGCGCGCCAACCCCGAGCTCTTGCAGGGCCGCAACAAGCTGTGGATCCGCTTCTTCCTGCTGGCGGTCTACGCCACCATGTATGTGCGCGACCACATGCGCCCTGAGATGCACAAGGCGATCGGCATGCCGCCGGAAGTCTATGACCGCAAGGTCATCGCGCTGTGTTCGGAGATCACCAAACAGGTGTTCCCCTTCACCATCGACACCGACAATGAGGCGTTGTGGCAGGGCTTCGAGCGTCTGCGCATCATCGCGGAGAAGACCGAAGCGGCGCGTAAACAGGGCGGCGTGATTGGCGCAGTCAAGCGCGCGGGCCTGTCGGTCGCCGGCGCTTTGGCCTTCGCGCGCATTTACATGCTGCCTGTGCGGCGCCACGACCTGCCCGCAAGGGTGCTTCTGTCTCCGGTGTGGTGAGGAACAGCCCTTGCGCCTTGTCGCCGCGCCGATTCTCTACGCGCTCTTCGTCTGGTGGTTCAGCACGGGGCTGATCCTCTTTCTGGACGGGTTGCCGCGTCGCACCTTTCCGCGCACCATGGGCGTCGCCACGGCGCTCCTGGCGGCGGGGCTTGCGACGCTGTTCGCCGTGCGCGACGACGGCTCGGCTTTCGGCGCCTATGCGGCCTTCACGGCGGCGCTTGCGGTGTGGGGCTGGAACGAGATCGCTTTCCTCACCGGCTGGCTCACGGGTCCGCGCCGCAGCGAATGCGCGCCGAACCTGCGGGGCTTTGCGCGTTTTGTTCAGGCGACGCGCATGATCCTGTGGCACGAGCTCGCCATTGCGGCGGGTTTCCTGCTTGTGCTGGCGGTCGGCTGGGGCGGGACGAACAGCGTCGGCCTTTATACGTATCTCGTGCTGTGGGCGATGCGCCTGAGCGCGAAAATCAACATCTTCCTCGGCGTGCCTTATCCGCCGCTCGCCTTTCTGCCTGAACGGCTGCGTTATCTGGCGAGCGGCTTTCGCACGCGCGCGATGAACGCCCTGTTCCCGATCTCGGTGACGGCCTCCACCGCCGTCTGCGCGCTTCTGGGCGCCTGGACGTTCCACGCGACAAGCGAGGGAGCCGCCATTGGCTTCGCGCTGCTCGCCACATTGATGGCCCTTGCAATCATCGAACACTGGTTCCTCGTTCTGCCGCTGCCGTCCGAACGGCTGTGGGCGTGGGGCTTTCAATCTTCGCATCACGCGCCGTCGCGCGCCGCTGCGCCGGAAGGCGTGGCGGCCATTGGCGTCGCGGCCAAATATCCAGACGTTAAGAGTAAGGGGAGCGCATCATGAATTACGACGCCTTCTTCAAGGATCAGCTCGATGCGCTCAGGCGCGAGGGCCGCTATCGCGTGTTCGCCGAGCTCGAGCGCGTCGCGGGCTCCTTCCCCAAAGCCGGGTTCCATGACGCCGGCGGCAAGCGGGAAGTGACCGTGTGGTGCTCCAACGATTATCTCGGCATGGGCCAGCATCCCAAAGTGCTCGCCGCCATGCATGAGGCGATCGACGCTTCGGGCGCTGGCGCCGGCGGCACGCGCAATATTTCGGGCACCTGCCATCAGCACGTCCTGCTTGAGCGCGAGCTCGCCGACCTTCACCACAAGGAGGCCGCGCTGCTCTTCACCTCGGGCTATGTCTCGAACTGGGCGACGCTCGGCACGCTGGCCGCCGGCATGCCTGGCTGCGTCGTGATTTCGGATGAAGGCAACCACGCCTCCATGATCGAGGGGGTGCGCCATTCGCGCGTCGAGAAGCGGATCTTCGCGCACAACGACCCGCGCGACCTCGAGCGCCGCCTCGCCGATCTCGACCCCGCGCTGCCGAAAATCGTCATGTTCGAATCCGTCTATTCGATGGATGGCGACATCGCGCCGATCGGCGAATTGTGCGACGTGGCGGACGCTTTCGGCGCCATGACCTATCTCGATGAAGTGCATGCGGTGGGCATGTATGGCCCGCGCGGCGGCGGCATCGCCGAGCGCGAGGGGCTGAGCCATCGCCTCACCGTCATCGAGGGCACGCTCGCCAAGGCCTATGGCGTCATGGGCGGCTATATCGCGGCCTCCGCGGCCTTGTGCGACTATGTGCGCAGCTTCTCCTCGGGCTTCATTTTCACCACCGCCCTGCCGCCGGCGCTCGCCGCGGGCGCCTGCGCGTCCATCGCTCACCTGAAGCAATCCGCGCATGAGCGCGCGCGCCATCAGGACCGCGTGCGCCGCCTGCGTGCGGGCCTTGACCGGCTGCGCATCCCCCATCTCGACAACCCGAGCCACATCGTGCCGGTGATGGTGCGCAATCCGGTGCTCTGCAAGGAGATCAGCGACCGGCTGATGAGCGAGCACAACGTCTATATCCAGCCGATCAATTACCCCACCGTGCCGCGCGGCGCCGAGCGCCTGCGCATCACGCCATCGCCGCTCCACAGCGACGCGGATATCGAGGCGCTGCTTGCGGCTCTCGATGCGGTGTGGACGGCCGTGGGCGCGCGCCGCGAAGGCGTCGTGGACCAGAACCACCCGCTTGCGCAGCTCTGCCCCGTGGTCGGCCCCCAACAGGCCGATCCCGCCGAGCTTGGCGTCGATCATTGCCCCTGGGGCGGCGAGGGCGCGGCTGCGCAGGCGCAGGCTCCGGCCGCCGCCTCTACGCCGGCTCCGGCCGCCGCTCAGCGCGCGGACGCCTGACATGGGAAGCGCGCTCCGCATCGTTCTCGCCGAACCGCGCAGCCTGTGCGCTGGCGTCATTCGCGCGATCGACATCGTGGAGCGCGCGCTCGCCCGCTATGGCGCGCCTGTCTATGTGCGCCATGAGATCGTGCATAACCGCACCGTTCTCGACGATCTGCGCGCCAAGGGCGCGGTCTTCGTCGAGGATCTCTCGGAAGTGCCCAATGGCGCGCTCGTCGTGTTCAGCGCGCATGGCGTCTCGCGCGCCGTGGAGCGCGATGCGCAGACGCGCGGCCTCGACGTGATCGATGCGGTCTGTCCGCTCGTCCAGCGCGTGCACCGCGAGGCGCGCCGCTATGTGGAGCAGGGCTATCACGTCGTGCTCATCGGCCATGCGGGTCATCCGGAAGTGGAGGGCGTGCGCGGCCAGACGCCGGCGGGGGCGCTCTCCGTGATCGGCGAAGCGCATGAGATCGACGATTTGCGCGCGCCTGATCCTGAGCGCATCGCCTATGTCACTCAGACGACGCTCAGCGCCCGCGACACCGCTGGCGTGATCGCCGCGCTCAAGGCGCGCTTTCCCGCAGCCGTGGGGCCTGATCTGCGCGACATCTGCTACGCCACCCAGAACCGCCAGAACGCCGTCATTGAAATGGCTGCCCATGTCGATCTCGTGCTCGTGATCGGCTCGGCGAACAGCTCGAATTCGAATCGTCTGCGGGAGGTCGCTCTGGCTGCGGGCGTGCGCGCCTATCTCATCGATGGCCCGCAGGACATCGCGCCGGAATGGCTGGATGGCGTGCGCGCCGTCGGCCTCACCGCGGGCGCCTCTGCGCCCGAAGCCATCGTCCAGCGCACGGTGCAATGGCTCTCCGAGCGTTCCGAGGCGCGCGTGGAATCCCTGCCGGGCGTCGAGGAGAACGTGCATTTCCGCCTGCCTGCGCGTCTGGCCGATCCGCTCGTCATGCGCGAGGCGATGTGAGCGGCGGGCGCCATCATGTTTGAGCCCGCGCGCCTGATCGAACTCGTTCTGGCGCTGGTGGCGGTCGAGTTCGTTGCACTGTGCGCGCTGTGGGTTTTCGCGCGTCGCGGCCTGCCGCCACGCATGCTCGCCGCCAATCTCGCCGCCGGCGCCTTCCTCCTGCTCGCCGCGCGCGCAGGGCTCGCCGAAGATCGGCTGTTTTTCATGGCTGCGCTGGCCTGCGCAGGGCTCGCCCATGTGGCGGATCTTGCGATGCGCCTGCGCGCCGCAGACCGGGAGACCTGACCCATGCTCGACGCCCTTCTTGAGGACGATGCGCGCCTTCTCGCGCGCAAGCAGGAAGCCCGCGCCTGGTTCGAGGCGCTGCAGGGGCGCATCATCGCGGCGCTTGAGGCGATCGAGGACGAATGCGCGGGCCCCTTCGACCCCGAGGCTGCGGCCGGCGCGCCCGGCCGTTTCGTGAAAAAGCCGTGGACGCGCACCGACCACTCCGGCGCGCCCGGCGGCGGGGGGACCATGGCGATGCTCACTGGCCGCGCCTTCGAGAAGGCGGGCGTGCATTGCTCCACCGTGCACGGAACCTTCGCGCCCGAATTCGCAAAGCAGATCCCCGGCGCCGACGTCGATCCGCGCTTCTGGGCCTCCGGCATTTCGCTCATCTTCCATCCCTGGAATCCGAACGTGCCGGCCGTGCATATGAACACGCGCTTCGTCGTCACGTCGAAGGCGTGGTTCGGCGGCGGCGCGGACCTCACGCCCGTGCTCGACCGCCGGCGCACGCAGGATCACGCCGACAGCGTGGATTTTCATGCGGCCATGCGCCGCGCCTGCGAGGCCCATGCGGGCGTCGCCGATTATCCGAAGATGAAGGCCTGGTGCGACGAATATTTCCATCTCAAGCACCGCGACGAGCCGCGCGGGATCGGCGGCGTGTTCTATGACTGGCTGAACAGCGCGGGCGATGCGCATAACAGCGCGTGGGAGGCGGATTTCGCCTTCACGCGCGCCATCGGCGAGACGTTTCTCGATGTTTATCCGCAACTCGTGCGGCGCAATCTCGCGCTCGCATGGAGCGCGCAGGACCGCGAGGAGCAGCTTGTGCGGCGCGGGCGCTATGTCGAGTTCAACCTGCTCTACGACCGCGGCACGATTTTCGGGCTGAAGACCGGCGGCAATGTGGAGTCGATCCTCTCCTCCATGCCCCCGCGCGTGCGCTGGCCATAGGTCCAGACCGGCGCGCCCTGCGTATGCAGGGCATGAGCGAACTGACGGGACGATCCATCGCGATCATCGGCGCGGGCATGGCCGGACTTGCGGCCGCGCGCCTCTTGCAGCAGGCGGGCGCGCGCGTCGCGCTGATCGAGAAAAGCCGCGGCGTGGGCGGGCGCATGGCGACGCGGCGCGTCGGCGCGCTGCAATTCGACCATGGCGCGCAATATTTCACCGCGCGGGGACAAGCCTTCAAAGCCGCCGTCGAGGACTTGGCGCGCGATGGGGCCGCCGCCCCCTGGTTCGACGACGCCCATGTGGGCGCGCCGGGCATGAGCGGCGCAGCGCGCGCGCTCGCGCAGGGGCTTGAAATCCTCACCGGGCGGCAGGCGAGCGCGCTCGAACGGACGGGCGCGCGCTGGCGCGTGCGCGATGGGGAAGGCCCGGTGGTCGCTACGGCGGGCGCGGATTTCGACGCGCTCGCGCTGGCGGTTCCCGCGCCGCAGGCCGCGCCGCTTCTGGCGAGCGCCGGCCTGAGCTTTCCCCAAATCGCGCAGGCGGCCTATGCGCCCTGCTGGGCGCTGATGCTGGCTTTCGACGCGCGCAGCCCCGCGCCCGCGCGGATGAAGCCCGAGGATTCCATGCTCGCCTGGATCGCGCGCGACAGCGACAAGCCCGGCCGCGCGGCGGGCGCGGGCGAGACATCTGGTGAAACTTGGGTCGTGCATGCGGGAGCGGGCTGGTCGCGCGAGCATCTGGAGCTTTCGCCGGACGATGCGGGCGCGCTGATGCTCGCGCGCTTTCGCGCGCTCACCGGGATCACGCAGGAGCCAGCCTATATGACGACGCATCGCTGGCGCTATGCGCTTGTGGAGCGCGCAGGCGGGCCGCAACCGGCGTGGGACGCGCAGGCGCGGGTGGGCGCATGCGGCGACTGGGCGTGCGGCGCGCGCGTGGAGGCCGCCTTCGACAGCGGCGAGGCGCTGGCGCGCGCCATGATCGCGGACCTTGCGCGATGAGCGAGGCGCAACGCGAGAACGCCTGCGACGCGCTCACCGTCTATTACGACGGCGCGTGCCCGCTCTGCCGCATGGAGATTTCGCATTACCGGAAACAGGAGGGCGCGGAGCGCATCGCCTTCGTCGACGTGGCGCAGGCGCAGGATGCGCCCGGCCCCGACCTGACGCGCGAAGCCGCGCTCGCGCGCTTCCACGTGCGCGGCGCCGATGGCGCGCTCGTCTCCGGCGCCGCCGCTTTCACGCGCGTCTGGAGCGCGCTGCCGCGCTGGCGCTGGGCGGCGCGGCTCGCGGCCCTGCCGGGCGCCCTTTGGATTCTGGAGCGCGCCTATCGCGGCTTTCTGCCGCTGCGCCCTTTCATTGCGCGCGCAATGCGCGCCAGCAGGCGAACAGAACCGCCGCAGCCACCAGCGGCGTGATGGGATAGAAAAGCGCCGTCGAAAAGAGCGACAGGAGCGGCCAAACCCAGGCCACGCCGAACAAGACGAGCAGCGCGGGCGAGCGCGCCCCGTCGCGCGCGACCAGCAAAATCGCGGCGAAGGTGAGCGCGAACAATTCATACGCATAGCCATAGGGCGCGGCGACGACGCCCAGAAGCGCGCTCGCGGCCGCGCGCAACGCATGATCCGCACAAGGCGCGCGCCACAGGCGCCAGGCCATGACGGCGGCCGCCGCCGTCGCTGCGCCTTGCAACGCATAGGCGAGCGAAACATCCGCCCCCAGCGTGCGCGCGAGCAGAAAGGTCGAGACGCCATTGCGCTGATAGGGGTGCAGCGGCGGCGCCTCCATATAGGCGACCATCATGGGCGTCGTCACCGAGAAGAACCCGCGCCAGGCCTCGACGCCGAAAAAGGCGAGGCTCGCCGCCGCGAGCGCGAGCGCACACAGGCCGGCTACGAAGAAAGCGCGCCATGCGCCGGCCGCCGCAAGACATATGGGCGCGAGCAGCGCCGCATGCGGCTTGACGACAAGCAGGCCGATCAGCGCGCCCGCAAGCACGGGACGGCGCGGCGCAAGCGCATAGCCGCCGACGAGGCAGGCGGCGGTGAAGGCGCCGTTCTGCCCGAACAGGAAATTGTTGACCGCCGCCGGACTGAGCGCCATGGCCGAAAGGATCGCCAGACCCGCTCCGCACGCGCGCGCCGCAGCCAGAAACATGACGAGCGTGCCCGCGCTCCACAGCGCGAAAGCGGGATAGAGGGCGAGCAGCGCAAAAGGGACGCCGAGCAGCAGCATCGTGGGCGGATAGGACCATTCGCTGCCCGCAAGGAAGGGGCGCACCATTTCGTCAATCGCGCGGCGATAGGCCTCCACGTCGAACAGCGCGTCGAGCCTGCCGGCGAGCGCGAGCCGTCCGCCTATCCACAGATTGGTGAAATCGTGGGTGGGCTCCTTGCCGGCGCTGCGGGTGAGGCCACGCTCATCCACCGCCCACATGTCATGCAGGCTCAAGGCCGACAGGACCGCGCCGATCACGACGCAGCCTATCGCAAAGCCCAACGCGCCCCATCGCCAGACCCGGCGCTCCACCCTCATCAGCTTCTCGCGAAGCGATATTTGAACAGGCAGTAAATCGCGCGGAAGCCGTCGCGCACGCCGATCTTCTTGCCTTCGGCGTAAGTGCGCCCGCTGTAGGAGACGCCCACTTCGTAAATCCGCACATGGGGAATGCGCGCCACCTTGCAGGTGATCTCCGGCTCGAAGCCGAAGCGGGATTCCTCAATCGTCAGCTTCTTGATGATGTCGGAACGGAAGGCCTTGTAGCACGTCTCCATATCCGTGAGGTTCAGGTCGGTCAGCATGTTCGACAGAAGCGTGAGAAGCCCGTTGCCGACCCGGTGCCAGAAATAGAGCACGCGATGCGCCTCGCCGCCGCTGAAGCGCGAGCCGTAAACAACGTCGGCGCGCCCATCCAGAATGGGCGCGATCACGCGCGGGATCTCCTGCGGATCATATTCAAGGTCCGCATCCTGGACGATCATAACGTCGCCTGTCGCCTGCGCGATCCCGGTGCGGATCGCGGCGCCCTTGCCCTGATTGACCTCATGCGTGATGAGCCTGAGTCCGTGGGCTTCGGCCAGCGGGCGCAAGACCTCGCCGGAGCCATCCGTTGATCCATCGTCAACGATCACGATCTCCTTCCGGGGGTGCGGACAGGCGAGGACGCGCTCGATCACATTGGCGATGGTCGCGCGTTCGTTGAAACAGGGAATGATGATGGACAGGAGCATCGGGAAAACACTTTGATGAAAAATAGGCGCGCAAGGACGACGCCGGGGAAAAGGCCAGCCTAGGAAAACACGGTTAAAAATCAGGAAAGGCTTACTGGCCCGCCATCATGATGAGCTGCAGATAGCAGATGCGCCGGCGGAACGAGCGGCCCTGGTTCCATTCATAGATCACCAGACGCGGACGCTCCTTGTTCGAGCGCTCGACCTTGATGTCGATCTCGTCCGGCAGGAGGATGCCCATGCTGCGCAGCGCGCGATGGGGATCGTCGTCGATGCGGTCGATCAGGCCGCGGTCGATCCAGCAACGGGCAAGGACCGCGCCCAGATAATCGATGATGCGTTCTTTGAGCTGGCTCGAGTCGATGACGATTTCGATCGGCGGCTCGCGCTCAAACGAGTCCGACCGCGGAGCGTAAATCTCCACGGATGCAGGACGCTCCACGAGCGCCGGCAGTTGACTCGACTTCGGATCGGACATGGACCCAGCACGCAAACTCCGTCCCGGCCTCGAAACTGAAGCCTGGACCGAGGTTTACATTTTCACATCGTGCGGGGCCGGGCAAGCCTCGCCGGCGAAAGTCTCACCGGGAGATTGCGGCGCCAGACCGCATCCAAACGCGCCCCAAGGCGAAGCTCGCGTCAGCCGTGCGGCAGCACCATCACATCCGCATGGGCAGGCCGCAGCAGGCCCGCGGTGTAATGCACGAGGGCGTAATCAACGTCGCGCGAGGGTTTGATCGACACGCGAACCGCGTCGTCATTGCGCAGATCGAGTTCGATGCTTTCCGACACGCGCTGGCGCAGACGACGCGCGACGTCGGGGCATCCGCAATGGATGTCCACCTTGCTCACTTCTCCGAACAGAAACGCCTTCAGCGGATCGATGATCATGGTCCAGGCCGCTCCACATGCGCCACGAAAGGCGACGCCCGATATGCCAGCAATCGGCATGCCATCCCCTGCGCATCCGCAAGCGACTGAAACGACGCGCATTCGCCGGCGCGCGCAAAACGACGCGGGATGGTAGGATGTCATATGTCCGACACGACCATCCCTCCGGGCGCACAGGCCGCCGACGCCGCCCAACTCCTGTTCGCACAGCGCCCCTGGCTCATCGCCCATGCGAATGCGCTCATCGCCTCTTTCCGCGCGCTTCTTAGGCGCGACCTTATCAAGGCCGCAGATGACCCGCTGGAGACCGCGCTGCGCCTTTATCATGCGCCACTCGCCGTGCTCTCCCACGGAACCGAGCAGGACCCCGTGCTGAACTTCGGCAATGCGATCGCCTTGTCGCTGTGGGAGCGCGATTTCGACGCCTTCACGCGCATTCCCTCACGTCTCACCGCCGAGCCCATGCTGCGCGAGGAGCGCGAGCGCGCGCTCAGGCTTGTGTTGTCGCAAGGCTATGTGGAGGATTATTCGGGCGTGCGCGTCTCGGCCACGGGACGCCGGTTCCGCATCGCGCGCGCCGTCGTCTGGAACGTCGCGGATGCACAAGGCCGCCCGCTGGGGCAGGCGGCCGCCTTCGACCAATGGACGCCCCTGCCCTAAGCCTGAAGGGGCGCCAGACAAGGCGCTGGAAAGCGCTTATCCTGCGATCGGGCGCACGTTCGGGAGGAAGACATGAAAAGGGGCGCAGGAACGGCGGCGCGCGCAGCCGCCTTTGCAGGCGTCATCGCATGCGCGGCCGCATCCGCGAGCGCGGCGCCTCTCTCCATGACATGCAAGAACGACCTGCGCCAATACCAGCTCACCTTCGATGACGAACAGAACACGCTGGTGTGGACCTCCGGCGATCTGCGCACGAGCTATCTCGTGGAGAAGGTGAAGAAGGACGACGTGGATCTGATCGTCTGGGGACGCACGCGCGTCCATGGGAACGATTACGTCGCCCAGTTCGCCCCGGTGAAGACCATCACCTATCATTACGCCAATCTGAGCAAGCAGACGGACGCTTGCAGATAGATTGCGGATTATGCGCTCGCGCGGCGTTGACGCGCGCCCAGACAGGCTGAGCGCGATCACGCCTGAAGGCAAGCGCCCGCGCAGCCGTTCAGTGGTGAACGGCGGCGAGTTGCCTGGAGAGAGCGGCGCTGCAGGCGACCAGCGAGCCGGAGATTTTGGCTTCCTGGTTTTCCGCGAAACGTTGCTCAGGCACGCTCACATAAAGGCTTCCCATCACGCGGCCGTCGCCCAGAAACACGGGCGCGCTGATGCCCACGACGCCTGGAATGCGCTGGCCGCGCGTCATGCAATAGCCCTTCTGGCGCACGGCTTCGAGCGCGCGACGCAATTCGTCGGCGTCCGTTATGGCGCCCGGCGCGCCCTGCGTGTCGCGGTGAGCGAGCACTTCCTCGCGCAGGTCCTCTTCGAGGAAGGCGAGCACGGCGAGGCCGCTTGCGCCAGCGTGCAGGGGCTTCCAGTCGCCGCGCTCGATCACCGTCACCGCGTGGTCGGATTCCATGCGCGCGGCGGTGAACCGCTTGAGACGCACGGGATCAAGCACGGTGAACGCCGACATTTCGCCCGTCTCGCGCGCCACGCGACGCACGAACGGAAGGGCGAGTTCGCGCCAGGGCGCCTTGGGCGCCAGAGCGAGGCCGAGGCGATAGGCCTCGAAGCTGAGGAAATAACGATTGCTCTCGTCTTTTGCGACCAGGCCTTCCTGAAGCAGCGCGATCAACGCGCGATGGGTGGTCGTAACCGGAGCCCCCATCGCGGCCGAGATCTCGCGCACGCCGTGCGCGCCGTCGCCCGCTTCGATCAACCAGCGCAAAACCGCTATCGCTTTCGCGAAGGGGCGCCTTACTTCTCCCATGGCTCAATCCCGTCGTTTCTTTGGCTGGAACGCCAAATGTTCGTTTGACAACGGAAACAGGCTAGCGAAAATAAAATGCAAATCAACCGCGCCTTAGAACGAAACGGGAGGAAAGCGCCTCATGGGGCCCACGCAGACACGTCTGGACATCTGCGGCGTGAGCACGCCCATCCTGCGCGCGGGGCGCGGGGCGCCCGTTCTGGTGCTTGAGGGTGCGACGAACGTCGAAGGCTGGCTCCCTTTTTACGACGCGCTGGCGCAGACCCATGAGGTGATCCTGCCCACCCATCCCGGCTACGCAGGCCAGCCCGCCCCGGAATGGCTGGATCGGGTGGCGGACCTCGCGAATTTCCACCTCGACCTGATGGACGCGCTCGACCTGCGCGACGTCCGGCTTCTGGGATTCTCGCTGGGCGGCTGGACCGCGGCTGAACTCGCCACGCGCGAACGCAGCCGCATCGCCGCGCTCGCGCTCGTGGCGCCCTCCGGGCTTTACGTGCCCGGCGCCGAGCCGCTCGACGTGTTCCTGCGCACGGACGAACAATTGTTCGACGATCTGTTCTTTGATCCTGCGCTCGCCTCCCAATGGCGCGAGGCGCGCACCGCGCCCGACAGCGAGGACCTGCGCCTGCAAAGCAAGGTGACCACCGCAAAACTCGCGTGGAACCCGCGCTGGTACGATCCGCATCTGCGCAAATGGCTGCACCGCGTGCGCGCGCCCACGACCATCGTCTGGGGCGCCGACGACGCCTTTCTGCCCTGCGCCCATGCGGAGGAATGGCGCAAGCTCATTCCCGGAGCGCAGACGAAAATCATCTCCGCCTGTGGCCATCACCCGCAAATCGAACAGCCCGAGGCCCTGCGCGCGGCGCTGGCCTCTTTCCTCAGCGCATAGGGGCGCAACATGCAGATCTTCAATTTCCACCTGATGCCCTATGCGGACGCCGATCTCGAAGCGATCAAGGCGAACGGCACGGCATGGCTGACCTTCTCCAACAAGCATTACGACCCGGAGAAGGGCGCGCAGCTTTATCACGATTACCTCGACCAACTCGAATTCGCCGATGAGCTGGGATTCGATGGCGTGGCGGTGAACGAACACCATCAGACCGCCTATGGCATCATGCCCACGCCTGGCGTTCTCGCCGGCGCGCTCTCCCGCCGCATCAAGCATGGCTCGCTCGCCGTGCTCGGCCGCGCCCTGCCGCTCGTCAACAATCCGCTGACCATCGCCGAGGAGTTCGCGATCCTCGACAATCTGATGCGCGGCAAGTTCATCGCAGGCTTCGTGCGCGGCATCGGCGTGGAATATCACACCATGGGCATGAACCCGGCGGAATCCGCGGAGCGTTTCGACGAGGCGCATGACCTGATCATGCAGGCCTGGACGCGCCCGGGGCCCTTCGCCTTCGAGGGCAAGCATTTCAAGCTGAAATACGTCAACCCCTGGCCCACGCCTTTTTCGAAGCCGCATCCGCGCGTTTTCGTGCCCTCCTCTGGCTCGCTCTCCACGATCAACTGGGTCGCCAAGAGGCGCTACACCTATTGCCAGACGCTCGCGCCGATCGAGGCGGTGGCGAAAACCTTCGCGCTGTTCCGGGAGGAAGCGGAGAAATGCGGCTATGAGGCGAGCCCCGACCAGCTCGCTTGGTCGAACGCGATTTTCGTCGCCGAGACGGACGAGAAGGCGCTCGCCCTCGCTCGCCCGCATCTGGAAAGCTACATCAACGTCTTCCTGTCGAAGAACCCCACGATGATGTCGCCGCCCGGATACAGCTCCATCGAATCCATCAAGCGTGTGCGGGCGATCAAATCCTATAAGTCCGCCTACCAGACGGCGGAGGACATGATCGCGCGCGGCATCGTGATCGTGGGCAGCCCGAACACGGTGCGCGAGAAGCTCGCCGCATATCAGGATCTCGCCGGCTTCAACATCTCGCTCACCAAGACGCAGTTCGGCACGATGCCGCACGCAATGGCGCGCGAAAACCAGATTGCGGTGGCGGAAGAAATCCTGCCATACTTCCGCAATCGCACGCCGCAGAAAAAGGCGGCGGCGGCCTGAGAATTTCGACGCGGCCGCAAAGGCCGCCAATGGGAGGACGCATGAAACGGGCCCGATCCGCCCGCAGGCGCATGATCCTGGCCGGAGCGCCGCTGCTCGCCCTTGCGGCAGGCGCAGGCATCGCGCAAACCGCCTCGGCGCAGACGCCGGCGGAGTTCTACGCGGGCAAGACGCTGAGCGTGAACATCGGCTTCACGGCGGGCGGCGGATTCGATCTCTACGCGCGCACGGTGACGCGACATATGGCCCGCCACGTGCCCGGCCAGCCGAAGGTCGTCGCCCGCCAGATGCCCGGCGGGGGCAGCTTTCGCGCCGCCCAGCACATGTTTGCAGCCGCGCCTCAGGACGGCACGCAATTGGCGACCGTGGGACAGAGCATCCCGCTGCAGCAGGCCATGCGCGATCCCAACGCGACCTTCGACGTGCGCGCGTTCCACTGGATCGGCAATCCCATCAGCAGCGTCAGCACGATCGGCGTGTGGGCGGCGAGCGGCGTGCGCACGTTCGAAGACGCGCAGACGCGCGAGGTGACGGTGGGCGCGACCGGCCCCAATGTCACATCCCAATATCCGATGGCGCTGAACCAGATTCTGGGCGCAAAATTCAAGATCATCTCCGGCTATCCCGGCGGCAACGACATCGACCTCGCGATGGAGCGCGGCGAGGTGGATGGCAAGGGACAGTTCAGCTGGTCGACCCTGCAATCCACGCGGCGCGACTGGCTCACGCATCGCAAAGTGACCCTGCTCATCCAGCTTGGAGACCGCAAGGACCCGAATATCTCCGCTTACATGGGCCGCGACGTGCCGCTGGCGCGCGACCTTGCGAAGAACGAAAATGACCGCCTCACGCTTGATCTTCTCACCTCCGGCGAGACCATCGGACGGCCCCTGTTCACCACGCCCAACGTGCCGGCGGATCGCGTGGCGGCGCTGCGCGCGGCGTTCGACGCCACGATGAAGGACGCTGACTTCCTCGACGAAGCGCAGAAGATGGGGCTCGAGCTCAATCCGATCGGCGGCGAGGAATTGCAGAAAGTGGTCGAGCGCGTTCTGGCTGCGCCGGAAGCCGTGGTGGAGCGGCTGCGCGCGATCATTCTGCCAGACGCCAACGCGCGCTGAGCGCAGGCTTCAATGAAAAAGGCGGAGCACGCGATGGCTCCGCCTTTCCAGTTCAGGGCGCAGCGCTCACTCGGCGGTGATCGCGCGCGCCTTCTTCACCGCGCTTTCGGGCGCT
The DNA here is from genome assembly GCA_964645525.1 of uncultured Beijerinckia sp. Lineage (GTDB taxonomy): Bacteria > Pseudomonadota > Alphaproteobacteria > Rhizobiales > Beijerinckiaceae > Terripilifer. The sequence continues at coordinate 40,424 of CAZYBF010000002.1, forward strand.
GCGTAGATTTCCTTGAGCTCCGTCTCGACTTCCTGCGCGCTCATCGGCTGCAGCGGCAGGCGCATTTTCGCGGCCTCCTCCTGCGCGCCCTTGTCGGCGAGCGCGGCGTCGAAGGCCTTGCGCAGGACGGCGAGCGTCTGCGGGGGCACCTGACGCGCCGTGATGATGGGACGCCCGATCTCGCCCGCGCCATTAATGACGTCGAGCACCTGGCGATCCTCCTCGCTCTTCAAGAGGTCGCGCGCGTAAGGCACATTGGCGGGCGCATCAGGCGGCAGCTCCTTCGAGAGCTTGATGAAGGTGACGATGCGATTGTTCTTCACCCAATCTTCGGAGATGGAGGACCAGGAGCCGCAATCGCCGTCGACCTCCCCGCGCTCGATGGCGATGCGCTGGTCGCCCGAACCGCGGAAGCCGGTGATGATCTTCATGTCGACGCCGAACAGGCCCTGCAAGGTGCGGAAGTTCACCCAGTTCGCCACGCCGACGCCGGTGGTGCCGAAGTTCCAGCCCTTGCGCGCGCGGAACTCGTCGAAGGTCTTCACGCCCTTGTCGCCCCACAGGTAGCAGACGCGCTGGTCGCGGGCCATGTTGCCGACCCAGGCGTAATTCATGAAATTGATGTTGCCGATCTTCTCAGGCTCGAGGATCGACTGGGTGATGAGGCCCGGATTGAACGCGACAAGCGCCGTGCCGTCCTTCGGCGCCGGACCGTCGAGCCAGCGCACGGCGGTGAGAGAGCCCGCGCCCGGCATGTTCTCCACGACCATGGACGGCTTGCCGGGCAGATGGGCGCCCATGTAGCGCGAGAGCACGCGCGCATAGGAATCATACCCGCCGCCGGGCGCGAAACCCACCACGATGCGGATCGTCTTGCCTTCGAAGTTCGGCGCCTGCGCCAGAGCCGGCGCGGCGAGCGCCGAAGCGGCGACGCACAAGCCGAGCCTGAGCGCGGCGGAGCGCTTACGAATGCTGCATTCCATGACTTTCCCTCCCGGCGCCGCTGGACCGGCGCGCGGCGCGGACGATAGGCGAGCGGGCGGCGCGGTTCAACCCTCGTCGGGCGCTTGACGCGCGCGCTTTCGCCGCATCATCTGTCGCCTATACAGAAGGAGGAAACGCATGACGGTTCTGGTGACGGGCGCAGGCCTTGTCGGCGCGGCTTTTGCGCGCGAGGCGATCGCGGCAGGCGAACAGGTGATCTTCGTCGACCCCGCGCCGCGCGAGGATTTCCTGCGGTTCAAACTGGGGCCCAAAGGCTGGAGACAGCTGCGCGCCGACGTGCGCGACATGCCCGCGTTGATCGCCGCCATTCAGGACAGCAAGGCGACGACGGTGCTGCATTCGGCCGGCCTGATCGGCTCACGGGTGCAGGAATCGCTGTTCGCAGCCTTCGACATCAATCTCGGCGGCACGCGCAATGTGGCCGAAGCCGTGCGGCTGACGGGGGTGAAGCGCCTCGTGCACGTGTCCACCATGGGCGTTTACGACTCACGCCGCCCCGTCTCCGCAAACGTGCCGGAGGACTTCCCGCGCGGCGCCCGGCGCGGCTATGGCAATTACAAGGCGGCGAAGGAGCTGATCCTGGAAGCCTACGCCGACCATTACAAGTTCGAGCTCGTGATGGTGCGCCCCGCCAATGTCTATGGCTTCGGCCATTTCGCCGCAGGCTCCTCCGGCGGCATGAAGATGCAGACCATGGTGGAGGCCGCGATGGACGGCAAATGCGTGCAGGTGCCGCAGTCGCAGACCCTCGCCAATGAATATATCCATTGGAAGGATCTCGGCCGCGCGCTCCACGCCGCCGCCGTGCGCCCGCTGGGCAAGGATTACATTTTCAATCTGGGCAACGGCTATGTGACGACCTTCGACGAGCTCGCCGCGACGCTGCAGGCCATCAATCCCGCAGCGCGTTTCGAGATCACGCCCGATCATCCGCCGAAATCCAAGGCGCATGCGATGGACGTGTCGCGCGCCGCCGCACAGCTCGGCTGGACGCCCGCCCTCTCCATGAAGGATGGGCTTATCGACTATATCGAGGAGCTGCGCGCGGCGCGGGCGCATGTCTCCGGCGCGCACGCTCCGTAAAGCGGAATGGCCCCGCCTGCGCGCGTGAAGAGAACGGGCGCAGGCGAGGAACGTCTTTGCAGAAGCCAGAAACAAGGCTAGTTTCTCTGCACGCGACCTCGCTGCGAAACGTGGCGCGGCAAGCAAGAAATCGTTGAGCGGAACGAAGTTCCGTCAGGGGGAAACATGCAGGTTGGTTTGTTCGACCACATCGGACGCGGCGGCGCGCAGCTCGCCCGGCTTTACGATGATCGCCTCGCGTTCTACGCCGCAGCCGATAAGATGGACTTTTACTGCATGCATCTGGCCGAGCATCATTGCTCGCCGGTGAACATGGCGCCCTCGCCCTCAGTCTTTCTCGCCGCGCTCGCGCGCGAGACGAAGAATATGCGTCTCGGCCCGCTGTGCTATCTGCTGACGCTTTATTCGCCGCTGCGCATTCTGGAGGAGATCGCCATGCTCGATCACCTCAGCCACGGGCGGCTGGAGATCGGCGTGGGCCGCGGCGTGTCGCCGTTCGAGCTCAGCTACCACAATGTCGATCATTCGAAGTCGCGCGACATTTTCATCGACGCCTATAAATGCGTGCGCGCGGGCATGAAGGCCGACGTGCTGAACTACAGCGGCGAGCATTACTCCTACAAAGACGCGCCCATCGAATTGCATCCCCATCAGGAGAACCCCGCCTTCTGGTACGGCTCCTCCAACAAGATCGGCGCCGAATGGGCGGGCGACCACGGCATGCATTTCACCGCGAACGGGCCGACGAACTTCGCCAAGGAGAACATCGAGGCCTACAAGCAGGCGCTCGCACGGCGCGGCGCCCCCGAAGTGGTGAAGCCGGAGTTTTCAGGCGGCGCGGCCATCGGCGCGCTTCGGCAGATCGTGGTTGCGGAGACCGACGAGGAAGCGATGCGCATCGCCGCCCCCGCGGCGCTGAAGCATCATGAGGAGATCAACTGGCTGCGCACGAAACACGGCGTGACGGAGCACACCTCGCGGCTGAACGTGCCGCGCGCGCACAGCGCCGAAGGCATGATCAAGGAAGGCACGCTGATCGCCGGCTCGCCCAAGACGGTGCTGGCTGAAATCGAGCGGCAGGCGGAGACCATGGGCACGAATTACGTGCTGGCCTACATGATGTTCGGGAACATGAAGCTCGACGACGCCATGCGCTCGCTCAATCTGTTCCATGCCGAAGTCATGCCAGCGGTCGCACGCATGTGATCGCAACGCCGCCGAAAACCGCGACGAAGCGGCAAGGCTAAGGGAGGACGCAATGAAGAAAGTGACAGCGGCGCGGTCCCGTCTGGCGCTTCTCATGGGCGCAAGCCTGATGAGCGCAACCGCCATGAGCGCAAGCCAGTTCTGCGCCAGCGCGCAGGCGCAGTCTTTCTCCGGCAAGACGCTGACCATGGTCATCAATTACGGGGCCGGCGGAAACGTCGACACCGAGGGGCGCATTTTCGAGCGGCATCTGTCGAAACACATAGCCGGCAAGCCGAACATCATCGTCAACAACGTGCCGGGCGCCGGCGGCCTGACCGCCATCAACCAGCTGGGCGTCGGCGTGGGCGTGAAAGATCCCTCGACCACATTCGGCTTCGTCACCTTCAACCCCATGGCGATCCTCGTGGACGATCCCGCGTTGCGGGTGAAGGTGGACGTATTCTCCATGATCGCCGGCGTCGGCGGCTATTATGTCGCCTATGCGCGACGCGATGCGGTGCCCGAGCAAAAGGCCAGCGCCTTCGCGCGCGCCAGCGACATTCACGCCGCGGGCTATGCGCGCTCCTCCGTGCATGACGTGCGCCTTCGTCTGCTGCTGGATCTGCTCGGGCCGAAATATCAGGTCGTGACGGGCTTCCAGTCCACGGGCGCGGTGAACCTCGCCATGGAGCGCAACGAGATCAACTTCATGCTCTCGACGCTGCCGGGCTATGAAAGCCAGGTCGTGCCCAATCTCGTGGACAAGGGCGTTGCGATGCCCCTGTGGCAGATCGGCGCGCGCAATGCGAAGGGCGAACTGACCGGCAGCGAGAAACTGCGCGCGCAAGGCGTGAAGTTCTTCGAGGAAATCTATCAGGAAGCCCATGGCAAGCCGCCCGAAGGGCCGCGCTATCGCGCCCTGCAGCTCGTCAATGAATTGCGCGCCCAGCTCGCCCGCGCCATTCTGATGCCGCCCGGCGCAAGCCCCGCGGCCGTGGAGGAATTGCGCAAGGCCTTCGACAGCCTCGCCGGCGACAAGGCCTTCATCGCCGAACATCTGAAGATCGTCGGCGAGGAGCCCGTGCTCATTCCCGGCGCGGACGCCCAGCGCCTCGTCACCGATGCGGTGAAAGCGACCGACGCCGAAATGAAGAAGATCCTGAAAGACGCCGCTGGCGTGAACTGACAAAACAGGAAGACATCGCATGAGCCTGCCCGCCCATATCCGCGACGCCATCCAATCCATGGGCGCCGGCGCCGAGCCTGAGCTGAACAAAAAGACCAAGGCGATGTTCGCGCCGCTTATCGAGGCGGGAGAGGACGTGCAGGCCCGCCTCGACGTCGCCTATGGCGCGCATCCGCGCCAGCAGCTTGACGTCTATCTGCCGAAGGAGGCCGTAAAAGGGGCCCCAATCGCCATCTACATCCCCGGCGGCGGCTTCACCGGCGGCGACAAGCGGCAGGATGCGACCTTCTTCGGCAATGTGGGGCGCTTCTTCGCGCGGCGCGGCGTGATCGGCGTGACCGCCAATTATCGGCTCGCGCCGGAGTTCACATGGCCAAGCGCCGCGCAGGACGTGAAGGCCGCGGTCGCATGGGTGAAGGCGCATGCGGCGGAGCTGGGCGGCGACCCTGCGCGCGTCACCCTGTTCGGCCATTCGGCCGGCGCCGCGCATGCGGCCTCTTATGTGTTCGACCCCGACCTGCGCGGCCATGAGGAAATCGCCGCCGCAGTGCTGGCGAGCGGGCTCTACGTGCTGCGCGCCAGCGAAATGCGCCCCAATGTGGCGCAATATTTCGGCAGCGACGAAACCACTTTCGAGCGGCGCTCCGCCGTCTCGCATGTGGCGAACACGCGCATTCCCGTGATGGTGAGCGTGGCGGAGCTCGACCCCACCCCGCTCGCCACCCCCGGCTTTGAGCTCGCCCGCGCGCTCACGCGCCGCGACGGCCATCCGCCGCGATTCCTGCGGCTCGACGACCACAATCATTTCTCCTGCATCTGCAGCATCGGCACGCAGGACGAGCGCTTCTCGGGCCCGCTGCTCGACTTCGTGAAATCCGCGGGGCGCTGAACGCGGCGGGCGCGCCTGCGCCATATTGACTGCCGGGCTTACGCCCCTATGTTCCGCTCATCGGAAAACGAGCGGAAACACGATGTCGCAAGACAAGCCCACGAGCCGGTTTCGCGCGCTGCTGGCGAGCGGAAAAGTGACGCTGATGCCGGGCGTCGGCGACGCCTTCTCCGCCCGCCTGTGCGCGCATGAGGGTTTCGAAGCCATCATGAGCTCCGGCAACGCGACGTCGGCGACGCGCATCGGCGCGCCAGACGTCGGCCTGCTCACCATGAGCGAGAACGCCGAAAACGCCGGGCGCATCGCGGCCGCAAGCGGCCTGCCCGTCTTCGCCGACGCTGACACGGGATATGGCGACCCGCTCAGCGTGCGCCGCACGGTGATGGAGTTTGAGCGCGCCGGCGTGGCCGCGATCATGATCGAGGATCAGGCGACCCCCAAGCGCTGCGGCATGCTGGACGGCAAGAAGGTGATCCCCGCCGCCGCCATGGAGATGAAGATCAAGGCGGCGCTCGACGCGCGACGCGACGACGCGCTGTGCATCGTCGCGCGCACCGATGCGCGGGCGGTGGAAGGGCTCGACTCCGCCATCCGCCGCGCGCAGGCCTATCGCAAGGCGGGCGCCGACGTGATCTTCGTCGAAGGCCCGCGCACGCTTGAGGAGACGCAGGCCATCGCCCGCGAGGTGGATGCGCCGCTGCTCTACAATGTCACGCCCACCGGCAGCGTGCCGCCACTCGACGCCGCGGCGCTGGAGGCGATCGGCGGCTATCGCCTGCTGTCCTGCTCGGTGTTCGTGCTCTTGTCCGCGATACCCGCGATGCGCGGCTTTCTGCGGAGCATGCGCGAGACCGGCGATCCGGCGAAAGCGGGCGCAGGCGCAGCCAAAATGGCCGAATATCTCGACATATTGGGCTTCGACGATTTTCAGAAAATGGAAGCGCTCTACACGCCCGAGAGCCGTTGACGCGCTGACGTTGAACTTGAAGGAGGAGGGAACCGATGAAGACGTTTCGAGGCGCCGCATCGGGCGCTGCTTTCATCATGGCGGCGGTCGGCGCGAGCGCGCCCGCCCTCGCGCAGGCGAGCGACGTTTACGCCGGCAAGACGCTGACCGTGCTTGTGGGGCTTGCGGCGGGCGGCTCGGCCGACACGCTGGTGCGCGCCTTCACGCCCCACCTCAAGCGCCATATTCCCGGCGAGCCGAACATCGTGGTGCAGAACATGCCGGGCGCCGGCGGCATGGTCGCCTTCAACTACGTTTACGAAAAAGCCGCGCCTGACGGCTCCACTATCATCTTCAGCCTGTGGGATCCCCTCGCGCAGGCGCTTGGCGGACAGGGCCTGCGCGCTCGCTACGACCAATATGAGTTTCTTGGCGGCATCAGCGACCTGCGCGTCAATTACATGCGCGTGGACGCCGTGCCCGGCGGCATGAAGACGCCTGCCGACGTCATGAAGGCCAAAGACATCGCTGTCGGCGCCTACGCCAGCACCGACGTCGCGGGCATTCTCGCGCATCTGTCGCTGAAGACGCTCGGCGTGCCGCACAAGGTCGTCACCGGCTATCGTGGCGGCGCCGATGTGTTCCTCGCGCTGCAGCGCGGCGAAGTGCATGTGCACAATACGAGCCTGCCCACGTTCCGCACGCGCAGCAAGGCTTTCATCACCTCGGGCGAAGGCATAGGCCTGTCCTATCTCACGCCGTCCAACGAGAAGGGCGAGTTCACCCGTCGCGCGGACGTGACGGACATGCCCGCCTTCCAGGATCTTTACCGCGAAGTGCACGGAAAGCTTCCCTCCGGCCCAAACTGGGACGCGCTGAACTGGATGGTGCAGCAATTCGGCGAGATCGCCTATGTGGGCCTCGCACCGCCCAAGACGCCCGAGCCTGCGCTCAACGCGCTGCGCAAGGGGATCGAGGCGACGATGGCTGACAAGGCCTTCATCGAGGAATCCACAAAGCGCAACGGCCTGCCGTTCGAATATGTGAGCGTGAAGGACGGCCAGCAGATCTTCAAGGCGCTCTCGAACGTGTCGCCGACCGTGCTCAGCACGTTGCGCGAAACGCTGGGCTCCATGTCCAAGTGAATGAAAAAAGCCCGCCTGAAGCGGGCTTTTGGGGCCGGCGCTCTCGGGCGCCGGCCTTTTTCATGGCGCGACGCCTTACTTCGGCGCCTCGACATTGGCGGCCTTCATGATCGGCGCCCATTTCTGGATCTCGGCGGCCACGAAATTGCGCAAGCCATCGGGCGTGCGGTTCTCGGCGCGCGGCAGGATGGCGCCGATCGATTCCAGCTTGTTCTTGGTGGCGGGATCATCGAGCGCCTTGCGCAAGGCCGCGTTGAGCGTGTCCATGATCGGCTTGGGCGTGCCGCGCGGCGCGAACATCGCGTTCCAGCCGGAGGCCTGGAAAGCAGGCAGGCCGGCCTCGATGGTCGTGGGCACGTCGGGAAGCGCGTCGGAGCGTTCGGGCGTCGCGATGGCGAGCATGCGCACGCTGCCCGCCTTCACATGGGCGACGGTGTGGGGAATCTGGTCGCACAGGAAGTCGTATTGGCCGCTCAGGAGATCGTTGAACGCGGGGCCGGAGCCGCGATAGGCGACCATGGGCGAGCGCGCGCCGATGAGCGCGGTGAACAAGATGCAGGACACATGCGAGGTGGCGCCGATGCCGCCGTGGCCGTTGTTGTATTTATCCGGCGCCGCCTTCACCATCTGGATGAAGGTCTTCAGATCCTGCGCGGGAAAGTTCTTGCGCACCAGCAGGCCGATCGGCGTGTCCGACAATTGGCCGATGTGCTCGAAATCCTTCACCGGATCGTAGCCGAGCTTCTCATAAATCCCCACGCTCGCCGCATGCGTTCCCATCTGGCCAACAAGCAGCGTGTAGCCGTCTGGCGTCGCGCGCGAGGCGCGCAACGAGCCCGTAGTGCCGCCGGCGCCGGCGACGTTCTCGATCACGAGCTTCTGGCCGAGAATGTTCGACATCGGCTCGGCGACGATGCGCCCCACCACGTCGGTGTTGCCGCCAGGCGCATAGGGCACGATGACGGTGATCGGCTGGTTCGGATAGGTCTGCGCCAGCGCCGGCGCGGCGATGCTGGCGAAAGCGGCCGCGCAGGCCAGCGAGAATGAATGCAAACGCATGTGGTTTCCCTTCCTTCCGTCTTCGATCAGGTCGGCAGATAGGCTCCGCCGTTGACATGAATGGTCTGGCCGGTGACGTAACGCGCGTCCGGTCCGCACAGGAACGTCACCATCGCAGCGACTTCCTCCGGCTGGCCGCGACGCCCAAGCAGCGTGGCGTGATGCTTGTGATGATCCGGCTCCTTGGCTGAATGGCCGCCGCGCTGCGTGTCGATGAGGCCGGGCGAAACAAGATTGGCCGTGATCGCATGTTCGGCAAGATCATGCGCAAGACCGCGCGTGAGGCCGCCGAGGCCTGATTTCGCGGCGAGCACGTGCACGCGCTTCTTCGCGCCCGTATAGGCCGACATGCCGCCGATGTTGACGATGGCGCCGCGGCCGCTCGCTTTCAGAAGCGGCAGCGTGGCGGTCGCCGTCAGGAAGGCGCCGTCGAGCGTGACGCCCACCACATGGCGCCATTGCGCATAGGTCATCTCGCCGAAGGGCGTCTCATGGCGCACGGCGGCGTTATTGACGAGCGCGTCAAGCCGACCGAACGCGCCGCCCACCGCGTCGCGCAGGCGCGCCACGTCGTCCTCCTTCGTCACGTCGCAGGGCACAGCGAGCCCCTTCACCCCGCGCGTCTCGATCTCCTCCACCACGGCGCGCGCGCCGGCGGCGTCCGACAGGGCGGTGATCGCCACATGCGCGCCCGCGTCGGCGAAAGCCAGCGCGATCGCGCGGCCGATGTTGCGCGGCCCGCCGGTGACGAGGGCGACATATCCTTCAAGCTTGCGCATGGTCAGCCTCCCGCCTGCGACAGATCAACATTGGCGCCGTCCGCGATGCGGTTGAGCGCCGCCTCCAGCGCGCCGGCGCGCGCGTCGTCCCAGCCGCCGAAGCGCGCATTGGCGCGGAACTTGGCGAGGATCGCCTCGTTCGTGAGCGGCTCGTGGGCGCCCCCGCGCATATGGGCGCGGCGCTTCTCGACGACGCGGCCGTCCTTCAACGTCGCGCGCAGGTGGCCCGTGAATTCATTGGGATAAGGATTGGCGGGATCGATCACGAAAGAGACTTTCGCGGCGAGCGCGCGGGCGGCCTTGTCCTGCGTGCGCGCGTCGGTGAACTGGCCAAGGCCCGCATCCCCGTCGAGGAAGCCGACCGCCATGCAATAGGGCGTGGAGAACTTGCCCGCATAGCCGTTGGGCGGCGATTGTTTCAACGCCAGCGGCTCCCACAGGCGATGCACAGTGCCCTCGCCCACCTCGCAGAGAATGGAGACGATGTCGTCGGCCTTCACGCCATCGCGGGCGAGCTCGATGGCGCAATCGACATAGGGCTGAGTCATGGTGCCGCAGGCGAAAGGCTTGAAAGCCACGGTGTCGGTCACCCAGCGCTGGCCGAGCCCGTCGAGCAGATGCGAGAACTCCGGCTTCTTCGACGGGCCGAACGCCCGGTAGAAGCCATGCGCGCCTTCCAGCACCGTGTGCGGCCCCTTAAAGCCCGCTTCCGCGAGAAAGGCCGCGCGCAGGCCAGCCTGCGCCGCCGCGCCCGCATGCATGCGCTTGGTCCAGCTGCCGTCGGCGAGATATTCGATAATGCCGGAGGCGAGCGAACCCGCCGTGCCCATGGCGCGCGCGATCGCCTCCGCGTCGAGGCCGATGGCCGCGCCCACGGCGACCGCCGCCGCCGGCCCGCCACACACGGCGGTGGGATGGAAACAGGCCTTGTGCATGGCCTGCGGCGTGACAAGCGACATGCGACACATGATCTCCACGCCGACCGCGATTCCCTTCATCACGGCGGCGCCGTCGAGACCGCGCTGCTCGGCTGCGGCGAGCACCGCCGGCACGATCACCGCGCCCGCATGGATCGGCCCGCCCTCGAACGTGTCGTCGAAATCCTCGCCATGGGCGGCCGTGCCGTTCACGAAGGCCGCGTCATAGGCGTTCATCCGCCGCTTGTGGCCGATGGCGGTCGCAGGCCCGTCGGACAGCACGCTGGCGAGACAGGCGCGCACATAATCGGTGTCGCGCGCGGCCACGCACAGGCCGGCGACGTCGATCATCAGCTGGCGGCAGATGTCGCGCGTCTTGGGCGGCAGGCGCGCTCCGTCCACCGCGGCGGCGAATGCGCCGATCTGGAGAGCGGCGGGCGTGTCGAAAACAGGTGCGTCATGCATGCGGATCACGCTTCTTTCGTTGTGGCGGCGCGCGCGTCCATGCGCTCGCGCCAGAGGGAATAGCCGATGAACAGGACCGCCGTGACAAGGAAGCCGACAGCGATGGGATCTTCGAGGAAGATGTCGTGCTCGCCGCCCGAGAGCAGCAGCGAACGGCGATAGTTCGACTCCACCATCGGCCCGAGAACCACGCCCAGAACCGCAGGCAGGAACGGATAACCGCCCTTCGCCATCATCCAGCCGAGGAAACCGATGCCCATGACGAGGCCGATGTCGAAGAACGAACCGTTGAGCGAATAGACGCCGCTCATCACCAGCAGGAAGACGAAGGCGGCGAGCACGGGGCGCGGACGGTTCACCATCCACATGCACGCCGGCAGGATCAGCATGCCGATCGGGATCTGCGCAAAAATAGCGACGAGCGAGCCGAGATAAAGGCCGGTCACGACGTCGCCGTTCTGCTCGAACAGGCGCGGGCCTGGAATGAGCCCGTGGATCAGCAGGCCGCCAAGCAGAACGGCGGCGGAATTGGAGCCAGGAATGCCGAAGCTCAGAAGCGGAATGAGCGACGCGCTCGCCACCGTATTGTTGGCGGCCTCCGGCGCTGCGACGCCCTCCACGGAGCCCTTGCCGAACTCCTCCGGCTTCTTCGACCAGCGCTTGGCTTCGTTATAGGAGAAGAAGGCCGCGACCGAGCCGCCGCCGCCGGGCAACAGGCCCTCCATGAGGCCCGTGCCGCAACCAATGGCCTGCGGCTTGAACAGGCGCTTCATCATCGGCCAGCGCGGAAAGACGATGCGCACGCCCGTCGCCGCCTGCGTGGCGAAATCGACGCCGCCGGACTGGCGCATCAATTCGCTCACGGCGAACAGGCCGATCATCGCCATCACCGGCTTCACGCCGGCCAGCAGATCGGGCAGGTCGAAGGTGAAACGGTTGACGCCCGACAGCGGATCAATGCCCACCGTCGCCACCATCATGCCGACGAGGCCGGCGGCGAGGCCCTTGAGCAGCGAGCCGCCCGACAGCGAGGCGATGATCGACAGACCAAGCACGCCCAGCGCGCAATAGGACATGGGCTTGAAGGCGAGCGCGAGGCGCGAGAAAGGCTCGGTGAAAGCGACGAGCGTGAACAGGCCGAAAAGGGAGCCGACCACGCCCGACCAGAGCGAAATGCCCAGCGCCTCTCCGGCGCGGCCCTGCCGCTTCAGCTCATAGCCGTCGATCACCGTGGCGGCGGCGGAATTGGTGCCCGGCGTCTTGATGAGAATGGCGGGAATCGAACCGCCATATTCAGCGCCGATATAGACGGAGGCGAGCAGGACGATCGCCGACATCGGATCAAGCGCGTAAGTGAACGGCAGGATCAGCGCCATGGTGACGGAGGCGGACAGGCCCGGCAGGGCGCCGCCGATGACGCCCCACACAAGGCCCACCAGCGCCGCGGGAATGAGCGGCGTTGCGAACAGCATCGTGAAAATCTGCGCAGCCGAGTCCATCTCAACCCCCGAACACGAAGCCGATCGGCTGTTCGACGCCGAGGAACTTCACGAACATCAGCCAGTAGAACACGGCGCCGCCGACGCTGATCGCCACCAGCCGCCAGTCGAAGGGCAGGCCTTCGTAGCGCATGATGGCGAACAGGGTGACGGCGGAAGCGACGATATAGCCGAACGCCCATGAGAGACCCACGAACAGGGCTGCGCAGGCCAGCACGCCCAGCGCGCGCGGCAGCGTGCCGCCGCGTTCCTGCGCCTCCTCGCCAGCGGGCTCCTGCGCGCGCGCGGGGGCGAGTTGCGCGCGCACGAAAATGGCCAGCGAGACGATGGCGAGCAGGACGCCCAGCAGATAAGGCATACCGCGCGCGCCTATCTCATCGGACAGGGTCGAGTGCGGAATCTGCGCGGAGCCGTAGAGATACAGCCCCGCGAAGATCAAAAGCCCAAGGGCGCCGATTGCATCCTGCCGCATCGCGGACTCCTACTTCAAAACGCCGGTTTCCTTGAGGAAGGCTTCCGTCTCGCGCGCGAATTCATCGACGAGCTTGCCGGCGGCGGCCCCGCCGCGGAAGTCCACGATGAGGCTCTCCTGCGCATAGACCTTCTTGTATTCGGGATCGGCGAGAAGCTGCGGCACAGCCTTCTCCCACACGGCGACCACTTCGGGCGAAAGACCCTTGGGGCCGGCGAGGCCGCGGAACTTGTGCACCACCACGTCGAAGCCCTGCTCTTTCACGGTGGGCATGTCGGGGAAATCGGCGAGGCGCTGTTCGGTGAAGGAGCCGAGCAGGCGCACCTTGCCGCCGGCGAGCTGCGCGCGCAGCTCCTGGATCTCGCCCACGCCCGCATCCAGCGTGCCGTTGAGCACATTGATCATGAGGTCGCCGCCGCCCTCATGCGACACGATGGCCGCATTCACCTTGGCGGCGTTCTTCAACCGCTCCGCCGCCTGACGCTCGAGCGAGGCGGGGTTGGCGACGCCAAAGCGCCCGCGCGACTTGCGCGCGTTGTCGATCACGTCCTTCACGCTCTTATAGGGACCGTCCGCGCGCGTATAGAGCACTTCCGGGTCCGCGAAGAAGATCGCGAGCGGTTCGAGGTCGCGGAACGTATGCTGGGGCTTCGACATCAGCGAGGTGTAAATGTATGTCGGCGTGATCGCGTAGAAGATCGAACCATCGGGCTTCGAGGTCGCAAGCTTCGACATGGCGCGCGCGCCGCTGCCGCCCGACACATTCTCCACGATGAAGGTGGCGTCGATGTATTTGCCGAGATGTTTCACCATCTCGCGCAGGAAGATGTCGCTGCCCCCGCCCGGGCTGGAATGGGTGACGAGGGTCACCACCTTGTGCGGATAGGGCGCAGGCTGGGCCTGGGCGGACGCGCTCGGCGCGAAGGCGGCGGCGAACGACAAAGCTGCGAAGGACAATGCGGCTGCAAGCTTCTTCATGACGCTTCTCCCTCTCTGCGGCGAGCCGTGGGCGGCCCGCCTTCCATTGCAAGGTTCTTTAAAAGCGCGCGCCCGATGAGGGCGCGCGCCCTCATCTCAGTGCTTGGGCTCGAACGCCATGATCTGGGCGAGCGAGGCCGCGTCGGCGATGGATTCAATCGTGCGCACGCTGTCGAGCAGGCGCGCCTGCGCGTCGTCAGCCAGCGCGCCTTCCGCGCACATGCGGAACTTGCCTTCCAGATCGGCGTCGCTGATCGGGTTCAGCGGGCCGCCGCGATAGCGCTCGTCAGCCCATTGCACGAGCTTGCGGCCGTCCTTCGTGTCAACTTCGATGCGCGAGCGGATGAGATCGTAGCCGCGCGCGTCGATTTCAGGATCGCCCAGGCATTGCGTGCGCTTCTGCATGTCCTGCATGGCGGGCGAGGCGACGAATTCGTCGAGGAATTCGTGGTGGCTCGCGCGGCGCTTGAGGATCATCATCGACAGCAGCGCAGGCATGGAGAACTTCGCCTGCAGATGGTTGACCGCGAGCGGATAGCGGATCGGCTCGAGAATGTTCTTGCCGGCGTAGAAGCGGATCGCCTGCACTTCCTCGGGCTTGAGGTCGTTGTCGAGAACGAGCTTCAGCATCGCGTCCATGGACTGGTGCGTGAGAATGCCCGAGGGGAACGGCTTGATCGACACGCCGGGGTCCACGATGGTGAGCGTCTTGCCGAAGCCCTGCGCGGGCTTGGAGGGATCGAAGCCCTCGCCCATCACCGCGAAGAAGCCCCATTGCCCGTCAAGCACGGTCGGGTCGGCGGTGAAGCCGCGCGCGGCGAGCAGCGCCGCGGTGACGCCGTTCTCAGCGGCGCGGCCCACATGCAGCGGCTTCGTCATCGTACCGAAATTGGCGCGGATGCCTGCGGCGAGCGAAGCGGCGATGCCGAGCGCATGGGCGAGCTTCTCGCCCTTGAGGCCGAGCAGTTTGGCCGCCGCCGCGCAGGCGCCGAACGTGCCCACGGTGCCGGAGGAATGGTGGCCGCGACGATAATGGCGATGCGACATCCATTCGGAGATCTTGCATTCGACTTCGAAACCGGTCTGGAAGGCGAGCATGAAGCGCTTGCCGTCCACGCCGCCCAGACGCTGCGCCATCACGATGGAGGCGGCCAGCGGCGGCACGGAGGGATGGGTGAGCAGGCCGTAGACATGGGCCGGATCATGGGAGACCTGCGTGTCGTCCCAGTCGTGCGCATGGCCGGCGGTGCCCAGCACGCGGGCGGCGACGCCAGCGGGCGCCTTACGCTGGCCGCCAGCCAGCAGCAGCGCGTCCTGCCGGCCGCCCTGCTCAATGGCGTCCTCGACGAGGATGTGGACGGAATGTTCCGAACAACCGGCGATCATCACGCCGAGCGTGTCGATCATGCAGCGCTTGCCGACGCGCAGAGCCTCGGCGGGAAGATCGCCATAGCCCACGTCCTCGACGAATTTGATCGCTTCGGCGGTGATCGCGCTCTGCTGTGACATGCGTAGGGGCCTTTCCTTCAGGTGTTGGACGATTGAGGCGCGCAGGTCGTCTGCGCGGAGATAAGTCGATCGCGCGCGCGCGTGACATGCTGCGTGAACGTCTCGCGCGCGAATGCGGGATCGCGGCGCGCGACTGCGTCCACCATGGCGCGGTGCTCCGCGTTGGAGACCGCAAGGCCGCCGCCCTGCACGAGCGAACGGGCGCGAAAAAGATTGAGGCGTTTCACGAGATCGCGGTAATGGGCGGCGAGAACGGGATTGCCGGCGGCCTCGACGATGAAATCGTGAAAGGAGAGGTTGAGCGGATAATAGGCGTCGAAATCGCGCGCGCGTGCCGCTTCGTCCATGGCGTCAAGGCGCGTGCGCAATTGGGCGATGAGATCGTCGGAGGCGCGGCGGGCGAGCGTTTCGCCCGCGAGGCCGAACAGGGCCGCGCGCACTTCATAGATGTGGGTCGCCTCTTCAGGATCGACCTTGCGCACGAAATAGCCGCGATTGGGAACGGAGACGACGAGCCCCGCCGCCTGCAAGGTGCGCAGCGCCTCGCGGATCGGCCCGCGGCTCACGCCGTAGCGGGCGGCGAGCGCATTCTCGTTCACCCGGCCGCCGGGCGCGAGCTCCCCGCCGAGGATCGCCTTCTCCAGCTCTTTCTCAAGCACGCCGGGCAGCGAGCGCGTGCGTAACACGGTGAGGTCGTCCAACGCGCCCCTCCCTCAAGGCTGCGGCTGATAGGCCCCCTCCCTGCCCGGCCGATTGCAGATTGTCAACAATCGACAGAAGCAGCGGGACGGGATCACGCAGGCTCGCCCGGCGGGGCGTAAGCGCGGCTGTTATGTGCGGGACTTCAGGCGCGCCAGCAGATCGGCGCAGAGCGCGAAGGCGGTCGTCAGCGAGGTCTTGGGATTGTCGGGCGCGGGGGCGCCGGCGATTTCGAACCGGGCCGTCACGATATCTGACAAAATATTGATTTCGTGAATATTTCTAGTGACGCCCGGATCGGCGACCAGCCGCACGCGGGTGGCGTCGAACCCGGCGCCGGCCAGCGCGATCGTGGCCGCGACATTGGCGTTTTGGGGGAAGTCGCGGGCGGCCTGTCGGGCGTCGCCCTCGAAAAAGGCGACCGGGGCGGTCAGGGCAGCGAGGTCGAGGAGGCGCTCCGCCGGCGTGCCGAGCCAGGCCTCAGGCGGCTTGCGGGAGACGTAGAGCACCTCGCGCAGGCCGGCGAGCCGGGCGGCGGCCAGCAGGTCGAGCCCGCCCACAGCGCCCGCGCACAGGCTCCAGCGGGCCCCCGAGGCCCGGGCGGCCGAATCAAGGGCGGCGCGCAGGGAATCGTCCGCAAGCGCGCCGGCGGAGACGATCAGGAAGTCGAGGCCGGCGGCGAGGACCGGGGGGCCGTAGTCGCGCACCGCCCCATGGCCCGCCGCCTCCGCGACCAGCGCCGGCCTGCGGGCGAGCAGGTCGGGCAGGCCCTCCACCACCACCACGCGGCGAGCCAGGGTTCCGGCGAAGGCGTCCAGCGTGGCGTGGGCGCGCCCCTCCGCGCCCTCACGGGCGAGGCAGACGAGCTCCTCCAGCATGGGCGCCTCGCCAGCGGCGACCGCCGCCTCGAGGCTGGCGAGCGTCTGGCGAACGATGGCGCCGAAGCCGATGAGGCCCAGTCTCACGACGCCTCCGCGGACCGGGGCGTCGAAAAGCGAATCAACGAGCGAACGCAACCCATGGACGTCTTTGCAGCGTTTGCCTTTGCGGCGGTTGGGCCGAAGCCGGGTGCGCCGAACCTATTCCGCGGCGGGGCCGCTCGCAATCGCCGCATCCGCGCTGCGCCCGCTCCAATGGTCTGCGGGGGCGGGACGTCCGAACAGATAGCCCTGCCCCAGCGCGAACCCCGCCTGCGCCAGCCAGTCGCGCTGGTCCTGCGTCTCCACGCCCTCCGCCAGAACCGCGACGCCGATGCGCCGGCCGATCTGGGCGATGGCCTCGAGAATGGCCTGCGAGACGCCGTCCTGCGTCGCGCCGGCGACGAAACTGCGGTCCACCTTCACCACGTCGCAGGGGAGTTCGCGCAAGTAAGCGAGGCTTGAAAAGCCGGTGCCGAAATCATCGATGGCGACGCGCACCCCCGCGCCGCGCAAATGCGCAAGGGCGGCGATGGCCTGCCCCGGCTCGCGAATCAGGACGCTTTCCGTGACCTCGACGCTCACCCGCGCCGGATCGACGCCGGCCGCGCGCAGGCGCTCGACGAAACGGGCCGCGAAGCCGGGCTCCACGAGCTGGCCGGAGGAGACGTTGAGCGACACGCCGCAGGCCGCCCCAAGCGCGGCGAGGTCGCGACAGGCGCGCGCCACCATCCAGTCGGACAGGGCGGCGATGTCGCCGCTTTCCTCAGCCAGCGGGATGAACTCATCGGGCGGCACGAGCGCGCCCGCGTCGCGCCAGCGCAGCAGGGCCTCGAAGCCCAGCGCGCGCCCGCTGCGCAAATCGCAGATCGGTTGATATTCCACCTCGAATTCGCCGCGCGCGCAGGCGCCGGGCAAGCGCGCGCGCAATAAGGCCGCGCGCGGGGTCGCAGCGCCGGGCGAAGCCGCAGGCTCCTCGCCCATGAATGAATTCGGCAATGAAAAGCCCTCAATGAATTTCGATGAAACGCGACGCGCGGCAATGGGCACAGAATGACGATGCGCGCGCGCCGCCGCAAGCCGCAAATGCGACGCCAGCTTGCAGGCTCAGGGCGCGAGCCAGTCCTGCGTCCAGCCCGCCTGCGCAGCGCCGGCGTCCGACCAGACGAAGCGCGCGCGCCGATGGCCTGCGTGGAACAGATAGAGCCATTCGATCTCGGTCACTTCGATTTCCAGCGCGCTGAAATTGGCGCGCCCGTCAGCCAGGCGCGCATCCGCGTCTTGAGGGGCTGCGAGGACGGTCGCGGGCGCCTGCGGCTGGGCGTAGCAGGCGCGGCTCTGGGGCCGCGAACCGTCCCAGAAAGCCTGCGCCTGCGCGGCGTCGGGCGGCGACAGGCGCGCCGCGCCCGCAAGGCGCAGCTGGATCTTCGTGCGCGGATCGTAGACATGCGCGCTCACCCGCGGATCGCGGGCCAGATCCGCGACCTTGGCGCTGCGCCAGTCGGTGTGGAAGCGCAGGAGGCGGCGGGCCGGATCGACCGCGCGCAGCACCATGGCGCGCAGCCGCGGCCGCCCGTCCGCGCCCGCATTGGCCACGACAGGGGTGTGGAAGGCCGAGCGGCGATCGGCCGCCCCGCGGGCGAGCAAGGCCCAGGCCTCGCGCAGGCTCGCGCCCAGATCGTCGTAGAACGGCGGCGGCTCGAGAGAATTCATAAGGCCCATACGCGCTTTGACGAAAGAAGGATCAGGCCGCGCGCGGAAAGCCGCCCGACTGGCACGCGCGTCGCATTGGACTTCGGGCGCGCGGCGCCCCCGCCGCCCGCCCCGGCACAGGAGACCAAGATGCACGCAGGACAGAAAGTGCGCCTGAAAGCGGACTCCCGGCTCGTCGCGGATCGCGGCGTGCCTTCAAACTGCGAGGGAATCGTGATTTGCGCCTATGAAACGCGCGCTCCCGGCGCCGCCAAGGGCGTGCGGGCGGACGTGCGCTTCGACGGCCGCGTGCTGTGGGGCGTGCCCTCCGACCAGCTCGAGCCGGCGCGGGACGCGCGCGCCGCCTGAGCCACCCGCCCGAATCTTGCGCAATTCGCCGCTCCTGCGCGCAAGGCGCCTAAAGAGCGGGCGGCGACCTATTCCGCCGGCTGCGGGGCCGGCGCCTTCATGCCCACCAGCATGGTGGCGATGCCCATGAAGGAAAAGGCGGCGGACAGCCAGAACACGTAATTGGGCCGCCCCATGTCCACCATGAGCCCATAGGCGATCGGCCCGATCACCTGCCCGCAGGAATAGCCCGTGGTGACGAAGGCGAACACCGTGCCCACGCTCACGGCCCCGGCCGCATGGCGCACTGAGACGTCGCGCGAGGCGTTGACGAGGCCGCGCATACCGCCCGAGACGCCGAGCAGGGCGACGGCGAGCGCGTAGGGAATCGCGGCCACGCCGACCACGGCCACCGCCACGCCCGACACCGCGAAACAGATCGCCAGCACCGTCTCCTGCGAGGAGACCTTGTCGGCCACATAGCCGCCGGGCAGGACCGCCAGCATCTGCGCCGCCTGATAGATGGTGAGCGCGACCGCCGCAGCCGCAAGCGGCGCGCCATAAAGCTCATGCAGCGACACGACGGAGAAATGCACGATCCCGGAATTGGCGGCCGAGGAGAACATGTAGAAGGCGAAGAGCGAGAGAATGCGCGGAGAGCCCAGAAGCAGGCGCCATTGCGCCGCGCGCGACTTGCGCGCAGGCGCAGTCGTCCCCTCGTACCAGGCGCCCGGCGCCAGAGCCATCACCAGCGCGAAGACAACGCCCAGCGCGCCGGCAGCCCGCAGCGCAAGCGTCCAGTCTCCATAGGCGGCGATGAGCGCAACGAAAGGCGGCGCGGCGAGAAAGCCGAGATTGCCGGCGAGCGCGTGAACCGAGAGCGCGCGACCAATGCGCGAGGGACTGACCGCAGCGTTCAGGATCGTATAGTCGGCGGGATGGAACACGCTGGAGCCAAGCCCGCCCAGCGCCATGGCGAAGGCGAGGCCCCAAAAGCCCGTCACGTAGGCGGCGAGGAAAATCGCGATCGCGTTCACGAACAGGCCGCCGATCAGCACGACGCGTCCGCCCAGACGATCGACAAGGAAGCCCATCGGCGTCTGCATCGCGCCGGTGACGACCGCATAGATCGTCACCGTCAGGCCCATGTCCACATAATCGAGGCCGAGATCCTTGCGCAGCAGCGGGAACAGCGGCGGCACGCACAGCATGTAAAAATGACTGAGCATGTGCGCGAAGCTGACGAGGCCGATGATCGGCGCGTCTGAACGCGGGGCCTGAGCTTCTTCCTGCATGCGATTGTCCTTCCGTAAGCGCCGCAAAGTGCGTCCAACGCGCGCCGCTGTCCAGCCCCCATAGCGGGACGCGCCGGACGAGAGCTGACCTTCGCCTTGCATGCGGCGGGTTTTTGCGGTCTCATCAAACCAACGAAAAGATCGGGAGGACGTCCGCGGACTGTTCCGCGCAAGGGCACGCATGATCGCATCATTCTGATCGCCGCTTGCCCCTCGCCCTTTCTATTCGTCGCACGCCATCGCCGCCGCCGCGCGGCCTCACGACGGGACGAACCATGCACGCGCCGCAGATCAACGAACGCCAGCGCCGCCTGATGGAGGCGGAGTTCCCCACGTTCTCCGACGCGGAAATGACGCGCCGACGCTCGGCCGTTGCGGAGCTCATGACGCAGGCGGGCGCGAAGGCGGTCCTGTTCTCCGGCGGCGACCGCAAGGGCTCGGCGACGCAATGGCTGACGGGCTGGCCCAGCACCAGCGGCCATTTCGTCATCTTCACCCCCGGCGCGCAGGACGTGCTTTATGTGAAGAACCCGAACAACGCCGCGCTCGCGCGCGTGCTCTCGCCGCAGACCGACGTGCGCTGGGGCGCGGAAGGCAGCCAGACCCTCGCGATCCGCGAACTCGTGAAGCGCACAGGCGCGGGCGCCAAGGTGGGCGTGCTCGGCTCCTACGGCCACGGCCTGCACGAAAAACTCGTGGAGGCGGGCCTCACGCCGGTGGATCTCAACCGGGGCTACACGCGCCTGCGCATGATCAAGAGCGCGGAGGAGCTGGAATGGCTGGGCATCGGCTGCGCGCTCACCGATCTCGCCGTGGAGGCGCTGGAGCGCGAGACGCGGCCGGGCATGAGCGAATATGAGCTTGGCGACGTGATCGAGCGCGCCTATGCGCCGCTGGGCGGGCTCACGCAGATTCACTACACCGGCGTCACCTCGATGAGCGCGCCCGAATGCTGCGTGCCCTCGCAGATCGCGCGCAACAGGAAGGTGCGGCAGGGCGACATCGTGTTCACGGAGATCGCCGTCTCCTTCTGGTCCTATCCCGGGCAGATCCAGCGCTCCATCGCGGTGGGCGCGGAGCCGACGCCGCTCTATCGGGATCTCCATGCGGTCGCGCAGGAGGCCTATGACGCGATCTTCAGGAAAGTGCGCGCCGGCGCGCATGTGGAGGAATTGCTCGACGCGGCCTCCTGCATCGCCGCGAAGGGATTCACCATCTGCGACGATCTCGTGCACGGTTATGGCGGCGGCTATCTGCCGCCGATCCTGGGCACGCGCGAACGCCCATCCGCCGCCGTGCCCGACATGCGGCTCGAAGAGAACATGACGATCGTGATCCAGCCGTCGGTGATGACGCTGGACGGCAAGGCCGGCGTGCAGACCGGCGAGATGGTGCGCGTCGGCAAGGACGGCGCGGAACGCATGCACAAGGCGGCGCCCGGCTTCCGGCGCTCAGCTTGAGGGAGGACTGAAATGCGTAAAGCAGCATTCGCGGCGGCGCTTGTCGCCTTCGCCGCGCCGCAGGCCGACATGAGCGCGCGCGCAGACTTCAACCTCGCGGGCAAGACGGTGAACGTGACGGTCGCCGGCGGCGTGGGAGGCGGCGTCGATCTCTACGCCCGCCTGTTCATCAATTACCTGCGCCTCTATCTGCCGGGCCAGCCGAACATGGTGGTGCAGAACCTGCCCGGCGGCGGCGGTTTGCAAGGCGTGCAGAACGTCTACAACATCGGCGCGAAGGACGGCACGTCCATCGGCGTCACGCCCGCAGGCCCGATCAAGGAGCCGCTGATGGGCAACAGCAAGGTCAATTACGACCTGCGCAACTTCCGCTGGGTCGGCAGCATGACCTCCGAAGACACCGTGTGTCTCGTCTGGCATACGTCGCCGGTGAAGAACGTCGATGACGCGCGCAAGCGCGACGTGCCGATCTCCGCCACCGGCGCGGCCTCCAACTCCACGCTCGGCCCGCTGCTGATGAACGATCTTCTGGGCACGCGCTTCAAGCCGATCTCGGGCTATGACGGCGGCACGTCCATGCTGGCGGTGGAGCGCGGGGAAGTGGACGGGCGCTGCGTGACGCTGAGCTCCGTGCAGGTGGGGCAGCCGCGCTGGCTCACCGAAAATCTCGTGCGGATTCTCTTCACCGTCTCGAAGATGGAGGGCGTGAAGGAAGCCGCCGGCGCGCCCTACGCCCGCGATCTCCTGAAGACGGACGCGGAGCGCGCCGCCTATGATTTCTTCGGCGCCTCCGACGAAATCCAGAACCCCTATTTCCTGCCGCCCGGCACGCCCGACGCGGTGGTCAACGGCTATCGCGCCGCCTTCATGAAGGCGATCAAGGATCCCGCCTATGTGCAGGAAGCCACCGCGCGTCGCCAGCGACTTGAACCGCTCGACGGCGCGGCGGTGGAGAAGGTGATCGCCTCCATGTACGCCACGCCGCCGGAGGTGATCGAACGCGTGAAGCGCGCCACTAGCCTCGCCGGCGGCGGCAAGTAGAAGAAGGCGAGCGGCGGCTCGAACCCCGCCGCTCGGACCGCCGCAGCAGCCGCCCTGCGGCTATTCGTCGAAGCCGGTCGCGACGGCGCGTCCGGCGAGATCGATCCAGACCCGCTCGGAGCGGAAGGGCTTGCCGGCGATGCGGTCGACGAGCCAGTCGGCGAGCAATGTGTTCTTGTCCTCGCCATTGTCCGCGCTCGGCGAATCTCCCACGCCGTGATTGGCGCCCTCATAGATCACCAGACGCTTGGGCGCCTTGATGAGCTTGAACAGATTCTCCGTGTGCTCGATGGGCGAGAGCTGATCGTTCTCGCCTGCGATCGCCATATAGGGGCACGTGATCTTCGGCGCGAAGGGACGCAGGTCGATCTTCTTGCAGAAGGCGTCGAAGGCCGCTTCGTCCTCATAGCCCGACATGAACATGAAACGCGCCTTGAAGGTCGGCGAGGCGAGATTGAAGATCGTGTTGCAGCCGGGCTCCTGGCATACGCCGGTCACCGCATAGCCCTTGATCTTGTCGCCCAGCGCAGCCGCCGCCACGGTGCCGAAATAACTACCGAAGCTCGAGGAGCGGATGGCGAGACGGTCCATGTCGATATGGCCGTGCTGCGCAAGCCAGCCGTGGATCGCGAGGCCCGCGTCACCGAAATTGCTCTCGGTGAAGAAAATCCCGCGCGACGCCGATTCCGCCTGTCCCGGACCGTCCACCGCGAGCACGCCGAGGCCGCGCGCCAGAAAGCGGTCGCCATAGATGGAGACCATGTTCTCCTTGCTGCCGTCCATGCCGCCGATGGAGATCACGCAGCCGAACTTTTCGCCCGGCGCGGGCTTGCGCGGCAGATGCAGATAGGCGGGAAGCGATTTGCCCTGGAAGGGAATCTCGACCTTCTCGATATGATGGGGCGCGTAGCGGATGAACTTCGCATAGCAGGCGTTCATCTCTTTTTCGCTGGCGTGCAATTCCTCGCTCGCCTCAAACAGCGGCCAGCAGGAGGAGGCCCACAGAAGCGCTGCGGCGATGTAGCTTTCGGCGGCGGTGACGAGGCGACCCTCGTTCTCATAGGCGAGCGCCTTGGCCTGACGCTTGCGCGCCATGGAGGCGAATTCGCGATGGATGTCGTCGAACTTCTTGATGCGCCGCGCGACGGCCTCGAAATCCTTCTCCGCGACCTCGCCGCCCGGCTTGCTCTTGGAGGCGATGCGGTTCTGGTCCCAGTTGACGCCGATGGTGCGGATCACCGCGTCGAGCAGCCAGCGCTGCTCCTGCCATCTGCGGATACGCCCTTCGATCGCGGCGCTCGCCATGTGGTCTCCTCCCGATTTTATTGTTTAAAGACGCTTGCGCGACGTCTTTCGCACAAGCAGGACGCTTGTGAATACGCGCGCGGAAGGGTTCCGCGCGCGTTGGAGTCTCAGAGCGGGCGAGCCGGCCCGCCCATGCCTCACCAGGACTTTTCAACCGGATTGGCGATGGCTTCCTCAAGCGGATCGGCCGGACGGAACATGGTGGCCGGACGCAGGCGGCCGTCGGGGCCGATCTGGTCCATCTCGCAATAGATCTCGAACTCGTAGCCGTCGGGATCGAGGAAATTGATGCTGGTGTTGCAGCCCGCGCCCTTGCGGCCCTCGAAGACGATCGGGATGTTGTTGGCCTTGAGATAGGCCTTCGCCTTCTTCAGCACCTCGACATTGTCGACCTCGAACGCGAGATGCTCCATCTGCAGGCCGCCGGCCATGTCGCGCTTGGGCGCCTTGCCGGCCTTCATGGGGCGCAGGCCGATGGCGTGATGATCCGCGCCGCAGCGGAAGAAGACCATGCCGTGCCGATTGCGGTCGGTCTCCTCAAAGCCCATCACTTCCTTCCAGAACTTCACGGTGCGCTCGACGTCGCTCACCTCATAGACGAAGTGGCCGAGCTTGTTCACCTTGATCGGAGATGAGCCGGTGTATTCGTCGGGATGATATTTCTCGACGTCATAGACCTCTTCGCGACGAGAGGCGGTCCTTTCGTGAATTCCCATGGCTGTCCTCCGAACGAATTCGCTGGCGCCGATTGTATCGGCTTGCGCGCCCGCGCGCAGCCCCCGTCGGGCGACCGCGGCAGGCGCTTCCCGATCAAGTGTCTGCGCGTCTAGCGGATTGTCAAGGCGAGGCCCGGGCGGGGCCGGCGCCTTCCGCGGGGGTCAGAAACCAGCGGCGTGCGCGAGCGCGGCGTCCGCGCCGCCGGGAGGCTGCGCGCCCGCCCAGGCGACGAAATGGTCCGGGCGCACCAGCACAAGCGGCGCCGCATAGGCCTGCGCGGCGGGTGAGCCGGCCGTGTCGCGCAGGACCTTGAGCGGCAGGCCGCGCGCGCGGGCAGCCGCCTCGAAGGCCGCCACATCGGCCTCGGGCGCGCCCAGCGCCAGCAGCGTGAAGCCCTCTCCCAGCTCGTCATAGACATTGACGCCGCCGGCGAGGGGCTGGGGCGCGAGATGGTGGCCTGCGCGGGCGCGGAACGCGTGCTCGCCAATAGCGCCCGATTGCGCGCCCGGCGGACCGAAGACGATGGGCGAGCCCTCGTAATGAGGCTCGAAGCCGTAGATCTCAGCCTCCACGCCCTGCTGGCGCTTGCGCCATGCCGCCTCGAAGCCACCCCTGTCGCGCGCGGGATCATGCGCGCGCAGGAAGGCGCGGTCGGAATCGATGTATTTCTGGATGAAGTCGCGCGCGGTGGAGGCGAACACCGGCCGACGCTCGGCGTCGTAGGATTCGAGCAGGTCGGGGCCGGCGCCTCCGCGCAGGGCGGCGGCGAGCTTCCAGCCCAGATTGCGCGCGTCCTCAAGCCCCGTGTTCACGCCATAGCCGCCATAGGGCGGATGGGAATGGGCCGCGTCGCCCGCGATGAAGACGCGCCCTGCGCGGTAGGAATCCGCAATCGCGATGCGCAGGTCCCAGAAGCCGATATGTTCGAACTCGCACGCGAAGGGCGCGCCGACCGCCCGTTCGAGATAGGCGTGGAAATCGAAATTGTCGCGCGTCGTGCCCACGGGCACGGGCGCGTGGAAGAACCATGTGTCGCCCGTGTCCACGCGGCCGAAAAACAGCCAATAGCCGTCGAGATCAGGATGGAGGACGTTGAAGAACGACTTGCCCTTGTAGCGGGCGAGCAGACGATTGAGCTCAGGCGCGCGGAAGACGAGCAACACCATCAGCTTGTCGTGATCGTTGCGGGTCTGCGCAATGCCCGCCTGATCGCGCACGAGCGAGCGCGCGCCGTCGCAGCCCACCACATAACGCCCGCGCAGGACGCGCCGCGCGCCGTCGCGGTCGGCGATTTCGACCTGCGCGCCGTCGGCGTCCTGGGTCACGCGCTCGCATGTCCAGCCAAGCAGCGACGTGATGGCGGGAACCTGCGCGGCGCGCGCGCGCAGGGCGGCCTCGGTGGAATATTGCGGCAGACGCTCGTTGTCGCAAACGTAATAGGGGCGCACGAGCGCGCGCTGATACCAGTCGTAATGATAATCGCTGAGCAGCGACCCATAGGCGGTGAGGCCGCCGATGCCGAACTCAACCGGGATCGGGGCCGCGGCGCGCACCTCTTTCTCAAGACCCCAGGCGCGGAAATGCTCCATGGTGCGCTGGGTGAGGTTCTGGCCCTTGGGGATCGGCTGGGGCGTGACGTAACGCTCCACCACGACGCAGGCGACGCCCCGCAATCCCAGCTCAAGCGCGAGCCCGAAACCCACCGGCCCGCCCCCGACGATGATCACCTCGGTCTCGCCGTCCTGCCGCGCCACACCCATCGCCACGTTAAGCTCCCTGCTTGCGCCGCTTTCGCCAGCGCCCTATTCCGATGCGCGCTTGTACGCCATCCGCGCTCGCGCGAGACCGGACGCGCCCGCATAGCGAGAAAGACCCCGACGCATATGAACGCCAAAGCCTTCGCTCTTCTGTGCGCGACGATGACCGCCGGCTGCGCCGGCCTCGACGCGCCGCCGTCGCGCGCGCGGCCCGACGTGGTGGCCGAAATCAACGCCCTGCGCAAGAGCGCAGGCCTCGCGCCCGTTCAGACGCTCGACCTGCCCATGACGAGCGCGCGCGCGCGTGGGGCGTGGTCCCATCGCAATGGGAACCTCGCCGCAGGCCATGCGGGCTTCGGCGCGGACGTGATGGGCGCGAACACGCCCGGCGCATGGGCGGGCGAAAATCTCTATCGCGGCCCCGCGCGCTCAAGCGCGCAGGAGATCGTGGAGACGTGGAGCGCGAGCCCGCGCCACAAAAAGATCATGCTGCACCCCGGCGCGCAGGCCTGTTCGGCCGCAAGCAGCGCCGACGAGCGGCTGGCCGTGGTCGCGCTCACCTGCGCGGGCGATCCCTGAATCCCACGCCCGCTTGGGAGACGTCCCACCAAAGAAAAAGGGCGCCCGAAGGCGCCCTTTCGCATGATTTGCGCGAATCACGCGCGATCAGCTCCAGCTCAGATCGTGCAGACGGAACGGCGTGGTGCGGATGCGCTTGCCGGTCGCCGCGAAAATCGCGTTGGCGACGGCGGGCGGAACCGGCGGGCCCGCGGGCTCGCCCATGCCGCCCCATTTCTTGCCGCCGGTGAGCGCGAAATGCGCCTCCACTTCCGGCGCCTGATCGATGCGCAGGATGTTGTAGGAGTCGAAGTTCGTGTTCACGAAACGGCCGTCGCGCATTTCGAGGCCGCCGTACCAGGCGTGGGACAATTCATAGATCGCCGCGCCCTCGATCTGCTCGGTGGCGCCGCGCGGATTGATGACATGGCCGGGGTCCACGACGATGACGAGCTTCTCGACCGTCAATTGGCCGCGCCGGCTCACAGTGACCGTGGCGCAAGCGGCCGCGATCGTGCCGTGACACTCAACCGCGGCGACGCCCATGCCCTCGCCCTTCTTGAGGTCGGTGCGGTAGCCCGACTTCTCCTTCAGGGTCTTGAGCACGCGCTGCCAGTCGTCCTTGCCCTTCGTCATCTCGATGCGCCAGTCGAGCGGGTTCCAGCCGCCGGCGAGCGCCATCTCGTCCGCGAAGGATTCGATCATGAAGCCCGTCTGGTTGGCGCCCGGCGCGCGATGCGTCGAGCTCGGCACATGGGTGTCGAGGTTGTGGCGCTCGTGATGCCGCAGCGGGATGTTGTAGGGCATGGTGGCGATGCCGTAGTCGGCGGTCGCCGGGCCCCACTGGTTCGCCTTGTCGAGCGAGTACCAGGCCGCGCGGGTGGTGATCGCCTCCGGCAGGCCGTTTGCGCCGATGGAGGCGCTCAGCCGCGCCGCGGACATGGGACGCTGCTTGTCCTGCGCGACGTCCTCCTCGCGGCTCCAGAGCACCTTCACGGGGCGCTTCAGCCGCTTGGACAATTCCGCCGCCTGGCGCGTCACCGCGGTGCCGCCGGCGCCGTTGCCGCCGAAGCCGCCGCCCAGGAACATCGTGTGGCCGTAGACGTCCTTTTCGGAAACGCCGAGCTGATCGGCCACAAGCTGAATGGCGACCGACTGATCCTGCGTGGGCGACCACACGTCCACGCGGCCGTCCTGCACATGCACCGTCGCATTGATCGGCTCCATGCGCAGATGCGCCTCGAAGGGACGTTCGTAATCGGCCGCGACGACTTTCTTGGAGGCGGCGACGGCTTCCACCGCCTTGACGTCCTCCTTCGTCATCGTGCCCTTCTCGCCGAGCATTTTCGTGGCGTTCGCGGAATGCCAGGCGTTATTGAGCTTGCCGGCCTCGCCCGCCTCCCATTCGATCGGCAGGAGGTCGAGCGCGGTCTTCGCGCGATACCAGCTGTCCGCCACCACCGCGACCGCGTCCTGCATGTCGGGTTGGCCGCGCTTGCCGGGCACGGCGCGCAGTTCATAGGCGCCGATGATTCCGGGACGGTTCTTGATCGCGTCGAAGTTGAAGCTCTTCAGCTTGCCCCAGGGCACGGGGCTCGCCTTGACGGCCGCATAGACCATGCCGGGCAGACGCGTGTCGATGGAATATTGCGCGCTGCCGTTCACCTTGTGAGGGATGTCGAGACGCAGCACGTCCTTGCCGAGCAGCCACCAATCTTTCGACTGCTTGATCGCCGGCTCTTCCGCAAGCTTCACGCCGGCGGCGGCGGTGGCGAATTCGGCGTAGGTCGCGCGACGCGCGCCGGAGGTGAGCACGCCCTGTTTGGCGACCACCTGCGCGCGCGGCACGCCCCAGGCCTGCGCGGCCGCTTCCTTCAGGCGCTCACGCGCCGAGGCGCCCGCCTGCATGATGTGAGGATGCTGGCGCCAGACAAGCTGCGAGCCGGCGGTGAACATCGTCACGTATTCTTTGTTGTTGCGCAGATGGCGGTTGGGATCGGCGAACACCGCCTGCACCTTCGACCATTCCACGTCGAGTTCTTCGGCGATCATCAGCGCCACGGAGGTCATGCCACCCTGACCCATTTCCGTATGGGGCACGCGGATCGTCACCGTGCCATCGGGATCGATGGCGAGCCATGCGTTCACCTCGACGCCCTTGGTGGGCGTGGTCCAGGGACGCGATTCGGTCTTGGCCGCATGGGCGTCGGGCATATGGAAGCCCAAAACCAGGCCGCCGGCGGCGCCGACGGACGTATGGATGAACGCGCGGCGGGAGAGATTGACGTCGGTCATGATTGCCTCCTCCTCACGCGCCGGAGATCTGCGAGGCGCGGCGGATGCCGGCCTTGATGCGCTGATAGGTGCCGCAGCGGCAGATATTGCCCGCCATGGCCTCGTCGATCTGGCGATCGGTCGGCTTGGGGCTCTTCTGCAGGAGGGCGGCGGCGGACATGATCTGGCCGGACTGGCAATAGCCGCACTGGGGCACGCCAACTTCGCGCCAGGCCTGCTGAACCGGATGGCTGCTGTCCTTGGAAAGGCCCTCGATGGTCGTGACCTGCTTGCCGACGA
Source organism: uncultured Beijerinckia sp. (assembly GCA_964645525.1). Classification (GTDB taxonomy): domain Bacteria; phylum Pseudomonadota; class Alphaproteobacteria; order Rhizobiales; family Beijerinckiaceae; genus Terripilifer. The sequence continues at coordinate 69,907 of CAZYBF010000002.1, forward strand.
CGGCGGAAACGGCCGTCTGGCAAGATTTCGTCGCCTGTCCGTCCACATGCACGGTGCAAGCGCCGCAGCGCGAAATGCCGCAGCCGTATTTGGTGCCGGTGAGTCCCATCGCGTCGCGCAGGACCCACAGCAACGGGGTTTCAGGCTCGATGTCCACGGAATGGGACACGCCATTGATGGAGAGGTTGATCGCCATGGAGCGTTTCCTTCGATTGCGGCCCCTTTTCATGGGCCCTGAGATTAAGCTATTGCTTGCGGCGAAAATTGGCAATCCGCTCCCTGAGAGCGGGCGGAAAGAAACCACAAGGAGGATCGAGCCCGATGAGGCGCGCGCTTGCTTTCGTCGTCGTCGCCGGACTGGCCGGACTGGCCGGGGTCGCCGGCTTCATCTTCGCCACCGGCAAGCCGGAGATCGCGCCGGCGCGCGAGGTCAAGGACTACGGGCGCAAGGTCGTTTCGCAGGGAGAGACCCTCGCGGCGCTTGGCAGTTGCGCCTATTGCCACACGCGCGACGGGGGCAAGCCCTACGCCGGCGGCCGGGCGATCGAAACGCCCTTCGGCACGCTCTATTCCAGCAACATCACGCCCCATAAGGAGAGCGGGATCGGCCAATGGTCGCTCGCCGCCTTCACCCGGGCCATGCGCGAGGGCGTGAGCCGCTCCGGCGCCTATCTCTATCCCGCCTTCCCCTACGACCATTTCAGCCGAGTGAACGACGAGGACATCGAGGCGCTCTACGCCTATTTCATGCAGGGCGTGTCGCCGCAGGCCGACAAGACGCCGGCCAACGCGATGTCGTTTCCCTTCAACGTGCGGCAAGGCCTCGCCGTGTGGAACGCCCTGTTCCTGAAGCCCGAGGCGCCGAAACCCGGCCCCGGTCAGGACGCGGAATGGGCGCGCGGCGCCTATCTGGCCGAAGGGCTCGGCCATTGCGGCGCATGCCATTCGCCCCGCAATGCGCTCGGCGCGATCGATGCGAAACGCGCCTATGCGGGCGCCTTCGTCAACGGCTGGTACGCGCCCGCGCTCGACGCCTCCTCGCCGGCGCCCATTCCATGGACCAAGACCGCGCTCGTGAATTACCTCATGGACGGGTGGGACAAGCACCACGGACTCGCCGCCGGTTCGATGGGTCCGGTCTCGAGCAATCTGCGCGACCAGAAGGAAGACGACATGTTCGCGCTGGCCGCCTATGTCGTCTCGCTCGCCGGCCCTGCGAAATCGCCGCAGGCGCAGGCGGAGGCCGAACGCAAGGCGATGGCGCGCGTGGACAAGACCGAGTGGGATCCCGCCCGCGACAACGCGCCGCCCAACGAAATCGCCGACCCCGGCCAGCGCCTGTTCCAGACGCGCTGCGCGGAATGCCACAAGAAAGGCGGCAAGCCCGCGCCGCTCGCGCTCAACAGCGCCCTCAACCTGCCTGACCCCACCAATGTGGTGCGCGCGACCTTCGAGGGCATCAAGCCGCCGCAAGGCGCGCTCGATCGCTCCATGCCCGCCTTCCGGAACCAGATCACCGAAGCCGACATGGTGGCGGTGGTGAAGTTCATGCGCGCGCGCTTCACCGAGCGCGAGCCGTGGGCCAATCTTGAGGAGATCGTCCGACGCGAGAGCCAGCGCCGATAAGAGCGGGCGCGCAGGCGCCGCACCTCAGCCGGCGCGGCTTCATCGCCGCCGGAGCGGGCGCGCTCGCCTGCGCCCTGCCGGGCGCAGGGCGCGCGCAAAGCGTGGACGTGCGCGGGCGCGGATACGACCCGCTGTGGCGCGACGCCGAGGAGGCGATCGAAGCCTTTCTGGGCCGCGGCCCCTATCTCAGCGAAGGCGCGCTTCTGCGCACGCCCGACCACGTGGACAATGGCGCCTCCGTGCCCATCACCATCGAGATCGACAGCGCGATGACGCCGCAGGACCATCCCCGCGTCGTCCATGTGCTCGCCCACGCCAATCCCAATCCACAGGTTCTCTCGGCCTGGTTCACGCCGGAATGCGGGCGCGCGGCCTTCACCACGCGCATCAGGCTCGAGAAATCGCAGACGGTCACCATGGTCGCGCAGATGAGCGACGGCCGGCTGCTGAGGCGCGACGCCGAGGTGGAGATCGTGGTGGGCGCCTGCGCGGACGACGGATCGGGCACGATCCAGGACGTGGCGAACTTCAAGCCGGTCTCCCGGGTGAGCGCGCCCGAACGCGCGCGGGCCGGCGAGATCGTGACCATACGCGCGCTGATCTCCCACCCGATGGAGACCGGCCTGCGGCTCAACGCGGTCGACGATTGGGTGCGCCAGCGCATCATTTCAAGCTTCACATGCGCCTATGGCGGCAAGACGCTGTTCCGGGCGCGGCTTTACCCTTCCGTGGCGGCCAATCCCTTTTTCGAGTTCCATTGCCGCGCCACCCATGACGCGGCGCTGGATTTCGCCTGGTACGACACGAGCGACCTGACATTCCGCAATCAGGCGCGCCTGACAGTCGCCTGACATCGGGACTTGGCTAAAATCTCTGATCGGATATTCTCTGCGGCAAGCTGCGCGCGGGCGGGTTCGCCCCTGACAAGACCGCGGCGGCGCCAAGGAGGGAACCATGAAATTGACGCTCAACGTCAACGGCGCGACCCATGAGGTCGACGTCGAGCCGGAAACGCCATTGCTCTGGGTGCTGCGCGACACGATCGGCCTCACCGGCACCAAATACGGTTGCGGCATCGCCGAATGCGGCGCCTGCATGATCCATCTCGACGGACAGGCCACGAAGTCCTGCAACCTCAACGCGGCCGCCGCGGCCGGCAAGAAGATCGTCACGATCGAGGGCCTTTCGAAGGACCGCAGCCATCCCGTGCAGAAGGCGTGGATTGAAAACACCGTGCCCCAGTGCGGCTATTGCCAGTCGGGCCAGATCATGTCCGCCGCCGCGCTGCTGCAGAAGAACCCCAAGCCGACCGATCGCCAGATCGACGAAGCGATGGCGGGCAACATCTGCCGCTGCGGCACATACATCCAGATCCGCGAGGCGATCCACGCCGCCGCGAAGATCGGCGCGTGAGGGAGGCGATCCACATGACCAACGTCGATCTTTCCCGCCGCGCCTTCGTCACCAGCGCGCTCGCCGCCGGCGGCGGCCTGATGCTGGGCTTCCACGTGCCGGTCGCGCAGGCGGCCAATCTCGTGATGAGCGACGCCTCCAAGGCGCCTGCGGAAGGCGCTGAAATCAACGCCTGGCTCACCATCGACCCCAAGGGCGTGGTGACTGTGCGCGTGCCCCACACGGAAATGGGCCAGGGCGGCATGACCTCCGTCGCGCAGCTCGTCGCCGAAGAGCTGAACGTGCCCTGGAAGGACGTGCGCGCCGTGCTGGCCGACGCCCACAGGCACGTGAACCGCGGACAGGAATACAAGGACATGTCCACGGGCAGCTCCAACCTGGTGCGCAACCGCCATCCCCACATCATGCAGGCGGGCGCCTCCGCGCGCGAGCGTCTGCGCGAAGCGGCCGCGCAGAAATGGGGCGTGCCGCGTGAGCAGGTGAAGGCCGAACAGGGCATGCTCTCCGCGGGCTCGAACAAGGCCACATACGGCGAGTTCGCCTCAGCGGCCGCGAATGTGAAACTCGCCGAAGAGCCGAAGATCAAGGCCTATGGCGACTGGTGGCTGCTGGGCAAGGACATCCCGCGTATGGATGTCGCCGTTAAGGTGGACGGCAGCGCGCTCTATCCCATCGACGTGCGCGTGCCCGGCATGGTCTATGCGGCCGTGAAAGCCTGCCCCGTGCCCGGCGGCAAGGTGAAGGGCTTCGACGCCGCCGCCGCGAAAGCGCGCCCCGGCGTGCTTGCGGTGATCGAGCTGAAGCAGACGAAGGACAAGCTCGCAAACAGCGACATGCGCAGCGCGATCGCGGTTGTGGCCGATTCCTTCTATCGCGCGAAGACCGCGCTCGATCTCGTGAAGATCGACTGGGATCTCGGCGCCGGCGCCTCGATGAGCTTCGCCTCCATGGACAAACAGGCCGTGGAGCTGATGAGCAAAGAGGGCAAGCACGTCGAGGAAGTGCGCGGCGATCCGCGCCCGATCCTCGCCGCCGACGCCAAGGCGCTCAAGAGCGAGTTCATGCGGCCCTACGAGGCCCATGCGCCGATGTGCCCGCCCGCCGCCGTCGCCAATGTGACGAAGGAGCGCGTGGACGTGTGGAGCTTCACGCAGGACGTCTCCGCCCTGTTGCGGCTCTCCGCTGATCAGGCGGGCCGCGACGTGAAGGACGTGTTCGTGCACGCCACCTATCAGGGCGGCGCCTTCGGCCTGGGCAACGCCGTCGACCTGCCGCGGCAGGCGGTGGAATTGTCGAAACAGGTCGGCAAGCCCGTGAAGGTGATCTGGACCCGCGAGGAGGACACCGCGCAGACGCGCTCGCGTCCGCCTGTGTGGGCGCATTTCGAGGCGAGCCTCGACGAGAAGGGCTTGCCGAAGGCGATGCTCAGCCGCGCCGTCGCCGAGCCGGGCGTGCCCGCCTACGCCGACCGCGGCATCGCGAACATTCCCTACGCGATCCCCAACTACCGCTATGAGCGCCATGTGGCGGCGAGCCACATTCCCGTTGGCCCCAACCGCGCGCCGGGCAGCAACAGCAACGGCTTCCTGATGGAGCAATTCATCGACGAGCTGGCGCTGGCGGGCGGATGGGACCCGCTGGAATGGCGCATCAAGATGACGGAAGGCAATGAGCGCTGGCAGCGCGTGTTGCTGAAGATGAAGGAAGTGGCGGGCTTCACCACGAAACTGCCCAAGGGACAGGGCATGGGCGTGGCGGTCGTGGAATCCCACGGCGCGACCGTGGGCGTCTGCGCCACGGTGGAAGTCTCGCGACGCGGCTCGCTCTCAATCGAGAAGATCGTCGTCGTCTCGAACACGGGCTATGTCATCAACCCGCGCGCGGCGCACGAACAGGTGCGCGGCTGCGTGGCCTGGGAGTTGAGCCACGTTCTGCACGGCGGCCTCGACATCCGCGACGGCCGCGTGAACAACGTCAACTTCAACAATTACAAAATGCTTCGTCTGCCGGAAATGCCGCAGGTGGAAAGCCACTTCGCCATGTCGCAGGACAAGTGGTGGGGCGGCTTCGGCGAAACCGCCGGCCCGCCGACGCCCCCGGCGGTGGCGAACGCCATTTTCTTCGCGACCGGCAAGCGCATCCGCTCGACGCCGATCCTGAAGCATGATCTCAGCTGGGCCTGACTTCAGGCGCAGATTGAAAAACGCGGGCTGGGGGGAGCGATCCCTCCAGCCCTTTTCTTTTGCGCGCGCGGCGTTCGCGTTCAGAACACGGAATGGGCGCCGCGCTGCGTCTGCGCCTCGCCCCGCAGCACGCGCGCATAATGATCGAACAGCAGATCGGCGCCGGCGGAAGGCGTGGCGTCGGCGTCATAGCGGCCCGTCGTCGGATCAAGGACGAGCATGGATTCGGTCGCATAATAGCGGCCAATGCGCGCGAATTCCGCTTTCGCCGCGAGCGAAGGCATGAGCCGGGCGGCGCATTCCATGACGAAGACGATCGCGTCCATCATCCACACGGGCGCATGCCGAAAGCGCGGCGCGCGTCCCAGCAGGGCGAACAGAGCCTCGCCCTGCGCGCGCGGCGTGATCGCAGGCCCCGGCCCGCCGATCGGCAGGATGCGGTTGCGCCGGCCCTCATCCTCCAGACATTCGACGATGAAACAGGCGAGGTCGTCGTCGCTGATCGGCTTGCATGCGGTCGCCGTTCCATCGCCGAACAAGAGGAAGGGCTTGCCCGCGCGCACGCGCTCGATCTGTCCTGACAGCGATTTGAAGAAAGCCGTGGGCCGCACGATGGAATAGGCCATGCCGGACGCGATGAGCTCCGCCTCGAAGGCGAGCTTGGCGTGCTGGAAGGCAAGGCGCGGCTTCTGCACACAAATGGCCGACAAGAGGACGAAATGATCGACGCCTGCGGCGCTGGCGGCGCCAAGAGCCTTGCTGTTCGCGCCATAGTCGATTGCCCATGCGTCCGCGGGCGCGCCCGTGCGCGAGGCGACGCAGGATATGACAGCGTCGAACCGCTCGCCGCGAAAGCCATACTGCGCAAGCGAATCAGCGTCGCCTATGTCGCAATGACGCAAGAGCGCGCCTTCCGGCAGGCCCGCGGCGGCGGCGCCATGCCGCAGGACGCAGACCGCCTCATGCCCGCGCACCAGCAGGCGGCGCGCGACAGCGCGCCCGATCGTGCCCGTCGCGCCGAGCAAAAGCACGCGGCGCGGCGCGAAGGGACGGGGCTGATCCGGGGGGAGAGGCGAAGACAATTGCGCGATTCCAGCTTGGGCGTGCATGGTAGGCGCGCCCGCGCGCCAGGACAATCAGGCCGCGGGCGGGCGTTGACGCCGCGCGCGCCGCCTTTCAAGATCAGCGGGAAACGGGAGGAACCCATGTCCTATACGCTCGATGCTTTTTGCGCTGACGCGCGCGCCGCGCTGAAGGCGGATGCGCCGACGGCGGCCAAGGTGGAGACGATCGCCAAGCGGCTTCAGAACCTGCTCAATGAGCCAGACTTCGTCGCATCGACTTTCTCGGAAGCCGATCCGCCTGGCAAGAAAACGCTCTTCCACGACGCCGAGACGGATTTCTACGTCCTCGCTCATGTGCAGGAAGGCGGCAAAAAAGGCACGCCGCACAGCCACGGCGAGTCCTGGGCCATCTATGGCAATGCGATGAACGTAACGCGCATGACCGAATATGAGCGCGTGAACCCGGAGAGCGAAGAGGCCGCGACGCTGCGCAAGACGCGAGTATACGACGTGGGGCCGGGCCAGACGTTCGGCTATCCGCCCGGCATGATCCATTCGACCGAACATCCCCAGAAGGCCTGGGTGGTGCGGGTGACGGGAGGCGACCTCGACGTCATACCGCGCTACAGATTCCGCAAATTCCGCGACACGATCATCTGAGGAAGCCGCCGGCCCGACGGAGCGCGGGCCGGCGATCGGGATCAGTCGAAGCGGCCGGCGCGGGCCCATTTCGCGACGTAGTCGTAGAGATTCTTCGTCGCGTTCGCATAAGATTTGCCGGTGACTTTCGAACAAGCTTCGCAGGCCGTCTGGCCGTGCACCGCCCCTTCGATGATGACATAGTCCTTGTCCTTGCTCGCGGCGAGATCGTAATGAATCTCATTGTCGGCGAGGAAATAATGCCCGCCCATGGCCGCGATGAGCAGCGGGACCGAGATCTGCTTGACAGCGCAAGGCGTCGAATTGTTGCTCGAACACCAATCGATGTCGACCATTGAATCCTTCGCGCGGATCGCGTTGGCGCTGAGGAAGGATTTCAGCGTGAGGAACATGGTTCCGTTCTCAAGCGTGCGGTCAAGACGGGCGTTTTGCGTCAACGCCACGCGCACCGAGCGCACCTGCTCGACGGAAATGGACCCGTCGTCGCGAATGAGTTTTTGCGGGCGCACAGTGCCGGGATGCACGCTCATTGAGAAGTCCATCAATCGCGCACGATTGCGATAGACGATGAACGGCGCATCGTCCGTGGTCGCGGCCTTGCCCGCGGCAAGTTCATCGCGCATGGCGATAGCCTTGTCGATGAGACGATTCATCCGCGCCGCCTGCGCCTTGAAATAGCGGTCGAGGAACTCCTGCGAATAGACGGAATGACCATTCGGATTGAAGCCATTCGCAGGACTGAACGGATCAAGCGAAGGGTCGATCTTGGAGGGATCGTTCTCGTCCATCACGGCCGGGTTGAGGCTGCGCAGCGCGTTGATCGTATTGCCGGGATGGGCGTCGAGCAGAAACAGGCCGTCGGCCTTGGGCAGATCCTTCAGGCTGTCAGGGCATTGGGTGAGCTTGTTGGGTCCCTGACAATAGGAGACTCCCTTCTCAGCGACGGCCTGATAAAAGGACGTGGCGGGCCCGCCGCCTGAAAATCCGATCAGCACGACCTTGCGCACGCCCGGCTGCTTGCGCAGATATTCGATGCCCTGCTTGATGTCGAGCGCGACGTTTTCGAAGTTCACGATGGCTTCGTTATTGTCGGAGCGCGGATTCATGCCGAGCACGAGGAAGCCGCGCTGCGCCAGCTCGCGATTGCCGATCATGTTCATGAAGTTCGACGTGCGGTGGATCGCGAGAAAGGCGATGTGGGACACCGGCCCCGAATCCGGTCGATAAAGCGCGCCTTTGGTGGCGGAAGGCTGAAACTGGACGTAACGCGGCTCATTTTGCGCCTGCGCGCTCCCGCAGAGGGCGGCGAGCCCGCCAATGGCTGCGGCGCAAGCCGCAGCAAGCCTGCGCTTTCCCGTCGCGAAACTCTTCATCATGTCGTCCTCCCTGTCTGGCGCGTTCGCACAAATGCGCGGGCGCTCTCTCATGCAGACTAGAAGGCTTTGCGGCTCAAGCCAACATGGCCGGGCGGCGGCGGGCCGACCCGTCACGCCACCGCGCGGATGGCGCGCGCGGTCTTCTCCACAATCTCATCAATGTGATTGGCCGTAAGGATCAGCGGCGGGGAGATCACCAGCGTGTCGCCCGCCACACGCATCAGCATGTCCTGCCGGTGAAAGGTCTCCTCGATGGCCTGATAACCGCGTTTTCCGGGGGCGCCGTCGAGCGGCGCGAGATCGATTGCGGCGGCGATGCCCACGTTGCGGATGTCGACCACGTTCGGCAGGCCTTTCAGGCCATGGACGGCGTCGGCGAAGGCGCCCTCCAGCGCACGCGCGTTCGCGAACAGGTTTTCCTCCTCATAAAGCGCCAGCGTCGCAAGCCCAGCCGCGCAGGCCAGCGGATGAGCGGAATAAGTGTAGCCATGGAACAATTCGACCGCGTGGTCGGGCCCCTTCATGAAGGCGTCGTGGATCGGCTTGCGCGCAAGCACGCCGCCCATGGGCACGGTCCCCGACGTCACGCCCTTGGCGAAGCAGATCATGTCGGGCACGACGCCGTAACGCTCGGCGGCGAAGGCGTGGCCGAGACGCCCAAAGCCGGTGATCACTTCGTCGAAGATCAGCAGAACGCCGTGCTTGTCGCAGATTGCGCGCAATTTCTGCAGATAGCCTTTGGGCGGCGGAAGAACGCCGGTCGAGCCCGCCATCGGCTCCACGATGACAGCGGCGATCGTGGAGGGATCATGCAAGGCGACGAGGGTTTCCAGTTCGTCGGCGAGATGGGCGCCCCATTCCGGCTCGCCGCGCGAGAAGGCCTGCCGCTCGCGATCATAGGTCGTGGGCAGATGATCGACGCCCGCAAGCCCAAGGCCGAAAGCCTTGCGATTGGCGACCATGCCGCCCACCGAAATCCCGCCGAAGCCTACGCCGTGATATCCACGCACGCGCCCGATGAGACGCTGGCGCTGCGCCTGGCCGTTCACATTGTGATAGGCGAGCGCGATTTTCAGCGCGGTCTCCACCGCCTCCGAACCGGAATTGGCGAAGAAGACGTGATCGAGGTCGCCGGGCGCGAGGGCCGCCACTTTGGAGGCGAGCTGAAACGCCTTTGGATTGGCGAACTGAAACGGCGGCGCGTAATCAAGCTCCGCCGCCTGATCCTGAATGGCCTTCACGATCGGCGCGCGCGAATGGCCCGCATTCACGCACCAAAGGCCGGCGGCAGCGTCGATGATGCGACGCCCGTCGGAGGTGACGTAATGCATGTCCTTGGCGCCTGCGAGCATCCGGGGCGCGCGCTTGAACGCCCGGTTCGCCGTGAAGGGCATCCAATAGGCTTCGAGATCGTTCGGCTGCGGCGAGCCGGCGGGCTTGGCGGGGCTGGCGGACATAGCGGACGCTTTCCTTGCTGTCGGACGATGCGACATTAGCAGAAAACGACCTCACGCGCGACGATGCGACGCCTCAGCCCACGCTCCTATTCTTTCGGCTTCATACCGAGAATGTCAGCGAGGCGCCGGGTCGCCTCCTTCTGGCGACGCACGACCGCTGCGAGCTGTTCAGGACCTTCCGGGACGACGACAAGGCCGGCTGCGAACAATTTGTCCGCGAGCGATTTCTCCTGCAAGGCTTCAATCACGTCGGCTGCGATCTTGCGGCGCGTCTCGAGGCTCATGCGCGCAGGTCCGTAAAAGCCCACCGTCGATTCATAGCCCAAGGTTGGATAGCCCGCCTCCGGCGCGCTCGGCACATCAGGCGCAAGCGGCGTACGGTTCGGCGCAGCGATGGCTGCGATCTTCGCTTTGCCTGACTGGACATAGGGCATGGGCATGGACAACGAGGCGGAGACAAGCTGAATCCGGTTCTCCCCCAGATCCGCGCCCGCCTGAATGATGTCGCGATAAGGCACGATCGTCACATTGAGCCCCTGCTCCTTGACGAAGGCGCGCACGGTGAGCTCCGCAAGACCTGCGCCGCCCGCCACGTTGAGCGCGCCGGGATTTTTGCGCGCGAGCGCCACGAAATCCTGCAGCGAATTGGCGCCCGACCCCGCCGACAAAGCCACCGCAAGCCCGGAGTCCGCTGTGCGCACGATGGGGTTGAGATCCTTCTCCGCGTCATAGGGCGGCTTGGATTGCAGGGTGTAGGGATGAACGATGAAGGAGGCCGTCGAGGCGTAGAGAAGCGTGTGATCGTCGTTGGCCGACAGGAACGCGTTGATCGCGATCAATCCGTCGCCGCCGGGGCGCGGCTCCACGACGATTGGCTTGCCCCATTTCGCCTGCAGACGCTCCGCGATAAGCCGCGCCGCCATGTCTGTCGCAGAACCCGGACCGAAAGGAAGGATGAAGCGCACCGCGCGTTCAGGATAAGCGGCCTGCGCCTGCGCCTGCCCAGGGGCGGCGGAAAGCGCGAAAGCGGCGCATGCGCCGGCGACGATAGCGATGAATCTCGCGGGCCGATGACTCGCGCGCGCGTTCGAGTTCCTCATGACGCATCTCCCCCCTTTGTGAAGCGGCCGCAGCGCGGCGCGCTTCTTTCCCTGTTCGATCCTGTTGGCCGGACCTGCGAGAATAGTTCAGCGGAAGGCGGCGCAAGTCAATCCGAAGCGGAAGGCGCGGCCGCCCGCCGGCCAAGGAAACGCTAGAGCCCGAACAGCGCCTTCGCATTGAGCCGGCCGATCTTGAGCCGGTCGGCCTCGCTGATGCTCGCGGCGTCGAACCAGTCGGCGGCGTGATCGACGTTTTCGAACGGCCAATCGGTTGAGAAGAGAATACGGTCCGCGCCGATCTCCAGAATGGCGTCGATCAGCGTCTGCGTGCGGAAATTGCCTGACGTGGTGAGATAGAAGTTTTCGTTGAAATAGTCTGCGATCTTGCGCCGGGCTGGGTAACGCGGCGGCGCTTTCACCCATGCGTTGCGATGATCCACGCGCCACATGCTGTAGGGCAGACCCTCGCCCATATGGCCCAGAATGATCCGCAGGCCGGGGTGACGGTCAAACAATCCCGAGCCCATAAGGCGCAGCGCATGAACGGCCGTCTCCTGCCCGAACGCCCAGGTTGGTCCAAGCAGCCACGCATGGCCTTCGTAGATCTGCGCCATGCTGGGAATGGGATTGCGCGGATGCAGGTAGAAAGGCGCGCCAAGTCGCTCGCATTCCGCCCAGAAGCCCTCATATTGCGGCAGGTCGTAATAGACGGCGGTCTCAGGATGGTCGATTTGCGAGAAGCCGTTCACCAGCGCGCCCTTGAAGCCAAGCGCGCCCATGCAGCGCGCAAGCTCGCGAGCGGCCTCCTCGGGATCCTGCATCGGCAGGGCGGCGAAAGCCTGAAAGCGATCAGGGCGCCGGGCGACCTGTTCGGCGAGGAAATCGTTCGCGCGTTTCGCCACCTCGATCGCCCGCCGGCGGTCAGGAATGGCCTGCACGGCAGGCGCGTTCAAGGACAGAATCATCGTCTCCACGCCATGGGCGTCCATTTCGCGCAGGCGTCGGTCATGGATGTCGAGAAGCCTCGCGCGCAATTCGCTCCAGTAGGATTCCGGTACGAAGCCCGCCGAATCCTGCAAGGTCTCCTCAATCGCGAAATGCTCCTCAAGAGCGATTTTTCCCTGCACGCCGATCTCCCGACTTCCCTGGACGATGACGTCCGTTCTCACCTGTTCGCGTTTTGCGCCTTGATGCTTTCGATCACCGGCCGCCAGCGCTCATATTCCTCCGCCATGAGCGCGCGCGAGCGCGCAGGCCCCGCGTCCGCAACCGGTTCGAAACCGGATTCGAACATTTGCTTCCGAAACGCCTTGTCGGCCCAGCCTGCGCGCGTGGCGGCGTAGACGCGCTCGAGCACGGGCTCCGGCGTCCTGGCCGGCGCGAATACGCCAAAGGTGAGCTGGGCGACGAAGCCGGGCAGACCCGCCTCAATGGCCGTGGGAATATGCGGCGCGGCGTCAAGACGCTCAGGCGCGGCGATCGCGAGAATGCGCAATTCCTTGGCGTCGTGCATTTGCAAGATCTGCGACGTGATGTTGGGGAACATGACGTCGAGCCGTCCAGCAACGAAATCATTGAGCGCCGGCGCGACGCCGCGATAGGGAACATGGACCATGTCGAGCCCGCCGCGCAGCTTGAACAATTCGCCCGCGACATGGGTGATCGCGCCGACGCCGCCCGAACCGAAGCTCAGTTTTCCGGGACGCGCCTTGGCGTATTCGATCAATTCCTTGACGTTTGTGACCGGCAGTTTCGAATTAACGACGATCGAAGTGGAGGAAGCCGAGAAAATGGTCGCAGGCTCCATGGCCTCCGCGATGGCGTATTTCGCACGCTCCTCAAGCACGCGCATGACGATCGTGCTGGTGCTGCCAAGAAGCAGGGAATGGCCATCCGGCTCTGCGTTGGCGACCGCCTGAATGGCGATGAGAGCTGCGCCGCCGCCACGGTTTTCAACCACGGGCGAACCAAGGTCGCCTTTCACGCGCTCAGCCCACACCCGCGCGATGATGTCGTGAATCCCACCCGCAGTCGAAGGAACGATGATGCGCACAGGACGGCTTGGAAAAGATTGCGCAAAGGCCGCGCCCGGCGCGAGGCTCACCGCGAGTCCCGCCCCCGAACAGGCAAGCCCCGCCTTCAGGAAATCGCGTCTGTCCATGCTCGTCTCCTCCCGCGGCTCACGCCTCTTGTGCGGCGCACGTCATTGCGGCGCCCTTGCGCTCACTCTAGACGATCCGTCGAAAAAACCATCCGCAAAAACGCGCGCACGCGTGCGCACGTCAATTTCTCAATGCGGAACATCAGCGCGGTGGCCTTTCCCGCAGATCATGCGACAATGGAACGAACGACAGACGAGAACCGCACGCGATGCCAGCGCCCATCTACCTCACCGAGCAAGACGTTTCCGACCTTCTCGACATGCCGCGCGCCATCGCCGCGCTCAAGGCCGTTTTCGTCGCGCAGCAGGCGGGCGAGGCGCGCAACAGCCCACGCCAGCGCGCGCAATATTGGGGCTCGCGGCTCAACATCATGTCAGCAGGGGCCGCGAGCGGCCGCTTCGCGTTCAAGGCCTACGCGGGCACGAGCGCGCCCACCGTCTATCATCTGATGCTCTATGACGCCCGCGAAGGCCTGATCGCGATCATGGAGGCGGGGGCGCTCGGCAAGATCAGAACTGGCGCGGCGACAGGCCTCGCGATCGACATGCTTGCGCCGCAGCGCGAAATCCGCTTCGCCATGATTGGCGCAGGGCGTCAGGCCCGCACGCAGATCGCGGCGGCCGCTGCAGTGCGCGGCTTCATGGGCGCGCACGTCTATGCGCGCGACAGCGAACGCTTGCGAGCGTTTTGCGAGCAGACCTCGCAGGCGCTTGGACGCGAAATCGCTCCCGCGACAAGCGTGGAGGCCTGCCTTGCGGACGCCGACGTGGTCGTCACCGCAACCAATTCGACCACGCCTGTGGCGCCGGACGCCTGCCTCAAGAGCGATGCTCTGATCTGCGCCATGGGCGCCAATGCGCCGACGCGACGGGAGCTTGAGCCGGCGACCTTCGAGCGCGCGCGGCTGATCGTCACCGATGATCCCGATCAGGCGCGCCTCGAGGCGGGCGACATCGCCGCCTGCGTGGAGAAAGGCGCGTTGCGATGGGAGGACGTGAGGACGCTTGCGGCCGTGGCGAGCGGACAGGTCGCCAGACCCAAGGGCGGACTCGCCATCTTCAAGTCGCTTGGCGCCGCGCTCGAAGATCTTGCGGCCGCCGAGCTCGTTTACGAGCTCAGCCGCGCGCAGGGGCGGGGCAAGCCGCTGGGTTGAGAGGCGCCGCCCTCACTTTTCCAGAAGCCAACCATATTTCTCCCGCGCCCGGCGCATGAGCTCCGGCGAAGGGCTGTTCGAGCGCGGAAACTTGTCGCGCCAGTGATAGGGTCTGCAGGCGTTCACCAGCGCGACGGAATGAGTGAAGTCGCCAGCCGCGCGCTTTTCAGGCGTCAAGATCGGATCGACGCTCGAGTCCCAGGCGCCGCTGAGAAACTGGATCGATTCCTTCGGATCCGTCCGCGTGAGCATCGCCCAGAGGAGATTGTCGAGATTTGTGACGTCGATGTCCTCGTCAGTGACGACGATGTATTTCGACGCATAGGCGGAGCCTCCGCATTGGGCGGCGATCGCCGCCGCCTGCACGGCGTGGCCCGGATAGCTTTGCTTGATGGAGACAGCGTGGAACATGCGAGCGGCGCCGACCTCATGGCACCAGACCTGCTGCACTCCAGGCACGCCGGCGTTGGTCATGTTCTCCTTGATGATCGCCGAACGCATCACCGCGCGATAGCGCGCCATCTCATCGGGCCCGGCGCCCATGGGCGGAACGCCGACGACGATCGGGTCATTGCGATAATAGATGGCGCCGATATCGAGCACGTGGCGCATGCGCGAGCCGCCCGCATAATGCCCGCTCCACTCGCCGAACGGCCCTTCCATCATGGTCTTTTCGGAGTGCACGAAGCCTTCAAGCACGATCTCCGCATTGGCGGGAAAGGGCAGGCCGGTGAGCTTTCCGCGCACCATATCAACGGGCTTGCCGCGCATGCCGCCCACGATGTCGAGCTCGAACACGCCGTAAGGCGCTTCGATTCCTCCGTAGAAGAAAGCGAGCGGATCGCCCCCCAGCACCATAGCCACCGGCATCGGCTCGCCGCGCTTGATGTATTTCTCCTGATGCAGATAGCCGTGGTGGCCACGCGCGATTGCGATGCCGACGGTCTTCTTGTCATGCACCTGGGCGCGATAGGCGCCGGCGTTCCACCATTTCTCCTCCGGATCCATGGTGACGGAATAGGTGCCTGTGCCGATGTAAGGTCCGCCGTCGCCCTCGTGCCAGATCGGCGCAGGAAACTTGCTGAGATCGACGTCCTCGCCCATCATCATATTCTCGAAGACGGGCCCATCCTCGACGATGCGATGAGGAATGATCTTCTGATCTTTCAGAAAGGCGCGTCGGAAGCCGTCGCTGAGCTCCCATTTGCTGAAATGATCCGGAAATCCGAGCGTCATGTTCTTGCGCTTGCCGGCGAACATATTTAGCAGCACGCGAAAGCCCGGCGCGCAGCCTTCGATTTCATCGAAAATGACGCAGGGCCCGTTCTCCGCCCGCAGTATCGCTTCGGCCGCCAGCCCGATGTCCTCGTGCAGGTTCGCGCCCTTGACGACCTTAACCTCGCCCAGCGCCTGCGCCTTGACGATCCACTCGCGCAGATCCTCATAGCCGATATGCGGCTGATGATCACTCTGATCCGTCATGGCCTACCTGCTTTCCGTTGCGCCGTCGGCGGGCGTTTCATGGGACTGAAGATATTCGAGCGCCGCCTCCACCATGCCCTGATAGCCGGTGCAGCGGCATAGATTGCCGGAAAGCGCCTCACGCACGCGCGTCTCGCTCCAGGCTTCTCCGGCGGCTTCTTCTTTCATCTCGATAATGGTCATCAGAACGCCCGGCGTGCAAAAGCCGCATTGCAGCGCATGATGCCTGGCGAAAAGCGCCTGCAGCGCGTGCAGGCCGCCGTCGCGCGGGGCAAGCCCTTCCACAGTGCGCACATGCTTGCCGTCGGCCTGCACGGCGAAGGTCAGACAGGAGCGCATGGAGGCTCCGTCCACCAGAACCGTGCAGGCGCCGCACACCCCATGCTCGCATCCCAGATGGACGCCGGTGAGTCCCTTCTGGCGCCTCAGATAATCAGCGAGATGAACACGGCTCTCCACGACGTCGCAATGCGCCTCGCCGTTGATCGTCACCCGAATTTCATGCGCGCTCATGAGCGACCTCATTCCTGTCACGCGCCGCCGCGTTGAGCGCGCGCTCAGTGAGCACGCGCGCAAGACGCCGACGATAAGCTGGCGGGTTGACCGCGTCGCCATCGCATTCAAGCGCCTCCAGCGTGGCGAGCGCCTGCGCGCACGTCTGCGCGCTGAAAGGCGTCCCGACGAGCGCCTGCTCGGCGGCGAAAGCGCGAACAGGCGCAGCGGCGATCCCGCCCAGCGCAATGCGCGCGCGCGTGACCGTTCCATCCGAGCCGACGTCCAGCGTCGCAGCGACGGACACAATGGCGAAATCGCCGTGCCGGCGGGCGAATTCCTGAAAGGCGCAGACTGATCCCGCGGCGGCCTTAGGAATGGAGATTTTCGTCAGGATCTCATCAGCGGCGAGCGTCGTGGAGAGATAACCGCCCGGGAGATCCGCAAAAGGGATCATTCGTTCACCGGCGGAGCCGTAAATCGTCAACTCCGCCTCTAGCGCCGCCGCCGCCACTGGCAGTTCCGCAGCGGGGTCCATGTGGCAAAGGCTTCCCCCGATCGTGCCGCGATTGCGCGTCTGCTGGTGCCCGACGTGGCGCAGCGCTGCGCTGATAAGCGGGCAATGCGCGGCGATGAGCGCAGATCGATCCAGCGCGCGCTGCGTCGTCATGGCGCCAATGACGAGCCTGTCCCCGATGTCCTCCACGCCCGCAAGCGATGCGATGGCCGAGAGGTCCACCAGATGGGCGGGCTGGGCGACACGCAGATTGAGCATGGGAACAAGAGACTGGCCGCCCGCGATCAGCCGCGCGTCGTCAAGTTCCCGCAGAAGACGCGCCGCTTCGGAAAGGCTTGCGGGCCGATGATAGTCAAAAGGCGCGGCCTTCATGCGCGCACCCCGCGTTCGCTGTCCTCGATCCATTGCACGAGACGAGCTGGGGTCACAGGAAGCGATGAGATGTTCACCCGCAAAGGCGCGAGGGCGTCCTCGATTGCGGAGACGATGGCCGCGGGCGCGCCGATGGTTCCGCTTTCCGCCGCGCCCTTGACGCCGAGCGGATTGAGCGGCGTTGGCGAGCACATGTGATGGATGTCGATATTCGGCGAGACGTCCGCCGTCGGCAGCAGGTAATCAGCGAAGGTGACGGCGCCTGGCTGGCCTTCCTCGTCATAACGCATCCACTCGAGCAGCGTCATGCCCACGCCATGCGCCACGCCGCCGCGCACCTGCCCTTCCACCATCATGGGATTGATCATATTGCCGCAGTCATGGACGACCGTGTAGCGCAGGATTTTCACGGCGCCTGTGAGGGGATCCACTTCCACCTCCGCCACATGGGAGCCGTTGGTGTAAGTGATCGCGGGCGGCTGAAAATCGACCGACGAGGACAGGCCCGGCGAGATCCCGTCAGGCAAGCGGAAGCCGGGCAGTCCGTTCAACCCTTTCGCAATCTCGACGAAGCTTTTGCGCATGGCCGGCGCGCCGTCCACGCAGACGAAGCCGCCGTCCAGACGCACGTCCTGCGGATCGACCTCCATCATAGCCGCGGCCGCGCTGCGCAGTTTCGTCGCGATCTCGCCCGCCGCCTGATGTGCGGCGTTGCCGGCGTTCACGGCCTGTCGGCTCGCATAAGAGCCAAGACCCATAGGGCTGTCCGCGGTGTCGCCGCATGAAACGATCACCTCGTGGGGCGATACGCCCAGCGTATGCGCCACGATCTGCGCAAGCATGGTGCGCGTGCCCTGGCCTTGCGCCGTCGCGCCGGTTCCCACGAAGATGCGGCCCGATGAGCCGATCCGCAGCGTAACGCTCTCAAATGGCCCTCGACCGGTGCCCTCCACGTAATTGCTCAGGCCGATCCCAAGAAAACGTCCCTGCCGGCGCGCAGCCTCGCGACGCGCAGGAAAATCCGCCCAGTCGGATTTCTCAAGCGCTATGCGCTGCGATTCCACATAATCGCCGCTGTCATAGGTCATCGGCAGACCATCGCGCGTCTTGATCGGCGTCACGTAAGGCATTTGCGAAGGCTGGATGAGATTGCGGGCGCGCACCTCCTCGCGCGACAATCCGAGATCGAGCGCGATCTGATCCAGCAGGCGCTCCATGACGAACGTGCCCTGCGGCCGCCCCGCGCCGCGCGTGGCGGTGGTCGACGTCATGTTGGTAAGGCAGACGACGATGTCGATCGCATAGGCGGGCAGGACATAAGGGCCCAGCAGATTGGTGCAGGAGTTTTCCGGCAGCGAGACGCCGGCGGTGGTCACAGCGCCATGATCGTGCAGAAGAACCCCAGAAATCGCCAGCAGGCGACCGTTTTCGTCTACCCCCGCCTCCACGCTCCAGTCCTGATCGCGTTCCGGGTTTGTGGCGACGAAGCTTTCAAACCGATCTTCGATCCATTTGATCGGCGCGCCCAAAATCATCGCCGCCGCGGGCAGGGCGAGCTCCTCTGGATAGAGCTTCCCCTTGGCGCCGAAGCCGCCGCCCACATCGGGCGCGATGACGCGGATCTTGCTGTCCGGCAGTCCCAACGCCTGCACCAGCATGTTTTTCACGCGGTGCGGCATCTGAGTGCTGTTCCACAATGTGAGCGATTCCGAGTCGGCGTCCCAGCGCGCGATCAGACCGCGCGTCTCCATGGAATGAGCGCCGCCCTTATGCAGCCTGAAACGTCTGCGCACGCGATGATGCGCCGCCGCCAGTTGGCCCTGCACGTCGCCATAGCCGATGGTCCAGCGCGCAACGACATTGTCCGGGCAATCGAGCCGCGCGCGCGGCGAGTCAGGCCGGGCGGCCGCCTCCAGATCCACGACGACCGGCAGCGGCTCGAAGTCGATCTCCACGAGGGCGGCGGCGTCTTCCGCCAGACGGCGCGTGTCCGCGACCACGAGCGCGATCGGTTCGCCGACGTAGCAAACCTCCCCGCTCGCGAGCACGCATGGATCCACGTCGAAGCGAATGTTCTTGGCGGGAACCGCCGCCGGCACGCGGTCGCAGGTCAGGATCGGTCGCAGATCGTCATAGAGATAGACGGCGCGCACGCCGGGCGAAGCCTTCGCTCGTTCAATCGAGATCGAACGCACGCGCGCATGCGCCACCGGGCTGCGGACGAAAACCGCCTCAAGCAGATCGGGAACCTGCAAATCGTCGACGAATTTGGCGGCGCCGCGCAACAGGCGATCATCTTCGCATCGCGGCGTGGAAGCGCCCAGAAAACCGCTCACAGGTGCGCTTGCCACGATTCCTCCCAGCGAAACGGCCGGTCGCGAACCCGCGCCGGTGATTGGGCTGAAAATACGCGGGCCTTACGCGCGTGACAATGCCGCCTGCCGGCAAAAGTCTCGTGACGCTTGCTTCATGACCGCTCGTTTCCGCGCGCGGCGAAGGCCTGCGCGATCACAGGAGCGAAATCATCGAGCAATTTCTTCGCCGCCACGTTCTGTTTCATGATGAGCTTGATGGCGAGCGGCGGCAGCCTGGGCTGCGTGTCGAGGGCGACCAGCTTGCCCGAGCGAATCTCGTCCTCCAGCACGCACAAAGGAGAACATGCGAGGCCAAGGCCATGAACGGCGGCGTTCTTGATCGCCACGGAATCCTGCATGTGGAGGGCCACGCGATATTTGGAGAGCCCCGCAGCCCGCAGCGTCGATTCCACCAGCGCGAAGAACTGAGATTCGCGCAGTCCGCCTATGAATTCGAATAATTCGAGATCCTGCAGGGCGATCCGCCGGCGCGCGGCGAGCGCATGGCCGGGCGCGGCGACAATGACGAGCGGTTCATGTCCGATCAGCAGGCCAGGAAGATGAGCGGTCTGGGGCATGTCGAACACGATCGCTGCGTCGACGGCGCCGGTATGGAAAAGGTTGAGCGCGGCTTCCTGCGTCTCGCTATAGACGCTGATGCGGGCCGTGCGCCGGCCACGCAGAAAAGGCGCGAGCACCTGCGGCAGAAGGTAATTCGCAATGGCGCGCTGCACCGCGAGCGAAAGCGTCTGCTCAGCGTCCGCCTCGTAGCGCCGCACCGCTCTCTGCAATTCGTCGGATTTCGACAGCACGTCGCAAGCGTATTTGTAGAGCGCCTCGCCCGTAGGCGTGATGACGTTCTTGCGTCCGCGGCTGCGCAGGAAAAGCGTGGAGCCCAACTGGCCCTCAAGCGCGCGCAGATGAGCGGTCACCGACGGCTGGGCTATGCCCAGATGATCGGCGGCGGCGATCACGCCCCCGCAGTCAACCACTGCGCGAAACACGTCAAGCCGGCGCAAACTTGAGCTGAGCATGGGCGCCTCCCTAGGAATAGTCTTTTCCTTATTAGCCTGATAGTCGGCTGGGCCATTGTCAAGCAGACGTCCCATTGGGGAAGATCCCCTATCAAAAAAGACTCCATGGGGGACACTGACTTGCTTTTCGTCGCAGTCGATATCGGCGGAACGTTCACTGACCTTGTCGCCTTCGATCAGGCGCAGCATCGGCTCTATTCCGCTAAACGGCTCACCACCCCCGGCAACCTGGTCGATGGCATTCTCAATTGCGTGCAGGCGAGCGGACTCGCGTTGAGCGACGCCGCCCAGCTGATCCACGGATCGACCGTGGCGATCAACACGCTGATCGAACGCAAGGGCGCCAAGACCGCCCTGCTCGTCACCAAGGGCACGCGCGACGTCTATGCGATTGGGCGCGGCAACCGGCCTGACGCCTACAATCTTTTCTTCTCTCGTCCGAAGCCTCTTGCGCCTCGCGCGGCCATCTATGAAATCGATGAGCGCATGCTGGCGGGCGGCCATGTGCGCACGCCTCTCGACCCCGCCGAGATCGAGGCTGTGGCGAAAGAGATCGCCGAGGAAGGCTATGAAGCGGTCGCCGTCTGCTTCCTGCATTCCTATGCGAACGTGAGCCACGAAGAGCGCGCGAGCGCCATTCTGCGCAGCAGGCTCAATGGACGCTACGTCACCGCCTCCCACGAAATCATGCGCGAATATCGCGAATATGAGCGTATCTCCACCACGGCGGTGAACGCCTATATCGGACCCAAGGTGAGCGGCTATGTGGGCTCGCTGGAAGGCTCGCTGCGCGACAACGGCTTCAGGGGCGAATTGTCGATCATGCAGTCGAACGGCGGCGTCATGTCTCCGCAGATCGCGGCCAAGCGCCCGGTCATGATGATGGAGTCAGGCCCGGTCGGCGGCATCATCGCCTGCGCGCAGGTGGCGAGCGCGCTGGGCTACGCCAATTCAATCTCCTTCGACATGGGCGGCACGACGGCGAAGGCCAGCCTCGTGCGCGACGCCATGCCCGCCATGGCGGAAGGCTATTACGTCGGCGGCTATGAAGCGGGCGACCCCGTGATGATCCCCGTGGTCGATGTGGTGGAGGTTGGAACCGGCGGCGGCAGCATCGCCTGGCTCGACGAGGTGGGCGCGTTGAAAGTGGGACCGCGCAGCGCCGGCTCTTCGCCAGGGCCGATCTGCTATGGACTGGGCGGCGAACAGCCGACCATCACGGACGCGAACGTCGCGCTCGGCCGCCTCGATCCGACGACCTTTCTGGGCGGCGAAATGAAGCTCGACCTCGACGCGGCGCGGCGCGGCATCGAGGAGAAGATCGCAAAGCCGCTGGGCATCAGCGCGGACGCCGCCGCGCGGGCCATCGTGGACATCGCCATCGCCAAAATGTCGCTCGCCGTGCGTCAGGTCTCGGTGGAGAAGGGCTATGATCCGCGTGATTTCGCGCTGGTGGCCTCAGGCGGCGCGGGGCCGTTGCACGCCGTCGCCATCGCGCGCGAGCTGAACATCCCCACCGTCGTCATTCCATGGTTCCCCTCGCACTTCTCCGCGCTTGGCATGTTGCTCGCCGATGAGCGGCACGACGCGGTGCGCACCTTCCCCGCGCCGCTGGATACGCTCGATTTCGCAGCCCTTGGCGGGGCGGTCGCGGAGCTTGAGGCTGATCTTCGCGCAATGGCGCGCCAGTCGGGCGCGCAGATCGAGATTTTCCTCGACCTGCGCTATGTGGGCCAGGAGTTCAACCTGTCGATCCCCGTCACCCCGGCGCAGATCGCGCAGCAGGACCGGACGGGCATTCGCGCCGCCTTCGATGAATTGCACAAGGCGCGCTACGAACATAACGCCGAGAACGAGCCGGTGGAGATGATCAACGTTCGTCTGATCGCGCGCGCGCCGCGCGCCAAGCCGAACATGCCATCGCCCGGCGGCTCCTCTACGCCAGCGCGTAAGCGCGACGCCATCATGCATGCCGGCCCGCCTGTCGCCTGCGACGTCTATGAACGCGCGAATCTCGCTGCAGGCGCGATGATTCAGGGGCCGGCGCTCATTCAGGAATATGGATCGACCACGGTGGTGTTCCCCGGCGATCGCTGCGAGGTCGCCGCAACAGGCGAACTCGTCATCCATCTGGCGAAGTAAGGTTGAGACGATGATCGATCCCGTCACGCTCGAGGTCATCCGCAACACGCTGCCGGCCATCGCCAATGAAATGGCCGCGGACCTGCAGCGCACCTCGTACAATATGATGATCTACGAGGTCTGCGACTTCTGCACCGCGCTCACAGACACGAAGGGCCGCCTCATTTCGCAAAACGTCGGCGGCGTCTCGCATTTCGTGGCCGATCTTGGCGTCATCATCGAAGACGTCGTCGAACGCGAGGGGCTCGAGGGCTTCTCCCACGAGGACGTGTTCATCACCAATCACCAGCGCGTCGCCGGCCAGCATCTCAACAATATCGTCATCTACATGCCGATCCTGCACCAGAAGAAACTGGTGGGCTTTGCGATGACGCGCGCGCATTGGATCGACGTCGGCGGCGCGAGCACCGGCCTTGGGGCAAGCCCGCTCGTGAGCGATCCATGGTTCGAAGGACTGCAACTCGACCAATTGCGGATCTATGAGGCGGGCAAGCTCAACAAGACGCTCTATGCCGTGATCCGCGACAACATTCGCTACCCCGAATCCTCCATGGGCGATCTGCGCGCGCAGATCGCCGCCTGCCGGCTCGGCGTGCGCCGGCTCATCGAGCTTTATGATCGCTATGGCCCGGACGTCGTGGAGACGTCGATCGAGACGATCTACCGGGAGAGCGAGATGCGCTGCCGCAAGATCGTGGAGAGCATTCCCGACGGCGTGTACGAGGCCGAATCCTGGTACGACGACGACAGCGTGACGCCGAATGATCCCATCCGCATCCATGCCCGCGTGAGCGTCGCCGGATCGGACATGACGATCGACCTCTCGGGCTGCGCGTCGCAGCGCAGGGGCGGCGTGAATTCACGGACGCTCGCGGCCGCGCGCGTCGCCTACAAAGCGCTGACGGAGCCCTCCGCGCCCGTCAACGAGGGCTCGTTCTTCGCGCTGAAAACAATCATTCCCGAGGGGAATGTGATGATGGCCCAGTTTCCCGCCCCCATGGGCGGCTGGAGCCTGATCGTCCCCACGGTCGTCGACACGATCTTCAAGGCGCTCGCGGGCGCTGCGCCCGAGCGCATTCCCGCCGCCCATCACGGCCTTCTGGGCGGCTCCATCGTGTTCATCGGCAAAGATCCGCGCACCAACGCCAACTTCGTTCTGCAAAGCCTTGAAGGCGGCGGCTGGGGCGGGCGTCCGCATGGCGACGGCGAATCGGCTTCGGTCTCCGTCTGTCAGGGCAATGTGAAGAACTCGCCCATCGAAAGCATGGAGATCAAGACGCCTGTGGTCGTCGAGGAGCGCTCGCTGCGCACGGATTCCGGCGGGCCCGGCCAGTATCGCGGCGGGCTTGGCATCGACGTGCGCGTGCGCAATCTCGTGGAAGGCAAATGGAACATGGCGCGGCCGCGTCGCCGGGTCTGCCCGCCATGGGGATTGCGGGGCGGCGGCCAGGGCGGCGGCGCGGAATATTTCCTCAAGCTCGCGGACGCGGATTCTTTCGACTCGGTCGATCAGGTGATGCGCCCGGTGCCGCCCGATTCCCAGGTGATCATCCGCACCGGCGCCGGCGGCGGCTGGGGCGATCCGCTCCAGCGCGACCCGCAGCTGGTTCTCGAAGACGTGCGCGCGGGCTTCGTAAGCCGGGAAGGCGCGCTGCGCGACTATGGCGTGGTCATTGACAAGGCCTTGCGGGCCGTCGACGCGGCCGCGACAAACAAGACGCGGGCCGAACGCCGCCAACTGGCTGCGGAATAGGAGGCGGCATGAAAAAGGATCGCATCGCCGCCGCGGCGGAATGGCTCGAGGCGGAAAAGCTCGACGGGCTGATCGCCTTTAACGACGGCCAGAATTCGTTTCTCGACTCCAACGCCGTTTACGTCTTCAGCGGCGTGCGCCCCATCGGGCGTTCGGCGGCGATCATCGGTCGCGACGGGTCTTCCACGCTCATCGTGGAGCCCGCATGGGATGGAGAGCGCGCGCGGGCGCGCGCCTTCACCGACAAGGTCATCGCCTGCGACGATCTCGTCAGCGGACTGGGCGAAGAGCTCGCCCGCCAGGGGCTTGCCGCGCGCCCTCTCGCCGTGACCGCGCTTGCGAAACAAAGCCGCGCCCTTGACCGCGCCGTGCGCGGGATCCTCGCACAAGAGCCGCGCGCGGCTGATTTCCTCGCCTCCCACCTCGCGCGCATCCGCAACGCCGAAGAGCTGGCCGCAGTGAAAAAAGCCGTGTGGATCGCGGAGCGCGGCTATGAGCGGCTTCTGGAGGCCGCGCGCCCCGGCATGCGCGAATTCGAGCTCGCCGCCGATATCTACGCCTTCATGAAAGATCTCGGGGCCGAAGATAACTTTTTGT
The DNA here is from genome assembly GCA_964645525.1 of uncultured Beijerinckia sp. GTDB lineage: Bacteria > Pseudomonadota > Alphaproteobacteria > Rhizobiales > Beijerinckiaceae > Terripilifer. Next base: position 94,844 of record CAZYBF010000002.1, read on the forward strand.
TGATGAGCGCCTCGCAGCACAATCTCGCCGTGCGCGCCGCCGGTCGGCGCATTCTTCAGGAAGGCGACATCATTCTGGGTGAGATCACGCCCTGCTATCAGGGCCAGTTCGTGCAGATCTGCCGCACCACCGTGCTGGGCGCGGCGACGCCGGCGCTGCATGACAAATATGCGCTCCTGCAAGCGGCGATGCGTCGCGGCATGGAGGCGGCCGTCCCCGGCGCGACCATGGCGGAGGTGACGGAGGCGATGAACGACGTGTTCCGCGCCGCCGGTTACGGCGATTATTGCCGCCCGCCCTACATGCGCGTGCGCGGCCATGGACTGGGCGTCACATCGGATCGGCCGGGCGACCTCGTGGATGACAGCCAGGTGAAGCTGGAGGAGGGCATGGTCTTCGTGATGCACCCGAACCAGTACATTCCCGAGACAGGCTATCTGATGTGCGGCGAAACCGTGGTGATCTCGCACAATGGCGCGATTTCCCTGTCGGACGCTGACGCCGAACTCGACGTCTTGAGCCTGTGAGGAGGATGAGATGCTGACAGTCCACCCCTCGATTGTGCTCGGTTCCTACCTGTGGGATGAGGAGCGCCTGCCGCGCGATGAATTCGACATCCGCATGGCGACCATTCGCGAAGCCATCGCCGAACGCGGATGGGCGGCCGCCTTCGTCTATGGCGATGCGCGGGAACACGCCGCACTCTCTTTTTTCAGCAATTTCATTCCCCGCATGCGCTGGGCCATGGCGATGTTCCCGGCCAAGGGCGAGCCGCGCCTGCTCGCTTCCATGAGCTCGCGCGACATGCCGGCCATGCGCACGATGACCTGGATACCGGACGTGAAATCCGGCTGGGAATGGCGCTGGTTCGACGAATGGATCGGCACGCTTCCGGAGGGCGGCAAGATCGGGACGATCGGCCTCGATCTGATGACGCCATTGCTGCACGGTTCGCTTGCGCGCAGCATCAAGGGGCGTTTCGAGATTGAGGAAGCAGACGAGCTTCTGACAGCCGCGCGGCGCGCTCACCGGCCGCGCGAAATCGCGCTCATAAAAGAAGCCGCTGCGACGACCGCCCTCGCCCATGCGCAATTCGCGGATGCCTGGCGGGCGGGCGCGGACGTGGAGCGCGCCGCGCTTGCGGGCGAGCGCGCCGCACGCGGCCTTGCGGCGCAGGACGTGCGCACGCTTGTGAGCCGCGACGGCGGGCTGACGCTGCAGCCCTACGCCGCGCGATTCGAAGACCGGCCCAAAAACCTGCTCGCCTATGTCGGCGTGAAACACCTTGGATATTGGTGCGAAAGCTTCGTCGCGCCGGACGCGCCGGCGCCCTTGCAAGCGGTCTGCGAGGCGTCCCTTGACGCATTGATCGACGCGATGCGGCCGGGCGCAGCGGCGGCGCAGGCCGCGGCCACAGCCGAGCGCGCTCTCGGCGGGCGCTCGCCGCACCCCGTTCTCAGCGGTCGTTTCGGCCGCAGGATCGGCCTGTCGCTCGACGAGGGCGACGCCATCCGCGCCGACAGCAGCGTGACCATCAAGCCGAACGTGGCCTATGCGCTCCACGCCGGCGCGGTGGAGAACGGCGCGGGCTGCGTCTCTTCCGCCGTGGTCGTCGTGCGCGAGCGGGGCTGCGAGACGCTGTTCCGTTCTGCGAGCGCGTCATGAACTGAAGGCTTGAGGCGAAGCGCTATTACGATCAAGATGTCGCCTCAAGACGCGTATGAAAGTCGCAGCCGGCCCGGCTCTTCACCGGGACGGACCAAACAAGACCGACGACGCATCTGACCGCGCGCAAGGCGCGCAGAGGGAGGACGAGATGAAGCTCAACGGATGGAAGCTTTCCCGCGCCTGCAAGTCTGCACACAAGTCTGCGCGCACGTCTGCGCACAAGACTGCGTTGATGGGCCTGATGTTCGCAGCCGCCATGGCCGCGGCCTCCAGCCTCGCCCATGCGCAGGACGTGGTGCGCGTCGGCAAGACCGCTTCGAACGCGCTCGCCTTCACCCCACCGGAAGTCGGAACCGCGAAAGGCATCTGGGCGAAGCATGGGCTGAAGGTCGAAGTCCAGCAATACGCGGGCGACGCGCGCATGCAGCAGGGCATGATCGCCAATGAGATCGAATTCGGGCTCGGCTCCGGTCCCTCCATGGGCTTCATCGCCAAGAAGGCTCCCATCATGACGGTGGGCGTGATCGCGGATCAGCCGCTCAGCATGGGCCTCATCACCGGCAAGGATTCGAAATACAAGAAGCCCGAGGACCTGAAGGGGGCGCGCCTTGGCATCACCACCAACGGCTCGCTGACCTATTGGCTCGTGCGCGAATTGTCGCGCCGGATGGGCTGGGGACCGGAGGGAATCCGCATGGTTCCGCTGGGCACGATCACAGGGCAGATCGCGGGCCTGAAGAGCGGTCAGGTCGATGGCTTCATCATGTCGGCTTCCGTCGGCTACATGCTCGACCAGAAGAACGAAGGCGAAGTCATGCTGCACTTCGGCGACATGATTCAGGAGTTCCACACCCATGTCGTCTTCGCCAACAACCGCGTCATCCAGGCGAAGCCGGATGCGGTTCGCCGCTTCCTCGCGGGATGGATCGAGACCGTGGAATATATGCGCGCCAATCCTGACGAGGCGATCGAACTCGCCTCCAAGGTGACGGGCATTCCCGCCGACATCCAGCGTCAGGAATTCAGCAAAGTCATGCCCATGATGTCCAAGGATATGCGCTTCAAGCCCGAGGCCTTGCGCGTGATCGTGGACTCCTTCCAGGAGCTTGAGATCCTTGATTTCAAGCCCGACCCGAAGACGCTTTACACGGAAGCCTTCCTTCCGTCGGCGAAATGAGGGAGCGAAAGCCGAGGGCATGACGCAAACCTTCATCAAAGTCGACGACGTAAGCCATGTGTTTCCCCCGCCAGACGGCGGGGGCGAGGTGGTGGCGCTCGAGAACATCAACGTCGACATTCGGCGGGGCGAAATGGTTTCGCTGATCGGCCCCAGCGGCTGCGGCAAGAGCACGCTCCTGAACGTCATCGGCGGCATGATCAATCCCACCAGCGGGCGCGCGCTGATCGGCGAGGCTCCCGTGCGCGGACCGCGACCGAAGGAAGTCGCCTATATCTTCCAGGAAAGCGCGCTGCTTCCCTGGGCGACGATCCTCGACAATATCAAGGTGAGCCTCGAGTTTCAGAAGGCGCCACGGGCCTCGCGCGACCAGATCGCGCGCGACGCGCTGAAGGCCGTGGGGCTCGACGCTTTCGCCGCTTCTTATCCGCACCAATTGTCCGGCGGGATGAAGCAGCGCGCCGCGCTCGCGCGGGCGTTAAGCCTGCGCACCGACGTGCTGCTGATGGACGAACCATTCGCCGCGCTCGACGAACAGACGCGCATGATTTTCTCCGAAGATCTCTCGCGTCTTCTCGCCAACGAGCGCAAGACGATCCTCCTCGTCACCCACAGCCTCGCTGAAGCGGTCTTCCTTTCCGACCGCATTTTCGTCTTCACCTCGCGCCCCGGGCGCATCAAGGCCGTGCTCGAAGTCGACGAGCCGCACCCGCGCAAGCCGGGCTTCATGACGTCCGCGCGATTCAACGAGCTGCGCAACCAGCTCTATGAATTGCTGCGCGACGAAGTGCTCGCCGCGATCGGCAAGGACAGGCAGGGGCTGGCATGAGCGGCGCCTCAGCAGCCGGACAAGCTCTCACCGCGCGGCTTACGCCCGCGCAACGGCGGGCGAGCGCGTTTGTGAAGCTTGGCGCCCTGGTGGCGCTTGTGGGCTTGTGGCATGCGGTGACCGTCACCGAAATCGTCAGCCCCTTTTTCCTTCCCAAGCCGCAAGACGTGCTGCGCAATTTCATCCGCATCGTCAGCACAGGCCAGGCCTGGCCGGATCTTAAAGTGACGCTGTTTGAGTTTCTTGTCGCCGGACCGATCGCGCTTGTCGTGGGCGGCCTTGTCGGCTTCATGGTCAGCCTCACGCGCTACGGGACCCGCGTGTTCGAGCCCATCGTCTCGAGCGTCTACGCAATACCCATCATCATCTTCTATCCCGTCTCCGTGATGGCGCTGGGCATTGGCCCGGAATCCAAGATCGCCCATGGCGCGCTGTTCGGTTTCTTCCCTATCTGCCTCAATACGATTCAAGGTTTCTCGCGCGTCGATCCCTTGCTGATCCGTCTCGCTCATTCCACTGGCGCCTCGCGTGGACAATTGTTCTGGCGGATCATGCTGCCCGCGGCCGCGCCGACCATTCTGAGCGGCGTACGGCTTGGATTGATGCTGTGCTTCCTCGCCATCATCGGCGGCGAGACGATCGCCTCGCTTGAAGGCATCGGCCACCGCGTCGTCTGGTACGCGGAGGGCATGCAGACCGGCAATATGTTCGCCTATATCGTCTTCGTGGTTCTGGTCGCAGTGACGATGAACGCCGCGCTCTCCCTGCTCGAATTCCGCAGGGGGCGCTCATGAACGCAAAGGCGTTCAAGCTCCCGCCCGTATGGGTCTCACGGGCCGCAGTCGTGCTCCTGCTCCTCGTTCTGTGGGAGATTCTGGGGCGCTCCGGCAGCCAGTTGTTCTTCAGTCCGCTGAGCAAGGTGGCGACGAGCGGCCTCCAGATCTTCGCTGATCCTGAAGTGATCGAGGCGCTGAAGACGACTGCATGGATTCTCGGCGTCGGCTTCGCGCTCTCGGTGGCGATTGGGGTCGCGCTCGGGCTTGCGGTCGCCATGAGCCGCTTCACCTACCAGACCTTCCTGCCGGTGCTTCTGCTGCTCTACGCCATTCCGCAAATCACCATTCTACCGATTTTCGTGCTCTATTTCGGCTCAGGGCCGGCATCCAAGATCGCGTTTGGCGTAAGCCATGGCGTCTTTCCCATCGCGGTCAGCGTCATCGCCGGCGTGCAGGGCATCAAGCCTCTTCTGGTGACGAGCGCCATTTCCATGGGCGCGTCGCGCTGGCAGATTTTCCGGCGCATCACCCTGCCCTATCTCGCGCCAAGCCTTTTCACCGGCATGCGGCTCGCATCCACGGCGACCCTGCTCGGCGTCCTGCTGGCGGAGCTCTATGTCTCGTCGGGAGGCGTCGGTCATTTCACGCGCAGGTTCGGCGAGAACTTCCAGCCCGACAAGCTTTACGCCCTGATCGCGACGCTTTCGCTCATGGCGATCCTCATCAACGAAACGATGCGCATGCTGGAGCGTCGTTTCAGCAAATGGTCATAGCGCCGCCTCAACGCGCGGACGCACGATGTCGAAAGGCCCTGGACGATGAGCAACGGACACGCTGGACATACCCACGGGAAGGGCGGCCATGTCCACGCGACCGTGGATCACCTCTCCAGTGACGAGATCCACAAGCCCTATATGCATGTCGCTCTCGCACCCGAGCTCATGCACGCCCTGCACGTCCATGCGGACGATCTCGTCCTACTCACCACAGACCGCGGCCGTAGCCTGCTGGCCCGCGCGCTGCCCGAAAACGCGGAATTGAAGGGACGCGGCGCAATCAGGCTCGATCGTTTCGGCCGCCAGTCGCTGAAAGCCCATCTGAACGAGGAAGTGCGCATTGAGCGCGCTGAGCCAGGCGAAATAGAAAAGCTTGTGCTGAGACCCGGAACGGACGTCTCACTCGCCCATGACCTTACGCCGCATATACGCTCCGTCCTGTTGGAGTGCCGCACGCCGGTGACGACCGGATCGGTTTTGTACATCCGCTTTCCCGGTTCGCAGGCGGGCACGACCTATGAAGTCGCGCCGCTCAAGGGACCCGCAGGCGTGGTGGGCCCCAACACGCAGATCCTGATCGATCAGTTCGACTCACATGTGCCCGAAGGCGTGTTCGACGTGACGTTCGAGGACGTCGGCGGCTTGTCGACGCAGGTGCGCATTGTGCGCGAGCTTGTGCAATTGCCGCTGCGCTATCCGCAGGTTTATCGCCATCTGGGCATCACGCCGCCACGCGGCGTCATTCTCTACGGACCTCCCGGCTCGGGCAAAACCCATCTCGCCCGCGCCGTCTCCAATGAAATCGACGCGCGTTTCTATTATCTCAACGGGCCTGACGTCATCGGCACCTATACGGGCGAGACCGAAGCGAACCTGCGACGCATTTTCTCCGAGGCGAGCCACCATGCGCCCTCCATCATCTTCATCGATGAGCTCGACGCCATCGCGCCCAAGCGCGGAGAGACCGGAGCTCATTCCGACACGCGCGCGGTTACGCAATTGCTCTCGCTCATGGATGGATTGAAGCGCGTCGATTCGGTCGTCGTTCTCGCCACCACGAACCGTGTCGACGCGGTGGACACCGCGTTCCGGCGGCCGGGGCGTTTCGACCGCGAATTGTTCATCGGCGCGCCCGACGCCGCGGGTCGGCGAGAAATCCTCTCCATTCACACGCGTGAAATGCCGCTTTCGGATTCAGCCCTCACGCATCTTGAGGAAGTGGCGCGGCGCACCCACGGCTTTTTGGGCGCCGACCTGATGGAATTGTGCCGGGAGGCGGGCCTGAGCGCCATGCGCCGCCATATGGTCTCCCTCGCAGACCATCGCAGCGCCTTCCAGATCTCCACTTCGGATCTGCGCGTCACCGATACTGATTTCGACGCCGCGCTTGGGCGCGTGAAACCCTCGTCTCTGCGCGATTCCTTTATGGCTGCGTCCGACGTCTCCTGGTCCCAGATCGGCGGTCTCGAACCGCAGAAAAAGCGCCTGCAAAGCGCGATGGACCTGATGCTCCGGCAGCCCGAGTTCCTGCATGCGGCAGGCCTTGGCGCGCAATCGGGCGTGCTGCTTCATGGCCCCTCGGGCGTCGGCAAGACGATGCTGGTGAAGGCGCTGGCGAATGAAAGCGGCGTCAATTTCATCTCGGTGAACGGACCGGAGATCTTCACCAAATGGCTCGGCGAATCGGAAGAAGCGATCCGCGAGGTCTTCCGCCTCGCCCGCCAGGTGTCGCCCGCGATCGTCTTCTTCGACCAGCTGGAGGCGATCGCGCCCATTCGCGGCGCCCATGAGGGCTCGATGACGACCGAGCGCGTGGTCAGCCAATTGCTGGCGCAACTCGATGCGCTCGAGCCCGGCGCCCAGATCCTCGTGATCGGCGCGACCAACCGAATGGAGCTGATCGACCCCTCGGTCATCCGCACCGGCCGCTTTGGACAGAAAATCTACGTTCCCATGCCCGACGCCAAGGCGCGACGGGAGATCATGGCCGCCTGCCTGCGCTTGCCCGGCCTTGGCGCGAACCCGCAGGCGGAGGCGATCTACGCCGCCTTCGGCGACGCAATGGCCGCCTTCTCCGGCGCAGAGGTGCGCGATCTGTGCGACCGCGCCAAGCTCGCCGCCTGCGAGCGCAACGGCTACGCAAAGCTCGCGCATGCGACGATTGAGGATTTCCACGCGGCCCTTGAGGCGCGCGGCGTTGAACGCAACTGATGATGCGAAGGAGGCGGGGTCCATGATCAAACGCGCAATGACGAGATTTGCAGCTGGGGCCGCCCTCATCTGCCTTGCGGGCGCGCAGGCGAACGCGCAAAGCATCGAGGATTTTTACCGTGGCCGGAACGTGCAGCTGGTCATTCCCAACGCGCCTGGCGGCTCATTCGACCTTTATGGCCGCCTGGTCGCGCGGCATATCGGCCGCTTCATACCGGGGGCGCCGAACATGGTGCCGCAGAACATGCCGGGCGCGGGCGGCATGGTGTCGGCCAACTGGCTTTACGACGTGGCGCCGAAGGACGGCTCAGCCGTCGCGATCTCGGTGCCCAATATCGCGCTCGCCCATGTGCTTGAAGTGGGGGCGATCCGCTATGACGCGCGCAAGTTCAACTGGATCGGCCGAATCGTCTCGCCCACGGCGACGCTCTACACCTGGCATACGGCGCCCACGAAAACGGTCGCTGACCTGCGCGTCCACGAAACGCTTATCGCCAGCACAGGCTCGGTGAGCCAGGCGCATATCACCTCGCAGATGATGAACGGCGTCGCCGATGCGAAGTTCAAGATCATCGCAGGCTACAAAGGCACGACCGACGCCATCATCGCGCTGGAGCAGGGCGAAGTGCAGGCCGCCATTTTCCCGTGGACCTTCATCAAGGCCGCCCGCCCTGACTGGCTGCGGGAGAAGAAGGTCAATATCGTCGCCCAATACACCCGCAGGCTGAACCCTGACCTGCCGGGCGTGCCGTCGATCTTCGACCTCGCGCAAACCGACGAACAGCGCGAGATCTTCAAGCTCTTCTTCGGGCCTGATGAGATCGGACAATCGCTGATGGCGCCGCCGGGCCTTGCTGGGGCGCGTGTCGAGGCATTGCGGACGGCCTTCACCAAAATGATCGAGGACAAGGAGTTTCTCGCCGACGCCGACAAGCAAAAGCTGGAATTGAGCACTGCGCCCTGGCAGGAAGTTCAGGCTTCGGTGGAAGACGCCTACAAGGCCACGCGTGCGCAGATCGAAGTCGCGAAGAAATATTATCAGTGACCTGACGAGGAGGAGAGCATGACGTCCGCACGGCCCGAAATGGAAGGGCGAAATCTCTGGGACGAATTGATGGCGCTGCGCGACCAGCAGCGCAGCGAGCGCGCGAACGGACTTCAGGTGGTGCGCCGCAAGGACCTTCCCGCCGAGCTGAACTCCCATGGGGTGATGCGCTGGTACATGCACCCGTTTCTCAAGGATCTGGCGCTCTCCACGCTGTCGATCCACGAACAGGAGATTCCCGCCGGCAGCCGCTCAGGTCGCCTGAAGTTTCAGGGCGGGCAGATCATCTTCGTCGTCGAGGGTAGCGGCTACACGACCATCGACGGCGTGAAACACAAGTGGAAACCGCGCGACGTGCTCAATCTGCCGCTCAAGCGCGACGGCATCATCGTGCAGCATTTCAACGCAAGCGAAGATCAGCCCGCGCGCATTCTCGTCGTGGAGCCCAATCTCTACGCCGCCACCAGCGTTGATCGGGGCTGTGGATTCGAGCAGCTCGAAGCCGCGCCCGATTTCATCAACAAGCGCGCGTGACAGGAGAGAGACATGGCCGACCTTGAACGCACACGCACCAGAGAGCGCGATCCGGGCGCGATGACGCCCTATGACATTTTCATTCGAAGCCGCCTTGAGTTTCTGGAGCGCCAGAACACCGGGCAGGTGGTGGTGAGCCTCGACGACCGCGAGTATTTCAACACCAAGCAGGGCAAGCTGCTCTATTACATCAATGCGGAGATTCATAAGAACACCTGCCTGCTCGACTGGCGCGTCTTCACCCACAGCCTGATCTCCCATTCCGGCAAGCATCGGCATCAGGGCGGCCTCGTGATCTATGTGATCGAGGGCAAGGGCTATTCAATCGTCGACGGGGAACGCGTCGACTGGGAGGCTGGCGACCTCCTGCTGCTGCCGATCAAGCAGGGTGGCGTCGAGCACCAGCACTTCAATTCCGAACCGGGAAGCGAATGCCACTGGATCGCGTTCTCCTACATGCCATTCTTCGACTATAATGCGTCGGAGTTCACGCAGGTGGACGTGTCGCCTCTCTACAAGGGGTGAATATATGGCCGAGGCCCGGAGGGAATAGGCTTTTTGCTATTTCCCTATAGGCCGACGCCCTATTTGACGCGGCGGAGCGCGGGTCCATGATGATGGGAAATCCGCGCCCTGTCAGCAAAACGAGAGACAGGCGGCCGAAGCCGTAATGGAGCACGCCATGCATATCATCGACTCGCATTTTCACTGGCGCCCCCGCTCCCTGCTGGAATGGGCGTGCAAGTCGAAAGGCTATCCGCGCGCGGAACGCGACGGACAGGGCGGTTATGTATGGATGATCCGCGAGGGCTATTCCGTGAAGATCCGGCCCGACCATCCGGCCTGGGCGCCGCTGGAGGATCAGCTGGCGGATATGGACGCTCTCGGCCATGAGATCGACGTCGTATGCACCATCGGGCCGCTGTCGGTCTATTTCTCCGAACTTGCGCCTGAGGCCGGGCGCGACGCCGCCATGTTGTGGAACGAGGAAATGGCGGCCGCGCAACGCCGCTACCCCGGTCGTTTCTGGGGCACGGCGGCCATTCCCCTGAAAGACACTAAAATCGCGATCGAGGTTCTCGACCATGCGATCCAGAAACTCGGCCTGTTCGGCGGCAATCTGCCCGGCAGCGTCGGCATCGATCCGCGCATCGACCACGAGCGGCTGTGGCCCTTCTACAAGCGCGCGGAAGAGCTGGGCGTTCCGCTCTTCCTGCATCCCACCGACGCGGTGTTTGCGGATATTCTTGAAGGCTACAACGACACGCTCCACTTCAGCCTTGGACGCGTGATCGAGGTGAGCGTCGGCGCCACGCGCCTCATCCTCTCAGGCCTGATGGAGCATTGCCCGAATCTCAAGATCATGCTCTCGCACACGGGCGGCGCGCTGCCCTATCAGTCCGGCCGTATGGACAAGAACACCAAGGCCGCCAAACTGCCGCGCCCCGCAAGCGAATACATCAAGCGCATGTACACCGACACGGTGTCACCGCATGCGGCGGGCATCAAATTCGCAATTGAGTATTACGGCATCGACAATGTGATGTACGGCTCCGATTATCCCTGCTGGGAGCCGGCCGAGGCGCTGCGCCTGATCGAGCAGATCAACCTGAGCGAAGAAGACAAGCAAAAGCTCTTCGTGGGCAATGTGCGACGCATTTTCGGTCTGCCGCATATGAACGGCTCCGCCCATATGAGGGCGCAGAGCAACGCAGGCTCCGCCGCGGCTGAATGATCCGGCTGGCGAACGGAGAGGCGGCGTGACAAAGCTGGAAAAGCTCGCCGAATTCGTCTGCGGCTCGCGGACGGACGCGCTGTCGGCGCCCGAACGCGCCGCGCTGCGCGCCCACGCGCTCGACGCCGCGGTCGCGCTCGTCGCCGGGGCGGCCTCGCCGGAAGGGCGCGAACTATGCGCGCTGCGGTCTGCGGGTTCCTCGCCTGCCGAGACGGCGGCGATCGCGGCGGCGGTCATCCGCAGCACCGAGGTCGACGACATCCATATCGAGTCCTGCGTCACGCCGACGTCCGTCGCCATGCCGGCGGCGCTGCTCGCCGGCGGCGACGACATGGGCGAAGCAGAAGACGCCATTCGCATCGCCATTGAACTGAGTGTGCGCCTGGGGCTCGCCATCGAAGGCCCGAACGCGCTTTATCGGGGCGTTTGGCCCACATGTTTCGCCACGCCATTGGCGGTTGCCGGCGCCCTTTGCCGAATGCGCCGTCTTGACGTCGCGCGCACGACGCAGGCGCTTTCCATGGCGCTGATGATGTCGAGCGGGCGGATTGGGCGCTTCGTCGGCCAGCCGACCGGGCGCTGGATCGTACTCAATGCGGCTTTCTGCGATGGCGTGCGCGCGTTTGAGGCGGCAGCCCGCGGCTATAAGGGCGACCCAACCCTGCTCGACGGCCCCTGGCTGCAAAACGCCATCGGCTATGCGCCGCAGATAGACGCGCTGACGACGGATCTTGAAGCGGCGCGCGCGCTCGCTGGATTGGGAATGAAGCCTTTCTCCACGGCGCGGCAGGCGCTGGCGCCGACACAGGCGCTGATGGAGCTGCTCGCGGAGGGGCTTGATCCGGCGCAGATCGAAAGCATCGAAGTGCGCGTGCCGGAAGCCTATGCGGCGATGATTTCGCGACCGCTCGAGGCCTATCGCTCCTCGACCTATTCCAACGCAGGCTTCCAGATGGCGCTGGCGGCCCTGAAGCCCGCCCATCTTCTGGATCTCGACCGCGCTCTTGTGGTGCAGGACGCTGCGGTTCTCGCCTTTGCGCGCAAGACGCAGGTGAAAGCCGAGCCGGCGCTGCAGGCGGATTATCCGCGCGTTTGGTCCGGCGAGATAGCGGTGCGCACGGGCGGCGCGGTTTTGTCGCGCAAGGTGACGAATCCACGTGGCGACGCCGCGAACCGGCTATCCGCGGAGGAGTTGCGTCACAAACACATGCGCCTGCTCGCCGATGCGCTTGGCGGGGAGAGCGCAGAGCGTGGCCTGCCGATCCTTCAGGGGATGTTCGAGGCGCCGCAGCCGGCGATTGAGCTGATGAAGAAAGCGCTGGGCTGAGCGCGCTTATCTCGCGCGCTCAACCTCCGCCATTTTACGCGCCTGCGCGATGAGGGCCGGGGGGATGTTCGCCATGTCCACGAGCATCGCCTGCAAGGCTTCTCCCGACATGGGATCAAGATCGAGGCCGACCTTCTGCATTTCGCCCGTAAAGGCGGGATCCTCCACGGTCTTCATGAAGGCCGCGCGCAGGGCGGCCACGCGCTCAGGGGGCTGACCGGGCGGTGAGAGGATCGAGCGTCCGATTCGCGAGCCGCTCACCATCATCGCAAGCAAACGCTTTTCATCATCGTTGCGTCCAAGATCGACCAATGTCTGCACATTAGGAAGATCAGGATGCCGCTCCACGCCCATCTGGAGCAGGAGATTCAGCTTGCCCTCGCTCAGCAAGGTGGCGCTTTCCGCACGCAAGGCGGACCAGGGCTGCGTCAGCGCATGGATTTCCTCACGCTGCATCGCCACGCGCGCTTCGCTCGTGCCCTTATAGCCGGTGAGGATTTTCAGTTTGAGTCCGAGCTGGTTCTTCATAAGCGCAGACAGCATGCGCGAGCTTTGACCTGACGAGGAGATGATGAGCTCGGTTGAAAAAGCGTCTTCAATCTTCTTCACCGGCGCCGTGTGCCATCCGTAGAGCACGGCGCCATTGGACGCGATACGGCCGATCCAGTTGAATTTGCCGACGTCCGTCTTCATCCCTTCAGGATCGATGAGCTGCTGGGTGGGCAGCGCCTGATCGATCATGCCCAGAACCGTGCCGTCGCGCGGGGAGACATTGTACAATTGATTGGCCGCGCGCACGCCGCCGGCACCCGGCATGTTCTGGATCACGACATTGGGCGCGCCGGGAACGTGGCGGCCGATATGACGGGCGATGGTGCGCGCGTAATGATCGTAGCCGCCGCCAACGTCGAACCCAACGATGAAGGCGATCTCTTTACCCTTGTAGAAATCCGCCGTCGCATCGGCTTGCGCATTCGGCGGACTGGCGACGATCGCGGCCAGCGTGGCCCACGCGGTCATCCACTTCATCTGCCTGTCCTCCCAGGAGCCTCGCCTTGTCGACGCGTCGAGACGCGACGCGACGCAGCTTTTGAGACACGATGCGCCGGCCCCCGGACCTCTGCAATGGGATGGCTGGCTATCAAGCCAATAGGTCCGAAGCTATTTCTCGCCATCTTTTTTCAGCAGGGCGAGCGCCACCGGTTCAAAGCCTGCATCCCGCGCGCTATCGTGGAGGCAAGCGCAAGGCGGGACGCCAAAGCGCGGAGGGAGGAAGCGACATGCGGACTGCGGCTCTCGTCATGGCAGGAGCGCTCGGCTGCACGCCGCTCTCGCAGGCTTGCGCCAGCGAGGCTGATTTCTTCGCGGGCAAGACGATCCAGCTGGTGATCGCGACGGCGCCGGGCGCCGCCTATGATTTCTACGGCCGCGCGCTCGCACGCCATATCGGCCGCCACATCGCTGGCTCGCCAATTGTCACGCCCCAGAACATGCCGGGCGCGTCAGGTTTCCGCGCAGCCAACCATCTTTATGCGGCCGCGCCGCGCGACGGGCTCCATATGGGCACGTTCAACAATGCGATCGCCTATTATCAGGCGATGGGCCAGCAAGGCATCCAGTACAAGGCTGAGGAATTTTCATGGATCGGCGCGATCCCGCAGGATTCCGCGCTCGTCGCCGTATGGCATGCGACGGGCGTCAAAACCATAGAAGACGCCAGGCGCATCCCGGTCGCCATGGGCGCGACGGGCGCAGGCGGCAATTTCGCAGGCCATGTGCAATTGCTGAACGCTTTTCTCGGCACGAAATTCAAGATCGTCATGGGTTATGACGGCGGCAACTCCATCAATCTCGCCATCGAGCGCGATGAGGTGAGCGGTAAGGCGAACACCACATGGGCCGCCTATAAATCCATCAAGCCCGAATGGGTGCGCGACGGGAAGATCGTGCCGCTCGTGCAGTTTGGTCCAGCGCGCGATCCTGAATTGCCGCATGTGCCCCTGCTCACGGAGCTCGCGCAAAATGAAGAACAGCTGAAAATGTTTCAGCTCGTCAGCAGCACCGTGGATATGGGACAGCCCTTCGCCGCCCCGCCCGGCGTGCCGCATGCGCGCGTGAACCTATTGCGGCGCGCTTTCGAAGCGACTCTGAACGACCCGGTCTTTCGCGCAGACGCCGCGAAGCTTGGGCCCCAATCGGTGCTTGATCCCACCTCCGGCGAGACGGTTGAGGCGATCGTCAGGCGCACCGTCGCCACGCCACGCGAGCTTGTGGAACGTCTGCGCGCGGCGTTGGAGACCAAGGAGTAATCAGTTCGCCTGATTGAGCTCGCGGATCTTCTTCACCACGTCGGCGGGAGCCGAATAGGCGTCGACGATGATCTTCTCAAGCTCCGCGCCGGTCGTAGGATCGGCGCATTCCAGATTGAGCTTGGCGCATTCCGCGAGATAGGCCTCGTTACGGAAAGTTGCGACGAGCGCTGCGCGCAGGGCGCTTACGCGCGCGGTCGGCGTCTCGGGCGGAGCCATCATAGGCCGTCCGACCGCCAGCGGCGCGGCCGCAGCCGCCATGAGTTCGCGCTTTTGCGGATCGTTCTTCAACAGGTCGTCGGCGAAAGGAACGTCCTTGAGCTCGGGATGCGCGGATTGCCCGAAATGCAGGATCATCTTGATCTGCCGGTCGCGAATCCAGCCGGGCTTCACCGCCTTCAGGCTCGACCAGAAGGCTGACGGATAGCCCTCGTTCTCGCCGCGTTCCATGGCGATGAACGCTTCATTCTGGCCTGGATAGCCAGCGACCATTTTGATGTTCATGTCGAACACATGCGACAGGACGCGCGCGTAGAAAGCGGGCGTCGCATTGAGCCCGCCCGAGACGCCAAGCACCAGACCGCGCTTGCGCGCCTGAGCCAGATCGTCCACCGGAACCGTATGCCACAGCATGAGCACGCCGACGTCTTTGTTGGGGCTGCCCAGCCAATTGAACTTACGCACGTCGAACAGGGCTTTGTCATTGCCGTAGAGCGGCTCGAACAGCGCGCTGTTCTGCACCATCGCAATCGTAAGGCCGTCGCGGGGCGCGACATTGTAGAGATGGTTGGCGGCCGTCACGCCGCCAGCGCCAGGCATGTTCTTGGGAATGAAGGTCGGCTCGCCGGGCGTCAGCGCACGAATGTGGCGCGCGATCATGCGCGCGGAGATATCGTTGCCGCCGCCTGCTGTGGAGGAGATCAAGATCTCAACGCGTTTGTCCTTGTAAAAATCCGCGACGGGATCAGCCTGCGCCATCGCTGCGGCCGTCCACAGGCACGCCGTCACGGACGCCGCCCTTGCGAGAATCTTGCGCATGTTTCCTCCGCCGGTTCGCCGCGGCTCAAAGGGCGCGCGTGCGATTTGACGGACATTCAACCATGAAACGCGCACGCGTCAACATACGCCGGTCCGCTGCGACATGGCGGCACAAGTCTGTTTCCCGCACGCATCAGCGCTTGCGGCCGCTCTTGAAGCTCGCCTCAAGGAAACGCAGGAAAAGTTTTGTCTTTTCCGGCAGATTGTCATGCGAAGGATAATAGACGCGCATGATCTGGCGCGAGGTGGGCTGACCGTCGAACAGCGAGACAAGCCGCCCTTCCCGCATGGCGTCGCGCACGACGTAAACAGGAACGCGCGCGACACCGAGCCCTGCGAGCGCAAGCTGGGCCAGCACTTCGGAATTGTTCGACTTGAACGTGCCGGACACGCGCACGAGCTTCTCGCGCGAGCCGCTGCGGAAAGGCCATTCACGCGGCGTGAAGAACGTATGCAGCAGGCAATTGTGATTGCGCAGCTCTTCAGGTTTCGCAGGAGTTCCGTGGCGTGCGAGATATTGGGGCGCGGCGCAGACTACGTAATCGACAAGGCCTAGTTCACGCCAGACCGCGCCCGGGTCAGGCATGGTCTTGCCTGAGACAACCACGTCCGCCCCCGCCTCCACGAGGCTTTTGGCGGGCGTGCTGGTGCTCATCTCCACGACTATCTGCGGATTGGCCCGCATGAATTCGCCGATAAGCGGCGCGAGTTCACGCTGCGCGAAGCCCGCGACGACATGGACCCGCAAAGTCCCGGCCGAGCCCGCATGCAGCGTTTGGGCCTGATTCACGGCGTCGTCGAGAGAGGCGAGCGCCTCCTGGCAGCGCTGGAAGAACGCCGCGCCCGCCTCCGTCAGGCTGACGCCGCGGGTGGAGCGATTGAGAAGGGAGACGGAGAGCGTCTTCTCCAATTGCTGCACCTGTTTGCTGACCGCAGAAGGGGACACGCGCAGCTCGCGCGCGGCGATGGTGAAACTGCCCCGCGCCGCCACCTTTACGAAGGTGTGAAGTTTGTTGAGGTCCTGCATCCGCTCCCCCGGAAACCCGGGCGCTATCTGACGCCATTGGCCGGCGCTCCTCAAGGCCAAAGAAAAAGTATTGTGAGCGGCAGGCCGCTATCCGGGACACGGCGTATGGGGCTAGATTGACGGGAACGGGCGAAGCCCGATCCATGGGAGGACATGCGTGTCATTGGTCGTTGCGCTCGATATCGGCGGCACATTCACGGATTTCGTGGCCTTCAATCTCGCGACCGGCGAGGTGATTCAGGCGAAAGATTCAACCACGCCCTACGATCTGTCTGTGGGAATCAAGAAGACGCTCGGCAAGAGCGGACTTGCAATCTCAAGCTTCGACAATTTCGTGCATGGGTCCACGGTGGCGATCAACACGGCGATTGAACGCACCGGCGCCAAAACGGCGCTGATCGTGACGCAGGGCACGCGCGACGTCTATCAAATCGGGCGTGGAAATCGGCCTGAATCCTACAATTTCCTGTTCCGCCGGCCCGAACCGCTGGCCCCGCGCCGCAATACCCATGAAATCGTCGAACGGCTCGATTCCGCCGGCGAAATTGTCGTCGCGCTTGATGAGGCGAGCGTAGAGGCGGCGATCGCACGCCTGCGCGCGGAGGGGGCGGAAGCGACCGCCGTTTGCCTCATCCATTCCTGGGCCAATCCCGCCCATGAGATGCGCGTGGGCGAGGCCCTGCAAAAGGCTGCGCCGGAACTGTTCCACTCCCTCAGCCACGAGATCCTGCGCGAATATCGCGAATATGAGCGCACATCTACGACAGTGCTCAATTCCTACGTCGGCCCGCGCGTCAGCCGCTATCTGCAGGATTTCGAAAATCTGCTCGCAGAGGCGGGCTTTCGCGGCCAGTTCCTGATCATGCAGTCGAATGGCGGGGCCATGTCGCCGGAGACGGCGAAGCGTCTGCCCGTCGCCACGATGGAATCCGGCCCCGTGGGCGGCATCATCGCGGCGTCTGAAACGGGTCGTGGGCTTGGGATCTCAAACGTCATCGCCTTCGACATGGGCGGCACGACGGCCAAAGTGAGCCTGGTGCAAGATAATGAGCCCGTGATCGCGCAAGGCTATTACGTGGGCGGCGAAGCATGCGGCCTGCCCGTCATGTATCCCGTCATCGACATCGTCGAAGTCGGCGCCGGCGGCGGCTCTATCGCATGGATCGATGAAGTCGGTGGACTTAAAGTGGGGCCGCGCAGCGCAGGCGGGCACCCCGGCCCTGTATGCTACGGACAGGGCGGCGAAGAGCCAACCGTCACCGACGCCAATCTCGTGCTGGGACGACTGGGCGCGGATCGCTTCCTTGGCGGCGAGATGCAGCTTGATCTTGCAGCCGCGCGCGACGCGATCGAGCGCAAGATCGCCCGGCCTCTGGGCGTAAGCGTGGAGGCCGCTGCGCTCGGCGTCATCAAAATCGCCATCGCGGAAATGTCGCTCGCCGTGCAATCGGTTTCTGTGGGACGCGGGCATGATCCACGCGATTTCGCCATGGTCGCCTTCGGCGGCGCCGGCCCGCTGCATGCGGCCGAGATCGCACGTGAGCTTAATATCCCGCGTCTCGTCATTCCCCGTGTCCCCGGCCATTTCTCCGCGCTTGGCATGCTTCTGGCGGATCTGCGGCACGATTTCGTGCGCACTTATTACAAGTCGCTCGCCAATTGCGACTTCAAGGCTCTCAGCGAGATCTTCTCGCAAATGGAGGCGGAGGCGCGCGCGCTTTTGCGCAGCGAGGGCATGAGCGAGGAGCGCATCTCAATTCAGCTTTACCTCGACATGCGTTATGCCGGCCAGGAGTTTCCAATCCAGACGCCAATCGATCCGCAGGCGCTTGCGCGCGGTGATGCGCAGGCGCTGCGCGCCGCTTTCGACCGCGTTCACGACCGTCGCTTCGGCCACAAGGCCGACAATGAGGAAGTGGAGGTGGTGAACTGCCGCCTGACGGGCCGCGGCCAGCGTCAGCGGGCGGAATTTCCAGCCGCGCCGATCAGCAGCGTCTCCGGTGGGCTCGTGGGGGAACGCGCGATGATCTTCGATGATCCGACGCAGGTCCATAAATGCCCTGTCTACCAGCGCGAACAGCTCGCAAGCGGCCAGGTGATCCATGGCCCTGCGGCGATCGCTGAATACGCTTCAACGACGATCCTCCTCGCCGGCGACGTGATGACCGTCGCGCCCACCGGCGAGCTCGTCATTGAAATCGGCAAGGGAGCCTGACGATGGCCGCTGCAGGAAAACTCGACCCCGTCACGCTTGAAGTTTTGCGCAACGCGCTGCCCGCCATCGCCGCGGACATGGCGACAGACCTGCAGCGCACCTCCTACAACATGATGATCTACGAGGTGCAGGACTTCTGTTGCGCCCTGCTCGACCGCACGGGACGCCTGATCGCCCAGAACGTGGGCGGCGTGTCTCATTTCGTCGCCGACCTTGGCGTCATCATCAAGGACGGGCTGGAGCGATATGGCGTCGAGGGGTTCAGCCCCGGCGACGTGATCATCACCAACCACCAGCGCGTAGCGGGCCAGCATCTCAACAACGTGTGCGTATACTCTCCCCTGTTCCATGACGGCAGGCTTGAAGGCTTCGCAATCGTGCGCGCGCATTGGGTCGACGTGGGCGGGCTTTCGACAGGCTTCAGCGCGGCCTCCATGGTTGTCGATCCGTGGATGGAAGGCCTGCAACTCGATCAGATCAAGATCCACGAAGCAGGCGTTCCAGACGAAAAGGCGCTGCGCATCATTCGCGACAACATCCGCTATCCCGAAGCTTCGATGGGCGACCTGCGAGCCCAGATCGCCGCATGCAAAATGGCGCAGACCCGCTTTGCGGCGCTGATCGCACGCTACGGCGCCGACACCATCGACATGGCGATCGAGCGCATTTTCGACGACACGGAGCGCAAATGTCGAAATGCGGTCGCGCGCTTACGCGACGGAACCTATGAAGCCTCCTGTTTCCTTGATCCCGACGGCGCCGACAAGAACGACGTGGTCCCCATCGCGGTGAAGGTGATCGTGCGCGGCGAGGAGATGACGATCGACCTCACCGGATGCTCGATGCAGCGCAAGAGCGGTCTGAACGGACGCACGCTTGCGGGCGCCTATATAGCCTATAAGGGCCTCACCGGACCACTTGAGCCTGTCAACGAAGGCTCTTTTCGCGCGCTGAAAGTGGAGATCCAGGAAGGTAACTTCATGATGGCGCGCTTCCCCGCTGTTATGGCGAGCTGGAGCCGCATGCTGCCCAGCGTCGTGGACGCCATTCTCAAAGCGCTGGCGCCGGCGGCGCCAGAGCGCATACCTGCAGCGCATCTGGGCACACTTGGCGGCTCGATGACGTTCTTCGGCGTCGATCCCCGCACGTCGCGCAATTTCATCCTGCAAACCATCGAAGGCGGCGGGTGGGGCGGACGCCCCTATGAGGACGGCATGTCCGCCTCGGTCTCCATCTGTCAGGGCGACGTGCGCAACAATCCGATCGAAGCGGTTGAGCTGAAAACGCCTGTGCGCGTCGTGCGCCGCGCATTGCGGGACGGCTCCGGCGGCGCAGGACTGCACCGCGGCGGACTGGGACAGATCACCGAAATGACGAATCTGTCGGAAGGCAGATGGAGCGCCTCCAACGCGGGCCGTCGACGCTGCCCGCCATGGGGATTGAACGGCGGCAAGCCGGGCGCCTCATCCATCAACCTCATGCGCCTCTCGGACGACGAACCATACAAGCCTGTCGATCCCGTGCGCGTTTTATGCGGTCCCGGCGCGACGGTGCGCGTGGAGACGGCGGGCGGCGGCGGATGGGGATCCGCGCTTGAGCGCGACCCGGCGGCCGTTCTGGAGGACGTGCTCGACGAATTCATCACGCTGGAGGCCGCGCGCGCGGATTATGGCGTCGCCATCAATGAGAAGACGATGCAGGTCGACATGGCGGCCACAGCTGCGCTGCGCGCGCGCCTGATCGCTGAAGCGTAGGAGAGTCGCCGATGAGCTCACGCGAAAGCCAGCTTCAAGAACGACTGCAGGATGTGCAGAAAGCCCTTGCGTCGCAGGGTCTCGCCGGCCTCGTCGCCTATTATGGCGCGCAGCACAACATGCTGCGCCCAGACCCGATCATGCTTTTGACGGACTTCCGCGCGCTGGGGCCCTCCGCCCTGATCGTGCCCGCCCATGGCGCGCCGACCCTGATCGCAAGTCCGCTTTGGGATGAAGCCCGCGCCCGCGAGGCCTGCGGATGTCGCGAGATCGTGATGACGCGCGAAGAGGACCTCGCCCTCCGCATGGCTGAGGCCGCCGCCGCGCTTGACGGCGCGCTCGCCATGACCGGACTTGAAGTAATGCCCGTCGGGCGCGCGAATGCGTTCCTCGCGCGGCTTGGCCGACCGTTGCGCGAGGGGGCGGAGATCATCCGCAATGTTTCGCGCACGCGAAAGCCTTTTGAGCTCGAACGCGTGCGCAAGGCAGCGGAAATCGCCGACAAGGGCTTCGAGCATCTCTGCGCCATCGCACGGCCCGGCATGCGCGAATACGAACTCGCCGCGGAAGTCGAAGCGATGATGCAAAGCCTCGGCTCCGAGGATAATTTCGGCCTGATCGCGACCGGCTCCCATAATGTCGCGGTGCGCGCGGTCAACGACCGCACGCTCGAGGCGGGCGATCTCGTCATCGGCGAGATCACGCCCTGCTACAAAGGCTATTTCGCCCAGCTATGCCGCACCTTCATCCTTGGCGAGCCCACATCGCTCCAGCGCGAGAAATTCGCCATGTTGATCGAAGCCGAGGACGCCGGCCTCGCTGCGGTGCGTCCGGGCCTGCCCTCAAGCGGCGTCGCGAAAGCCGTCAATGAAGTGATCGCGCGACATGGCTACGGCGATTACTGCCGCGCCCCCTACATGCGCACGCGAGGGCATGGGCTCGGTCTGGGCGGCGCAGCGCCAGCGGATCTCACGGAATCCTCCGCGCCCGTCTTCGAACGGGATATGACCTTCGTCGTTCACCCTAACCAATATGTGCCTGAGACGGGCTATCTCATGCTGGGCGACACCATTGTCGTGACCGACGAGGGACCGCAGAAGCTGACGCGCACGCAACAGCGCCTTTTCTGGAGGGCCGCATGAACATGCGCACAATGCACTCGGTGGTGAAGCGCGGCGCGCTTTACTGGGACCGCACCCTTCTGCCGCCGCAAGGCTATGAAGCGCGCATCGCCCGCCTGCAGGCGCAGATCGCCGCGGCCGGCGACGACGCCTGGCTCATGATGGGCGACGTGGAGCGTCACGGTCCAGTCGTCTATGCGACGAACTTCATGCCGCGCGTGCGCTCAGCGCTCGCGCTGGTTCCCCGGCAGGGCGCGCCTGTGTTGCTGGCCAACATCAGCACCCGCGACATTCCAGCCGCGCGAACCATCACTTTTGTGGAGGATATTCGCGCATTCGGCAAAATTTCGAAGGATCTCCTCGCCCTCATGGCGGAGCGCTTTCCCTCAGCCGCCCGCATCGGCCTGTGCGGCGTGTCCGCGGCCATGCCGCATCCTGAATGGGAGATCATCGCGCAGGCGCGCCCCGACATCGTCTGGAGCGCGCGCGACGACGAACTCGCGACATTGCGGACGGTCAAGGATCCGCAGGAGATCGCCGCCGTAGCGCGGGCGAGCGCGATCGCCGCCGAGGCTCTCGCCCATGCTGACAAGGCTCTGCGCGCGGGCATGAACCTGCGCGCGGCGATGGCGGAGCTGGAGCGCATGTGCCGCACAAGAGGCGCGGAGGATGCGCGCCTGCTCGCGGCCTGCGGAGCGCAGGCCGGCGTCGCGCTGCGCCCCGCGCATGACCAGACGTTGAACGCCGGCGATTGCGCGCTGATATTCGCGGCCGTGCAAAACCAACGCTATTGGGGGGAAGCGGCGCGCACCGTCCATATCGGCGCGCCAGCGCCGAAGTCCGTCGAATTGCACGCACGCTGCGCCCGCGCCCTCGAGGCGATGCGCGCCGCCTGCCGCGAAGGCGCACGCGCAAGCGACGTCGCGAGAGCGGCGCATGATGCGCTTGGCGCGCTGGCGCGATCCGCCGAACTCTACGGATTTGGCGGCGGCATAGGCCTCGACCATGAAGAGGGCGCGCGCATCGCGCTTGACGATTCTTCGCAGCTTCGCGCAGGCCAGACCCTCGCACTGCGCGTCATCGCCCATGAGGGCGGGACAGGCGCGGCGCTGGCCCAGACCGTCTGCGTCCGGGAGAACGACCCACAGCCGCTGAATCCCGCGCCAGAGCCCATTTTCATCGGGTGACACATGCTCAACCAGGATCCGCCGCCCGGCAAATTCATGATCGACCCTTATCTGGAATGGAGCAAGGGCGAAGGCGTCCCGATCCATGAGGATTTCGGCTTCGATCTGCGCGCCCTGCCGGTGGCGCACTGGGCGCGCTATGGCGTGCCGGGATGCATCGCCCATGTGAAAGGGCGCGGCGATTTCATGACGATCTTTGTGCTCGAGATTCCGCCGGGCGGAAAGACAGAGCCAATGCGGCACTTCTGCGAGGACGCCGTGATCGTCATCTCCGGTCACGGCGCGACGAGCGTGGAGGGGCACGACGGGCGCAAGCATACGTTCGAATGGGGACCCAACAGCGTGTTTGCGCCGCCTATCAACATGCGCCATCAATTTTTCAACGCCTCCCTGCGCGAACCCGCGCGGCTGGCCGTGTGTTGCAATATGCCCGCAGTGATGAATCTTTTTCACAGCGAACGGTTCGTCTTCGACAATTCCTTCACCTTTCCTGAGCGCGAAGGCGCGGCGGCGCATTTTCAGGGCGAGGGCGACTTCATTCCCGTACGACCCGGCAAACATATGTGGGAGACGAATTTCGTTCCAGACGCAACGAATCTCGAGCTGCGAGAATGGGCCGCGCGCGGCGCGAACTCAGCCCATATCCAGCTCATCCTCGCCGACAGCGTGCTGCACGCACACATATCGGAGATGAAGGTCGGCACCTATAAGAAGGCGCATCGCCACGGACCGGACGTGCATGTGTTCTGCCTGTCCGGTGAAGGCTATTCCCTGTTTTGGTATGAGGGCGACGCTGATTTCGTGCGCATAGACTGGAAGCAGGGCTGGGTCTTCGCGCCGCCGGACATGATGTATCATCAGCACTTCAACACCAGCAGTCAGAAGACGCGGTATATCGCGATCGGCCATGGCAGCGTGCGCTATCCCTTCACGCAGAACATGTGGAAGGTTTATCGCGGCGTTGATGTGGACGTGAAAAGCGGCGGCAACCAGATCGAATACCGCGATCAAGATCCGCGCGTTCATCGCATCTATGTGGATGAACTGACCCGCAGGGGCGTCGACGTGCGCATGGATGAGTTCATGAAATGACGAAGGCGGGAGTATAAGGGATGCGGACGATCGCGAAAACTCTCGTCGCCCTTCTGAGCATTGCAGGCGCGAGCCTTGGGGCGACGCAAACTGCGCGCGCCGACGCCGTGAGCGATTTCTACCGGGGCCGCACCGTGGAAATCGTCGTGGGAACCGGCCCCGGCGGGGGATATGATTTGAACGCGCGCCTGGTGTCGCGCCACATCGGGCGCTTCACGCCCGGCGCGCCGCGGGTGATCGTCACGAATACGATGGGCGCAGGCGGCATCACGGCCGCGAACCTGCTTTTCAACGTCTCCGCGCGCGACGGCAGCGTGATCGGCACGTTCAGCAACGCCCTGCTGACGGCGCCTTTGCTGACGAGCGGGGCGATAAAATTCGAGCCGCGTCGCTTCCATTTCATCGGCAGCGTGAGCCGGGAGGACGGCGTCTGCGTCACCTCGCGGGAATCGGGCGTCGCCTCATGGAGCGACCTTCTGAAGACAGAGGTCGTGATCGGCACGACCGCTCCCGGCACGACCACGTTCATGTATCCCACTATGCTGCGCAATCTGTTCGGCGCGCGGTTCCGCATCGTCTCGGGATATCCTGACGGCAGCTCCATCGTGCTTGCGCTCGAGCGCGGCGAGTCGCAGGCGATCTGCCAGACGTTCTCGAGCCTGAACGCGCAGCACCCGGAATGGATACCCGAGCGCAAGGTTCACCCAATCGTCGTTTTGGGCCTTGAGCCTAATCCGCGCCTGAAGGACGCGCCGCTTGTGATGGACCTTGCCCGCAGCGAGGAAGAGCGTCGCAAGCTGAAGGTGATGCTCGCCCCAACCGCCGCCGGCCGGCCGTTTCTCCTGCCGCCGGACGCGCCCGCCGACCGCGTGGCGGCGCTGCGCCGCGCTTTCGACGCCATGACGCAGGACGTCGACTTCAGGTCCGACGCCGCGAAACTACGCATCGACGTGGAGCCCATGGGCGGCGAGGCGATCCACCGTCTCCTCGAGGAGATTTATGGTTCGCCAAAAGAAACGATCGACAGCGTGCGGGGCCTGATGGGCGGAGGCGGAGGCTGAGGCCGCACGGCGCGCGTTCCTTACAACGCTCGGGCCGAGTTTCGTCGCGAGCATGATGAAAACCACCTGCGAATGGTCTATGCTGGAACGACAAGCGCCGCCCGTGCGGCGCGGCGGACGCGCCCGGGAGACACGCCCATGCGGATGATCGACTCGCATTTCCACTGGTGGCCCCGGTCGGTGCTCAACGCCATGTGCAAGCGCACGGACTTTCCTCAGTCGCGTCCCAATGACCGCGGCGGCTACACGTCGCGCCTGCGGCCCGACATCGATTGCGTGCTCAACGGCGGCGCCGAATGGTATGACATCGACGCGCAATTCGCACATATGGACGCGCTCGGCCATCAGATCAGCGTGGTGGGCTCGATCGGTCCATTCTCCGTTTTCTTCTCCGCCCTGCCCGCGCAGGAAGGACGCGACCTTGCGATCCTGTGGAACGAGGAAATGTCGGCGCAGCAGCGCAGGCATCCCACCCGTTTCTATGGCACCGCCGCCATTCCGCTGCAGGATGAGAAGATCGCCATGGAGGTGCTGGAGGACGCCGTCGGCCGTCTGGGCCTCGTGGGCGTCAATCTGCCGGGTTCGGTCGGAGTCGATTCGCGCATCGACGCCGAGCGGCTGCAGCCGTTTTACGCGCGCTGCGCCGAGCTGAAACTGCCTGTCTATCTGCATCCCACCGACGCCGTGTTCAACAATATGCTCAACGGCTATGGGGGCGCGCTCCACTCCTCGCTCGGCCGCGTAGTCGAGGTGAGTTCGGCCGCGATGCGTCTTGTTCTGTCAGGCACGCTGGAGCGTCATCCGGACCTGAAGCTCGTCATGTCGCATACCGGCGGCATGCTTCCCTATCAGGCGGGCCGGATGGACAAGAACACCAAGGCGGCGAAACTGCAGCGCCCCGCAAGCCATTACATCCGCAACATGTATACGGACACCGTGACGCCGCACAGCGCGGGCATGCGCTTCGCGATTGATTTCTACGGCATCGACAATGTGATGTACGGCACGGATTATCCCTGCTGGCTGCCCGCGGAATGCCTAGGCTATATCGCGGAACTGAATCTCGGGCCGGAAGATCAGCGCAAGCTTTTCTTCGACAACGCCGTGCGCATCCTCAACCTGCCCGCTGAAGTCGGCGCATGGTACGGCGAGCGGCGCGTCGCCGCGGAGTGAGCGGCGTCTTTACTCCACGAGATCCCAATAGGGCCGCGGGCCGAAACGGTCCGCGATAAAGTCGACGAAGGCGCGCACTTTCGGCGACAGGTGCCGGGGATGTGGATAGACCGCGTGCAGCGCGAGCTCCTGCGGCACATATTCACTGAGCAGACTGAGCAGCGCGCCGCTTTGCAGATCGCGCCCCACAATGAAGGTCGGGAGCACCGTGAGGCCGAGCCCGTTCAGCGCCGCCACGCGCAGCGCATCGCCATTGTTGATCGCGAGCTTGCCGGAGACCTGCACGGAAAAAGGTTTCCCGCCGGGATTTTGGAAGCGCCATTCCTGCGCGCCTGGAATATTGCTGTTCAGCAGGCAGTCGTGACCTGCGAGATCGCGCGGCGTCAACGGCGCGCCGCGCTGCGCCACATAGTCGGGGCTCGCGCAGACGACGAGCCTGATTGGGGCGATCCTGCGCGCGACGAGGCTTGAATCCTGAAGCGCCGCGATGCGCACCGCGACGTCGAATCCCTCCTCCACGAGATCGACGAAACGATCATTCATGACGAGATCGAGCTCGACCTGCGGATAGAGCGCGCAGAACTCCTTCAAGGCAGGCGCGAGATGCAGGAAGCCGAAACTCATAGGCGCGTTCACGCGCAGCCGGCCGCGCGCCACGGCCTGCATCGCGCTCACAGATTCGTCGGCCTCGGCCAGATCCGTCAGCACGCGCGAGACGCGCTCAAGATAACGCGCGCCGGCCTCCGTCAGGGCGAGCGAGCGGGTGGTGCGGTGGAACAGCCGCGCGCCCAGCTCGGCCTCAAGCGCGCTCACCTGCCGGCTGATCGCGGATTTCGACGTCTTCAACCTCCGGGCGGCCAGCGAGAAAGACCGCGTTTCGGCGACTTTCACAAAGGCTTCGAGAGCGGCGAGCCGATCCATATTGTTGCTCTTTCTGGAACAGTATTGTTCGAATATTGCACATTGTTTCGTCTATAGGCCAGCCTTAGGTAAGCCTCAGCACGCCGTCGCAAGCGGCGAACCTTCGCTGGAGGCTTTCATGATCGTCCTGCGTCCCGCCCACGCCCGAGGCCACGCCGACCACGGCTGGCTGGATTCCCGCCACACCTTTTCCTTCGCGGATTACTTCGATCCCGCGCATATGGGTTTCGGCGCGCTGCGCGTGATCAACGAAGACCGCGTGGCGCCGGGCGCGGGTTTCGGCGCCCATGGCCACCGCGACATGGAGATTTTCTCCTACGTCGTCGAAGGCGCGCTCGCGCACAAGGACTCGATGGGCAATGGCGCCGTCGTGCGCCCCGGCGATGTGCAGATCATGTCGGCGGGCACGGGCGTGCGCCACAGCGAGTTCAACGGCTCAGACGCGGAGCCTGTCCATTTCCTGCAGATCTGGATCACGCCCGACCGCGCCGGCCTGCCGCCCCGCTATGCGGAGGCGCATTTCTCCGAAGCGGACAAGCGCAACACGCTCCGACTCATCCTCTCGAAGGACGGACGCGACGGCTCTCTCGTGATCCATCAGGACGCCAGCGTTTTCGCCAGCGTGCTCGAGCCTGGCGCCAGCCTCGCGCACGCGCTCGCGCCGGGGCGCCGCGCCTGGGCGCAAGTGATCAAGGGCGCCCTCGAGATCAACGGCGCGAGCGCGAAGGCGGGCGACGGGCTCGCCGTTCTCGATGAGCCGCACCTCTCCATCAAGGCGCAGGAGCGTTCTGAATTCCTGCTGTTCGATCTTCACTGAACCATCCGCCGAGGAGCGATCATGACCAAGGTTCTCGTTCTCTATTATTCGTCGTGGGGCCATATCGAGAAAATGGCCGAAGCGGCGGCGCAGGGCGCACGCGACGCAGGCGCCGACGTCGTCGTCAAGCGCGTGCCCGAACTGGCTCCCCGCGAAGTGGCGGAGAAAGCCCACTACAAGCTCGATCAGGCCGCGCCCATCGCGCAGGTGGAGGAGCTTACGGAATATGACGCGATCATCTTCGGCGCGCCCACGCGCTTCGGCATGATGCCCGCGCAGATGAAGAACTTCCTCGACCAGACAGGCGCCATCTGGGCGCAGGGCGGGCTCGTGGGCAAAGTGGGCGCGGCGTTCACCTCCACCGCCACCCAGCACGGCGGACAGGAAGCCACTCTTCTCAGCTTCCACACTGTGCTTCTGCATCACGGAATGGTCGTGGTCGGCCTGCCCTATTCCTTCGCCGGGCAGATGCGCATGGATGAGATCGTCGGCGGCTCGCCCTATGGCGCGACGACGCTGGCTGGAGGCGACGGCTCGCGCCAGCCCTCGCAGACCGAATTGGAGGGCGCCCGCTTCCAGGGCCGCCACGTAGCGCAGATCGCAGCGAAGCTCGTGCGCTGAACGACCAAGCCCTCTCCCCTGTGGGAGAGGGCTTTTCGCCTCCCCTCCTGCGCGGCGGACTTGCCATTTGGCGCAGGTCGGCTTCAGATGGCTGCAGGGTCCGCAAGAACGGACCGGCGCGGGTTTTACGACCCGAAGCCAGAACGCGGGGGAGGAATCGCCATGTCGTTTCGCGCAAGGATTCGCGCAAGTTTCGCCATATGTGCGCTGGCCTGCGCATTGGCGGCGACACTGGATGCGCAGCGCTCCGCAGCCCTCGCACAGACCGCCGACTTCACCGGCAAGACGATCTCGATCTACACCGGCGGCGGCGGCTATTCGCTTTATTCGCGCACGCTCGCGCCCTATCTCGGCAAGCGGCTGCCCGGCGAGCCCAACGTCATCGTGAAGGAAATGCCCGGCGCCGGCTCGCATGTGGCGGCGAATTACATCTATGAAGTGGCGCGCAAGGACGGAACCGACCTCGCATCGGTGAGCGGATCAACGGCCACCGTCCAGCTCTTCAAGACGCCGGGGATTCGTTTCGATCCGCGCCGCTTCGTCTGGCTCGGCAGCGTGTCGAATGAGGTGAGCGTGGTCGCCGCCGGCGAAAAATCATCGATCCGCTCCATCGAGGACACGTTCCAGCGCAAAATGATCGTGGGCGGGGGCGGCCCGACGTCTGGCAATGTCCTGTTTCCCACGCTGGCCAACGGTCTTCTGGGCACGCGCTTTGAAGTGATCCGCGGCTACAAGGGATCCGAGGAGATCGCGCTCGCCATGGAGCGCGGCGAGGTGGAGGGCGTGATGAGCTGGAATTACTCCAGCATCCGCTCGGGGCATCCGGACTGGCTTCGCGACAAGAAGATCAACATCATCCTGCAACTGGCGCTGGAGGGCCACCCCAACCTCGCCGGCGTTCCGCTCATCATCGATCTTGCGCGCACGGATGAACAGAAATCCGCGATCCGGCTTATCTTCGCCACGCAGAACATGGCGCGACCCTATATTGCGCCGCCGGGAACCCCGGCGCATGTGACCGCGCTCATGCGCAAGGCGTTCGACGGCGCGGTCGCTGATCCCGAGTTCCGCAACGAGGCGGAGCGCCGGGGACTCGACGTCAACGCTCCCATGACGGGCGAGCAGATCGACGCGATGATCGCACAGCTCTACGCAACGCCAGAGGCGGTGGTCGTCAAAGTCAATGACCTGATGAACGTCCGCTAGCCAGCGCGCAAGGCGGCCTGGCTCACTGCCCGATGAACTTCGACGCGCGCTGGATGATTTCAGGGCGCAGCGCATAAGCGCGGGCGAGGAAGCTCTCGATCTCCTGATGGGTGCTGAAGTCGATTCCGCCCGGCTGGACGAGCAGATAATCCTTCACTAGCTCTTCGTCCTTCATAGCGGCCGCGAAGCTGCGGCGCAGCGTCTCAAGCCTGCTTGCTGGCACGCCAGGCGGCGTTGAGAAAGCGCGAAAGAACTGGCTGCTGCCAAAGATAAGCTCCATCACGCTGCGGTCATCCTCGTTGCGCGCGTGTTCAAGCGCCGTCGGCACGTCCTTCAATTCGGGATGGCGCTTCAGCGACATCTGCAACAGCACCCGGATAGCGTCCCTGCGCACCCATTCCGCGCTTTTGATGCGTTCCCATTCGGCGCTCGCGCGGCCATGCACCTCGCCACGCTGAATCGCAAGTTCAATCTCCGCCGTGCCGCCCCGATAGCCCTGGATGATCTTCATCCGCGTTCCAAGCAGTTCGTTCAGCAAAAGCGCATAAGAGCTGGTTGCGTCAGGGCCGGAAGCGCCGACGAGCGTTTCATGAGTTCGCAATTCCTCGAAGTTTTTTGCGGGCGCGTCCGCACGCATGATGACGACGGGCGTGCCGCGCGAGGCCATGGATCCGATCCATCCGAACGCGCGCGGATCGAACTGCACGCCCGTCACGCCCAGCAGGGGCGCAAGCGGCGAAATGTCGGCGTAAATGCCGAGAACCGTGCCGTCGCGCGGCGCCGTGTTGAAAACGTAGTTCGCCGCAGTGACCGTGCCGGCCCCCGGCATATTGCGCACGATGACGCGCGGCTCGCCGGGCAGAAAGCGCGGGTAATGTTTCGCCAGCACGCGGGCGGCCTGATCATATCCGCCGCCGGGCCCATAACCCACGACGATGGAGACGACAGCGCCCTTGTAATCGGCGCCGGGCTCTTGCGCCCGCGCGCCGCCCGCAACAAGCGCCATGATCGCGGCGCCGACAGCGCAGGCCATTCGCATCGTCTTCCTCCCCGGCTGTTTCTTTCTTGAGGCCAGTCTGGCGGAAATCGCAGCCTCGCGCCACCGCCACGTCGCAGCCCGCCCCGCCGGCCCGCAAGGCGGAACAGATTGGAAAAGAACATGAGCGCAAGCTATACTCGCGCGCACGCCACGCTTTGAGCGTGCGCGGAATTGGCGCAACCTATGAGCGCGACACACATTCTTTCACCCATTGGAGCCGCGGCGATGACATTGGACGATCAGACCCTCGAAGCCTATGTGCGATCCATGGCGGAGATTTTGGAGCTTGAGCTCTCCGATGCGAGCGTCGCCTCGGTCATGGGCCATCTACGCATCGGGCTCAAGATGTCGTCCGAATTCATGGAGTTTCCGATCGCGGACGAGGTCGATCCCGCGCCGGTCTTCGCGCCATGAAGATCGATTCTTGCTCCATGGGCGCGCTGGAGGTCGCCGCCTCGGTGAAAAGCGGCGCGATGAGCGCGCGCCAGAGCGTGGAAGCTTGCGCGGCGCGGATCGCAAGCCGAAACCCACAGCTTCACGCCTTCACCGCGACCTGCCTTGATCGGGCGCTTCAGCAGGCGGCGCAGATCGACGCGCGGCGCGCGCGCGGCGAGCCGTTAGGGACGCTCGCAGGCGCCGTGTTCGCCGCGAAGAATCTGTTCGACATCGCAGGGCTGCCAACGCTTGCGGGGTCAAAGATCAACGCCTCCGATCCACCAGCGAAGGCGGATGCAAGCCTGATCCAAAGGCTGGAGCAGGCGGACGCCATTTTGATCGGCGCCCTCAATATGGGCGAATACGCCTATGACTTCACCGGCGAGAACGCGCATTACGGACATTCCCGCAATCCGCATGATCCCACGCGCATGTCGGGCGGATCATCCGGGGGATCAGCGACCGCCGTCGCTTCGGGCATGACGCATTTCTCGCTTGGATCGGACACGAACGGCTCCATCCGCGCGCCCGCCTCCCTGTGCGGCCTGTTCGGCCTCAAGCCGACCTATGGCCGCCTGTCGCGCGCAGGCTCATTTCCATTCGTGTCGAGCCTCGATCACGCCGGCCTTTTCGCGCGCTCGGCCCTTGATCTCGCCGTCGCCTACGATGTCGCGCAAGGGCCCGACGACAAAGATCCCGTGCAGGCGCGCCGGCCCGTCGAGCTGACGGCGGATGCGCTCGCGCAGGGCGTGAGCGGTCTGCGCATCGCGAAAGCCGGCGGTTATTTCGCCAGAGGGGGCGATCCTGCCTGTTTCGCCGCCGTCGATCAGGCCGCAGAGACGCTCGGCGCCGTGCGCAGCGTGGACATTCCCGACGCCCACCGCGCACGCGCCGCCGCCTATGTCATCACCATGGCGGAAGGTGGGTCGCTGCATCTGAACCGGTTGCGCCAGCGATACGAGGACTTCGACCCCGACGTGCGCGACCGCCTGATCGCAGGCGCGATGACGCCATCGCCGCTCGTCGTGAGGGCGCAAAAATTCAGAAGGCTGTTTCGCGACCGTGTCGCAGCGCTCTTTCAGGAGGTCGATGCGATCATCGCGCCGGCCACGCCATGCCGCGCGCCGCTGATCGGACAGAAAACGATCAAGATCGGCGGCGTGGAATCCGCTGTACGGGCGAATCTCGGCGTGTTCACCCAGCCGATCTCGTTCATCGGGCTTCCCGTGGTTTGCGCGCCCACCTGGACCGCCGGTGAAAGCCTGCCGATTGGCGTGCAGATCATCGCGCCCGCCTGGCGGGAGGACGTGGCGCTGCGAGTCGCTCATGCGCTGGAACGCGGCGGGCTCGCACGTGCGCCGATAGCGTGATCAGGACTGGTCACAGAGATCAATTTGCAATATGATTTTTGCAATAAAAGCAGACGTGGGAGGATCGAATTGGACAAAGTGCATTTCCCTTATCGCTCCTCGAGCCACCTCATCCTTCTTCACGTCGTCTCTGAATCCGGTTCCTGGGAAAAGCACGGGCTCGACGTCGAATTCGACCGGCACATCGGATCCGAAGACGCCCAGCAGGGGATCGCCTCCGGAGATATAGAATTCTGCAGCGGCAACCATGTATCCACCTATGGGCTGCGGGCGCGCGGCAGCGACTGGGCCTATCTCGGACAGACCGTCAATCAGGTGAACCATCAGCTCGTCACCCGGCACGACACGGGCATCACCTGCGTGGCCGATCTGCGCGGCCGTCGCGTTGGAACGAGCGGTTCCCATCCCTCGCTGAACCACTGGCTTTACCTGAAGCAACGTGGGCTTGACGTCGATCGCGGCGACTTCGAATTCGTCAATCAGTCCGTTCTCAAAGCCGGCTCGATGGATGAAGTGAACCCCGGCCAGAAAAAGCCGCCGTTGTGGCACTGGGTGCGCGACGGCGTCGTGGACGCGGTTCTGGTGGGCCTGCCCTCAAGCCTGTTCGCCGCCGACGCCGGACTTAAGGTGATCGACGTCGAACCCCTGCCGATGATCCAGTATTCGACCGTCTCCACCAGCTTGCGCTTCGTGGAGAAGCATCCCGACATCGTTGAGCGCTTTTTGAAGGGCATGATCGAGGGCATTCACTTTTTCAAGACGCGGCCCGAGCAGACGATCGACATCATCCAGAAGCGAATTACGAAAGGCGGCCAGCTCACGCGAGCGCAGGCCACGCATGTGCACACCAATCTCGCGCGCATTCTGGAGCCCAAGCTCTATCCGAAGATGATTTCGATCGCGAACGTCTATGAAGAAGCGCTGCGGCAGGACAAGGATTCACGGAAAGTGAACCCGATGGAATTGTGGGACATGCATCACGTGCGTCGCATCGACGACACGGGGTTCATCGACCGCCTCTATCAGGCGAAACCCGCACAGGGCTCACAGACGCAGCAGGGCTGCGCGCACGATCATGAGGCTATGGCGGAAAGGCGTCAGGCGCAGCGCGCCGCGGTCATTTCAGACACAGTCAAGGGCGCAGACATGCCCGACCATGAGTGCGACGACAGCTGCGCGGGCACGCATTGACCCGCGCAAACGCTAAGCGGTCGTTTATTCGACCTTGAGTCCCTGCCGGCGCAGCATGTGAGAGATGTAATTGATCGCCTCCGGCGGCGTGCGATGGAGCGTCATGACGAGCTTTTCAATGTCTTCCGCCGTCATAGGCTCGAAGGCGTCGCTGACGTTCTTGCTGCGCTCCACGAATTCAGCGTCTTTCATCATCGCATCGAAGCCGCGTCTGTAATAGTCCCGCACCACTTTGGACGATTGGGGCGGGAGGGCGAGCCATTTGTCGACAGCGGTCAGCGTCGCCCAATAGGTGAAAGCCGCCTGAGCGGTTTCATCCTTGATGCGCCCACGCAAGAGATCCGTCATGAGGCTTGCGTCACCGAAATCCTTCCGCCCGGTGAAACCACCGTTCATGAATGAGCCGGTCTGCGCGATCAGCCTAAAGGACCCGCCTGAGAGCAACCGGTGCAGATGATGCATATTGCCTGTGGCGGTGATGTTGATTTCGCCGCGCTCAAGAGCGTAGATAAGATCGTTCGTGCCCTTGTATCCAAGAACCCATTTCGCATTCCAGCCCAGAAACTCAATGCCCCATGCGGCGGCCTGCATGCCTGAGCGCGGCACGCCTCCTGTGACGCCGATCACCACGGGCGGCGCAGAGGGGTCCTGAAGGCGGGCTTCCGACGCGCGGTCGATCATCATCCCGCTTCCGCCCATGCCAACCCCGCCGATGAACTCGAACCGGGAGGGATCGAACACGGACTGGGGTTTGCGATAATATTGCGGATCCGTGGTCGTGCTCGATCCCATGATGAGCGTGAGCCCGTCGGGCTTCACCTGCTGGACGAAGTAATTCGCCGCGATCACGCCGTCGGCGCCGGGGATGTTGCGAACGACCATGGCGGGCGCGCCCGGAAGATGACGCGGATAGATGTTCGCCATCGTGCGCGCCATCGCATCGGTGCCGCCGCCGGCGGCGTAGCCGACGATGATGCTGACCGTCTTGCCGCCAAGGTCTTTCGACGGGTCTTGCGCCAGCGCAGGAACGGCGCTCAACGCAGCGATGATCGTCAATAGCGCTCTCATAAGCGATCCCCTCGTCACGCCTGTCGTCATGGGTCGCAAACCGGCGGCTGAACCGGCTTCCCGCCCATGTCGGCGCGTCGCCGGCTTCGGCCACGCCCGCGTCAGGGCTTTTCCTCCCGCTACGCCTGCCCGTTCATCGCAAGGCATGTGACACCCTGCGCGGCAAGTCGCAGACAAGCCTGCCATCCGGAACGTTTTGCTGTCCAATTCCAAAAACGGCTGAGCGCATGCCGTGGAGGAATGGCTGGGAAATGACGCCGCATCAGCGCCCTGCCGGGCGTTGGGGGAGCGCGTTGACCGCGCCGCCGAGGCGGCCTTATCATTCTTGCGGACAAAGGCGCCGCGCAAGCGCGCCCTCGGGAGGACAGCGCGTTGGCCGCGCACGTTCGATCGTCGATCGCATGGCACGGGGGGCGCTCCAGATGTTGCAAGGAAAAACTGCCCTCGGCGCATTCCTGCTGTCCGGCTGCATGGCGGCCCCCTTCCTCGCAAGCGCGCCCGCCAGCGCCCAGTTCGCCCATAAGGAAATCCGCATGATCGTGGGCCATCCTGCGGGTGGCGATTACGATCTCGGCGGACGACTGCTGGCGCGATATCTCTCCCGACGGCTGCCGGGACAGCCTGCGATCGTCGTGCAGAACATGCCTGCAGCGGCCAGCATCGTCGCCGCCAATTATCTGTTCCGGCAGGCGCCGAAAGACGGCAGCGCCTTTGGCTCGTTCTCGCGCAACATTCCCAGTCAGGCGATTATGGGGCAGGCGAACCTCGAGGCGGATCCGCGCAAGTTCGTCTGGATCGGCTCAACGGCGGTTCCCAATCGCGTATGCGTGACGTCCGGGGCCAGCAAGATAAAAAACGTCGACGACGTGTTCCGTATGGAAATGCTCGCCGCAGGCGCGGGCGCGGGCTCCTCCCTCAGCATCGTGCCCAGCGTTTTGAACGAAGTTCTGGGAACGAAGTTCAAGGTGATCGAAGGCTATAAAGGCGCTCCTGAAGCCTTGCTCGCCATCGAGCGCGGAGAAGTGGAAGGCGTTTGCAACACCTGGGCGCAGTTTCGCGCTCACCAGCATCTGTTCGAACAAGGCAAGCTCAAAATCCTCTTTCGCGCCGAAGAAGGAGACGCACCGGCTCTCGCGAACGTTCCTTCGATCTTTGAAAAGGCGCGCTCTGAAGAGCAACGGCAGTTGATGCGCTTCATCTTTTCGAGCGTGGAGTTCGGCAGGCCCTATGTTCTGCCGCCGGACGTTCCGGGCGCGATTGCGCAGATTTTCAGAACGGCTTTCATCAGCGCTGTGGAAGACGCCGAGCTTCAGGAGGAGGCGCGCAAGACCAATCTCGACATGAGTCATCGCACGGCGGAGCATCTCGAATCGCTGATTGCGAAACTCTTCGCCACGCCCCCTGCTTTGATCGAACGCGCGAAACAATTGGCGCCGGAACAGCGCTGAATACGCGCAGGCTCAGACGTGAGCCTCGAGCCGCCATTCGGGGAACGCGTCTCGCGACAGACGCGCGACTTCAGCCTTCAGCGTATCGATGATGAAATCGCACACATGCCCGGGCAAGGCATGGCGGATCAGGAGCGCCTGTTTGCGCAGGATCGGCGGATTGGCGATGGGGGCGGCCTCCATTGCGCCTGACGCGAGCTCCTCGGAGAAAGTCTCGCAGGGCAGGACCGCGAAAAATCCGTGGCGGAGAATAAGCTCACGTTTGAGTTCGCGCGGCTCGACTTCCAAAGGCTCCGGCATGGCGACGCCCTCCGCCCGCGCGAGCCGTTCGATCTGCGCGCGCAAAATGCGCGAGCGCCGGTCAAGGACGAGCGGAAGCCCCGCAAGCGATGCGAAAGCAAGCCCATCTTTTGCGCGCGGCAGCGCGCCCGCAGCGCCCACCAGAAACAGCCGCTCCGAGAAGAGATCGATGGCCACCGCACGGTCGCTCGCCACGGAATCGGAACACAGCGCGGCGTCCAGCACCCCAGCCTCGACCATGGAGCGCAATTCGTCGCTGAACCCCTGACGCACAGAAACGCGCAAGGAGGGCGACTGCTTCGCGCCGGCGAGAATGAGCCCCGGCAGCAGCGCCTGCGTCGGGCTTGCAGGCGTCGCGCCAAAAAGAATGTCACGCCGTTCGGGCGTGCGAAAATCCTCCATGGCGCGCTGGGCCCGCTCGAGGGAGGTGAGAATCTGCTCGGCCTCGCGAAGCAGCGTGCGGCCCGCCTCGGTGAGCTGCACGCCCCGCCCATGGCGAACGAACAGCCGGGTTCCCAGCCCACGCTCCAGCTCTTTCACCTGCAGGCCCAGCGCAGGCTGCGACACATGCAGCATGGCCGCAGCCCTTGTGAAGCTCGAGGCGCGGGCGACCGCGACGAAGTAGGAGAGTTTCCGAAGGTCCATTGGGCCCACTATAAGAAATTCAAATGGATCTTCAGGAAAACATATTGGCGCTTGTTTTCGAGGTCCAGTAATCCTGCGAGCGCCGCTTTCAACCGCCCGTCGCAGGCGGGAGACTGGCGCACCCCCGCCCGCGACGAGACGCGCCGATGAAATCGCATGAACGCAGCCTGAGGATCGAGTGGGGCGACTGCGATCCCGCCGGCATCGTCTATTACCCGCGGTATTTCGAAATGTTCGACACGGGCACGACGCATCTCATCGAGGCCGCGGCGGGCCTGAGCAAACGCGACCTGCTCGCGCAGCGCGGCCTGCTGGGCTGGCCTATGGTCGACACGCGCGCGAGCTTCTCCCGCCCCTTGCGCTTTGGCGATGACGTCAGGCTGGAAAGCCGCTTCGTCGAGCTAGGGCGCTCGAGTTTCAAGATCGTTCATCGCATAATGAAAGGCGATGAACTCGCCGTGGAAGGCTGGGAAACGCGCGTGCTTGTGCGCGAAGAGGGCGGGCGCCTTGGCGCGACGCCGATCCCTGACGACCTGGCGGCCAAATTCAGGACGCCGTGATTCAAAAGCAAGGACACGCACCCATGGGGCGCTCATTATTCGACAAGATCTGGGACGCGCATTACGTCGGCACGCGGCTGGACGGCCGCGACCTTCTGTTCATCGACCGCCACATCCTGCATGAACTGCACGCGCCGCATGCGTTCAAAAAACTTAAGGCGGCGGGACGCAAGGTGCGCCGCCCCGATCTCACTTTCGCAGCGCTCGACCACACGCCCTCCTCCGCGCCGGGGCGCGATGAGAACACCAATCCCGCCGGCAAGCCCTTCATCGAAGCGGTGCGGGCGGGCGCGCGCGAAAATGGCGTGCGCGTGTTCGATCTCGGCGATCCGGAACATGGCATCTCCCATGTGGTTGCGCCCGAACTCGGCATGGTTCTGCCCGGCGCCACCCACGCCGTCCCCGACAGCCACGCCTGCACCGTAGGCGGCCTCGGCGCGCTGGCGTTCGGCTGCGGCACAACGGAGCTCGAACATGTGATGGCCACGCAGGTCATCGCGCTGAACAGGCCCAAGCGCATGCGCATCCGCCTTGAAGGCCGGCTCGGGCCACACGCTTCGGCGAAGGACGTTGCGCTGAAAATCCTCGCGCAGATCGGCGTCTCAGGCGGACGCGGCCATGTGATCGAGTTCGCTGGCCCCGCCGCGCGGCAATTGAGCGTGGAAGGTCGCCTCACCCTGTGCAATCTCACCATAGAAATGGGCTCGCGTAGCGGGCTCGTGGCGCCTGACGACAAGACGTTCGACTGGATCCATGGACGTCCTTGGGCGCCGCAGGGCGCCATGTGGGATCGCGCGCTGGCTCTGTGGCGCCATCTGCCCAGCGACGATGACGCAACGTTCGAAACAGACATCGCGGTCGATTGCGACGGCCTCCAGCCGCAGATCACATGGGGCACGGACCCGAGCCAGGTGATCGAGGTCGGCGGGCGCGTGCCAGATCTTCCAGACGGGCCCGCCAATCAGCGCGCCGCCTTTGAACGCGCGCTCGCCTATATGGGACTCGCGCCCGGCCAGACGCTCGAGGGCCTTCCGGTCCATCGCGTCTTCATCGGCTCCTGCGCCAATGCACGTCTGCCGGACCTCGAGGAAGCCGCCGCGCTGGTGCGCGGCAAGCGCGTGGCGCAAGGCGTTCATGCGCTTGTTTCGCCTGGCTCCGGCCAGGTGAAGCGCGAGGCCGAGGCTAAAGGCCTCGACCGCATCTTCAAGGACGCGGGTTTCGTGTGGGGCGAATCCGCCTGCTCCATGTGCGCCGGCGCCAATGGCGACGCAGGCCAGTCGGGAGAGCGCATCTTGTCCACCACGAACCGAAACTTCGAAAATCGGCAGGGCAAAGGCGTGCGCACGCATCTCGTCGGCCCGGCGCTCGCAGCCGCGGCCGCAATCACCGGCTGCATCTCCGACGTTCAGAAAATCAATGGGGGACAGGCATGAAGCCCTTTTCTCGCGCCACCGGCGTCGTGGTTCCTTTTCTCGAAGACGACGTGAACACCGACCAGATTGCCCCCGTAGGCGGGGGCGCGCGGCTGGGCGAAGATTATGCGCAAACCTTCTTCCGTCATCGCCGCCGCCTCGCCGACGGCAGCGACGATCCCGAGTTCATCTTCAATCAGCCGCAGTACAAGAATCCCGCCATCGTCGTGACGGGTAAGAATTTCGGCTGCGGCAGTTCGCGCGAATCCGCCGTCTGGACCTTTCAGGCGATCGGCGTCTCCTGCATCATCGCGCGCTCATTCGCCGACATCTATCGCGAAAACTGCCTGCAAAACGGCGTTCTGCCGATCGTGCTTCCTGACGAAGCGGCGGAGCGGCTCGAAAAGGCTGCTCTTGCGGCGGACGGAAAGCAAGATTTCTCGGTCGACCTCACGGACAAGACCATTCGCGGGCCGGACGGACTGTCGCTGACGTTCGACATTCCCGACTCCGATCGCACTCGCCTTCTGGAAGGGCTCGACGACATCGGCCTGACGATGAAATGCCTCGATCAGATCAAGGCTTTTGAAGAAAAGGCTCTGAAAGAGACGCCCTGGGCGCAACGCGCCGACATTCACGTTGTGAGAGGCTGACATGAATCGACGCAAGCGATTTCGGGAATTGATGGCTGCGCCGGGAATGACGCTGGCGCCTGGCGCCTATGACGCCCTCTCAGCGCGCATTATCGAACAACAGGGCTTCGAGGTGGTTGTTGCGGGCGGCTATGCGGCCGTAGGCTCGATGCTGGCCCAGCCCGACACGGGGCAATCGAACATGCGTGATTACGCGGACCACTATCGGCGCATTTGCGCCGCAGTGTCCGTGCCCGTCTATGTGGACGGCGACACCGGCTTTGGCGGCGTGAACAACGTGCGCGAAATGGTGCGCGCCTTCGAAGACGCCGGCGTCGCCGGGCTTTTCATCGGCGACCAGGCCTTTCCGCCGCGCTGCGGCTATATGGCGGGCAAGCAGCTTGTGCCGGTGGAGGAGATGCTCGCCAAGCTGAAGGCGGCGCTCGACGCGCGGCGAGACCCCGATCTCTTCATCGTCGCGCGCACCGACGCCCTGTCGGTGGAAGGTCTCGACGGCGCAATCGCCCGTGCGCAAACCTACATGGATATCGGCGTCGACATGGCGAAAGTCGTCGGCGCGGATCAGGTGGACTCCTTCACGCGCGTGAAGCGCGAGGTGCCCGGCCCCCAGATGGCGAATATGTCGAACGCCAACCCGGTCGGCATGGCGACGCCCGCGCAGATGGAGGCCGCAGGCGCCGCCATGATGACGTTTCCCTCCGCAGCGCTGTTCGCTGCCACAGGCGCGGTCACGCGCGCCATGCGGTCGCTGAAAAATACCGGCACGCTGGAGGAATCGCGCCCCTCGTTCTGTACGCTTGACGAGTATTACAGCCTCGTGCGCCTTAATGAGCAGAAGGAAACTGAGCAGCGTTACATCGACGCCGCACAAGAAACCCTCAGGCGCATGGGCCGCTGATACGGGAGGACCCAATGAACACCTTCAAGAAATATGCGCAAGCGCTTTGCTGCGTGGCGGCGATGAGCGTATCGCCCGCCGCGCTCGCGCAATCGGAGCCTTATTACAAGGGCAAGACGATCAGCGTTATGGTGGGCCTCGACGCTGGCGGCACCGTCGATCTCTTTGCGCGCATGTTCACGCAATACATCCAGAAACACCTGAAGGGTTCACCCAGCATCATCGTGCAGAACATGCCTGGCGCCGGCGGCCTGATCGCGACGAACTATGTCTCGGAGAAAGCCAAGCCGGATGGGCTGACGTTTCTCTGGGGACCGTGGGATCCGCTCGCCCAGGCGCTCAAACTGCCGAATATGCGTGCGCGCTACGAGAACTTCGAGTTTCTCGGCGGCACAGGCGACACCCGCGTTCTCTACGCCAACGCCGCCGCGATTCCGGAAGGCCTGAAAAAGCCTGCGGACATCGCGAAGGCGGACTCACTTGTGGTGGGCGCGCTCAACCCGACCGACCCTTCCGGCCTTCTCGCCCATCTGGCGCTGGAAGTGCTCGGCATCAAGAACAAGATGATCATTGGCTACAAGGGCGGCAGCGACGTTTTCCTCGCCCTGCAGCGCGGCGAGGTGAATTTTCATTCGACGAGCATCACCACCTTCCGCGGCCGCAACAGCGAGTATATCCGCTCGGGGCGCGGCATCGGCGTGGGCTATCTCGTAAGCGTGGACAAGAACGGCGCGTTCACGCCCAATCCTTTCATCACCGAAATGCCGGCCTTCCCCGATCTCTATCGCGAAATTCACGGCAAGCCGCCCTCCGGCCCCACATGGGACGCGACGAATTGGCTGATCGAGCAGATCGGCGAGCTGACCTTCGTCGGACTTGCGCCTGCGGGCACGCCTGCGGAAGCTCTGGACGCCCTGCGCGCGGCCTATGCGGACGCTGCGCGTGACAAGGAGTTCATCGACAAGTCGGTGCAGATGAATGGTCTGCCCTATTCCTTCGTGGACGTTCCGCGCGGGCGGGAGATTTTCGCCTCCCTCGCCAAGGTAAGCCCCGAAGTTCTGGCGACGCTCACGCGCATCGTGAACACGAAATAGGCGAGCGAGGCCGTCATGGCGGAAATTTCTTTCAAGAGAGAAATTGAAAGCCTCAAGCTTTCCGACGGCGAGACGTTCCATGGCGAGGGGATCATCGCCGTCACGAAAGCCCTGCTGCAATCAGGCGTTTCCTATGTGGGCGGCTATCAGGGCGCGCCTGTGGGCCACCTGCTCGACGTGCTCGTCGAGGCGCAGGAGGAAATGAATCGCCTGGGCGTTCACGTGGAGCCCTGCATGAACGAGGCCGCGGCCGCCGCCATGCTCGGCGCGTCGATCAATTATCCGGTGCGCGGCGCCGTGACATGGAAATCCATCGTCGGCACCAATGTCGCAGCCGATGCGCTTTCCAACCTCGCCTCTCCCGGCGTCAAAGGCGGGGCGCTCATCATCGTCGGTGAAGATTACGGCGAGGGCGCGAGCGTCATTCAGGAGCGCACGCACGCCTTCGCGCTGAAATCTTCGATCTGGCTTGTGGATCCGCGCCCCGACATCGCCAATATCGTGCGCCTTGTCGAACAAAGTTTCGAATTGTCTGAAGTCTCCAGCACGCCGGTGATGATGGAGCTGCGCATTCGCGCCTGCCATATGTTCGGCGCGTTCCAGACGAAGGCGAACAGACCCGCAGCTTTCTCGGCGGCGCAGCGCATCGCGGAGCCTGCCCCATTCGAATATATGCGACTGGCCCATCCGCCTGTCACCTTCGCGCAAGAGAACGACAAGTTTCAGCGCCGGCTTCCCGCCGCGCAAGATTTCATCATCGAGCGTCAGCTGAACGAATTGCGCGGGCCCGCGCGCCATGAACTCGGAATCATCGTTCAGGGCGGCTTGTTCAATGCGCTCAATTCGCGCCTGGAGGCCGCAGGCCTCTCGGATGTATATGGGGAAAGTCAGCTCCCTGTTCTGATCCTCAATGTCACCCATCCGCTCGCGCCGCGGCAGATCGAAAGTTTCTGTCGCGACAAGAAGGCTGTTCTCATCGTGGAGGAAGGCCAGCCGGATTATCTCGAGCAGGCCATCGGCCACATTCTGCGCAAGGCTGATCTGCAGACGCGCCTACATGGCAAGGACGTCCTACCCATGGGCGGCGAATATACGCAGCGTGTGATCGCCAGCGGGCTCGCAGCCTTCCTGCGCGCGGCCGGCGAACCGAGCCCTGCGCTTGAGGCCTGGCTCGCAGGGCTTGAACGCCATGAGGCGAGCCTGCGCGAGACCTTCGCCGCGCCGCTGCCAGCGCGACCTCCGGGCCTGTGCACGGGCTGTCCCGAGCGGCCCGTCTTCTCCGCCATGAAGATTTTGAAAAACGAAATCGGCCCCACCCATGTGGCTGCGGACATCGGCTGCCATGCGCTCGCGACTTTCGCGCCATTCGATCAGGGCAATTCGATTCTCGGCTACGGCATGTCGCTGGCGTCCTCTGCAGCCGTCGCCAATCTTCAGGC
Organism: uncultured Beijerinckia sp.; assembly: GCA_964645525.1. Lineage (GTDB taxonomy): Bacteria > Pseudomonadota > Alphaproteobacteria > Rhizobiales > Beijerinckiaceae > Terripilifer. The sequence continues at coordinate 138,016 of CAZYBF010000002.1, forward strand.
GCGCAAACCGATCAGCGTGATGGGCGACGGCGGCTTCTGGCACAATGGGCTTCTCACCGGCGTGGCGGGGGCCGTATTCAATCGCAACGAGGGCGTCCTCGTCGTCATGAACAACGGCTATTCCAGCGCGACCGGCGCACAGGATCTGCCCTCAAGCGCCCCCACCGCTGAAGGGCGCGGCGCTGGCGTGGACATCGAACGCACGCTGCGCGGCATGGGCGTGACGTCAATCGCCCGCGTGCGAACCTATGACATGAAAAAAATGGTCAAGACCCTGCGCGCGAAAATCCTGTCGCGCGGCAAGGGACTCGAAGTCATCATCGCCGATGGCGAATGCCAGCTCGCGCGCCAAAGGCGCATTCGTCCGCTCAACGCCAAGGCCGTCGCCAGAGGCGAGCGCGTGCTGCGCACCCGCTTCTGGGTGGATCCGGAGACATGCACGGGCGACCATTCCTGCATTCGCCTCTCGGGCTGCCCCTCGCTGACCCTGAAGGCGAGCGAAGATCCCCTGCGCAAGGATCCGGTCGCCCATGTGAACAATGATTGCGTGGGCTGCGGCGTGTGCGGCGAGGTCTCCCATGCGGCGCAATTGTGCCCCTCCTTCGCGCAGATCGACGTCATTCAAAATCCATCCCGGTTCGACCGCTTCAAACGGCGGATCGAAGACTGGATCGTGGCTCGGCTCGGCGGAGCGACGCTCTCATGAACGGGCCCGTTCGTATCCTCATATCCGCGCTGGGCGGCGAAGGCGGCGGCGTGCTCGCAAGCTGGATCGTCGACGCGGCGCTCGCCTGCGGCTTCATTGCGCAGCGCACTTCGGTGCCCGGCGTCGCCCAGCGCACCGGCAGCACGACTTACTACATTGAGATGACGCCGCAGAGCGGGCGCGCGCCCGTTCTTGCGCTGGCGCCTGCGCCCGGCGAGATCGATCTGTTCATCGCGACGGAATTGCTTGAGGCGGGCCGGCTCATTCAGGCCGGCTTTGTCACACCTGATCGCACAACCATCATCCTGCCGCGCAGGCGCGTCTATTCGATCATGGAAAAAATCGCGATGACGGATGGGCGGGCGGATTCCGACCTTATCCTTCAGGCTGCGGAGCGTTACGCGAAAGCATGCCGAATCGCTGATTTCGAAGCCCTGTCCACACAAGCGGGCTCGCATCTCAACGCCGTTCTCTTCGGCCTCGCCGCGCGCAGCCTCGGCCTGTCCGCACAGGCCTGCCGGAGCACGATCGAACAGGACGGGCGCGCGGTCGCAGCCAACTTGCGCGGCTTTGAAGCGGGCTTCGCATTCGAGGGCGAAGCGCAGGAGCCAGCCGGCCCAAATGCTGAGGACGCGCCAGCCGCGACATATCCATTCGCCCATGCGTTTCTTGCGGAATGCCCGGAGGAGGCGCGCGCCATCGTGCGCGCCGGCGTTGAAAGGCTCATCGACTTTCAGGATGAGCGTTACGCCAAAATCTATCTCGCCCGGCTCGCCCCCTTCAGGGATATGCCGGCCATGGGCGCCTCGACCTTCACGGAGCTTGCGCGCCTGCTTGCGCTGCGCATGACAAGCGAAGACGTCGCGCGTGTCGCCCAGCTCAAGATCCGCGCCGCGCGGCTTGCGCGCGTGAGGACGGAATCGGGCGCGCGCGCGGGCGATCTCGTCAGCGTCACGGAATATCTCAAGCCCGGGCCCGCCGAGATTTTCTCCATGCTGCCTGCGCCTGTCGGGCGGGCGCTGTTGCGCCTGACCGCGCTGGCGGGCTTGAACGGGATCGCGGCGCCGCTACGCGTGCGCACCAGCGGCCTTGCGGGCTTCCTGCAGATGCGCGCGCTCTCCGCCTTGCGGCGGCTGCGGCCGTTCTCCCTGCGTGCGCGCGAGGAGGGCGCATGGGTTGACGAGTGGCTCGCCGCGATCGAGCGCGCCCTGCCGCTTGATGCAGCAGCGGCGCACGAAATTGTCCTCACAGCCCAGCTCGTACGCGGATATGGCGAGACCTGGGAGCGCGGCCAACGCAACTGGCGCAAGATTTTCGACCGGATCGTCGCGCCCGCGCTGGCGGGCAAGATCGCGCCCGCCCATGCGGCCGACGCGATCCTCCAGGCGAGGCTCGCCGCCAGCGCCGACGAGCGCGGCGCGCGCCTCGAACAGCTCATCGCCTCGATCGAAGCGATGAGCCACACGCGCGCGGCTCACGTGTGAGCGTCTCGGCGCGCTTTTCGCCGTCGCTATTTCGCGTGCGTGCCGACGATGTCGCGCGCGCGGGCGATGACCTTGGGATCCGTCTCGATGATCGAGGCTGCGATCTTCTGGCTTTCCTGTCCGCTAAGCCATTCAAGATCGAGTTGCATCTTGTTCGCCTCGTCGAGGAGGGCCGGCAGTTTCATTGACGCGTCGAAGGCTTCGCGCAACGCCGCCAGTCGATCCGCGGGCACGCCCGGCGTCGTCACCATGGCGCGCGCAATGGCGGTGTCAGCAGAAAGGAAACGCAGCAATTCGCGGTTAAAGTCGTTCTGCGCCAGCTCCATCATCAACGGCACGTCCTGAAGATCGGGCGCGCGCTTTAGGGCGATCTGCACAAGATTGTAGATCTTTTTTTCGGCGACCCATTCCGGGCGCGTGGACTTCCACGACGACCAGGAGTTCGATCCGCGGCCCTGCACCTCGCCGCTCTCCATCGCAAGATTGATCTGGTTTCCGCCCGGATAGCCGGTGACGACCTTGAATTTCGTGCCAACAAGCTCGTTCAGCACGTTCGGATAAATCACCGAGGCCGTGCCGACGGTGCCCCCCAGCAAGATCTCGCGCTTCTTCGCGTCTTCGATGGTCTTCGCGCCGGCCGTATGCCAGACGGTGACGACGCTCGGCGTATCAGACGTATTGCCGATCCAGCCGAGTTCGCGCACGTCATACTGGATCTGCCCCATGCCGAGAGCCTGATTCATGCTGGCTGTCTGCATCAACATCGAAATGACCGTGCCGTCGCGCGGGGCGACTTTGGCAAGCCAGTTCGAAGCGACAATGCCGCCACCGCCTGGCATATTGCGCACCACGATGGAAGGCTTACCCGGCAGCAGGTCGCCCATGTAGCGCGCGAACAGCCGGCCCCTATTGTCATAGTCATTTCCGGTGGTCGTTTGCACGACCATGGACATTGTCTTGCCTTTGTAGAAGTCGGCCGCCGACTCGGCGCGAACGGGCGCTGCGCCTGCGGCCAGCGCAAGCGAGCTGAGCGCCAAAACGGATCTCGTTGCGTTCATCATCATATATCCTCCCGCCCAGATGATTTTGTTCAGGCGCAGCCGCGCGAGATCGCCCCTCGTTTCGGCAGTCAGACCGCGAGCTTCACCATTCGAACGTTTCGCGTCAAGTATATACACCATGCGCTGAGAGAGGGCGTCGTCGAAACCCAAAAAACGACTGCGACGATCCGCTCCTTGATGTATTTGATGACGGGTGCGGCGTTCGCCCGGAGCATGCGTCCGGCGGGCCGGCGGGCTTCCGTCGTCATTCACCATGATCGGGAGGACGCCCGGCGCCAAAGCGCCCCGGGGCCGTCGCGCCAAAGAGAAAATGGGAGAAGCGAATGCTCAACGCCGAAGAGAACGCCCTGTTGACGCGCACCGACGCAGGCGAGCCCCTCGGCGTCCTGATGCGCCGCTTCTGGATTCCCGTTCTTATTTCCGAAGAACTGCCCGAGCCCGATTGTCCGCCCGTCCGCGTGAAACTGCTTGGCGAGCGGCTCATCGCGTTCCGCGACACATCGGGAAAGGTGGGCTTCATCGATGAGTTTTGCGCGCACCGCGGCGTGTCGCTCTGGTTCGGACGCAATGAAGAGCATGGCCTGCGCTGTCCCTACCACGGCTGGAAGTTCGATGTGACCGGCCAGTGCATGGAAGTGCCTTCCGAGCCCGCCGAGAGCGGCTATTGCCAGAAGATCAAGCTCACGGCCTATCCCTGCGTAGAGAAGGCCGGCATCATCTGGACCTATATGGGACCCAAGGACAAACAGCCTGAGTTCCCCGCCTTTGAATGGCTGGATCTGCCCGATTCGCAACGGCTCGTCGCAAAGCGGTGGCAGGAGTGCAATTGGCTGCAGGCCATGGAAGGCGGCATCGATTCCTCGCATGTCTCATGGCTGCATAGCGGAGAGCTGCACACAGACCCGCTCCACAAGGGCACGAAAGGCGCGAAATTCCAGGGCGACAAGACACCCAAATTCGAGCTTGTGGAATCGCCCGGCGGCATGATTATCGGCGCGCGCCGCAACGCCGAGGCGAACCAATATTACTGGCGCATAACGCAATGGATCATGCCCTGGTGGACGATGATCCCGCCTTATGGCGACAATGCGCTGAACGGGCACGCCTGGGTTCCGATGGACGATGAGAACTGCATCGCATGGTCCTTCACCTGGCACCCGACCCGGCCGCTCAGCGCGAGTGAACTGCATACGATGCGTCATGGCGGCGGCATCCATGTGGAGACGATCCCCGGCACGTTCCGTCCCGTCATCAACAAAGACAATGATTACATGATGGACCGCGCCGCCCAGAAAGCCGGCCGCACATATTCGGGCGTTCATGGCATTGCGATGCAGGACGCCTCGCTGCAGGAGAGCATGGGGCCTGTCGTCGATCGTCGCCGCGAAAATCTGGTATCAACCGACAACGCCATCATCATGGCGCGCATGCTGCTCAAACGCGCTGCGCAAGCGCTGCAGAAGGGGCGAGAGCCTTCTGGGACTGCGCCAGAGCATCATCGCGTGCGCTCCGCCTCGTTCTTGCTCCCCGTAGATCAATCCTTCGTGAAAGCGAAAATGGACGACCTCAAGGCGCGGCCCGGCGTCCCGCATACCGGCGTCTAGAGCGAACGCTGATCCAGAATGACAGGCGCCAGCCATAGAGCTGGCCGCCATGCGCCGATGCGGCGCGGCCGAAAAGACGGAGTTGATGAGAGATGCTTCAGCGCTTCACGAACAAGATCGCGGTCGTCACCGGAGGCGCGCAGGGCATTGGGAGAGCGACCGCTGAGCGGCTGGGCCGTGAAGGCGGCGCAATCTTCATCGTCGATCGCGCGGCCGAGGCCGCTCATGCGACGGCGAAGGCCCTGAAGGCCGAGGGCCTTGATGTGGAGGTGGAAGTGGCGGACCTGTCCACCTGGGCGGGAGCCTCGACCGCTTTTAATGCGATCATTCGCAAGGCGGGGCGCATCGACGTTCTGGTCAATAATGTCGGCGGCACGATCTGGATCAAGCCGTTCCTCGAATATACCGAAGACGAGATCAAGGCGGAGATCGACCGCTCGCTATGGCCCACGATCTGGTCGTGCCGGGCTGTCGCGCCCCACATGGTGTCGCGCGGGACGGGATCAATCGTGAACGTTGGCTCGAACTCCGTTCGCGGCATCTATCGCATTCCCTATGCGACCTCCAAGGGCGGCGTGATGGGGCTGACCACATCGCTCGCGATCGAACTCGCCGAGACGGGCGTGCGGGTGAATTGCGTGGCGCCGGGCGGGACCGATATTCTGGATCGGGCCACGCCGCGCAATGTGAACGCGCCCTCGCAAAGTGAAGAGAAATGGGCGGCTGAGATGCGTGACTTCGTTCACCACCAGATGCACATGCGCCGCCGCGGCCGCGTCGAAGAACAGGCGGCTGCGATCGCCTTCATGGCTTCCGATGACGCCTCATTCATCACCGGCCAGATATTAAGCGTAGCGGGAGGCGCGTCTGTTTAGGCGCGCCTAGTTTCGCGTGAGATCGTCAACGCGCTTGAGAACATCCGCGGGCGTGGCCATCAGCTCTTCGACAAGCGAGGTGAGTTCTTCGCCGCGCACAAGCGACACATCGAGATTCAGCTTTCGTGATTCATCCAGAAAACCGGGGTCGGCCAATACGGCCTCGAAACTCTTGCGCAAGATCGCCACGCGGGCGGGCGGCGTGTCGGGCGGAGCGACAATCGGGCGCCCAAGCTCGACGCTCGATGAATAAATCAGAAGAATCTGTCTTTGCTCCTGCGTCTTTGCGAATTGCATGATCGAGGGCGCATTGAACTCTGCAAGCGGCGCTCGCTCCATATTGAACAAAACGCGCATCTTGCCGCTCTCAAGCCAACCCGCCCTGAAAGCGCGTAGCGAACTCACCGTCTGGCAAACGCCGCTCACCTCGCCCTTCTCCATGGCGAGCTGGATATTGCTGGCGCTGCCATATCCTTCGACGATCTTGAACTTCATGCCCAGCAACGCCGCCAGCAGCCGCGGCGTGGTGGTGACGGCGGTTCCGGCCCCAGCGCCTCCCACAATCAGCTCAGTCGTGAAAAGATCCTCCGCCTTTCTGACAGGGGAGCCGTCCATGGCGACGCAAACGCGGCTTGGCAGCTCAGGACTCCCGATCCAGTTGAATTTCAGCGGATCAAAACGGATACCCTCTACCTTCATCAACGCCTGAAAAGGCAGATTGCGGCCGATCATGGCGATCGTGGACCCGTCTCTGGGCGCCGTGTGGTAAAATGAATTCGCAGCGATAATGCCGCCAGCGCCAGGCATGTTCTGAATCACAAACATGGGATCGCCGGGAATATGCTTCACCCAATGGCGCGCGATCAGCCGCATCCAACTGTCGTAATCGCCGCCAGCCGCAGTGCTGACGATCGCTCTCAATTGTTTGCCGTTATAAAAGCCGTCATCCTGCGCCAGGCTTGCTGAGGCCGTAAAAAGCGCAATACAGGCGGCAGTGAATCGGGCGACAGCAGCCATCGTCTCCATCCGCACAAGAATTCAGGACGCCGCGTATAGGCGCGAGGGCTTCAGGCGCCGAAACCGCGCACAGCCATATCGTAGTTATTCCCATCTGGATCAGTGGCGCGCGTCTCAGCATAAGGGCGATCCGCGGGGCGCTGGGTGGGCGCAAGGCCGAATTCAACGAGCCGGTCCGCTATCTCCTGCTGATCAGAGATCTGGAAGCCAAAATGGTTGAGGCCCGGCGGCTTACCCTCGGCTTTGTTCTCAAGCAAGGCGAGCGTGAGATATCCATCCGTCATGAACACGGCCTTGCTGCCGGTTTTCGGACGATCCGCCGGCCTGACCAGCCGCCGCATACCGAAGACTTTCTCATAGAAATTAGCGAGCCGTTCGGGATCAAGCGTGATGATGGCGAGATGTTTGATCTTCGGCGTATCAGTCATGCGGCGCCTCCCATTCGTTGTTTTTTCGTAGCTTATTTTGCTGGAAGATTGATTGTCAAATAAGCGACGGGCGACAGCGTGGAGCAGCTCACGCTGTGCCGGCTTACGGCTGTAACGCGCTCCCCACATAGCGGGGCGCGCCCGCCAGGCCGCCATAAGCCCCCCTGGCGCGCGCCCTGAACGGCGTCCGGGCTCAATGGCTGCCCTGGCGAGCGCCAACAAGTCCCCTTGCTGACCAGTCGCTTCGGGCGCTAGGCTCTCATCTATAAAAATGCTCATGGGAGGTAAGCGCAGATGATCCGGGCTCTCGTCGTCTCATGTTTGTCAGTTCTCCCCATTCTTTGCGGCTCGAGGGCGGCGGCGGATCCCGTCGCTGACTTTTACAAAGGCCGCAGCGTGGATTTCATCGTCGGCGCTGCGATGGGTGGCGGCTTTGACCAGACCGCCCGACCGATGGCGCCCTTTATGTCGAAGCACATGCCCGGAAGACCTAACTTCGTCGTGCGAAACATGCCCGGCGGCGCCGGTGTCATCATGACGAATTATCTCGTAAGCGCAGCGCCAGCGGATGGAAGCGTGATCGGCATGGGAACGGGAAACATTCCCTATGAACCGCGCCTGAACATGCTTTCCGACGACGGAAAAAACATCAGATACGACCCCCGCAAGCTCATTTACATCGGCACGCCCGTGCGCGAGCCGCAGGTCAGTTACGTGTGGCATGCGACATCCGCAAAGACCTGGGCGGATATGCGGACGCATCAGGTGCGTTTTGGAGCCACCGCCGCGAGCGGCGATAATGCGATCTTTCCAGGATTGGCGAACAAGCTTCTCGGCCTTCGATCGGAGATCATCACCGGATACAGAGGCGTTTCCGAAATTTTGCTCGCGATGGAGCGCGGCGAACTTGAGGCGAACAACAGCGCTTACTCCACGCTCGGAGTCTCCAAGCCAGACTGGAAGCGCGAGGGCAAGGTCCGCTACCTGATGCAATTCGGCGTCGAGCGCATTCCGGAACTGAGCGACGTTCCAACCCTGTATGAGCTCGTCTCAAACGAAGAAGACAAGAAGATGCTCCGCTTCTTCTTCCTGAAGTTTGAAATGCATCGCCCCCTCTACGCCCCGCCAGGCGTTCCCAAGGAGCGCGTGGAAGCTCTTCGCACAGCATTCGACCGCACAATGAAAGACCCCGAATTTCTCGCGATCGCAGAAAAAATGGGCCTATGGATAAGGCCGCTTGACGGAGATGGCGTCGCCAAGCTCGTTGACGAAATCATGACGACGCCGCAGCCGGTCGTTGACCGACTGAAACGCACCCTCGACGACGCCGGCATCAAATGATCGTCAACAAAAGCGTGAGGACGAAGCCCATGACGAAACGCTTTCTCAGCATCGCCCTTACGCAACATTTGCATGGCATCGCTTCCTTTCTGGAGCGGCATAAGCGTTTTTTTTCGCTGCCTTACACTGTTATGACGGCATCCTGCGCGCTAGCTTATTTGTCGGCGCCCGCAGCGGCTTCTGATCCATTCTATCAAAATCGCCAGCTCAGCCTGATCGTCGGCAATGCGGCTGGCGGCGGATACGACGTATATGCTCGTCATGTGGCGCGTCATATCGTACGCTACATTCCCGGCGATCCGACCTTTGTCGTTCAAAACATGCCGGGAGCGGGTGGCTTTCAGGCGACGAACCATCTCTACAATGTGTCGCCGAAAGACGGTTCGGTCGTAGGTCTTCTACAGCGCGGCGTACCTCTTGCACCGCTCTTGGAGACACGAAGCGTCAACATGAAGTTCGATGCGCGCAAGTTTAATTGGATCGGTAGCGTCAATGCGGATACTGGCCTTGTCATCGTCTGGCATACATCGCAGCACAAGACGATGGAGGATGTGTTCAATCATGAGCTCGTCATAGGCTCTTCGTCGCCAACGATTGAGCTCATACCGCTCTTTCTTAACAGGCTCATGGGAGCAAAGCTTCGCATCGTCCAGGGCTACAAAAGCGGAAATGAAGTTCTTCACGCCATGGAGCGCGGGGAGGTCGAGGGACGCATTACAGGCGGCTGGACGGGCGCGCGCATGATCGTTGATCGCTGGCGCGCGGAAAACAAAGTGCGTTTTCTTGCGGTTCTGTCGACGAAGACAAGCCCGGAGTTTCCGGATACGCCTTTGCTCAGCTCATTTGCGAAGAACGAGACCCAGCGCCAGATCATCGATCTTCTCCTTGCCGGCCAGCTATGGGGGCGTCCATTCGCGCTTCCGCCCGAGACGCCGCCGGAACGCGTGCGCATCATGCGCGAGGCGTTCGACAAAATGTCTTCCGACGCAGGCTTCCTCAAAGAGGCCGCCACCCTCGGGCTGCGCAGCCTCGGCTGGCGCGAGGTGCCGGTGG
>CAZYBF010000002.1:147594-156215 GCA_964645525.1 uncultured Beijerinckia sp.
ATATCGACATCCTGCCCGGGCTTGAAATGCAGTCCATGCTGGAAAAGCTTTACGGCCTTCCCCCCGACCTTGTTGAGCTGGCGCGCCAATCGATCACGCCATAGCCCTCACGTGCGCCAAAATGCCGTGCTGAAGCCTAAGGGCGCCTGCATGGGCTTACAGACGAAGGCGAGCCCAATGGAAAAGCGGTTGCGACATTAAGATCAGGCAGCATATCTTCAATCATGCAGAACGCGCCTACAAGCGTTCGCGGGGAGGACTACGCCGGCGTAATTCGCGTTGAACCGCGCCAGCGTCCAAAATGGGGACGGCGTTTTGAAGATCGACCAGTTCGATTTCTATCCGGTTGAGATGCCCTTGCACGATAAAGACTGGACGTTCGCGTTGGCGACCGTCTCCTCTGCGCGTGGATGGTGCGTGCGCATCAGCGCCGAAGGGGCGGAGGGCTATGGCTACGCGCCGGCCGTGCCGCATATGGGCTCGACGTTCGAGGGTCTGCCGATAGAACTCGCGCGCTTTCGCCCGCATGTTCTGGGTTTTGACGCGTTTGACATCGAAAGCTTGTTGCAGCGCCTCGATCGTTCGCTGCAAGGCGCGCATCAGGCGAAGGCTGCAATCGATTGCGCGGCGCATGATTTGATCGCCCGCGCGATGGGCAGACCGCTGTTTCAGCTGCTGGGCGGGCGCATGCGCAGCTCAGTTCCCGTGCTGCGTATTCTCTCCATCAAGACGCCGGAGGAAATGGCGACGAAAGCGGCTGAGCTTTTCAACGAGGGCTATCGCTATTTCAAGATCAAGGTTCACGGCGACATCGAAGAGGACGTCGCCCGGGTGCGCGCGATTCGCGAACGGCTTGGGCCGCAGGCGCATCTGACCATCGACGCCAATCAATCCTATCGTGCGAAAGATGCGATCCACGCCATCGAACGCATGGCCGAATACGGCCTCGACCTTGTAGAGCAGCCTGTGCCGCGCAATGATATTCACGGTCTCAAAATGGTCACGCGTGCGACGCGGGTCACGATTGAGGCGGATGAAGGCGCCGGCACGCTGGAGGAAATCGCGAGACTCGTGGGCGAGCAGGCCATCGACGCCGTCAGTCTGAAAATCCCGAAGCTCGGCGGCCTGCGAAACGCGCTCGCCGCGGCCCGCATTTGCGAAAGCGGAGGCGTGCGTTGCCGCATGGGGGCGCATGTCGGCACGCGCCTGCTGAACGCGCACGCGCTTCATCTCGCCTGCGCCCTGCCCGAGCTTGAATATGCCTGCGAGCTTGGGGAGTTCGCGCGCATGGATGGCGACCCGTTCGAGGGCGTCGAAGTCGTGAACGGACAGATTTCATTGCCCACGGGCCCCGGCGCTGGCGTCACGCCCCGAGAGGGCGGACTGAAACCTGCGTCCTAGAGGAGAGAATCATGCTTCACCTCAAATCTCTTTGCGCCGCAGCCGGTCTTTTCGTCTCGTTTGTCGCTGCGACCCAGGCTGCGGATATTTCGACGCTCGCGAAACTATCTGGGCCGGACCGTGAGCGCATCCTCATTGAAGGAGCGCGAAAGGAAGGCAAGGTCGTCCTCTACTCCGCGATGATCGAGAATCAGGCGCTTCGTCCCCTCAAGGCGGCCTTCGCCGCAAAATATCCCTTTATCGAAGCGGAGTTCTGGCGCGCCGATACACGCGACCTCATCAACAAGACGCTGGCGGAGGTGCGCTCGCGCTCTGTCGTCGTCGATGTGGTCGAGGGCGGCGGCGTATCGCAGACGCTCCTGCGCGCCGGCGTTTTGCAGGAGTTCACCCTGCCCGGCGCGGTCAACCTGCCCAAGGACTTCGTCAATCCTTACTGGATCGCCACGCGCGTGAGTTACTTCGGGCCGGCGATCAATACGCGTCTGGTGAGCGCAAGCGAAGCGCCGAAGACCTATGAGGACCTGCTTGATCCCAAATGGAAGGGCAAAATCGCCTGGGCCGCGAACACCGAAACGGGCGGCGCCATGATGTTCATCAGCTTTATCCGTTCATGGATGGGCGAAAAGAAAGGCGAGGAATATCTCACGCAGCTCGCCCGGCAAGACATCGCCAATCTCTCGGGCAGCCCGCGTGAGGTGGTCAACAAGCTCATCGCGGGGGAATATCCGCTCGCGCTCAACATTTTTCTCCATCATCCTGTGATCAGCGCCCAGAAAGGGGCGCCCGTGGCCCCTCTTATGCTCGACCCTGTGCTCGGCAATGCGTCCGTGATGGTTCTGCTCAAGAGCGCGCCAAATCCACATGCGGCTCTTCTGCTGATGGATTTCCTCGTCTCGGAAGAAGGCCAAAAGGTGATCCGCGACGCGGACTATTTCCCAGCGACGCCTTCCGTTGAAGTCGAGGCGAGCGTCGCGGGCATCATCCCCGCGAAGAACAATAAGCAGCTGCAATTCATCTCCGAGGAGGATCTGTTCGCGGACAGGTCGAAGGCGATCGCGCTCCAGAAAAAGCTGTTCCAGAGGCGATGATGCAGCAGTCAGCCGCTGATCATGCGCGACTGAGCTGGCGGGACCGCTCTGTTTCGCCAGCGGTGGCGATACTGACGGCGCTTATGGCCGCGCTCGTCGTTCCGCCCGTCTATCTTCTGATCAAGACGAGCTTCTACACTACGGCGGCGGACGGCTCTTTCGGCGACTTCACCTTTGCGTATTATCTTGAGCTGCTGGCTTCGCGCACGCTGGCTGAAGATTTATGGAACTCCGTCGTCTTCGCATCCGGTTCAGCGGCCTTCGCGCTCATTCTCGGATCGGCGCAGGCATGGATCGTAGAGCGCACAGACACACCGCTGCGCAAATATGTCTTCCTGATCTCAGTCATCTCGCTCGGCCTTCCGCATGTGCTTTACACAACGGCCTGGCTTCTCGTTCTGGGGAAGAGCGGGCCCGTCAACGCGGCCCTGATGTGGATCATCTCCTCACCGACGCCCGTGTTCGATGTCTACACGATGAGCGGGATGATCCTGATTGAAGGCATGATCTGGACGCCCCTCGCCTATCTTCTGCTCTCCTCTTCCTTCCGCAATTTTGACGGATCTTTCGAAGAGGCGGCGCTCATGTGCGGCGCGGGAATGATGGCGACCTTCCGCAGGATCACCCTGCCGCTGGCGCTGCCGGCCATTCTGGCCTTCCTGCTTCTTGTGTTCATTCGCGCGTTTGAGGCTTTTGACATTCCTGCGCTGGTGGGCGGGGCCGGCGACGTGAACGTGCTGACCACAGAGGTCTACAACAGCATCCGCAAGGAATTGCCCGCGAACTACGGGCAGGCGGGCGCTTTCTCCACGGTGCTGATGCTCGCCGTGATCGTGCTGATCGCCGCCCAGAAGCGGCTGCTTGATCATGCCGAGCGGTTTCAGACCATTACGGGCAAGGGCTTCAGGCCGCGCATCATTCGTCTGGGCGGCCTGCGCTTCGTCACATCCGCCCTTCTCGTCGTGATGTTTTTCGTCCTTCTGATCGTGCCTGTGGGCATGATCATTCTGGTCTCGCTTGCGCCGTTTTACGATGGAATCAGCCTTGATCTGATCCGCCGCGCGTCGATGGCTAATTATGCGACGATTCTCGAGAGCTCGCTCCTGCGGCAGGCGATTCTCAACACGATCATCCTTGGCTTCGCCAGCGCGACCTTTGTCTGCGCGCTTACTGCCGGCGCCGGCTGGCTCGCCGCGCGCAAGGCGCGAGGCGCCTGGATGGTCGATCAACTTGCGACGACGCCTCTGATTTTTCCGGCCATTGTGTTGAGCGTCGCCTTCCTGCAGCTGTTTCTGAACGCGCCGTTCCCGCTCTATGGGACCCTGACCTCGCTCGTCATCGCGGCGACGATGCAATATCTGCCCTATGGCATGCGCTTTAATTTCGCCGGCGCGCTGCAGATACATCGCGAGCTCGAGGAAGCCGCCGCATCGGCCGGCGCAGGAAAGACGACTACGTTCCTGAGGATCGTGCTGCCGCTGCTCATGCCGTCCATCATCACGAGCTGGCTCTTCGTCATGCTCTTGTCGGTGCGGGCGGTCGCCCTACCGATCCTGCTCGCCGGGCCTAATTCGCAGGTCGTGTCGGTCGTGCTATTCGATTTGTGGGGCAATGGGCAGGTGACCGAACTCGCGGCGTTTGGCGTTTTGTGGTCGATCCTGATGATCGGGATCGGCGTCGTCTTCGTCATCGTATCGCGCAGAAGCGGAATTTCTTTTCACTAAACGCCCGAACGCCCGAACGCCCGAACGCCCGCGGTATGCTGCGCGCCGACGCGAGGCAAGGTCGCGTCGAGCGCTTTTTTGTTGGCTCTTAACGCGCCGCGGCTTTAGTTGCAGGCTCTGGCGCCTTCAGCATCTTGATCATCCATGGCGCAACGATCTCCTTGCGGATGCGTTCGCTCGGCCAGGTCGAATCATTGCCCATGTGACCGCCGGCGGGATTCACCCATGTCTCCACGGGGCCGCCCTTCAGCGACGCTGCCGCGAGGAAGAGATCGGCGATCGGCATTTGCGTATCGCGCGAGCCATTGACGAGCAGCATCGGCGCCGAAGGCTTATCGAGCAGGCCTTGCGCTTTGAGCGACATTTTGGGGCCGAAGGCGAGGAAGGCGTCGAGCCCCTCGACGCCATAGACGGATGAACGCGCCGGCAGAAGGTCCATGAGATATTCCTCGGTGTTCACCGCAACGCGTTGCCATTCCGCCGAGAAATACTCATGCACGCCGGTGCCCTGGCTTACGACGGCGCGCAGGCGCGCGCGCTCGGTCACGGCGAGTTTCACCGCCCAATAGCTCGACCAGCTGCCGCCGTAGAAGCCGATCCGCTGCGCGTCGATTTCCGGCCGCGCCGCCAGGTAATCCAGCGCCGCCTTGAACATGCGGTCTGCGGTTTCGCTTCCTTTGATGGGCGCTTGGCCGGTGCCCGGCATGTCGGTGAGGAAAATGCCGATGCCGGCCTTCAGGTAATCCTCGTTGCGCTCAGTCCATTCCTCCTTGCGGCTGTCGAGCGCGGTGGCAAGATAAACGAGCGGAACTTTGCCCTTCGCCTTCGGCAAACGCAGATAGCCTACGATCTCCTTGCCCTCGAATGGAATGCGCACCACTTCAAGTTTCGGCTCAAGATAGCGCGCATAAGCGAGAAAAGCCTCAACGCCCTTTTGATATGACTTCGCCTTCTCGGGCGAGTTGTCGACCGGGTAATGACCGAATTTGTAATAGCGATAGGCTTTCAGAAAGGCTTCGCGGGCGGGTGCGATGCGCCCTGCTTTTTCAAGCTTTCGCCCTTCCTCCATGTAACGGTCGGCGACGCTCATCCATGCGCGCGCCCATTCGTCGCGATCCAGCGTCTTGATGTTCGACAGGGCGGCTTTCACATCCTCGATCTTCATGCCCGCCACCATCGAGCGGGGCGGCGTTTGCGAGGCGCGTTTGATGACTTCATCGATGAGTTGCTCGACGGAACGGGTCGTCGCCATGTCCACCGCATGCGCCGGCGCGGCTAATGCGATTGCGCCTGAGAATGCAAGTCCTGCCGCCATGATCGTCTTGCGCATGTCTTCGTCCCCCGTTCTTGATCGCCCCGTTTGGCTTTAGTCTTTTTTCGCATCTACTCCAGAAACTCGCGCGCACGCGGCAGATGCTCCTTGGAGACTTTCATCACCGCCTCGATCTGGCGCTGCATGTCCTCGCCGAAAGTGGCGTCGAGTTCGAGATCGAGCCGGCTCGCCTCGGACCGGAAGTTTGGATCCTCGACCGTCTGCCGGAAAGCCTCGCGCAATGCAGCGACGCGCGCCGCCGGCGTCTCCGGCGGGGCGGCGAGCGGGCGTCCGAGTTTATTGCCGATGAGCGCGATCTCCATGAGGCCGCGATCCGCCTCGTTCTTCGCCAGGTCCTCGAGCGAGGGCACATTGGTGAGATCGGGATGGCGCGGGCCCGCCTGCACGAGCACATTGATGAGGCCGCCCTTCACCCAGTCCGGCTTGGTCGCCTTCCATGACGACCATGAATTGAGCCGCGCCACCACTTCGCCGCGCTCCATCGCGACATTCACCTCGCTCCCGCCGCTGTAACCCGTGACGATTTTGAATTTCGTATCCACCAGCGTGTTCAGCATGGCGGGAAAGGAATAAGTGATCGCTCCGCGGCTCGTCGCGCCCGCAATGACCTCGCGGGCTTGCGCATCGGCGAGCGTGCGCACGCCAGACGCCGCCCAGGCGACCATGGTGGAGGTTTCTTTCGTGAGGCCGCCGATCCAGTTGAAGCGGGTGACGTCGAACTGAATGCCCTTGCCGCCCGCCCATTGCTGGGCCGGAAAATTATTGGGAATGACGCCCAGATAACTGCCGTCCTTCGCCGCAAGACGGAACAGGAAGTTCGTCATGTTGAGCCCGCCGGCCCCGGTCATGTTCTCGACCACCAGCGTCGGCTGGCCGGGAATGTAGCGCCCGATGTGCCGCGACAAGAGACGCGCATGGGTGTCGTAATCGCCACCGCTCGCAGTGCCGACAAGAATGCGCACGGTTCGTCCCTTGTAAAAGGACGCTTCGTCCTGCGCGCTGGCGAAACCTGTGATGGCGAGCAGGCCCATCCCCGCCGCGGCCAGAGTGCGAGCCGTTGTCAATGCTCCGTCCTCCCCGACATCATTATGCGCGCCCCGGTCTTTCAGCGCCGGGATGCAGACAGGCTAGCGCCACATGCGGCGCGCGCAAGACAAAATTGCTTTTTGCGGCTGCTGACCGCTTGCCGCGCCGGCGAGATGCTGTAGCCTTCAGCGAAACGAACGAACATGGGAGGAAGCATATGGCTCAGCCAGGCGCATTTTCGGCGCTCGAAGACATGCAGCCTCAGGTCTTCAACCGCCGCGAGATCGACGGGCTCGCCAAACTCGACCCCGCCTATGCGGCGTCCATGCCCAAAATGATCTCCACCGATTCCCACGTGATGGAGCCGGATGAATTATGGCTTGAACTGCCTGAGCGCCTGCGCGCCCATCTGCCGAGCGTGAAATTCGGCGTACAGACCCCCGGGGCCGGCGATCCTGTCCAACGACGACAGGATCAGCTCATCGACGGCGTCGAGGCGGAGGTCCTCTTCCCCAATTACGGCATGGCGATTTTCGGCGTTGAGCATGTGGAGACGCAGGAAGCCGCCTTCCGACTTTACAACGACTGGCTGGCGCGCTTTTGCAAGGCGTCGCCGAAAAACTTCTACGGCGTTCCATGCGTCAGCGTTTACGACATCGACAAAGCGGTGCAGGAAATGCAGCGCGGCCACGCCAACGGGCTCAAAGGCGTCATGGTGTGGCAAGTGCCGGATCCGAATCTCCCCTTCACCTCGCCGCATTACGAGAAGCTTTGGGCTGCGGCGGCGGAAGCGCGCGCGCCGGTGACATGCCACATTCTCACCGGTCATTCCTATGCGCGCGCTTTTGGCACCAAGCAGAAAACGCGCGGCATGGAACGCATCCGCGACGCGGTGAACCGAAAGCAAAACGACACAGTGAACGCGCTGTTTGATTTTATCTTCTCTGGGGCTTTCGAGCGCCATCCCAATCTCAAACTCCTTCTGTCCGAAAGCGAAGTTGGTTGGGCGCCGTTCCTGCTTCAGCAATGGGATTATTATTTCGAACGCTTCCGCAAGACTGATGACCTGCCCATCAAGCGCAGGCCGAGCGAGATCTTCTGTGAACATGTCTATGCGACGTTTCTGGAGGATTTCGTCGGCACGCGCTCCTTCTCATGGTGGGGCGAGCGCAATTGCATGTGGTCGAATGATTACCCGCATTTCAACATGAGCTTCCCGAATTCGCGGGAGAATGTTGAGCGGCATCTGGGCGGCCTCTCCGAGGAAAGACGGCTGCGGCTCGTGCGCCAGAACGCGATAGAATTGTTCCAGCTCGATCTGTGACGCAAGGCAGCCGACAAGGAGGACGACATGAACATTGGGGTCAATCCCGCTGCGATCGCCCGCAACCAGAAGATCGCTGATACGGGCGCATCGAAATTCACCATGCGCGGCCTGCCGCTTCTCTCCGAAGGCGCGTCGTTCGACGCGCTGGCCAATGCGGAGAACCTCTGGCTGTCCGCCAAGGTCTATTCCAGCGGCGGCGAGAACGCGCTGCACATCCACACGCTTGAAGACCACGCCTTCGTCGTGCTCAAGGGCAAGGCGACGTTTCATTTCGCCGATGGATCAACACAAGAAGCGATCCAGTTCGAAGGCGTTATGATCCCGAAAGGGATCGCTTATCGCTTCGAGGCCGATCCGTCCGAAAACCTCGTGCTCCTGCGCGTGGGCGCGGCCCAGCGCACGACCACAGGTCCGGGCCCGCTGGTCAAATCCGCAGCTCCGCTTGAGCTCAGAAATACGACGATCGACCACGACGACGGCGGGATCAAGGATGGGAGCGCGGCCAAGACCGGCACGCCCGCAAAGCCCATCATTCCCATTCCCGGCGCCTTCTTCCCCGACGATTGAGAGCGAAGGCCGCTGACGCCGCGCAGAAGGCCGGAGCGCACGCGAACAGGTGAAACCGCGTGGCTTTGGTCGCCATGCGGCTTCACGTTCGCGCCGCCGACGCATCGCCTCTCGAGGAGCGCGCCGACATGGCGATGGCGGCATACGACAGACGC
>CAZYBF010000003.1:0-68103 GCA_964645525.1 uncultured Beijerinckia sp.
CCCGGCTGGCCCGGCTGACCCGGCTGGCCCGGCCTGCCGCGCGCGGCGGCGCGCCGGCCCGCCCCGCGCAGCACGTCGAGGCGCGCGCGGATCTCGTCGCGGTAATAGACGCGCAGCGTCTCGTCCTTGATCTCGCGGAGCATGTCGTTGAGCCGACGGTCGAGCGCGGCGCGCCGCTCGGGCGTGTCGAGCGGCCCGGCCTCGACCTCGCGGCCCCAGAGCACATCCACGAGGGGACGCGCGGATTCCACCACCCGGGCCACCGCGTCCGCGCCCGAGGCGCGCAGCAGGTCGTCCGGGTCCTGTCCGTCGGGCAGGAAGGCGAAGCGCAGGCTGCGGCCCGGCCCCAGCAACGGCAGCGCGACGTCGATCGCGCGATGGGCCGCCTTGCGCCCGGCGCGGTCGCCGTCGAAGCACAGGATCGGCTCCTCGCACATGCGCCACATGAGCTCGCACTGGTCGGGCGTGAGCGCGGTGCCAAGCGGCGCGACGGCGTTGGGAAAGCCCGCCATCGTCATGGCGATCACGTCCACATAGCCCTCGACCGCGATCACGACGCCGCGGTCGTGCGCCGCCTTGCGCGCGTTGTGATGGTTGTAGAGCGTCGCGCCCTTGTGAAAGAGCGGCGTCTCGGGCGAGTTGAGATATTTCGCGGGAACGTCCTTGGCGAGCGCGCGTCCGCCGAAGGCGATCACCTTGCCCGAACGATCGCAGATGGGAAACATCACGCGATCGCGGAAACGATCGTAGGGCACGGCGATTCCGTCGCCATGCACGAGCAGGCCCGCCTCGATCATCGTCTCAACGCTCGCGCCCTTGGCCGCGAGATGGTCGCGCAGCGCGAACTTCTCGTCAGGCGCGTAACCAAGCCGGAACTGCGCCTGGATCTGGGGCCCCAGCGCGCGGTCGGCGAGATAGCCGCGCGCTTTCGCGCCGCCGCTCGCCTGCAGCGCCTGTTGGAAAAAGTGCGCCGCCATCTCCATGACCTCATGGAGGCCCGCGCGCTTGGTCTCGCGCTCGCGCATCTCCTCCGACATGACGGGCAGCGACAGGCCCGCCTCGCCCGCCAGCCGCTCCACGGCCTCGGGGAAGGAGAGGCCCTCCGTCTTCATCACGAAGTCGAAAATGTTGCCGTTCTGCCCGGAGGAGAAATCAAACCAGGCCATCTTCTGGTCGTTCACGAAGAAGGACGGAGACTTCTCCGACGTGAAGGGCGACAGGCCCTTCCATTCGCGGCCGGCCTTGGTCAGCTTCACGCGCCGGCGCACGACTTCCGAAACAGGAAGCCGCGCCTTGATCTCGTCGAGAAAGGACGGGGTGAACCGCATGAAGACGGGCGCTCGCGCTGATGAGCCTGATTATAGCGCCGGGCGACCCGAGACGGAGGGCCGCCCGGGTTTTGCCCGCTATCCACAGGCCGTCGGCGGGCCGGCGCTCAGCCGCCGAGCGCCGCCTTCACAAGCCCGCTCGCCTTGGCGAAATCCATCTGGCCCGTATGCTTGGCCTTGAGCGCGGCGACCACTTTGCCCATGTCTTTCATGGAGGCGGCGCCTGTCTCTGCGATCGCGGCGGCGACCGCGGCCTTGGCCTCTTCCTCCGAGAGCTGCTTGGGCAGGAACTCCGCGATGATCGCGATCTCCTCGCGCTCCTGCTGGGCGAGCTCCTCGCGGCCGGCCTTGGCGTAGATCTCCGCCGATTCCTGACGGGACTTGGTCATCTTCTGCAACAGGGCGAGGATGTCGTCGTCGGACACCGTCTTGCCGGCGCCGCGCGCCTCGATGTCCTTGTCCTTCAGCGCGGCCTGGATCATGCGCACCGTGTCGAGGCGCCGCTTGTCGCCGGCCTTCATCGCCTCTTTCATCATGGTTGTGAAACGCTCGCGCATCACCATTTCTCCTGTGTGCGGACACCCTCCGGACGCGGCGCGCGGGGTTGACCCTCCCGCCCGTCTCGCCTAGCGTCCGCGCCAAATCCGTTAGCGAAGCCAGCCCTTGCGCGCGCTTGATCGCGCGCGGCGGCGCACGCGCAACCTGTAGAGCGCCCATGACGAAGGTTCAAGACTCCGCCGGCTGGACGAAACCCGTCGCGACCGCCGTGCTTGTGCTGGCCGACGGCACCGTGATCGAGGGCATGGGCGTGGGCGCGGTCGGCCATGCGGCCGGCGAAGTGTGCTTCAACACCGCGATGACGGGCTACCAGGAGATCCTGACGGATCCCTCCTACTCCGGCCAGATCGTCACCTTCACCTTCCCCCATATCGGCAATGTGGGCGTGAACGACGAGGACTCCGAGACCGTGAACGCCGCCGCCTCCGCCGGCGTGCGCGGCATGGTGGTCCACGCACCGATCAGCGACCCGGCGAATTTCCGCGCGACGCGCCATCTCGACCAATGGCTGAAGGCGCGCAACATCATCGGAGTCAGCGGCGTTGACACGCGCGCGCTCACCGCGCTCATCCGCGAGAAGGGCATGCCCAATGCGGTGATCGCCCATGCGCCCGACGGCAAGTTCGACCTCGCCGCCCTCAAGAAAGAAGCCGCGCAATGGCCCGGCATCGACGGCATGGACCTCGTGCCGGGCGTCACCACCGCCCAGCGCTACGACTGGCGCGAAACCACATGGTCGCTGGGCAAGGGCTTCGGCAAGCTCGACGCGCCGAAGCATAAAGTGGTCGCCATCGATTACGGCGTGAAGAGCAACATCCTGCGCCTGCTCGCCAAGGCGGGCTGCGAAGTGACCGTCGTGCCCGCGACGACGAGCGCTGACGAAATCCTCGCCCTGAAGCCCGATGGCGTGTTCCTCTCCAACGGCCCCGGCGATCCCGCGGAGACCGGCAAATACGCCGTGCCCGTGATCCGCGCGATCCTGGAAACGAAGACGCCGACCTTCGGCATCTGCCTCGGCCACCAGATGCTCGCCCTCGCGGTGGGCGCGAAAACCATGAAGATGAAACAGGGCCATCACGGCGCCAACCATCCGGTGATGGACTACACGACCAACAAGGTCGAGATCGTCTCCATGAACCATGGCTTCGCGGTCGATCCCGCAACCCTGCCCGCGCACGCGAAGGAAACCCACCGCTCGCTGTTCGACGGCACCAATTGCGGCGTCGCGCTGACCGACCGGCCCGCCTTCTCGGTGCAGCACCATCCCGAAGCAAGCCCCGGCCCGCAGGATTCCCACTATCTGTTCCAGCGGTTCGTGGACATGATGGACGCCGCGAAGGCGCAAACCTCCAAGCAGGCGAACGCCTGACGGCTGCGCGCCGGGAGAGCGGACATGCAGAGCTGGCGCGAATACTGGAACGGCCCGCATCCCATCTATGTGAACGCGCGCCATCGCACGCTCCACTTCGACCTGATCGCGCGCGACGTCGCCCGGCTCATTCCCGCGCCCGACGCCCATGCGCTCGACTACGGCTGCGGCGAGGCCGACACCGCGCGCGAGCTCGCCGCGCGCTGCGGGCGGCTGTTCCTGTTCGACACCGCCGACAGCGTGCGCGCGCGCCTTGTGGAGCGCCATGCCGGGGACGCGCGCATCGCCGTTCTCGACGAGGCCGGGCTCGCGCGCATTCCCGACGGATCGCTCGACCTCATGGTCGTCAATTCCGTCGCCCAATATCTCACGCGCGATGAGTTGAAATCCGTTCTCGCTTTCGCCCGCGGCAAGCTCAAGCCGACGGGCCGGCTCGCGCTGGGCGACGTCATTCCGGCGGACGCCAACGCAGTCTCCGACACCCGCGCCCTGCTCGACTTCGCCTTCAAGGGCGGCTTTCTGATCGCAGCCCTCATCGGACTCGTGCGCACCGCGCTGTCCGACTATCGCAAATTGCGCGAGCGCCTTGGCCTTACGCGCTACGCGCCCGCCGACGTGCTGGCCCTGCTCGCTGAGGCGGGCTTTGCGGGCGAACGCGCGCCGCGCAACATCGGGCACAATCAGGAGCGCATGCTGTTTCTTGCAAGCCCGATCGCGCCCACGGCCGCCAGCCCTGACGCGGGGAGCGACGTCGGGACTGCGGCTTGACCCGCAAGGGCTTTAGGGCGCATCACCTTTCCCCTCACCCGGGGCTGAGATGCTTCTTGCGATTCCCTTTCCTGCGATCGATCCCGTCCTGATCGAGATCGGTCCCGTCGCGATCCGCTGGTACGCCCTCGCCTATATCGTCGGGCTTGTGGGCGGCTGGGCGCTCGCGCGCCGGCTTGTGAGCGCGCCCGCCCTGTGGGGCGCGGCGCGCCCGCCGGCGAAGGAGACCCTCGACGATCTGCTCGTCCATGCGGCCTTCGGCGTCATCTTGGGCGGACGCCTCGGCTATGTGGCTTTCTACAATCCGGAGCATTTCCTCGCGCATCCGCTCGAGATCTTCATGCTCTGGCAGGGCGGCATGTCGTTTCACGGCGGGCTTGCGGGCGCGGCCGCCGGCCTGTGGCTGTTCGCGCGCAAGACGGGCACGCCTCTGCTCGTCGTCAGCGACCTGTGCGCCGCCGTCGCGCCGATCGGCGTCTGCCTTGGCCGTCTGGCCAATTTCATCAAGCCGGAATTATGGGGCCGGCCGAGCGACGTCGCCTGGGCGATGGTCTTTCCCGGCGCCGGCCCGCAGCCGCGCCATCCCAGCCAGCTCTATGAAGCCGCGCTTGAAGGCGCGGCGCTTTTCGTAGTGCTCATGGCGCTCGTGCGCTTGGGCGGCCTGCGCCGGCCGGGCCTTGTGACGGGCGCCTTCGCCGCCGGCTACGGCCTTGCGCGCATCTTCTGCGAATTCTTCCGCGAGCCCGATCCCCAGCTCGGATTTCTGTTCGGCGGGGCGACCATGGGCATGATTCTTTCCGCGCCGCTCGTTCTCGCCGGCGCAGCGCTGATCGCGCGCGCCCGCGCCATGGCGCAGGAGGCGCGCCCATGACCCTGCTGACCGAGGAGATCCGCGTCATCATCGAAACGGAAGGGCCGATGCCCTTCGATCGTTTCATGGAATTGTGCCTCGCCCATCCGCGCCACGGCTATTATCTCACGCGCGATCCTTTCGGCGCGTCCGGCGACTTCGTGACCGCGCCGGAGATTTCGCAGGTGTTCGGCGAATTGCTGGGCCTGTGGGCGGCGCATATGTGGAGCGTGATGGGCCGGCCTGAACGCCTGCGCCTCGTGGAGCTGGGCCCCGGTCGCGGCACGCTGATGAGCGACGCCCTGCGCGCCTGCCGCGTGGCGCCGGAGTTTCTCGCCGCGCTCGACGTGCACATGATCGAGACAAGCCCGGTCCTGCGCGAACGCCAGCAGGAGACGCTGGCCGCCGCGCCCGCCCCCGTTTCATGGGCGCCCAGTTTCGACCTCGTGCCCGAAGGCCCGCTGATCGTGCTGGCGAACGAATTCTTCGACGCGCTGCCGGTGCGCCATTTCGTGCGCGCGGAGGAAGGCTGGTGCGAGAAACTGATCGGCAACGGCGCCGACGGTCGCCTGTTCGCAGGCATTTCTCCCGTGCCCGAGCCGCTGATCCGCGCGCAGGCGCCCATCGGCTCCGTGCTCGAGATCGGCGCGGCGGCCCATCAATACATGGCCCGCGTGGCGCGCAGGATCGCGGATTTCGGCGGCGCGGCGCTGATCGTCGATTACGGCCACGCGCACACCTCGCTTGGCGAGACCGTGCAGGCGCTCTGGCGCCATCAACCGATCGACCCGCTTGAGGCGCCCGGCGAATGCGACGTCACGGCGCATGTGGATTTCGCCTCGCTTGCCCGCGCCGCGCAGGCGAGCGGCGCCGAAGTCTGGGGCCCCACGACGCAGGCGCAATTCCTGATCGAGATCGGCGTGCTGCATCGCGCCGAAGCGCTGAAGCGGCGGGCCGAACCCGCGCAGGCCGCCGAGATCGACCTTGCGGTGGCGCGCCTCGTCTCCACCGCGCCGGAAGCGGGCGCGGGCGGACGCATGGCGCCGGGCATGGGCGCCTTGTTCAAGGCGCTGACGGTGACGAGCCCCGGGCTGGGCAAGCCGCCGGGCTTCGACGCGCCGCCGCCAGAACTCGCGCCTGAACTTGCGCCTGACCTTGCGCCCGACGAGGCGGCGCGATGACGCGCGACGCCGACGAACAGCCCCATGCGCTGCGCAGCGCGCTTCTCGACGCGCCCGGCCTGCGCCACGCCTTCTTCACGCGCCGCGGCGGGGTGAGCGCGGGGATCTACGCCTCGCTCAACGGCGGCGCCGGCTCCTCCGACGCGCCCGAAGCGGTCGCCGAAAACAAGCGGCGGATGGCGGCCGCGCTCGCCGTCGCGCCGGACCGGCTGCTCATCCCCTATCAGATCCATTCCGCGCAGGCGGTCTGCGTCGAGGCGCCCTGGGCGGAGCGTCCGCGCTGCGACGGCGTGGCGACCCGCGCGCGCGGCCTCGCGCTCGGCGTGACCGGCGCGGATTGCGGGATCATCCTGTTCCATGACCCTGCCGCCGGCGTGATCGGCGCCGCCCATGCGGGCTGGAAGGGCGCGCTCGACGGCGTGCTGGAATCGACATTGGCGCGCATGGAGGAGCTCGGCGCCGCCCGCGCCCGCATTCGCGCGGCGCTGGGGCCCACGATCGCCCAGCCGTCCTATGAAGTCGGCCCCGACTTCCTCGACCGCTTCCGCGCCGCCGATCCCGGCAGCGCGCGCTTCTTCCGGCAGGCCGAGGCGGGCGACCGCGCCTTTTTCGACCTGCCCGCCTATATCGGCGCCCGGCTGGAGCGCGCGGGGGTGGGCGACTTCGAGGACCTGCGCCTCGACACCTATGCGGACGAGGCGCGGTTCTACTCCTACCGCCGCTCCACCCACCGCAAGGAGCCCGACTTCGGCCGCCTCGTGGCGGCCATCGCGCTCGACTGAGGCGAAATCCCGCGCGGAAGGCCTTGAGGCTTGCGCCGGCGGCCGTGACGGGCCATCTCTAGGCGGCGAAAGGAACCGCGCCCATGCCCCAGACCCGCAACCCCTTCCTCAACGACGTCTCGCGCCTGATGACGGATGCGGCCGGCCTCGCTCAGGGCGTGCGCCGGGAGGTCGACGCGGCGGCGCGCCACCAATTGCTCCGCCTGCTCGACGGCATGGACCTCGTGCGGCGCGAAGAGTTCGAAGCCGTCCGGGAAATGGCGATTCGCGCCCGCGACGAGAACGAACGCCTCGCCGCCCGCCTCGCCGAACTCGAAGCCCGCCTCGCCGAAAAGGCCTGACGCCGCGCAGCGATGCGACAAATCGACTCGGGCCGTCGCCGCATCTGTGGACGGGCGGTGCGCAGCGGTGGACGCCTAGGGACGAATGCGACACTCTCCCGGCCGTCGAAGCACGTGATTTGAGTCGCTAGCTGCCTGATTCGTCGAATTGAATCACAGCGGCGCTTCAAAGGGCGCGCTTCGCGGGCGGCCCGCGCGAGCGTGCGCCCGTCCACGTCAGGCGCAGGTAAATGACATTCACCGCCACAGATCCGTGCCGCTCCGAACATCCCGTCGACGTCGTCGAACGGATCGCCAGCCTGAAGTCCTGGATTTTCGCGCGCGAAGGCGACGACGAAATCTCGATCACCGTCACCGGCGGATGGACGGATTACCAGATCTCCTTCACCTGGCTTGAGGACGTCGAGGCGCTGCATCTGGCCTGCGCCTTCGACCTCAAGTTGAACGAACGCCGCCGCGGCGAGGTGATGAACCTTGTGTCGCTCATCAATGAGCAGATGTGGGTCGGCCATTTCGGCCTGTGGGAGGACGAGGGCGTCGTCCTGTTCCGCCACACGCTTCTGCTCACCGGCGGCGTCGAGCCCACGCTCGACCAGTGCGAAGCCGCCCTGCAGGCTGGCGTGAACGCCTGCGAGCGCTATTTTCAGGCCTTCAACTTCGTGCTCTGGGCCGGCAAGTCCGCCTCCGAGGCGCTGACCACCGCCCTGTTCGAGACCGCCGGGGAAGCATGACCGCGCCTGCGCAAGCCGCCGCCACGCCGCGCTCCCTCGCCCTTGTGGGGGCGGGACGCATGGGCGGCGCGATGCTGCGCGGCTGGCTGGCGCTGGGCGTGCCCGCCCGCGCCGTCACCATCATCGAGCCTTTTCCCTCCGAGGAGCTGAAGGCCCTGTGCGCCTCGACGGGCGCGGCGCTCAACCCGGCGCAGCCTCCGGCCGCCCCCGAGGCTCTGGTGCTCGCCGTCAAGCCCCAGACCCTCGACGCAGCCGCCCCGCAGATCGCGCCGCTCGTCGGCCCGCAGACGCTCGTCGTCTCCATCATGGCGGGCAAGACCATGGCGAACATCGCCGCGCGTCTGCCGCAGGCGCGCGCCATCGTGCGGTCCATGCCCAACACCCCCGCCGCCGTCGGGCGCGGCGTCACGGGCGCCTGCGCAGGGGCCGGGGTCACGGGCGACCAGAAAGCCATGGCCGACGCCCTCCTGCGGGCCATCGGACAGGTGGTCTGGGTCGAGGACGAAGGCCTGATCGACGCGGTGACCGCCGTGTCGGGCTCCGGGCCCGCCTATGTCTTCCTGCTCGCCGAATGCCTTGCGCAGGCGGGCGAAAAGGCGGGCCTGCCGCGCCAGACCGCCGAAATCCTCGCGCGCGCCACCGTGGAGGGCGCGGGCGAATTGCTGTTCCGCGACGCGGCGACGAGCCCCGCCCAGCTGCGCGTGAACGTCACCTCACCGGGCGGCACCACCGCGGCCGCGCTCGACGTGCTAATGGGCCCGCAGGGCCTCGCCCCGCTCATGGAGGCGGCGGTCGCCGCCGCACAACGGCGCGCTGGCGAATTGTCGGGCTGAACGGCGCGCCAGCGCTTTGATTTCCCGGCCCGCCCGCCTAGATTCCCGGAACAGCTCCCGCAGGAGACGGACATGGCCGACGCGTCCACCACCCAGAACGATCCCCGCGCCCGCATCGTCGAGGCGCTGATGGCGCTCGCCGCCGAGCGGCGCTGGGAAGACGTGACGATCTCCGACGTCGCCGCCCGCGCAGAGGTCAGCCTGTCGCAGTTTCGCGATTGCTTCCCCTCCAAGGGCGCGGCCCTGGGCGGCTTCGCGCGCATGATCGACAAGAAAGTGCTGGACGGGACGACCGTCGAACTCGCCGACGAAAGCGCGCGCGATCGCCTGTTCGACGTGCTCATGCGCCGGCTCGACGCCATGGCGCCTTACAAGGAAGGCGTGCGCGGAATAGCCGAATGGGCGCGGCGCGATCCCGTGAGCGCGCTGCCGCTCAACAGCGTGGCGCTCAACTCCATGCGCTTCATGCTGGAGGCCGCGGGCCTCGACAGCGAGGGACCGCTCGGCGCGGTGAAACTGCAAGGACTCGCGCTCGCATGGGGCCGCGTGCTCGACGTCTGGCTCGACGATCATGAACCCGGCCTCGACCGCACCATGGCCGCCCTCGACGCGGAACTGGCGCGCGGCGGGCGCATCGTGGCGCGGCTCGACGACGCATGGCGCATGGCCGGTCCGCTGCGCGCGCTGGGTCATGCGGTGATGGCGGGCGGCGGTCGGCGCCGCGCGTCCTCCTCGTTCGACGACCGCATTCGGGAGAGCTGGGACGAGCCCGCGCATGCGCGCCCGCATCACGACCGCGACGTCGCCTGACCTGACGGCGCGCGCGCAGGCGCTCAGCCGCGGAAATAATCGTAGACGAGTTTCGCCGTCGCGGCGTTGACGCCTGGCGTTTTCTCAAGATCCGCGAGCGCTGCGCGCGAAATCGCCTTCGCGGTGCCGAAAGCCTGCAGCAGCGCGCGTTTGCGCGCCGGACCGACGCCGGGAATGTCGTCGAGCGGGCTCTTCACGAAATCCTTCTTGCGCCGCGCGCGATGCGTGCCGATGGCGAAGCGGTGCGCCTCGTCGCGCAGCCGCTGCACGAAGTAAAGCGCAGGATCGCGCGGCGCGAGCTTGAAGGGCGCGCGGCCCTCCACGAAAAACGTCTCGCGACCGGCCTCGCGATCCGCGCCCTTGGCGACGCCCACCACGGCGACGCCCTCCACGCCGAGATCCGCCAGCGCCTGGCGCGCCGCGTCGAACTGGCCCTTGCCGCCGTCGATGAGCACGAGATCGGGCCGCGCGGGAAACTCCTTGCGCGCCTCAGCCGCCTGCGCGTCGGCGCCCGCAGCGGCGAGCTCCGCCTCCTCTTTCATGAGGCGCGCGAAACGCCGCGTGAGCACTTCGCGCATCATCGCGTAATCGTCGCCCGGCGTCGCCTGCGCGTCCTTGATGTTGAACGTGCGGTAATGAGCCTTCATGAAGCCCGCCGCGCCGGCGACCACCATGGCGCCCACCGCATTCGTCCCCATGATGTGCGAATTGTCGTAGATCTCCACGCGGCGCGGCGGCTTGTCGAGACCCAGCGCCTGCGCGAGCGCGCCGAGAAGCCGCTCCTGCGCGGATGTTTCCGCGAGTTTGCGCGCCAGCGTCTCGCGCGCGTTCTTGGACGCATGCTCCACAAGCTCGCGCCGCTCGCCGCGCCGGGGAACGGCGACCTCCACCTTGCGGCCCGCACGCGCGGAAAGCGCCTCCTGCAGCACGGCGGCGTTTTCGATTTCGTGGGACAGCAGCACGCAGCGCGGCGCGGGCTTGTCCTCGTAGAATTGCGCGAGAAAGGCGTCGAGCACGTCGGCGGCCGCGATGGAGCGGTCGGCGCGCGGGAAATAGGTCCGGTTGCCCCAGTTCTGATAGGTGCGGAAGAAAAACACTTCGATGGCGAACTGGCCCGCCTCCTCCACGATGGCGAAGACGTCCGCCTCCTCCACCGTGCGCGGATTGATTCCCTGCGCGCCCTGAATGGCCGACAGCGCCGCGATGCGGTCGCGCAGCCGCGCGGCGGTCTCGAACTCCAGCGCCTCCGCCGCCCTGTTCATGTCCTGCGCGAGGCTCTCGCGCACGGCGCGGCTCTTGCCGGAGAGGAAATCGCGCGCCGATTGCGCCAGCGCGCCATAGGCCTCATGCGAAATCTCGCCCGTGCAGGGGCCCGCGCATCGCTTGATCTGGAACAGGAGACAGGGCCGCGTGCGGTTCTCGTAAAAGGAATCCGTGCAGGAGCGCAGGAGGAAGGCGCGCTGCAGGGCGCCAAGCGTGCGGTTGACCGCCCAAACGCTCGCAAAGGGGCCGAAGTAATCGCCCTTGCGATTGCGCGCGCCGCGATGTTTGGCGAGCTGCGGCGCGGCGTGGTCGCTCGACAGCAGGATATAGGGGAAGGACTTGTCGTCGCGCAGAAGCACGTTGAAGCGCGGCTTCATCTGCTTGATGAAGTTCGCCTCCAGCAGCAGCGCCTCGGTCTCCGTCTGCGTCGAGACGAAGATCATCGAGGCGGTGAGCCCGATCATCCGCGCGATGCGGTTGGAATGGCCGGCCTCGCGCGCATAGGAGGCGACGCGCTTGCGGATCGCCCGCGCCTTGCCGACGTAAAGCACCTCGCCGTCAGCGGCGAGCATGCGATAGACGCCCGGCCCTTCAGGCGCATGTTTGAGATGCGCCTTGATCGCCTCGACGCCGCGGGCGAGCGAGCCCGGCGCGACGGGCTCGTCGCTGTCAGGGGCGACGATCTCGAAGACGGCCTCGTCCGCGCCCGCGTCCTCCGCATCGGCCTCCGCGCCGGCAAGACCCTCAGGCGGAGCGTCGGAGAGCGCCGGCGGCGGCGGGACGAAGGCCGCGTCCGCAGGCGCCGAATCCGCCTCCCCGGCCCCGGGCGGGACCGGCGCGGCCGAACTTTTCTGGCGGGGCGGACTCATGCCTCTGATCTATGCCGGGCGCGGCGCGAAATGAAGCCCGCGCCTTCCCCGGCCGCGGTCTGGACCGGGACCGGCTTCCGCGCTAGGGCTTATGCGCTAAGGCTTATGCGCTGAGGCTTATGCGCTCAGGCTTGGGCGGGAGCGGGGTGCGCTCGGGGGGCGTATGCGGGGCGTAAGCGTTTGGCGAGGCCGGCGGAAGTGGGGGAGCGCGCTCGCGCTCGCCCTTTGCCTGTCGGCCTGCGCGGATTCTCCCTCCCCCATCCTGGGCGCAGGCGGCGGCGAACGCGCGGCGGAGCGTTCAGGCGACGCCCCGGCCCGGCCCCAAGCCCAGCCCGGCGTGAGCCCTGCGGCGGCCAGCGTCGCCTTCATCTCCTTCGACGGACCGCCGGCCGCGCTCGCCGCGCGTTTTCAGGCGGCGATGGGACAGGCGCTCGGCGCCGCCGACGTGACCACCGCGCCCTCCACGAGCGCCCATTATCTCGTTCAGGGGCATTTGAGCGCATGGCCCGGCGAAAAGGGCGTCGCCCTGTCCTGGGTCTGGGATGTGTTCAACGCGCAAAAGGCCCGGGTGCAGCGCATCGAGGACCAGATCGAGCTGCGCGCCGCCGGGGCCGACCCCTGGGCGGCGGTGACCGACGCCGCGCTTGAGGCCGCCGCCCGCCGCAGCGCCGAGGACCTCGCCGCTTTCCTCACGCACACGCCCGAGGCGCGCGCGCAAGGCGCCAGAACGGCTGTGCGTTGAACCTCCGCAGCGGTTGTCGCGCTGGATCAGGCTTGCTAAGACGCCCGCGCAGAAGGCGTTGAGGGGCAAGACATGTCGGGTTTCAAAATCCTTGCGGGCAATTCCAACCGCTCCCTCACCGAAGCCATCGCCGCCTATCTCGGCCAGCCGCTGACGCGCTGTCAGGTGCGCCGCTTCGCCGACATGGAGATCTTCGTCGAGATTCAGGAGAACGTGCGCGGCGCGGACGCCTTCATCATCCAGTCGACGTCGTTTCCCACCAACGACCATTTAATGGAATTGCTCATCATGACGGACGCGCTGCGCCGCGCCTCCGCCAAGCGCATCACCGCCGTCATCCCCTATTTCGGCTACGCCCGTCAGGACCGCAAGCCCGGCCCCCGCACGCCGATCTCCGCAAAGCTCGTCGCCAATCTCATCACCCGCGCCGGCGCCGACCGCGTGCTCACGGTGGACCTGCACGCAGGACAGATTCAGGGCTTCTTCGACGTGCCCGTGGACAATCTCTTCGCCGCCCCCGCCATGGTGGCCGACATCAAGGCGCGCCTCGACCTCAAGAACGTGATGGTGGTTTCGCCCGACGTGGGCGGCGTTGTGCGCGCCCGCGCGCTCGCCAAGCGCATCGACGCGCCGCTCTCCATCGTCGACAAGCGCCGCGAACGCGCCGGCGAATCCGAAGTGATGAACATCATCGGCGACGTGTCGGGCAAGAGCTGCATCCTCGTGGACGACATCGTGGATTCGGGCGGCACGCTGTGCAACGCGGCCGAAGCCCTGCTCGCGAAGGGCGCCAAGGAGGTCTACGCCTACATCACCCATGGCGTGCTCTCGGGCGGCGCGGTGGCCCGCGTCTCCGCCTCCAAGCTCAAGGAGCTGGTGCTGACCGACACGATCGAGCCCACCGCCGCCGTGAAGGTCGCCAAGAACATCCGCGTGATCTCGGTCGCCCCCCTGCTGGGCGAGGCGATCAACCGCACCTTCAAGGAAGAAAGCGTCTCGAGCCTGTTCGACTGACGCCGCGCCGGAACCCTCCGGGAGAGCGCGGGCGGCTTGCTCCCCCGTTCCGGCCCGGCTATAAGCCCCTCGCGCGCCGCTCCGACACCCCTGGAGGCGAAGGCGCGCTTTTTGTTTGTAAAGGACGACCCTATGGCAGCGACCAAGCAGCTCGCGGCCACGGTGCGTTCCGGGATCGGCAAGGGGGCCGCCCGGAGCATTCGCCGTGAGAACCGCGTACCCGGCGTGATCTATGGCGGCGGCGAAGCGCCCCAGCCGATCAGCCTGGACTACAAGACCCTGAACCAGCTCATCTACGCCGGCCACTTCCTCACGACGATTTTCGACATCGATCTGGGCGGCGGCAAGACCGAGCGCGTGATTCCCCGCGATTACCAGCTCGACGTCGTGCGCGACACGCCGCTGCACGTCGACTTCCTGCGCCTCAAGCCCGGCTCCTCGCTGCGCATCGACGTGCCCCTGCACTTCGTGGGCGCTGACGTCGCCCCCGGCGTGAAGCTCGGCGGCACCGTGAACTATGTGGTTCACGCCATCGAAATGCGCGTGCCCGCCGACAACATCCCCGAGTCGATCACCGTCGATCTCAGCGGCATGAACATCGCGGACTCACTGCACATCTCGGCGGTGAAGCTCCCCGAGGGCTGCAAGTCGATCGACCAGCGCGACTTCACGGTCGCCACGATCGTGCCGCCCGCCAAGTCCGACGAGCCGGCCCCTGCGGCCGCCGCGGCGGCTGCGCCGGCCAAGAAGTGATCTGATCCCCTCCCCCGCGCCCGCGCGGGGGAGCCTTTCTTCCGCGGGCGCGCATGCGCCGTCCGCCCCGCCGCCTCCCGGAGACCGCCGTGCCGCTCTTCGTCGGATTGGGAAATCCCGGCGCGAAATACGCCCGCAACCGCCACAATATCGGCTTCATGGCTATTGACGCCATCGCGCGGGAGTTCAACTTCCCCCCGCTGCGCAAGCGTTTTCAGGGCCTGGCGAGCGAAGGCGCCATCGGCGGCGCACGCGTCCTGCTGCTTCAGCCGCAAACCTATATGAACGAATCCGGCGTCAGCGTCGGCGAGGCCGCCCGCTTCTACAAGATTCCGCTCAATGAGGTCATCGTCTTCCACGACGAGCTCGACCTGCCGCCCGGCAAACTGCGCGTGAAGACCGGCGGCGGCGACGCCGGCCATAACGGGCTTCGCTCGATCACCGCGCATCTGGGCAAGGATTATCGTCGCGTGCGGCTGGGCGTGGGACATCCCGGCGACAAGAGCCTCGTCCATTCCTATGTGCTGAACGATTTCGCGAAATCGGAGGAAGGCTGGGTGAACGCGCTGTGCGACGGGATCGCGCGCAACGCAGGCCTGCTCGCGAAAGGCGATGATCCGAGCTTCCAGAACAAGCTGCATCTCTTCATGGACGCGGCCGGCTTCGCGGACGTCAAACGCATCGGCGAACGCTGACGCGAAACGACGGCGCGCGCCCGGCGCACAAAGAAAGAGAAAAAGAAAAAGCCCCGCCGGAGCGGGGCTTTTCGCATTTCAGATAGCGCGCGCGGCTCAGTGCGCGTCGGCCCAGATCTTCTTCTTGGTGAAGTAGAGCAGGCCCGCGAACACGATCAGGAAGATCATGACGTTGAGACCGGTGCGCTTGCGCGACTCGAGCTTCGGCTCCGCGCTCCACATCAGGAAGGCGGCGACGTCGCGCGAATATTGCTTCACGGTCGCAGGCGCGCCGTCCGTATATTCAACCTGACCATCCGAGAGCGGCTTGGCCATCTTGATCTGGTTGCCGGGATAATAGGCGTTCCAGTTCGGATCCTCGTCCTTGGTGTAGCCGTTCAGCAGAGCGACGAGATAGTCGACGCCATGCTCCTGATAGGCGCTGCCCGGGAAGGCGTCGAGGATGAACATCGGGAAGCCGCGCGAATAGGCGCGCGCCTTCGCGATCACCGAAAGATCCGGCGGCGCGGCGCCATGGACGGCGGCGGCCGCGTCCGCATTGGCGAACAGTTTCGGGAAGCGGTCCGACGGACGGGCGGGACGCTCGACGGGTTCGCCCTTGTCGTCGTAATCCTTCACCTTGTATTCGGCCGCCAGCGCGCGGACCTGCCCTTCGGTGAACTCCGGCCCGCCCGGCTCCATGAGGTTGCGGAACGAGAGGAGATTCAGCGAATGGCAAGCAGCGCAGACTTCGCGATAGACCTTGAAGCCGCGCTGCAATTGCGCGCGATCGAACATGCCGAAGGGTCCGGCGAACGACCAGTTGAGACGTTCGGGCTTCGGGCCGTCGCCGCCGGCCGCCAGAGACGGCGCGGCTGAGGCGGCGGCGAGCGCGAGGGCGAGTGCGAGGGACTTGAAGCTTTTCATGGTCATGTCCTTATCGCCTCATTCCGCCGGCTGGAGTTTGGCGCCGCCGCGGCTCAGGATCGAGTCCGCAATGGTCGCCGGCACCGGCTTCGGCCGCTCGAACATGCCAAGCAGCGGCATGATCACGAGGAAGAAGGCGAAGTAGTAGAGGGTGAGCAGGCGCGAGGCGAGCACGTAGCCGCCTTCCGCCGGCATCGCGCCGAGATAGCCAAGGCCGACGCAAACCGCCACGAACACCCAGAAGAACACGCGGTACACGGGGCGATAATTCGCCGAGCGCACCTTCGACGTGTCGAGCCAGGGCAGGAAGGCCAGCACGGCGATGGCGCCGAACATGGCGAGCACGCCGCCGAGCTTCGAGGGGATCGCGCGCAGGATCGCGTAGAACGGCAGGAAGTACCATTCGGGCACGATGTGCGCCGGCGTCACCAGCGGATTGGCTTCGATGTAATTGTCCGCATGCCCGAGATAGTTGGGCATGTAGAAAATCCACCAGGAGTAGAAGATCAGGAACACGACCACCGCGAAGGAATCCTTCACCGTCGCATAGGGCGTGAAGGGCACGGTGTCGCGCTGAACGTTCTTCACGTCCACGCCGGCCGGATTGTTCTGGCCGACGACATGCAGCGCCCAGACGTGCAGGACGACGACGCCCGCGAGCATGAACGGCAGCAGGTAATGCAGCGCGAAGAAACGGTTCAGCGTCGGGTTGTCGACCGAGTAACCGCCCCACAGCCAGATCGTGATCGTCTCGCCGACGAGCGGAATGGCCGAGAAGAGGTTGGTGATGACGGTCGCGCCCCAGAAGCTCATCTGGCCCCACGGCAGCACATAGCCCATGAAGGCGGTCGCCATCATGATGAGGAAGATGACCACGCCCAGAATCCAGAGCACCTCGCGCGGCGCCTTGTAGGACCCGTAATAGAGGCCGCGGAACATGTGGATGTAGACGGCGACGAAGAACATCGAAGCGCCGTTGGCGTGCGCATAGCGCAGGAACCAGCCCCAGTTCACGTCGCGCATGATCTGCTCGACCGACTGGAACGCATGATCGACATGGGGCGTGTAATGCATCGCCAGCACGATGCCGGTGATGATCTGCGCGCCGAGCATGAAGCTCAGGATCGCGCCGAACGTCCACATGTAATTAAGATTGCGGGGCGTCGGGTAGGAGACGAACGACCCGTGCATGAGGCCCATGATCGGGAGGCGGCTCTCGAGCCAGCGGCCGACGGCGCTCTGGGGTACGAAGGTGGAAGGTCCGCTCATGTCGCGTTCTCTTTGAAGCGTGGTGCGGGACTGGCGACGCGCAGGCGTCAGCCGATCCGCAACTTGGTGTCCGAAACGAATTCGTAGGTCGGCACGGCGAGGTTCAGCGGCGCGGGACCCTTACGGATGCGGCCGGAGGTGTCGTAGTGCGAACCGTGGCAGGGGCAGAACCAGCCGTCGTACTCGCCGCGCGAGCCCGGCGCGCCCAGCGGCACGCAGCCAAGATGCGTGCACACGCCGACGACGACGAGCCACTCGGGCTTCTTCACGCGGGCCGCGTCCGCCTGCGGGTCAGGCAATTGCGCGATCGGCGTCGCCACCGCGTCGTCGATCTCCTTCTTCGTGCGATGACGCACGAAGACCGGCTTGCCGCGCCATTTCACGGTCAGGCTGCCGCCCTCGGGAATGGCCGAGATATCGACCTCCGTTGAAGCGAGCGCCAGCGTGGAGGCGTCCGGATTCATCTGGCTGATCAAGGGCCAGGCGACGGCGCCTGCGCCCACGGCCGCAGCCGCGCCAGTGGCGATGAAAAGCATGTCCCTGCGGGTCGGTTCGACCGTCGATGGATTGGCCACTCTATTCCCCCATCCGTTTGCCCCGCACGGTCCCGCCCGGATGCTGGACGGGAGCGACGCGCCACGCGCGCCGGTCGGGCCGTAGTGACATAGGATCCGGCGACGGACTGGTGAATGCGACGGATCGCCACCGCCCCGACGGCTGCGCGGACGCCTTTCGGCGACCCCGGACGACGCCCTTATGGCTGAGCGCGCGCTATTTCGCACCCTTCCGCACGCTTGTCCATAGCTCCACCGCGCCTTTAAACCGGCAATTGGACTATGAACCGCGCTGAAAACGTCCAAGATTCCAGACCCCGATCCAGACGCCCGGACCAGCCCCATGTCCCCCACCATGTCAGACCACGCCCGCCCGGACCTCACGCTGGCCCTGTTCCAGCCCGACATCCCGCAAAACGCGGGCGCCATGCTGCGCACCTGCGCCTGCCTGGGCGTGGACGCCGCCATCGTTCAGCCCGCCGGATTCCCGGTCTCCGACCGCCATTTCCGGCGCGCGGGGATGGATTCTCCCGACCTTGTCCACATCGAGCGCCACGCCTCCTGGGCCGCTTTCGAGGACTGGCGCGCGCGCAGCGGCCGCCGGCTCGTGCTTTTGACGACGAAAGGCGCGACCTCCCACGTCGACTTCGCCTTCGCGCCGGGCGACATCCTGATGGTGGGGCGCGAATCGGCCGGCGCGCCGGACGAGGTCCATGCGGCGGCGGACGCCCGGGTGACGATTCCCATGAACCCCGGCGCGCGCTCGCTGAACGTCGCCGTCGCAGCCGCCATCGCCATGGGCGAGGCCCTGCGCCGCATCCGCTGGTCAGGCGGGCGCGCCTAACCGCGATTGGGGTTGGTTTTGGCGGTTCGCGCGCCAGGCGGCATCAGGCGCAGCTCGCAGGATCCGTTCGCGGGAATGCGCAGCTTCACCACTTTGCCCGGCTTGTAATAATGGCAAATGCGGTTCCAGCGGTCGCTTGAGATGCTGGAGGCCACCAGCAACCCCTGATCGTTCAGGTACAACTGAAGATGCACGGCCCCGACGACCCAGGCCACGATCAGAGAAAATATGCCAGACGCGGAACCCATCGACTGCGGCAACCATGGTCG
The DNA here is from genome assembly GCA_964645525.1 of uncultured Beijerinckia sp. Lineage (GTDB taxonomy): Bacteria > Pseudomonadota > Alphaproteobacteria > Rhizobiales > Beijerinckiaceae > Terripilifer. The sequence continues at coordinate 18,730 of CAZYBF010000003.1, forward strand.
GACCAAGTCGCAGGAGCTTAGTCTTGACCTGTTGACAAAGCCTGAACGCGTCAGCCGCCCCGCCGCGCCGAGGACGCGCTTGCGAAGGTGAAGAGCTTGTGGGCGAGGAAGCTCCAGACGAGCACCGCCCCTGTCGTAAGCGCCTGCGCAGGCAGGTAATGCAGGCCAAGCCCGTCATGCAGCAGGGTCATGCTGGCCCAGGTCATCAGAAAGCCCACCCCGGCGACGAGCGCGAAACGCCAGCCGGCCTCCGCATGGGGGCGGTCTGATTCATAGGTATGGCGGCGATTGAGCCAGTAAGAGACAAGACCGCCGGCCACATAGCCCGCGAGTGTCGCAGGCGCAGGCGCCACGCCGCCCGCCTCCACGAGCGCGATCAGCGTCCCGAAATGGGCGACCGCCGCGGCGAAACCGACAAGCGCGAAGACGATGAACTGGCGGGAGAGCGACACGCCCCGCTTTTAGGCGCGCGCGCCGCGCTTGTCGACCGCAACTTGATCTTAACAATCGGTCGAGATGATGCCGCCATGGACGAAAACCGACACGCCGACAGCGGCAGCCCGCGCCCCTGGGCGCAAGGCCGCAGCTTCCGCCTCGACGCGACAGGGGCTGCGGCGGTGGAGTTCGCGCTCGTCTCCATGCCCTTCATCGTGCTGATCTTCTGTATCATCCAGATGAGCCTCGACTTCCTGTTCTTCTCGCAAGTGGATTACGCGACCCACAAGGCCGCGCAGGCGATCCGCTCCGGCGCGGTGCAGCGCGCGGGCATGTCGGAGGCGACATTCAGGACCACCATCCTGTGCCCGCAATTGCGCATGGTGGATTGCGCCGACGTGAAGCTGAACGTGGCGCGCATTCGCGCCAGCGGCGACTGGAGCGGCCCGATCGCCGACCCCCTGACCACCGGCCAGTGGAGATGGTGCCCAAGCGGATCGCGCGACGTCGTGCTCGTTCAGGCTTTCTATCCCATGCCTTTTTTCAGCGTCACATGGGCCGGACAAAGCGCGGCGAACCCACGCCGCTACAAGACCGCCATCGCCATGCGCAACGATCCCTTCGGTCTGCCGGCGCCTTCCGGACCGGGCTGCTGACCATGGCGCAAGCGACACGGCGCAGGGCCAGCGCATTCGCACGCGACGCCAGCGGCGTCTCCGCGATTGAATTCGCGCTCATCGCGCCCATCCTGCTGCTCTTGATGATGGCGAGCGTCGAATTTCAGCGCTATCTTCGCACCAGCCGCCAGCTCGCCAACGCAGCCGACCAGATCGCCACGCTCGTCGCCCAAAGAAGCGAAACGCTTCCGAACTGGGACGCCCTGAGCGAGGATTTCGATTCCGCCTATCAATCCTTCCCCGAAGCGCCCCTGCGCGCGGACGTCGGAACATGGCGCACGGTCTTGCGCCACAGGATCGCGCAGGCGTCCTTTTCAAAGGTCTCGCCAACCTGCACGACCAATTGCGCCTATAATGCGAAAATGTCGTGGATGTGGGGCAGCGGCGCCGCGCCCACGGGCATGGCGCGCCAATGCGGCGCCCTCACCCTTGCGCCCGACGGCGCCGAGCCGAGCGGCGACTCCATTCCCGAACGTCTCGTCGGCCCCGGCTCCGTGATCATCGTCGACCTGTTCTTCGACTATTACCCCGTGTTCGGCTCAACCCTTGTCCAGCCGGTGACGATGGCGAAGACCGGCTACGCCTTTCCCCGTTTCGTCTCGTCCTTCACGCCGACAGGCGGCGCGACGGGACAGGCGGTCGTTTGTCCATGAACCATCGGGCGCAGCGTTAACGCGCATCAACCAGCATTCGAACGGTTGACGGCGCCCAATAGCAATCTTTCGCCCTTACGCTGGGCGACGGTTTTTTCTGCGAGGACCCCTGAGCATGTTTTCCGCACGCCTTTTTCTGCGCCGCATGGCGAGCCGCGCACGCGGCTTCGCGCGCGACCGGCAGGGAAACGTCGCCCTGCTGACGGGCCTTCTCGCCGTTCCGCTCGTGGGCGCCGTCGGCTTCGGCATCGACTACACGCGCGCGGTCAATTACCGCATCAAGCTCGACGCCGCCGCAAATGCGGCCTCCCTCGCCGCCATCGACACCGCGCGCGCGCTGATGGCGGCCAATCCCAATCTGACGGAAGCCGATGTGCGGGCCGCCTCGGTCGCGAAGGCGCAGCAAGTGTTCACTTCGCTCGCGCCTGTTGAATCGACGCCGATCGTCAGCTCCAACTTTCTCCTCGATCGCGTGGGCCGCACGTTCAGCGCCAGCGGATCTTATTCCGCCTATATGCCGACGACCTTCACCGCCGTTCTGGGCGTCGCCAGGCTCGACATCATCGGCGCGATCAAGAGCGACGGCGCCATGGCGCCGCCGCTCCCCAACGATCCGAACATCCTCGTCAAGGAAGAGGCGCTGAGCGCCACCGGCCTCGTCAGCGGCCGATCCTACATCGTGCTTAACGAGTTCAACGGCTGGAAATCCGCCGGCGGGCTCGAGATAAGCCTCGCGCGAAACTACACGACCGATCCCACGCCGTTCGCCTCACCCTTCGCCATCGAACTCGACAGCTTCCAAAACGCGTCCGCCTCCCAGAAGGTCTATCTGAACGCCGGCCCCTATGAGGTTCGCTATTTCTTCAACGAGCGCATCGCCTACAGCGATTACAGCCCCGGATGGCTGTGCGGCTCGCGGCCGTCCGACGTGGACTGGGCGAACGCACAGGAGGGCAACTGGGGCGCTCAGACGAACCGCATCGCCTTCTATTTCGATCCGGCGTTCAACGACACGCCTCCAGCCAATCTCACGCCAGCCACGCATAACATGATCGACGCATGCGTGGTGAGCGGCGGCAATTGGATCGAGCGCAGCATCAAGGTGACCGTCAATACGCCCGGCTATTTCTGGCTGACGATCCAGGCGGAAGGCGCCAGCGATCGGTTTGGCGGCGTGGTGTCCGACATACGCCTGTGCAAAGTCGCATGCCCCGGCGCGCCGTTGGAAAGCTTTCCCTGGCCGGCAGGCTCAGTTCTGTTCAAAGACGATTTCTCCACGCCGTCAGGCTCCGGCGCGTGGACGGAGCGCACGCTCGACGAATCGGGGGACAATCTGGGCTGGGCGCGGCTGCCGATCGGCTGGACCACCTGGCCCATCAATCAGGTGGACTTCGCCACCTACATGCTCAACGGCGTAACGACGCCGCGGCTGGGGCTTGACGCCACCTATCTGAGAAACTCCGCCGGCGTGACGACCGAATCGACCTCCAATCGTTCGATCAGCCGACGCTTCTTTCTGACTCCTGGCTATTACAGCGTGCGCTACGTCTATTTGTCGGTCCAGACGCCAAGCGTCTTCTCGGGCGTCTTGTGCGGCCTCGCCAATCATGCGTCCAACCTCGCGACGGCGGGCACAAACTCCTTCGCCGGGCGCGTGTTCATGGACGCTGACCTGAGATTCAGCCATCCCGAAGTCCGGCCGGTCGTGCGCTCCCTCGCATATTGGCGCAACCCGGACGGATCAGGCGGGTCCCTGCCGCGCCTGCCATCCACAGCCATCGACGCCTGCGCCTATTCCGCGACCCCCACCCAGCGCAATGTGGCGGTGAAGATCGTGAAGCCCGGATTTTACTGGCTGACGTTCTCCGGCGAAGGCGCCGCCGACGAGGTCGGCGCAAGCATCTCGAAAGTGAGCCTGGTCGCTCTGGGCGGCCTCTCCATGGCCGCCCCGCCCGCCTCTCCGACGACCATTCCCGCCCCCGGCCTCGCGCCGGGGACGGCGATCATCCTCAACGGCGTGCAGATCTCCTCAAACTAGGGCTTTGCGGGCGCGCGGGGCCGGCGCCGCGCGCGCCGGTGGAGAAAGCCCGGCGAGGGGTTCACACCACCCCTGATTTGGTCTAGACGGTCGTGACCTCAGGTCGGGGCTCCCGCCTGAACGCCCTTGCAGGGTTTTCGGAGGACGCGCTCCGGCCATTCGAGGCCGCCAAGCGCGGCCTTTTTTTGTGCGCGAAGCGCGCGACCCGCAGACCAACGGACGACCATGCCCAGACGGACAGACATCCACACGATCATGATCATCGGCGCAGGGCCGATCATCATCGGACAGGCCTGCGAGTTCGACTATTCCGGCACGCAGGCCTGCAAGGCGCTGCGCGAGGAGGGCTATCGCATCGTCCTCGTGAACTCCAATCCGGCGACGATCATGACGGACCCGGACATGGCCGACCGCACCTATGTGGAGCCGATCACGCCGGAGATCGTCGCCAAGATCATCGAGAAGGAGCGCGGCGACCGCGCGAAGGGATTCGCCCTGCTGCCGACGATGGGCGGCCAGACCGCGCTCAATTGCGCGCTCTCGCTCAAGCAGATGGGCGTGCTCGAGAAGTTCGACGTCGAGATGATCGGCGCCACCGCCGAGGCGATCGACAAGGCCGAAGACCGCCAGCTCTTCCGCGAAGCCATGATGAAGATCGGGCTCGACACGCCCCGCTCGCGGCTCGCCAACGCCTCGGACCTGAAGAAAGTCGACAAGGAGGCCTTCCAGCGCCAGAGCGCGGAAATCGCCGCGCGCCACGCGGACCCCGTCGAACGCCAGAAGGCCGTGGAGGCCTTTGCGCGCGATTGGGACTCCAACGAGCCCGAACGCAAGCGCCGCTACGTTTCGAAAGGCCTGCAGGAAGCGCTTGAAGCGCTCGACGACGTGGGCCTGCCCGCCATCATCCGCCCCTCCTTCACCATGGGCGGCACGGGCGGCGGCATCGCCTACGACAAGAACGAATACATCGAAATCGTCCAGTCAGGCCTCGACGCCTCGCCGACCACGGAAGTTCTCATTGAGGAAAGCGTGCTCGGCTGGAAGGAGTACGAGATGGAGGTCGTCCGCGACAAGGCGGACAATTGCATCATCGTCTGCTCCATCGAGAACGTCGATCCGATGGGCGTGCATACGGGCGATTCCATCACCGTCGCGCCGGCGCTCACGCTGACCGACAAGGAATACCAGATCATGCGCGACGCCTCGATCGCGGTGCTGCGCGAGATCGGCGTCGAGACGGGCGGCTCGAACGTGCAGTTCGCGGTCAATCCCGACAACGGCCGCATGATCGTGATCGAGATGAACCCGCGCGTGTCGCGCTCCTCCGCGCTCGCCTCCAAGGCGACGGGTTTTCCCATCGCGAAAGTCGCCGCCAAACTCGCGGTGGGCTACACGCTCGACGAGATCGCCAACGACATCACGGGCGGGGCGACGCCGGCCTCCTTCGAGCCCACGATCGATTACGTCGTGACGAAAGCGCCGCGTTTCGCCTTTGAGAAATTCCCCGGCGCCGAACCCACGCTCACCACCGCCATGAAATCGGTGGGCGAGTCGATGGCGATCGGCCGCACCTTCGCGGAATCGCTGCAGAAGGCGCTGCGCTCGCTGGAGACGGGCCTCTCCGGCCTCGACGAGGTTGAGATCGAGGGCCTCGGCCAGGGCGACGACATGAACGTGCTGCGCCGCGCGCTGGGTTCGCCCACGCCTGACCGCCTGCTGGTGGTGGGCCAGGCGCTGCGTCTTGGCATGAGCGTCGAGGACATCTATCGCGCCTGCAAGATCGAGCGCTGGTTCATCGAGCGCCTCGCGGAGATCGTCGCGCTCGAGAAGCGCGTGCAGGCCCATGGCCTGCCGCAGGACGCCGACAATCTGCGCATGTTGAAGGCCGCGGGCTTCTCCGACGTGCGCCTCGCCTCGCTTTCAGGCGCGAACGAGACGGACGTGCGCGCGCTGCGCCACAAGCTCGGCGTGCGCCCCGTCTACAAGCGCATCGACACCTGCGCGGCGGAATTCGCCTCGCCCACCGCCTATATGTATTCGACCTATGAGGCGCCTTTCGCCGGCGCGCAGGCCGTATGCGAAGCGCGCCCCAGCGACAAGCAGAAGGTCGTCATTCTCGGCGGCGGCCCCAACCGCATCGGTCAGGGCATCGAGTTCGACTATTGCTGCGTGCACGCCTGTTTCGCGCTGAGCGACGCGGGCTATGAAACGATCATGATCAACTGCAATCCGGAGACGGTCTCCACCGACTACGACACGTCGGACCGCCTCTATTTCGAGCCGCTCACGGCCGAAGACGTGCTGGAGATCATGGACAAGGAGCGGCTGAACGGCGAGCTGAAAGGCGCCATCGTCCAGTTCGGCGGCCAGACGCCCCTCAAGCTCGCCCATTCGCTGCAGCAGGCGGACGTGCGCATTCTCGGCACGTCGGTGGATTCCATCGACCTCGCCGAAGACCGCGACCGCTTCAAGCGCCTGCTCGACAAGCTCGGGCTGAAACAGCCGAAGAACGGCATCGCCTATTCGGTGGAGCAATCGCGCATCGTGGCCGCCGAACTCGGCCTGCCGCTCGTCGTGCGCCCCTCCTACGTGCTGGGCGGACGCGCGATGGCGATCATCCGCGACACGGCCGCCCTCGACGAATATCTGCTCGGCACGTTGCCAAGCCTCATCCCCTCGGAGGTGAAGGCGCGCTATCCCAACGACAAGACGGGACAGATCAACACGGTGCTCGGCAAGAACCCGCTTCTGTTCGACCGCTATCTGTCGGATGCGGTGGAAGTGGACGTGGACTGCCTGTGCGACGGCAAGGATGTGTTCGTCGCCGGCATCATGGAGCACATCGAGGAAGCGGGCATCCATTCGGGCGATTCCGCCTGTTCGCTGCCGCCGCGCTCGCTCTCGCGCGAGACCCTCGCGCTTTTGGAGGAGCAGACGCGCAAGCTCGCGCTGGCGCTTGAGGTCGGCGGACTGATGAACGTGCAGTACGCGCTGAAGGACGGCGAGATCTACGTGCTCGAAGTCAATCCGCGCGCCTCGCGCACCGTGCCCTTCGTCGCCAAGGTCATCGGCTATCCGATCGCCAAGATCGCCTCGCGCGTGATGGCGGGCGAGAGCCTAGCCTCCTTCGCGCTGACGCAGCGCGAGCTCGCCCATGTGGGCGTGAAGGAAGCCGTGTTCCCCTTCGCGCGCTTCCCCGGCGTGGATACGGTGCTGGGGCCGGAGATGCGCTCCACGGGCGAGGTGATCGGGCTCGATTCCTCCTTCGCCACCGCCTTCGCCAAGAGCCAGCTTGGCGCAGGCGCCAAAGTGCCCACCGGCGGCGCGGTCTTCATGAGCGTGCGCGACGACGACAAGCCGCGCATGCTGGAGACTGCGAAGCTCCTCGCATCGCTTGGCTTCCGCATTCAGGCGACCGGCGGCACGCAGCGCTACCTTGAGGAGCGCGGCGTTTCCGCCCAGCGCGTGAACAAGGTCTCGGAAGGCCGCCCCCACGTGGTGGACGCGATCAAGAACGGCGGCGTGCAGCTCGTGTTCAACACGACCGAGGGCGCACAGGCCCTCTCCGACTCCCGTTCCCTTAGACGAGCGGCCCTCTTGCACAAGGTGCCATATTATACCACCCTCGCCGGAGCGGTCGCCGCAGCCCAGGGCATTCGGGCCTACAAGGGCGGCGATCTGGAAGTTCGGGCCTTGCAGGACTATTTCTCAGCGTAAGCCTAGACCCGTCCGTCTCGCTCCGGCGCGGCGGATCGCATGTCCGGAGGACCGCCCCCGTGGGGGCGGGATCCGCCGGGTCCGAAAAGTCAATCGCTCGCCACTCAGGGACATCACCGGCTTGCGCCGGCCCGGCGGGCTTTTGAACCATTCAACCAAGGAGCCCGCTGGCTTTTGCGGGAAGGGTAAAATGGAAAAGATTCCGATGACCGTCGCGGGCTACGCCGCCCTCGAACAGGAGCTGAAGCACCGCCAGCAGGTCGAGCGCCCGCGGATCATCCAGGCGATCGCGGAAGCGCGCTCCCATGGCGACCTTTCCGAAAACGCCGAATATCATTCGGCCAAGGAATCGCAGTCGCTCAACGAAGGCCGCATCGCGGAGCTGGAGGACAAGCTCTCCCGCGCGGAGGTCATCGACGTGTCGAAACTGGGCGGCGACACCGTGAAGTTCGGCGCCACCGTCACCCTCGTGGACGAAGACACCGACGAGGAGAAGAAGTACCAGATCGTCGGCGAGAGCGAGGCGGACGTGAAAAGCGGCAAGGTGTCGATCACCTCGCCCATCGCGCGCGCGCTCATCGGCAAGCGCGTCGGCGACGCCGTTGAGGTGAACACGCCCGGCGGCGGCAAGAGCTATGAAATCCTCGGGATCGCCTTCGTGTGACGACGGCGCCTCCGCAGGCGCCGGCCGCCGGCGCCTCGCTCCTTCCGCCTGACCTGCGCACGCTCATCCTGTCCTGCGGCAAAGCGGGACATGACGCCAACAGCCTCGGAATCGCTGCGGCGCTGGGGCTTTCGCCCCGCGTCCATCGCATCGCGCCGCGCCGGCTGTATTCGCTCGCCGCGCCCTATGGCCCCGCCGATCCGCGCGACGTGGTCGATGCGGACTGGCCGCAGCTCGTCATCGCATCGGGTCGCGAGACCGCGCCGGTCCTGCGCGCCTATGGCGCGCGCAATCGCGCCGCCTTCACGCTCTATCTGCAGGATCCGCGCGCGTGGCGCAGCGCCTATGACATGATCTGGACGCCCGCCCACGACAGCGCGCAGGGCCCCAACATCGTCAAGACGCTGCTCTCGCCCCATCCGCTGCGCCCGCACGCGCTGGCGCAGGCGCGCGCCCATCCCGATCCGCGCATCGCCGCGCTCGACGCGCCGCGCCTCGCCCTCATGATCGGCGGACCCAGCAAGGCGCATCGCTTCGAGGAGCGCGACGCGCAGGCGCTGATCGCCATCGCGCGTCAGGGGGCGGCGCAGGGTTTCTCCATCATGGCGACGCCATCGCGCCGCACGCCGCGCGATTTCATGGCCCGGCTCGCGGACGCGCTCGCAGACCTGCCCTCCGCGCGCCGCTTCCTGTGGGACGGGGCGGGCGACAATCCCTATCTCTCGATGCTCGCCAATGCGCAGGCGATTCTCGTCACCGCCGACAGCGTGAACATGGTGGGCGAGGCCGCCGCCACGGGGGCGCCCACCCATGTCTATGAACCCAGCGGCGGCGCGCCCAAGATCACGCGCTTTCTGGAGGGCGTGATCGCGGCAGGCCTCGCCCGGCGCTACGCCGGCGCCTTCGAGAGCTGGGCGAGCGCCCCCAGCGACCCCACCGACGAGATCGCCCGCGAGGCGGCCCGGCGCATTCTCGCCAAATCGTCGAAACAGGCCTGATTTCCCCGAGCTTTGCACAGGCTGCAGGGCCCCGCTCGCTTGCCGCGCGAGCCCCGCGTCCATAACATGGCGGAACAAGCGGCCGCGCATGACTGCGCACGCGCCGCGCCCGTTCCAACCAGAGACCCGGCCCGCCATGTCTTCGCCCGCCACGTCTTCGCCCGCCAAATCCGCGCCCGTCCACGCCAGGCTGATCATCATCGGCTCCGGCCCGGCGGGATACACCACGGCCATCTATGCGGCCCGCGCCATGCTGGAGCCTGTGCTGATCTCCGGCTTCGAGCCCGGCGGCCAGCTGATGATCACCACGGACGTGGAGAATTATCCCGGCTTCGCCGACCCCATCCAGGGTCCCTGGCTCATGGAGCAGATGCGCAAACAGGCCGAGCATGTGGGCGCGAAAATGGTCTCGGACCATGTGACCGCGGTCGACCTTGCGAAGCGCCCCTTCACGCTCTCCTGCGACAGCGGCGCGACATGGACCTGCGACGCGCTCGTCATCGCCACCGGTGCGAAGGCGAAATGGCTTGGCCTGCCGAGCGAGGAGAAGTTCAAGGGCTACGGCGTCTCCGCCTGCGCGACCTGCGACGGCTTCTTCTATCGCGGCAAGGAAGTGATCGTCGTCGGCGGCGGCAATTCCGCGGTTGAGGAAGCGCTCTATCTGGCGAACCTCGCCTCGAAAGTGACCGTCGTCCATCGCCGCGATTCCTTCCGCGCCGAACGCATCCTGCAGGAGCGTCTGTTCAAGCACCCGAAGATCGAGGTCGTGTGGAACCATGCGATCGACGAGATTATGGGCGACGAAAGTCCGCCGGGCGTCACCAGCGCGCGGCTGAAGAACGTGCAGAACGGCGAGACGCGCGTCGTGAAGGTGGACGGCGTGTTCGTCGCCATCGGCCATGCGCCCGCCTCCGAACTGTTCACGGCGACCAACATTCCCGGCGTATTCGCCGCCGGCGACGTCGCCGACGATGTGTATCGCCAGGCAGTGACTGCGGCGGGCCTCGGCTGCATGGCGGCGCTGGAGGCCGAGCGCTTCCTCGCCGCGCATGAAACCCACGCGAAAGCCGCCGAATAAGAGGCGCAGGAGATGGACTGGGACAAGCTGCGCGTCTTCCATGCGGCCGCCGAAGCGGGCTCCTTCACCCATGCCGGCGACGCATTGGGCCTGAGCCAGTCGGCGGTGAGCCGACAGGTGAGCGGGCTCGAGGCTGATCTGCAGGCGCCCCTGTTCCACCGCCATGCGCGCGGCCTGATCCTGACCGAACAGGGCGAGGTGCTCTATCGCACCGTGCGCGACATTGTGATGAAGCTTGAAGCCGCGCGCTCGCGCCTGTCGGACACGCGCGAGCGCCCGCGCGGCGAATTGCGCGTCACCACCACGGTGGGCATCGGCACGAACTGGCTGACGCCACGCATCGGCGAGTTCATCGAACTCTATCCCGACATCAAGGTGACGCTGCTTCTCTCCGACGACGAGCTCGACCTGTCGATGCGCGAGGCCGATGTGGCGATCCGCGTGCGCGAGCCCGTGCAGCCGGACCTGATCCGCCGTCGTCTCTTCACCATGCATTTCCACGCCTATGCGGCGCCGCTCTATCTGAAGCGCTTCGGCGAACCCAAGACGCTCGACGAGCTCGACAACCACCGCATCCTCACCTACGGCGTCTCGGCCCATTCCTATCTGGACGCGATCAACTCGCTCCATTTCGCCGGCCGCGAGGCCAAGGAGCCGCGCCCTTCCTCGCTCAAGGTGAACAACATCTCCGCCCTGCGCCGGGCGGTGGAGAACGGGGTGGGCATCGCCATCCTGCCGGATTATCTCGCGCTGGCGGACACGAGCCTCGTGCGCATCCTGCCGCAGGCGGACATGCCCGAGCTTGAGTGCTTCCTCGTCTATGCCGAGGAGTTGAAGAACGTCGCGCGCGTGCGCGTCTTCCGCGATTTCCTCGTCGCCAACGCCCAGCGCTGGGACTACTAGTCAAGCTCAGGATTTAGCGATCCCCATGCGCGAAACGCATGGCGCTTATGCGAATCCCTGTCTTGCGCCGCGCTGGGCGCATTGCGATTGTGATGACGGCTGGGGATTGGCGCTTCGCCCCCTCCCTTCCGGCGCGGCGCCGCAAAATCCCCAAGCCAACCCCTCTGATGGCGCCTGGCGAAGCCGGGTTGTCGGCCGGACAGCGATGTCCGGCCTTTTTTCTTTCTCCCGTTGACGGCCCGAAGGGCTCGGCCATGATGGCGCCCGAGCGCGCGAAAGAAGCGCGCCGGGAGGATTTCCATGGACCGCAGACAAGCCTTGCGACAGGGCCTGGCGCTCGCCGGCGCCGGATTGGCGCATCTCAGCCTCGGCGCGCCCGCCCGCGCCCAGCAAAAGCTCATTCCCGTGAAATGCGGCGTGCCGAACGCGGCGACCGACGTGGGCTATTTCGTCGCCCATGCGAAGGGCTATTTCAAAGAGGAAGGGCTCGACGTCTCCTTCACGCCCTTCCCCTCCGCCGCCACCATGATCGCGCCCCTCGCCTCCGGCGAATTGCAAGTGGGCGCGGGCGGACCTTCGGCTGGCCTCTACAACGCGATCTCGCGCGGCATGGACATCCGCATCGTCGCCGACAAGAGCAAGAACGTCGTCAATCGCGGCAGCCAGAAACTGCTGGTGCGCAAGGCGCTCGTGGAGAGCGGCCGCGTGAAGACGCTCGCCGATCTCAAGGGCCTCAAATTCGCCAATGGCGCGCCCGGCTCCTCGGCCTCCTCCGTCATCTACAAAGTGCTGCAGAAAGCCGGGCTCGAAGCCTCCGACATCACCGAAGTGTCGATGAGCTTTCCCCAGCAGGTGGCCGCGCTGGAAAGCGGCGCGATCGATTTCGCCATGCCGCCTGATCCTGCGACCACGCTCGCGCTCAACCGCGGCGTCGCCGTCTCCCTGCTCAACGGCTGGGACGTCTATCCCGTGCACCAGATCGCGGTGACGCTCTATTCGGGCCGTTTCGCCACGCAGCAGCCCGACGCGGCGCGCCGCTTCATGCGCGCATTCCTCAAGGGCGTGCGCTATCACAACGACGCGCTCAACGAGAAGGGCGAATTCTCCGGCGCCAAGGGCGACGAAGTGGTGAAGATCCTCACCGAATACGGGCCTTTCAAGGATCCAGCGCTCTACCGCTCGTTCATTCTCGCCTTCTGCGATCCCGACGGCGGGCTGCATATGGAGAGCCTGAAGGAGGACATCGAAATCTTCCAGAAGCTGAAGCTTCTGGAGAAGCCGGTGGACATCAACCAGGTCGTTGATCTCTCCTTCCGCGACTGGGCGCTGAAAGAGCTCGGCCCCTACAAGAAATCCTGACGCGCAGGCGCCCGCGCGCCGCGCGAATTGAAACGCTCATGACATTTGAAACGCTCATGACATGCGGCCCGCCCATTGGGGCGGGCCATTTGCGTCACATGTAGAGCTTTTCCTTCTCGAGCCCCTTGTAGAGATGGGCGACGTAATCGCCGTAGCCGTTCCACATGAGCGTGGGCACGCGCTTGCCCTCGCCGAGCACTTCCTCCGTCGCCTGACTCCAGCGCGGATGCGCGACCTGCGGATTGACGTTCGCCCAGAAGCCGTATTCCTGCGGCTGCAACGCCTCCCAGAAACTCTTGGGCCGCTCCGCCGTGAAGGTGATGCGGCGGATCGACTTCACCGCCTTGAACCCATATTTCCACGGCATGTGGACGCGCAGCGGCGCGCCATATTGCTTGGGCAGCGGCTTGCCATAGGCGCCCGTCACCATGAAGGCGAGTTCGTTCGTCGCCTCCTCGATCGTGCATCCGTCCACATAAGGCCATGGATACCAGGTCTGACGCTGGCCCGACGCGATCTTGGGATCGAGGAACGTCTCCATGCGGATGTATTTGGCGCCCGACGCAGGCGCCGCGAGATCGACGAGCGCCTTCATGGGAAAGCCGGTCCAGGGCACGGTCATGCCCCACGCTTCGACGCAGCGCAGACGATACAGCCGCTCCTCAAGTTGAACGGCCTTCAGGAGATCGTCGATGCCGATCTCGCGCTCCTTGGCGACGAGCCCGTCGATCTTGATGAGCCAGGGCCGCGTCTCGAGACGCTGCGCGGCCGCCGCGATATTCTTGGTGGAGCCGAATTCGTAGAAATTATTGTAGCGCGAGGTGACGTCTTCCGGCGTCAGCGGCCGGTCGAGCGCATAGGCCTCGTTGCGGCGCGCGGGATAGAGCGCGGCGGAGGGATCGGCCTGCTGGGCCTGCGCGCCGTGCGGCAGAAGGCCGGCGGCGCCGATCGCGCCTGCGCCCGCCATGAAGGCGCGTCGATTGAAGAACACATGCTCCGGCGTGGCCCGGCTCTCGGGAATCTCCCAACCCCTGCGATGAATCACGTGCATGACGAACCCTCCTCGCGCGCCGCCTGAAGCCTTGCCTTCGCCCCCGCCTTGCCGGATGCTGCGGCCTTCGCAAGCGCCGCGGCGGCGCGGGACAGATTATAGGGCGGGCGTTCGCACATGGCGAAAGCGGTCATCGGCATTATCGGCGGCTCTGGCGTTTACGATCTGCCCGGCCTTGTGGATTTGCGCGAGGAGCGCATCGACACGCCATGGGGCGAGCCCTCCGACGCCTTGCGCTTCGGCCGCGTGGGAGACGTGGATTGCGTCTTTCTGCCCCGGCATGGGCGCGGCCATCGCCTCTCGCCATCCGGCATCAATTACCGCGCCAACATCCATGCGCTGAAAAGCGTCGGCGTGACCGATCTCATCTCCGTCTCGGCCTGCGGGTCGTTCAAACAGGAATTGCATCCGGGCATGTTCGTGCTCGTCGATCAATTCATCGACCGCACGCAGGGGCGGGCCTCCTCCTTCTTCGGCGACGGCTGCGTGGCCCATGTCTCCATGGCGCGCCCGGTCGCCCCGCGCCTGCAGGATCGCCTTGCGGCGGCCGCGCAGGCGGAAGGCCTGCCGCATGTGCGCGGCGGCGTCTATGTGTGCATGGAGGGCCCGCAATTCTCCTCCTACGCCGAATCCCTCGCCTACAAGGCCATGGGATGCGACGTGATCGGCATGACCGCCATGCCGGAGGCGAAACTCGCGCGCGAGGCCGAGCTTTCCTACGCCATCGTCGCCATGGTGACGGATTACGATTGCTGGGCGCCTGACCACGAGGCGGTGGAAGTGTCCGCGATCATCAAGGTGGTGCGCGACAACGCCGCGAAGGCGGCGCGCCTGCTCGCGCGCGCGCTGCGCGACTTTCCAGCTGAACATGAGCCCTGCCCGATCGGATCGGACCGCGCGCTCGACACCGCGCTCATCACCGCGCCCGACGCGCGCGACCCCGCGCTCCTGCGCAAGCTCGAGGTCATCCTGCGCCGCGTGAATGCGCGCTAGCGGCCGCGCTACAGCCGGTGCATGTCCATGAAGCCCCACCAGCTCATCATGCCGCCAAGCCCGCCGAACAGCGCGCGCACGAGCACGCCTGCGAGCATCAGGATCAGCATGACGATGAAGGCCGCCGGAATCATCGCCAGCGCAGCCTTGACGAAAAAGAGCACGAGACGGCCGAATGAAATGTCGAGATCGATGAGCGCGACGCGCTCGGGCAGGCGGGGCGACGGCGCGTCAGGGCGTGCGGCGTCTGTCATGGGGCTCTCCTGCTTGCTTTCACTCCCCCCAGGATCAATTCTAGCGCGGGCGCAAGCCATGCGCGAGCGCGCATGCGCCGCAGCGCAGCTCCCGCGCCCGGCCACAGGAAAGACCCGATCCGCATGAACCTCGACAGCGACCTGAAGGACGCCATCCGCACGATCCCGGATTATCCCAAGCCCGGCATCCTGTTTCGCGACATCACCACCCTGCTCGGCTCGCCGGCCGCCTTTCGCCGCGCGGTGGACCAATTGGTCGCGCCCTGGGCGGGCGGCAAGATCGACAAGGTCGCGGGGATCGAGGCGCGGGGCTTCATTCTCGGCGGCGCCGTGGCGCATCAATTGTCAGCGGGCTTCGTGCCGATCCGCAAGAAGGGCAAACTGCCCCACACGAAAGTCTCGATCGCCTATTCGCTGGAATATGGCGTGGACGAGATGGAGATGCACAGCGACGCGGTGAACCCCGGCGAGCGCGTGATCCTGATCGACGATCTCATCGCCACCGGCGGCACGGCCGAGGGCGCGGTGAAACTTTTGAAGTCAATCGGCGCGGACGTGGTCGCGGCCTGTTTCGTCATCGACCTGCCGGACCTTGGCGGCGCGCGCAAGATCGAGGCGCTCGGCGTGCCGGTGCGCACGCTCATGGCGTTCGAGGGCCATTGAGCGCGCACGGCGCGCTTCAATTCGCGAAGCGGAAATGCAGGCAATCGCCGTCCTGCACCACGTATTCCTTGCCTTCGAGGCGAAACTTGCCCGCCTCGCGCGCGCCGGCCTCGCCATTGTGCGCGACATAATCGGCGTAGGCGACGGTCTCGGCGCGGATGAAGCCCTTCTCGAAATCCGTATGGATGACGCCGGCGGCCTGCGGCGCCTTCGTGCCTTTCTCGATCGTCCAGGCGCGCGCCTCTTTCGGCCCCACGGTGAAATAGGTGACGAGCTGCAGCAGATCGTAGCCCGCGCGGATCACGCGGTTGAGGCCCGGCTCCGCAAGGCCGACGGCCTCGAGATAATCCTTCTGCTCCTCGGGCGGGAGCACCGCGATCTCGCTCTCGATCTTCGCTGACACGACGACGGCGACCGCGCCTTCGGACGCCGCGCGGGCGCGCACTTTCTCGGAGAAGGAATTGCCCTTGTCGGCGCTCGCCTCCTCCACGTTGCAGACGTAGAGAACCGGCTTGGAGGAAAGCAATTGCAGCCCCTGAAAAGCCTTGCGCTCCTCGGGGCCGACGTCGGCGGTGCGCGCGGGCCGGCCTTCGCGCAGAACCGCGAGGCAGCGCGTCATGAGATCCATCTGCTCCTTGGCGTCCTTGTCGCCGCTCTTGGCTTTCTTCTCGAGCGGCGCGATGCGCTTCTCAAGGCTCTCGAGATCGGCGAGCATCAATTCGGTCTCGATGGTCTCGATGTCGTTGATCGGATCGACCTTGCCTTCCACATGGGTGATGTCGCCGTCTTCGAAACAGCGCACCACATGGGCGATGGCGTCACATTCGCGAATATTGGCGAGAAACTGGTTGCCGAGTCCCTCGCCTTTCGAAGCGCCGCGCACGAGCCCTGCGATGTCCACGAAGGTCAGGCGCGTGGGGATGATCTCCTTCGAGGCGGCGATTTTCGCCAGCGACTCAAGGCGCGGATCGGGCACGGCGACGTCGCCCACGTTCGGCTCGATGGTGCAGAACGGATAATTGGCCGCCTGCGCCGCCGCCGTCTGGGTGAGCGCGTTGAAGAGGGTCGACTTGCCGACGTTCGGCAGGCCGACGATGCCGCATTTGAAGCCCATGGGATCGGTCTCGTCCTGTCGCGGCCCGCGGCCGCACTCCGGCCCGCATAGACCCCAAGCGGCGCAGCCATGTCAAATAGAGCGGCGCAGCCATGTCAAATAGAGCGGCGCTCAGCCCCGCTTGCGCCCGCGCGGCCGGCCGTTCTTGGACGTGCGCGAGGCGCCCTTGGGGCGCGCCTCCCCGCCGCCGAAATTGTGCGGGCCCATGTCCTCGTCGGTGGGCTTGCGCAGGCGCGAGCCGGTCGCGGGCGCGGCTGCGGGCAGATTGGCCGCGCGGCCGTATTTGCGCGCGCCTGCGAAGGCGCCCGCGCGCTCCTCCACCTCGCCCTGGCTCGCCATGGGATCGTCGGCGAGCGCGAGCTCGGTCGCCTGCAGGCGCTTGATCTCATCGCGCAGGCGCGCGGCCTCCTCGAACTCCAGATTCGCCGCCGCCTCGCGCATGCGCTTTTCGAAATCGGCGAGCGTCGCCTTGAAATTATGCCCCTGCGCCGGCGCCTGCGCGAGGCCGGCGTCCACGGTCACATGGTCCTGTTCGTAGACGGAGCCCAGAATGTCCTGGATGCCGCGGCGGATCGTGGCGGGCGTGATGCCGTGCTGCGCGTTATAGGCCGCCTGTTTCTCACGCCGGCGGGCGGTCTCCTCCATGGCGCGCTGCATGGAGCCGGTCACATGGTCTGCGTAGAGCACCACCTTGCCGTCCACGTTGCGCGCGGCGCGGCCGATGGTCTGGATCAGCGAGGTCTCGCTGCGCAGGAAGCCCTCCTTGTCCGCATCGAGAATGCCCACGAAGGCGCATTCGGGAATGTCGAGGCCCTCGCGCAAAAGGTTGATGCCCACCAGCACGTCGAAAGCGCCGAGCCGCAGGTCGCGGATGATCTCGATGCGCTCGATCGTGTCGATGTCGGAATGCAGGTAGCGCACGCGCACGCCGTTCTCATGCAGATATTCGGTGAGGTCTTCCGCCATGCGCTTGGTGAGCACGGTGACGAGCGAGCGATAGCCCTTGCGCGCGGTCTCGCGCACTTCGCCCAGAAGATCGTCCACCTGCGCGCGCGCGGGACGCACCTCCACCGGCGGATCGATGAGCCCTGTGGGGCGGATCACCTGCTCCACGAACACGCCGCCGCTTTGCTCCATCTCCCACGGGCCGGGCGTGGCGGAGACGTGGATCGTCTGCGGCCGCATCGCCTCCCACTCCTCGAAGCGCAGCGGGCGGTTGTCCATGCAGGAGGGCAGGCGGAATCCATATTCCGCCAGCGTCGCCTTGCGGCGGAAGTCGCCGCGGTACATGCCGCCGATCTGGGGCACGGTGACATGGCTCTCGTCGATGAAGACGAGCGCGTTGTCGGGCAGATATTCGAACAGCGTCGGCGGCGGCTCGCCCGGCTTGCGGCCGGTGAGATAGCGCGAATAATTCTCGATGCCCGCGCACGAGCCCGTCGCCTCCAGCATCTCCAGATCGAACATGGTGCGCTGCTCGAGCCTCTGCGCCTCCAGCAGCCGGCCCTGCGCATAAAGCTCCTCGAGCCGCTGCTTCAGCTCGAACTTTATGCCCTGAATCGACTGGATCAGCGTCGGGCGCGGCGTGACGTAATGCGAATTGGCGTAGACCTTCACGAATTCGAGATCCTGCGTCTTCTTTCCCGTCAGCGGATCGAACTCGACGATGCTCTCCACCTCGTCGCCGAAGAAGCCGATGCGCCAGGCGCGGTCTTCATAGTGGGCGGGGAAAAGCTCGATCGTGTCGCCGCGCACGCGAAAGACGCCGCGCGAGAAATCGCCCATGGAGCGCTTGTATTGCAGCGCCACGAGATCCGCGATCAGCTGACGCTGGTCGATGCGCTCGCCCAGTTTCAGCGAGAAGGTCATCGCGGTGTAGGTTTCGACCGAGCCGATGCCGTAGATACAGGCGACCGAGGCGACGATGATGACGTCGTCGCGCTCCAGCAGCGCGCGCGTGGCCGCGTGGCGCATGCGGTCGATCTGCTCGTTGATGGAGGATTCCTTCTCGATATAGGTGTCCGTGCGCGGCACATAGGCCTCGGGCTGGTAATAGTCGTAGTAGGAGACGAAATATTCGACCGCGTTGTTGGGGAAGAAATTCTTGAACTCGCCATAGAGCTGGGCGGCCAGCGTCTTGTTGGGCGCGAGGATCAGCGCGGGCCGGTTCGTGCGCGCGATGACCTGCGCCATGGTGAACGTCTTGCCGGAGCCCGTGACGCCCAGCAGCACCTGATCGCGCTCGTTCTGCCGCGCGCTGTCCACAAGCGCGTCGATGGCGGCGGGCTGATCGCCCTTGGGGTCATATTCGGACACGAGGTCGAAGCGAATGCCGCCTTCCGATTTCTCCGGGCGGGCGGGCCGATGCGGCGTCCACGGACGCTTCTCGCGCAGGTTGGGGTCGCCGAGCTCAAGCAGCTCCTTGAGCGATTCCGCCGTCGTGGCGGCGCCCGTCACGCCCTGCGGGCGGGGGCGCACGCGGGTGGGCTTGTCGAGGCCGAGCCGCGCCGACAAGGCGGGATCGATCCCCGTCGGGGCGCCGACGTCGAACCCCGCCTGCGGCGCTTCGCCGAAGCCCGTGGGCGCGCCGGCGCGCAATTTGGGGTTCAGCAATTCGGCGAGATGGTCGTCGAGCGGCTGCACGTCCGGGCGCGAGGCCCGGGAGCGCGGCGCGCGCGTCGGCCGGGAGCCGGCGGGCGATTTGCTGGGAGGTTTGGCCATGGCCGCAATATGGGGCGAGTCCCCCGCGGGAGGAAGCGCAAGAACGCATGCAAGAACGCTTGGAGTAGAAAAGTCGCGGATAGGGGAAAAAGGGTCGCGCGGCCGGGGACGAGCTTGCGGCGGCCCTCGCCGGCCCTAAATCCCCGCAGGCGAGCCTGCAGCCGGACCTTGCCCATTCCGCCCGTCCGGGCGACCCTGCCGCCGGCCGCCGCCAGACTGGAGGACCCAATGACCGCATCCGCCCGCACCGCCGCCACATCGCACGCGCTTGCGCCCGACGCCCCGGCCGGCGGACTGTCGCGCCGCGCGCTCCTCGCCGGCGCGGCTGGCGCAGGCGCGCTCGTGATCGCCGGACGCGCCCGCGCGCAAGCCCCCTCGCTCAATCTCGACGTGCCCTATGTGCCGACGCCCCAGCAGGTCGTGGACCGCATGCTGGAGCTCGCCAAGGTGAGCGGCAAGGATTTCGTGATGGACCTCGGCTGCGGCGACGGCCGCATGCTCGTGACCGCCGCCTCCAAATTCGGCGCGCGCGGCTTCGGCGTGGACCTCAACCCCCAGCGCATCACGGAAGCGCGCGAGAACGCGAAGAAGGCGAACGTCGCCGACAAGGTGAGCTTCGACGTCAAGAACCTGTTCGAAACCTCGATCAAGGACGCGGACGTCCTCACCATGTATCTGCTGCCGAGCGTGAACCTGCAATTGCGTCCGCGCATCCTCGAGGAGATGAAGCCGGGCTCGCGCATCGTCTCGCACGCCTTCAACATGGGCGAATGGGAGCCGGACGTGGCGGAGAACGTGGACGGCCGCAACGTCTTCTTCTGGCTCGTGCCCGCCAATGTCGGCGGCAAATGGACCATCAACGAGGGCGGCCGCGCGGTGAACGTGGAGCTGAAACAGCAGTTCCAGCGTGCGGAAGGAACCGCCTCCGCCGCTGGCAAGAGCGGCAAGGCGCAGGCGCGCATCAATGGCGCGGAGGTTCGCCTCACCGTCGAGATCGACGGGCAGAGCAAGCTCTACGCGGGCCGCGTGTCGGCGAACGGCGCGCTGGCGCCGATCGCAGGCGAAGGCGCGCAGGGCTGGACCGCCTCGCGCGGCTGAGGCTGAAGCGCGCGCAGGTTAAGAGACACACAGGCGCGGCGCCTCTACGCCGCGCCTTTTCATGCGGGGGGACCATATGAATCAAGCGACGCAGGCCGTTCCGAAAAAAATTCTGTCCGTGGCGGACTCCGTCGCCTTCTTCGTGGGCATCGTCATCGGCGTCGGCATTTTCAAGACGCCCAGCATCGTCGCCGGCGCCACGGGCGACGCGACGCTGTTCATCGGCGTCTGGCTCGCCGGCGGTCTTGCGACCATCATCGGCGCCCTGTGCTACGCGGAGCTCGCCGCCATGCATCCTGACGCCGGCGGGGAATATAATTTCCTGGCCCGCGCCTATGGCAAGCGTGTCGCCGTTCTCTTCGCATGGGCGCGCGGCACGGTGATCCAGACCGGCGCCATCGCGCTCGTCGCCTTCGTCTTCGGCGATTACGCCGCGCAGCTTCTGCCGCTGGGCGCGCAGGGACCGACGATCTACGCGGCGCTGTGCGTCATCGTCCTCACGAGCGTGAACATCGTGGGCACGCTGCCGGGCGCGCGCGCCCAGAAAGCGCTGGAGATCGCCACGATCCTGGCCATCGCCGCCGTCATCGCGGCGGGCTTCTCGGCTGGCGGTGAGGCGGCGAAGCCGGCCGCGCCCAACGCCGGCGGCGCGCTGGGCCTCGCCATGGTGCTCGTGCTCCTGAGCTATGGCGGCTGGAACGAGATCGCCTATCTGTCGGGCGAAATGCGCGACGTGAAGCGCGACATGGTGCGCGCGATCCTGATCGGCGCCGCCGTCGTCACCGCGATCTACGTCGGCTTCAACCTCGCGCTGCTGAAGGCGTTCGGCGTCGGCGGAATCGCGGAGAGCAAGGCGGTGGGCGCCGATCTCATGCGGCTTGTCGGCGGCGAGGCGGGCGTCGCCCTGCTCGCCATCGCCGTCTGCCTGTCGTCGCTCTCGACGCTGAACGGCACGATCTTCACCGGCGCGCGCTCATGGTATGCGCTTGCGCGCGACGTGCCGCTGATTGCGCGGTTCGGCGTGTGGGACGGCGCGCGCGACAACCCGGCCAATGCGCTTGCGCTGCAAGGCGCGCTGTCGCTCCTGCTGGTGGCGCTGGGCGCCTTCACGCGCGACGGTTTCTCCACAATGGTGGATTACACCGCGCCTGTGTTCTGGTTCTTCCTGCTGCTCGTGGGCGTGTCGCTGTTCGTCTTCCGCCTGCGCGAACCCGCGCGCGAGCGTCCGTTCCGCGTGCCGCTCTATCCGCTGACGCCGGCGATCTTCGTCGCGATCTGCGCCTATCTTTTGTATTCCAGCCTCGCCTACACCGGCATGGGCGCGCTGTTCGGCGTGGCGGTGGTGGCGCTGGGAGCGCCCTTCGCCTTGCTGGCGCGCGGAGAATCCGCCGCAGAGCGCTGAAGGATTGCCTTCGCGCGAATGGGATGAGAGACACGGCGGCAAGGAGTTCCCGCCGTGCCTCACATCGCGCAATCGCCCCTCACGCCCATCCTGCTGCTGGTCGCCTCGAACGTCTTCATGACGTTCGCCTGGTACGGACATCTCAAGCACAAGGGCTCGCCGCTTCTGCTCGCCATTCTGGCGAGCTGGGGCATCGCCTTCGTGGAATATTGCCTCGCCGTGCCGGCCAACCGCTGGGGCAGCGCGCATTACAGCGTGGCGCAACTCAAGACGATTCAGGAGGTCGTCACGCTGCTCGTCTTCGCAGGTTTCTCGACGTTCTGGCTGGGCGAGCGCCTCGGCTGGAATCACGCCATCGGCTTCGCGCTGATCGCGGCGGGCGCCTGGTTCGTCTTTCAGGGCGAGGGGTGAGGGCGCGGACCCTTTAGCCCGCGTCCTTCAGGCGCGCGCGCATCACCGCGCGCAGCGAGTCGATGGAGACCCACGCGCCCTCGCGCTCAAAGCCCCAGAAGGTCCAGCCATTGCACGCGGGCAGGCCCTGCGCCAACGCGCCCACTTTATGGATCGAGCCGACGATCTGGCCGAGCGACAGCGAGCCGTCCACGCGCACCAGCGCCTGATGGCGGCGCTTCTCATCGGTGAGCGTGGCGCCCGGCGCGATGAGCCCGGCCTCGACCACGCTGGCGAAAGCCACGCGCGGCTCCGCGCGTTTGGGCGTGGGAATGGCGACCGCGTCCGCAGGCAGCGGCTCGACCGCCTTGATGCGCGCGCGCGCGGCCTTCGCATAGGCGGGGTCGCGTTCGAGGCCGACGTAATCGCGCCCCAGACGTTTGGCGACGGCGCCCGTCGTGCCTGAGCCGAAGAAAGGATCGAGCACGAGATCGCCGGGCTTGCTCGCCGACATGATGACGCGCGCGAGCAGCGCCTCGGGCTTTTGCGTCGGATGCGTCTTGCGGCCGCTCTCGTCCTTCAGCCGCTCGCCGCCGGTGCAGATCGGCAGGTACCAGTCGGAGCGCACCTGGCAATCCTCGTTGCCTGCCTTCAGCGCCTCGTAATTGAACGTGTAGCTCTTGGCCTGCGCGCTGCGCGCGGCCCAGATCATCGTCTCATGGGCGTTGGTGAAGCGGCGGCCGCGGAAGTTCGGCATCGGATTGGCCTTGCGCCACACGATGTCGTTGAGGATCCAGAACCCGAGGTCCTGCATCAGCGCGCCGACGCGGAAAATATTGTGATAGGAGCCGATCACGAAGATCGTGGCTTCCGGCTTCAACACGCGACGCGCCTCGGCGAGCCATTCGCGCGTGAAGCGATCATAATCGCCAAAGCTCGCGAACTTGTCCCAGTCGTCGTCGACCGCGTCCACGACGCTCTGGTCCGGGCGCGAGAGCGCGCCTTCGAGCTGCAGGTTGTAGGGCGGATCGGCGAAAATGAGATCCACGCTGGCGTCGGGCAGACGCCGCAGCGACTCGATGCAATCGCCGAGGAGGATTTCGTTGCGCGGCGCGTCCGTCGCGGTCTGCGACCGGGACGTTTGCGCACTGGAGGCGGAGGCATTGGACGCCGCGGCGGCGGCGCGAGAGGAAGCCGTCGAAACCCCGGTACGCGTGACCTGAATCCGGGATCTCGGGCCGGCCGCTCCGGCTCGTGCGATACGCATGGAACACTTACCGGTTACGCAACTGACCTCGCGAATATGCGGGGGTGTGAGTAAAGGGCGCGTTTAGGCGCGCCGCCGGCGCATGTCCCTTTTCCGAACGGGTTCGTTAAAGAAAGCGGCGAAAGTGTTGCAGCCAAGCTGACAGGAAAGGCTAAGGCAAAGATTAAATATCTGCGGGCAAGTTCTTAATCGGCGCAAAACTGCGTCGATGCACCGGGCAGGCGCCATGTTCGCGAATCGCCGCCAGATGGGCCGGCGCGCCATATCCCATATGGCTGGCGAAGCCATATTGCGGCCAGGTCCGGTCGAGCCGGCGCATCAGCCGGTCGCGCGTCACTTTCGCCACGATCGAGGCCGCCGCGATCGACAGGCAGGCGGCGTCGCCCTTCACGATCGTCTCATGGGCGCAGGGCAGGCCAGGAGGCGCGTCCGAGCCGTCGATCAGCGCGTGGACGGGACGCAGCGAGAGGCCGCCCAGCGCCCGCCGCATGGCCGCGAAAGTCGCCTGACGAATATTGACGCGGTCGATTTCCTGCGCCGGCGCGAAGCCGATCGCCACCGCGAGCGCGCGCGACAGGATGGCCTCGAAGGCCGCCTCCCGCGCCGCGGCGCTCATCGCCTTGGAATCGTCGAGCCCTCTGGGCAGGCGAGCGGGATCGAGAATGACGGCCGCGGCGGCGACCGGGCCGGCGAGCGGCCCGCGGCCCACCTCGTCGACGCCCGCCACCGGCCAGACGCCGGCGCGCAGCAGCGCCCGTTCGCGGCGAAAGCTTGGACCAGCGGAGGCAGGCGACATGCGGCGATTCCCTGCGCCCGGCGGGGCGCTCCCCGCTCCTAGCCTCGCCCGAGCGCGCGCGCACGCGGATTCTTCCGCGCGGTTTGTAATCAAAAAGGTTACGTTGTAAGACAGGCCGCGCCAGCAGGAGAAGCCGACATGTCCAACCTCAACGACGTGGATGATCGCCAGCAAGATCACCAGCAAGATCGCGCGCTGAGATACGACGGGAAGTCAGACGCCTTTCCCTCCCTGCCGCATGTGGAGTTCGACGGCGCCGCCCCGCTCGCCCAGGAGGCCGGGCGCCGCTCGCTCTTCAACGCGCTGGTGACCGAGGATTCCGACGTCGTCGGCCTCGTGGCCTATTCGCTCTACAAGCAGAACAAACACGATTTCCTCGTCGCCTTCAGCCGCGAATGGGGACGCGGGCCCGACGAGCGGGAACTGAGCGCTTACACGCTGGGCGAGGCGACCGCCCGCCGGCTCGCCACCTATCGTCATCTCGCGCAGGAGACGCTGGCTGGACGCGGGCCGGATTCGCCGCAGATCCAGATGAGCAAGGGAAAGCCCGCACGCGCCTCAGGCGGCGCCGCCGGCGGCGTCTCGACCCTGGTGAACGCCCTCACTCTGGTCGCCGTGGCGGCGGTGTTCGTCTGGCTCGTCAGCCGGTTCGGATTCTCGGGCTGATCCGCGCGCGGCCCCCTCACGGCGGCAGTTCGATCTCCCCGTCCGCCGCCAGCGGAAAAGCGGGATTCCAGGCCAGCTCCCACACATGGCCGTCGGGATCGGCCACCATGCCGTGATAGCCGCCCCAGGCGGTCGCCTGCCCCGCCTTCACGAGCGAACCGCCGGCGACAACCGCCGTGCGGATCGCCTCGTCCACGGCCTGCGGCGCAGGATGGTTCTGCGCGAGCATGATTGCGGGCGCGCCCGACCCGCCGGCCGCATGCGGATCGATCCCCGCGTCCTCCAGCATGTCCGCGCGGCCGAACAGGGCGAGCGCGACATTGTTGAGCGTGAAGAAAGCGACCTCCGGCGTGCTCGCGCCCTGCGAACATCGCCAACCCAGCCGCTCGTAAAAACCCCGCGCGCGCGCGACGTCCGCCACGCCCAGCGTGATCAGAGATACGCCTGGATACATCGCCATCGCACGCTCCTCGCCGCCCAGCTCAAAACAACGACAATTGGGCGATGGGCCCGCTCGGGCGCACGAACAGATCCGTGCGCAATTTCGTCCGTTTCTGATTGAGGCCGAGACGCGCGGCCGCAAGCTCGAAGCGCCGTCCGGTCATCCAGGCGTAAGGCCCGGAGCCTGTCTGGCGCTTGCCCCATGTGGAATCATAGGCCTTTCCGCCGCGCACGCCGCGCACGAGGGACATCACATGCCGGTAGCGGTCTGGAAAATGGGCGAGCAGCCATTCGCTGAAAATCCCCTCCACCTCGAGCGGCAAGCGCAGCATGACATAGCCCGCCTCCCGCGCGCCCGCCTCATGGGCGCGCGCCAGGATCGCCTCGATCTCCTGTTCGTTGATGGCGGGAATGACGGGCGCGACCATGACGCCCGTGGGCACGCCCGCCTCCGAAAGCGCCCGGAGCGTCTCCAGCCGCTTCTCCGGCTGCGCGGCGCGCGGCTCCATGAGCCGCGACAGATTGCCGTCGAGCGAAGTGACGGAAAGCGCGACCTTCGCGAGCCCTTTCGCGGCCATGGGCGCGAGAATGTCGAGGTCGCGCAACACAAGCGCGGATTTGGTGACGATGGCGACCGGGTGGTTCGCGCGAGAGAGCGTCTCCAGCGTCTGCCGCATGACGCGATGCTGTTTCTCGATCGGCTGATAGGGATCGGTGTTCGTGCCGATGGCGATCGTGCGCGGCTGATAGCGCGGCGCCGACAATTCGCGCTCCAGAACCGCCGCCGCGCCGTCCTTCACGAACAGGCGCGTCTCGAAATCCAGCCCCGGCGACAGGCCCATATAGGCGTGGGCAGGACGCGCGAAACAATAGACGCAACCGTGCTCGCACCCCCGGTAGGGGTTGATCGAACGATCGAAGGAGATGTCAGGCGAATCGTTGCGCGTGATGATCGTGCGCGGCGTCTCGCGCGTCACATGGGTCTTGAGCGCCGGCAGATCCGCAAGCCCGTCCCAGCCGTCGTCGAAAGGCTCGCGCGCCTCGCGTTCATATCGCCCGGATGCGTTGGCGCGCGCGCCCCGCCCGCGCTGTGGTGAGACAAGCGCTACGGACTCCGCAGACCCGCCGTGGGGCTTTGCGCCGGCCTTTGCGCCGGCCCTTTCGCCCGACGTGACGCCGCCGCGCGCGCGGCTCTCGCCCTCAATCGCATGTCGAAGCGCGTCGCTCATGGAACGTCTCCGCGGCGGACGCCCGGCGCCGCTTTCGCCTTCAACGCCCTTTCCGATAGAGTGAACAAATAGTGAACATTCGCCTCCTCGTCAAGCGCGAAAGCGCACGCGCCCGGCCGGCGGGCGTGCTAGAAGGCGAGCGATGCTGTCCGCTCTTGTCCTTCTTCACGGCGCAGAGGCCTCGCCGCCCGAGGCCATCGTGCGCACGCTCACCGCGCTGGTGCCCGCAGCGGTCGAGGGCCTCGTGCGCGATCTCGCGCTATGCGCCCCGCGTGAGACGAAGGACCTGCTGCGCATCTGCGACCATGCGGGCTGCGATTTCATCGCCGCCCCCGCGGGCTCGCCGTCGCGCGAGACGCTCGCGCGGCTGAAGGAAAGCCGCGTCTTCATGATCCGCGCGGGCCGCGCGCCGCAACACGGCTACCTCGGCGAAGTCTCCGACCTTGTGGCCTTCGGCGCAGGCGCGGCGGTGCTGCGCGACGCGCCGCACAATCTGCTGACGCGCATCGCGCCCTCGCTCTCGCCGGTGTCCGCGCTCATCGCCGCGCGCGCGGATCTCGCCGACGCGCCGCTCGCCGACGTCGCGCGTCTCGCCGACCGGCTGAAGGCGCCGCGCACGCTCAAGGCGCGCATGATCGGCGCGTGAGCGCGCAAGGGCCTCAGCCCGCGCCGCGCTTCAGATGCTCGTCGAGGCGCGGCATGATCTCGACGAAATTGCACGGCCGGTAACGATAATCGAGCTGCTGGGCGAGAATACCGTCCCATGCGTCCTTGCAGGCGCCGGGCGAGCCGGGCAGCACGAAGACATAGGTCGCGCCCGCCACGCCTGCGGTCGCGCGCGACTGGATGGTGGACGTGCCGATCTTGGGGAAGGAGATCGCATGGAACACGGCGGAAAAGCCTTCCATGCGCTTCTCGAACATCGGTTCAAGCGCTTCGGGCGTCACGTCGCGGCCGGTGAAGCCGGTGCCGCCCGTGGTGATGACCGCGTCCACGCCCTTGTCGTCGATCCAGCGCTTCACCTGCGCGCGGATCGCCTCCACGTCGTCGATCACGATCGCGCGATCGGCGAGCCTGTGTCCGGCGGCGGTCAGCCGCTCCACCAGCGCGTCGCCTGAACGATCCTGCGCAAGGCTGCGCGTGTCGGACACGGTGAGCACCGCGATGTTGAGCGCGATGAACGGCCTGCTTTCGTCAACGCCCGGCATGGGCCTCTCCTAACGTGCGAACGTGTTGCAGGCGTCCACGCGCCCGCCTTGCAGGCCGCGGTTGAGCCATTCCACGCGCTGTGCGGCCGAGCCATGCGTGAAACTGTCGGGTGCGACGCGCCCGCCATTGGCCTGTTGCAGCCGGTCGTCGCCGATCGCCTGCGCCGTGCGCACGGCCTTCTCAACGTCGCCGGGCTCAAGGATCTTCCATTGCCGGTTGGCGTGGGCGGCCCAGACGCCGGCGAGGCAATCGGCCATCAGCTCCACGCGCACCGACAGACGGTTCGCCTCCGCGCGGCTTTGCGCGCGCTGCTGAGCCTGCTGCACGCGCGGCAGGATGCCCATCAGATTCTCGATGTGATGGCCGAACTCATGGGCGATCACATAGGCGTAAGCGAAATCGCCGCCGCCGCCGAAGCGCTTCTGCATGTCGCGGAAGAACGACGTGTCGAGATAGACCTTCTGGTCGGCGGGACAATAAAACGGCCCCATGGCCGATTGCGCCGTGCCGCAGGCCGACCGCGTCACCCCGTCGAACATGACGAGCGTGGGCGGCTTCCAGCGCACGCCCGCCTGCTGCGGCAGAACGTCTTTCCACACGTCCTCGTTCATCGCCACAACGGCGGAGACGAAACGGCCGATATTGTCGCTGGGCGGCGACGACTGGCGGGAGCTTTTCTGCTCGACATATTGCGATTGCGGCGCGCGCCCGCCCGCGATCATCTCCGCCCCGCCGATCAGGAGGCGCGGATCGACGCCGATCGCCCAGGACAAGAGGCCGAGCACGATGATCGTGCCGATGCCAAGCCCCCCGCCGCCGATCGGCAGACCCATTCCGCCGCCGCCGAACCCGCCGTCACCGTCGCCGCGCCGGTCGTCGATATTCTCCGACTGGCGGAAGTCTTCCCATCTCATTCCTGAACTCCCGGAGAGCCCGCGAAGGCGGGCGCCCCAAAACCCTCAAGCCTATTTAACAACCGCGCCCGCGCTTGGACAGGGGCGCTTCAGCCGAGCAGCCGCTTGCGCCCGCTCTTGCCGACGCTTTTGCCGGCGCCCTTGCCCGCGCTTTTGCCCGCCCCCGCGCCCGCGTCGCGCGAAAAGGCGGCGACGAGCTCCACATGGGCCGAATGGCGAAACTGGTCGACGGGGACCACGCGCTCCAGCGCATACCCGCCATCGATGAGGATGCGCGCGTCGCGCGCGAACGTCTGCGGATTGCAGGAGACGGCGATCACGCGGGGCGCGCGGCTTGCCGCGAGCTCGCGCGCCTGCGCCTCCGCGCCTGCGCGCGGCGGGTCGAACAGGGCGACGTCATAGGGCGCGAGTTCGGCGGCGGTGAAGGGGCGGCGAAACAGATCGCGCGTCTGCGTGGCGATGGGCTTGAGCGCCGGCCCCGCATCGCCGCTCGCGCGGGCGAGCGCGGCGAGCGCGGCCTTGTCCGCCTCGACGGCCTCGACGGTCGCGCGCTCCGCCAGCCGCAAAGCGAACGTGCCCACGCCCGCGAACAGATCGACCGCCCGGCGCGCGGCGCCCGCCATGTCGAGCGCGATGCGCGCCAGCGCCTCTTCGCCAGCCGCCGTCGCCTGCAGAAAGGCGCCCGGCGGGGGAACGAGCGTGGCGCGGCCCATGCGCAGAAGCGGCGCGCGCCGCTCCAGCAGCGTGCGGCCATGGTTGGAGATGCGCGCGAGGTCGAGCCGCTCGGCCTCCGCAAGCGCCGCCCGCAGCGGCGCCTCCGCCAACTCGCCGCAACCGCGCAGATCCACGTCGAGCCCGCTCAGGCTCGCGGTGACGAGAATGTCGAGCGGCTTGCCGAGAGAGGCGAGCGTGCGCGCAAGGGCGCGCGCGGCCTGCGGCGCGCCGGCGAGTTCGGGCGCGAGGATCGGGCAGGCGTCGATCTCCACGATCTCGTGGGCGCGCGCCTTCATGAAGCCCGCCTCCACCCGCACGCGGCCCAGCGCGTCGCGCGGCGCGCGCGCGTGGAACGTGGCGCGCCGGCGCCCCTCCCCATGCGCGTCCACGAGCGGTTCGACCAGCGCGTCGACGTCCGCCGCGATGCGCGCATGGCGCAGCGCCTGCACGACGAGATCGCGCTTCCAGGCGCGGTAAGGCTCCTCGCGCAGGGTCTGCACCGCGCATCCCCCGCACACGCCGAAATACGCGCAAAAGGCGGGCGTGCGGTCAGGCGAGGGCTCGAGGATTTCGATCAGCCGCCCGCGTTCGCCCTCCACCTCGACCAGCGCCAGGTCGCCGGGGATCGCATAAGGCGTGAACACAAGGCCATTGGGCCCGCGCGCAACGCCCTCCCCGCGCTGACCGAGCTTTTCGATCACGAGCCGTTCGCCTCTCAAAAAGCCGCTCATGAAGCCTCCATGCGCGCGGCGCCCAGCAGGAATTCGCGATTGCCGTCGCCGCCCTCGATGGGCGAAGGCTCAACGCCCAGCACGCGCCAGCCAAGCGTGCGCACGAGATCGGCGATTTCCGCGCACACGCGCGCATGCACGGCGGGATCGCGCACGATTCCGTTTTTCACATGCGCGCGGCCCGCCTCGAACTGCGGCTTCACGAGCGCCACGAGGCGCGCATCCGGCGCCGCGAGCCCCAGCGCATGGGGCAGGACGAGCTTCAGCGAGATGAAGCTCAGGTCGCTCGCCACGATCTGCGGCGCGCGCTCCAGATGCGCGCCGGTGAGCGCGCGCGCGTCGAGCCCCTCCATGGAGACGATGCGCGGATCCGCCCGCAGGCTCGCATGCAATTGCCCGTGGCCCACGTCCACCGCATAGACGCGCGCCGCGCCGCGGGAGAGCAGCACCTGCGTGAAGCCGCCGGTGGAGGCGCCGAGATCGAGACAGGTCGCCCCGCCCGGATCGAAGCCGAAAGCGTCGAGCCCGGCCGCAAGCTTCATCCCCGCGCGCGACACCCAGGGGTGGGGCGCCTGCGCCTCGATCCGCGCGCCCGGCGCCGCCATCTCGGAAGGCTTGCGCACGAGCCGTCCGTCGAGACGCACAAGGCCGGCCTCGATCGCCTCGCGGGCGCGGGCGCGGCTTTCGAAATGGCCGCGGGCGACGAGCGCCAGGTCGATCCGCTGGGGCTCGGCCGCAGGCGCGCGCGCGTCAGGTTGGGGAGCGTGGCTCATGCGCAGGGCGTGCCTGCTCGCAGGCCGGGTGTAAAGCTCAATTTGCCTTCCGCCCGCCCATGGGGCAAACCCCCGGGCCAGCGCAGGCCCGCCCGGCGCATTTCCCGAGGACGCCATGCCCGAACCAGATCCCGTCAGCCGGCGGCGCACATTCGCCATCATCTCGCACCCCGACGCGGGCAAGACGACGCTCACCGAAAAGCTTCTGCTGTTCGGCGGGGCGATCCAGCTCGCCGGCGAGGTGCGCGCGAAGGCGAACCGGCGCCAGACCCGCTCGGACTGGATGGGCATCGAGCGCGAGCGCGGCATTTCCGTCGTCACCTCGGTGATGACCTTCGAATACGGCGGCCATGTCTTCAACCTGCTCGACACGCCGGGCCACGAGGACTTTTCGGAAGACACCTACCGCACCCTGACCGCAGTCGATTCCGCCGTGATGGTGATCGACGCGGCCAAGGGCATCGAGGCGCGCACGCGCAAATTGTTCGAGGTCTGCCGCCTGCGCGACATCCCCATCGTCACCTTCGTGAACAAGATGGACCGCGAGACGCGCGACCCCTTCGAACTGATCGACGAGATCGAAAGCACGCTCGCCCTCGATGTCGCGCCGATGACCTGGCCCATCGGCGGCGGCAAGAATTTCGCCGGCACCTACGACATCCTCAACTCCACCGTGCGACGCATCGACCGCGACGAGGAGCCCTACAAGGTCAACGGGCCCTCCGACCCCGCTGTGGCGGGCCTCTTGCCCGAACATGAGCGCGCCGCCTTCGGCGAGGAGATCGGGCTTGCGGTCGACGCATTGAAGCCCTTCGACCGGCAGGCCTTTGTGGAAGGCCATCTCACGCCGCTCTACTGGGGCTCCGCGCTGCGCACCTTCGGCGTGCGCGACCTGATCGACGCGCTGGGCGCCTATGCGCCCCCGCCCCGCGCGCAGGCCTCCGCCCAGCGCATGGTGGACGCCCGCGAACCGAAGATGACCGGCTTCGTGTTCAAGATTCAGGCGAACATGGACCCCAACCACCGCGACCGCATCGCCTTCATGCGCGTGTGTTCGGGCCGGCTCACTCGCGGCATGAAGGCCAAACTGGTGCGCACCGGCAAGACGATGGCGATCACCGCGCCGCAATTCTTCTTCGCGCAGGAGCGCGCCATCGCCGACGAGGCCTGGGCCGGCGACGTAGTGGGCATTCCCAACCACGGCACGCTGCGCATCGGCGACACGCTGACCGAGGGCGAGCAGATCGTCTTTCGCGGCGTGCCGAGCTTCGCCCCGGAAATCCTGCGCCGCGTGAAGCTGAACGACGCCATGAAGGCCAAGAAACTGCGCGAAGCCTTGCAGCAGATGGCCGAGGAAGGCGTGGTGCAGACCTTCATTCCCAACGACGGCTCCGGCGCCATCGTCGGCGTGGTGGGCGCGCTCCAGCTCGACGTGCTGCAGGAGCGCCTGCAGGCGGAATACGGCCTGCCGGTCTCCTTCGAGCAGAGCCGTTTCGAGCTCGCGCGCTGGATCTCAAGCGAGGACAAGGCGGAACTGGAGAAATTCACCCGCGCTTATCCCGCCTCCATCGCCGCCGATCTCGACGAGGCGCCCGTCTTCATGGCGCAATCAGCGTGGGCGTTGAAATACGAACAGGAGAAATGGCCGCAGATCGTCTTCTCCGACGTGAAGGACTATCAGAAGAAAGCGGATTGAAACGGCGCCGCTTGTGAACACTTGACCCTCGGCGCGCGTCCGCGCATCGTCGCTCGTCTCCACGACGACGCAGGAGCGCGACATGGCGATGGGCACGATGCGGACGGATCTGGCTCTGGCGGGCGCCATCGCGGCGGCTGCGGCTCTCTGGAGCGACGCCTCGCTGGCGCGCCCGCTCACGCCGGCCGAACAGCGCCACCACGCCTATTCGGGCTGGTTGCCCGCGTGCCATGACCCCGCGGTGCTCGACAAGATCGCCGCGCGCTTCCATCAGCGCGAACGCGCCTATTGGAGCTCGGGCCTTCAGGTGGTCGCCTTCGAGGGCGTGCGCGAGACGGGGCTGCGCAGCGCGGGGCTTGATTACATTCCCCGCCGCCAGTGCGAGGCGGCGGCTGTGATGAACGACGGCAAGGCCCGCAGGGCCGTCTATGTCGTGGGCGAGAAACTGGGCGTGATCGGCTGGGGCTGGGGGGTGGAATGGTGCATCACGGGACTCGACCGCAATCTGGCGTGGGGCGCGGATTGCCGATCAGGGCGCTGAGCGCGATCGCCGCGCTGCTTCTCTCCAGCGTCGGCGCGCTGGCGCAAAACCGCAGCGGCGATTTCGATTTCTACGTGCTCGCGCTTTCATGGTCGTCGAGCTTCTGCGCGCTCGAAGGCGCGCAGAAAGGCCGCGAGCAATGCGCGCCGGGCGCCGGCCACGGCTTCGTCCTGCACGGCCTGTGGCCGCAATACGAGCGCGGCTATCCAAGTTTCTGCGACGCCAACCGCACGCCTCCGCGCGCCGCCCTCGATCAGGCGCGCGACATCTTCCCCTCCGAGGGGCTCGCCCGCCACCAATGGCGCAAGCATGGAAGCTGCGCGGGCCGCTCGCCGTCGGAATATTTCGCCGACGCCCGCCGCGCGCGCGAGATGGTGACGATTCCCGAGGAGCTCAAGGCGCCCCGGCAGGCCCGCGCTTTCGAACCCCTGGAGGTGCAGCGCGCCTTCATCGCGGCCAACCGCGGCCTGCGCCCGGGCATGATGGCCGTCACCTGCCAGCGCGGCCTGCTTGAGGAAGTGCGCGTGTGCATGAGCAAGGATCTGCGCGAGTTCCGCCCCTGCCCGGACGTCGTGCGCCAATCCTGCCGGGCGCGCGAGATCACCGCGCCGCCGGTTCTCTAGAGCGCGCACGAAAGCCATGAAACACCTGTCATGAAAAACCTGTCATGAATTATCGTCACGCGTTTCATGCGGGCAATTTCGCCGACGTGTTCAAGCATCTCCTGCTGGCGCGCATCCTCGCCTACATGACGCTCAAGGACGCGCCGCTGCGCTACGTCGACACCCATGCGGGGATCGGCCGCTACGATCTTGCCGGCGAGGAGGCGCAGCGCACGCTGGAATGGCGCGAGGGCGTCGGGCGCATTCCGCTGCGCGACCTTCCCGGCCCGCTCGCGGAGCTTGTCGCGCCCTGGTTCCACGCGCTGGGGGAACGCGACGCGCAGGGCCGACCCGCCTCCTACCCCGGCTCGCCCGCGCTCGCGCAGGCGCTTCTGCGCCCACAGGACAAGCTCATCCTGTGCGAATTGCATCCGCAGGACTTTCGCGCCCTGCGCGCCAATATGGGCCGGGACGGCCGCGTGAAATGCATCGAGATCGACGGCTATACGGGCCTGCGCGCCTTTGTGCCGCCGCCTGAGCGGCGCGGGCTTGTCGTCATCGATCCGCCCTTCGAGGCGACGGACGAATTCGACCGCATGGCGCAGGCCTTTCTCGACGCCTGGCGCAAATGGCCCACCGGCGTCTATGCGCTCTGGCATCCGGTGAAGGACGAGCGCGCGGCGAACGCCTTTTACAAAAACCTGCGCGCGGCGGGCGTCGACAAACTGTTGCGGCTGGAATTGCGGCTCGCGCCCCCGTCAGCCGAAGGCCGGCTTGCGGGCACGGGGCTCGCCGTCGTCAATCCGCCCCACGTGCTGGCGCAGGAAGCGCGCGCGCTGCTGCCATGGCTTGCAAGCCGCATGGGCGGGCCGCAGGCGAGCGTGCGCATCGACGAGAGCGCGTGAGGCGGACGCGCCAAAGAAAAGGGGCCCGCAGGCGGCGGCCTGCGGACCCCTCTCCCTGCCTTGTTCAGGATCAGAAGCGGTAGTTGGCGCCCATGCGCACCAGCGAGATCGAAGGATCGATCTTGGTGGCGTAGCTGCTCGGGAACAGCGCCTTCTCGGCGAGGTTGACGTAGAGATATTCGCCCTTCAGCGACACCTTGTTCGTCACGGCGTATTCGAGGCCCGCGCCCAGCGTCCAGCCATGACGGAAACCGTCAATGGCGCCAGAGCTCGCCGGAACGACAGGCTGAGCGCTGCCGGGGTTGGAATAGGTCGTCTCGATGCTGGCGCCCGCATAGCCGGCGGTCACATAGAGCAGCGCGCGGTCCAGCGCATAGCCGGCGCGACCGCGAACGGTCCAAAGCCAGCCCATGTCCATGCCATAGGTCGTATAGGGCGCAGCCGAACCGACGACCTTGGAGGTGTCGATCTTCGTCCAGCTGAGGTCGCCCTCGACGCCGACGACGATGCTGTTCGCAAGCTGGTGGTTGTAGCCCAGCGTCGCGCCGAAGGCGTAGCCGCTCGGCTTGCCGAAAGACGCATCGCCGAGATCGCCGAGGCCGGCCGACGCATAGCCGCCCGTGACGCCGGCGTAGAAGCCCGTCCAGGTGAACAGCGAAGGCTGCGCATAGACAGGCTGGGGAAAGGCCGAAGGCGTGCGGCGCGGAAGGTCCGCCGCCATGGCGGTGGAAACGAACAGGGCCGGCGCGAGCGCCGGAAGAAGCAATTTACGCATGACTCAAACTCCACACGGAACGGGCCCAATCAACGCGGCCGCCCATGGCTAACGAATAGCCGCCAAAGGTAACCGAATTGGAACTTCCGCTTTCATCTTCGCGCAAGGAATGCGGCGTCCCTGTGTCGAGCGAAGTCGAATTGCTTTCTTCGCGTTCACCTTTCCCCGCGCGCAAGAAGATCGTGGTTAAACAGGCGTGAATAGCGGCCGCGCGCTTGCATCAGTCTGGTTAATCCTTGCTTGCGGCGCAGGTGTTTGCTTGCGGGCGGCTCCCGCGTCTATTGTGGGCGAGGCCAGATGGATGACGAGAATGGATGACCCCGGCGCGCCGCGCCTTGAGATCGCAGACGCGCCAATGCGCGACATGATGCGCGAGATTCTTTTGCGCGAGACCGCGCAGGGTCGCGCGCGTGCGCGCCTGCTCGTGATCGACGCCGCCGCGCAGACGGATGGGGAGACGGGCGCGCAGACCAGCCCGGCGCTCAGTTTGAGCGCGCAGGCGCTCGCGCGCGCGCAAGCTTTCGCCGCACAAGCTCTCGCCGCGCAATCAGGCGCGAAGCAGGATGACGTCTGCATCGTTCTGGTGGCGGGACCCGCCGGGCCGGACAAGGACGCCCTCGCCGGCCTCGTGCGCGCTCTGGCCCGCGCGCTGGCGCCCGCGCGCGTCAATGCGCTTGCGCCCCTTGTGGCGGGCGCGCGCCTCGACCCTGCGCAGGCGGCGCAGGCGCTCGCTTATCTCGCGGGCGCCCCGGTCGTCACAGGACAGACGATGGAGATCGGCGCGCCGCGCTGAGCGCGCATCGCGCTCAGTCCGCGCTGGGCAGACGACGGATCGTGAATTCGATGATGTCGTCGTCGAGTTCGCGCCAGAACTCGATCTCCGTCATATAGGCGGCTTTCGGGAAACGCTCGAACCATTCGCGCGCCTTGTCGCGCGCGGCCTCGCGCGGCAGGCGGAAGCTCTCGCGCCGCCACGATCCGCCCTCGCCCATGCGCAGGCGCTTTCCCCTGTCCGCCATCCGACGAACGACGTCGCGGGGGGATTTGTTCTTGCCGGCGGCACTCATACGCAACTCCCGATCAGCGCCCCCACCTTACGGCGCCAAGCGGAGCATTGCGAGTCGAAGCGTCGCCGCGCAGGCCCCCGCGGCTCAGATCGGGATCACCATGAGCGTGTCGATCTGGCGGGAATCCAGCGCCACAAGCCGCTGGCGAAAGCGCAGGACGCCCTGTTCCTCAACGATCTCATCGAATGTGCGCCCGCAGGCGAAGACCGACATGTCCCCGCCGTTAACCGTACGCAGAATTGAGAAATTGCTGCGGGCGCGGATCGTTCCCTTCCCGTTCTCCAGAACGCGGACGGCGCTCACCGCATGATTATAGACATGCGGCTCGTAGATATTGGCCGTGCGCATGGCCGCGATGCGATCCTCCATCATGCCGCGCCCGTCGCAATAGATGAGGCTGAGGGGCAAGCCGAGGTCGAGGTTTTCGCGCGTGACGACCCGATAGACGCCCTGCGCGGTGAAGAAGCCGGGCCAGTCCTCAAGCCGATCGTCATCAATGGCGTGCGCATAATCAGCGTAGAGATCGGCCACGCGCAGGCGCAAGGCGATGTCGGCGTCCATCAGAGCTGCGGTCATGTCGTCGCCTCCTCAAACGCCCATCAGGCTGCGCCAGGCTCGCCAGAAGCCGCGCACCGCCGCCTCGGTGACGCGCGAACCCTCGCTCGCCTCCACGCCGCGCCCGCCCATGGGCATGACGGTGGCCGCATGCGGATCGGCTTTCGCCGCCTGCTGCACCCATCCGCCCACGCAGCCGTCCTCCATGGAGATGAGGCCGGCGGGGCCGACGAGATTGTTCACCTTGAGACGCAGCTCCTGCATCTGCGCGTCGTCGTCCTCAAATCCGAGCACGGTCCACACGAGCTCCGTGCGGTCCACGCCCTTGGGAACGATCTGGCGCACCGCCAGCGCATTGAGGATCTGCTGCACGACGAGCGAGGGAAACACGGTCTGGATCGCGTTCGTGGTGAGGTCCCCCAGTTCGAGCTTGTGCTCCATCATGCGCGCGTCGTTGAGCTTGTAGGAATCCTTCAGCGAACGCACTTTCTCGCGGCCCACGGCGTCGTTGGAATCCGCGTTGCGCACCGTGTAGCTGAGATGATGCCAGCCGCTGGGGGAAATCTTCACGCCGCCGCCCATATTGGGGCGCACGACGCCGAACGTGTTGTGGAACACGTGCAGCAGGCTCGCGTGATAGGAGTCCTTGTTGTTCTCCGCGTAGAGCTTCCAATTGTTGGGAAGGATCTGCGAATGATAGCCGAGCACCTTGAGCGGCTTCACGAACACGCGGTCGATATTGGCGCACAATTCCGCGCCGATGTAGTCGCGAAAGGCCGGCGTCTCCTGCGAGAACGTGCCGAAGATCATCTGCCCGTAGATCTCCACGCGCAGCCGTTCGAGCCCATGGGCCGAGAGATCGAAATCCGCGTCCAGCCCGCCCTTGCCGCCCACGCCCTTGCGGAAGGCCACGCCCGTGAGCCCGCCTTTCAGGTCATAGGTCCAGTTGTGGTAGACGCAGTTGAACTCCTGCACATTGCCGCGCTGCTTGTAGCAGACAAGCGCGCCCTTGTGCGCGCAGCGGTTCACGAGCGCGCTCACCGTGCCGTCCTGCGCGCGCGCGACGATGATGGGCGTGTCGCCCACGAAGGTCGTCTTGTAGTCGCCGGGCTTGGGGATTTCGCACTCGAGGCAGAGGAAGTTCCACACCGGCCCGCGGAACACGCGCTCCTGCTCGCGCGCGTAGATTTCAGCGTCGGTGTAGACCTGGAACGGAGCGCGCGACACGTCCTCGAAAGGCCAGACGAATGGGGCGGCGGCTTCCTGCGTCTGCACGTTTCTCTCCCTTGATCGTTTCGCGCGGCGTGCGCATGCGCTGCGACGCCTGAACATAACGCGTCCAGGACGCGCGCCAAAGAAAAACCCGACCGATCGCTCGGCCGGGTTTCCGCTTCCTGGACGACGTCGCGCCGCAAGCCCCCCAGCACGCGGGCCACAGGCCGTCCAATGTCAGCGGCGGGAGATAATCACGCAGCGCGCGCAGAGTCCATGGCCTCCCGCCCTCTCACCGCGCGGGCGCGACGGCGTCCAATATTCTTGCAAGCTCGGCCGGGTCTTGCGGAAAGTCGGCCTCCGCCCACGCCGCCTCAAGCCGCTTCAAGGCCGCGCCCATGGCGGGCCCCCGCGGCACGCCACGCGCGATCAGATCGGCGCCGGAGAAAGGCGTGGCGAAAGGCGCGCTCGCGCGCGCCGCGCTCACGGCCTGCGCCCACAAGCCGGCGGAATCCTGGGCGCGGCTTTCCGCGCAGGCGAGCGCCAGCGCGTCCGCGGACGCCTGCGGCCCGTGCGCGTGGATGAGCCGGCGCAGGGCGCGCGCATCGGGCGGCGCCTCGCGTCCATGCAGGACGACGAGCGCGCGGGCGGCGCGCGCGAGACGCTCGCTTTCAGCGTTGGACAGGCGCAGACGTTCGCGCAGGCGCTGCGCGTCCTCCTCCACCTGCACGGCGAGCGCGGCGAGCCGCAACACCGCGTCAGGCGCAGCGCCGCAGGCCGCCTCCAGCCGCTTCACCTGCGCAAGCCGCGCCGGGTTCGGCGCGCCGGCGAGCACGGGAGCGAGCACGCCCGCCTCGCTCATCGCACGGCACACTTCGCTCGCCCGCCGCGCGACGAGAAGCTTGATCAATTCAGCGCGCACGCGCTCGCGCGACAGCGCGGCGAGGCCGTCACGCGCGGCGATGGAAGCGTGCAGCGCCTCCTCGTCCATCTCGCCCTCGCCATAGGCCGCATGGAAGCGGAAGAAGCGCAGCACGCGCAGATAATCCTCCGCGATGCGCGTCGCCGCGTCGCCGATGAAGCGCACGCGCCGGCGCGCGACGTCGGCGAGCCCGCCCACATGGTCATGCAGCGCGCCCTGCGCGTCCACGAACAGGGCGTTCATGGTGAAATCGCGCCGCAACGCATCCATGCGGAAATCGCGCCCGAAGCGCACCGTCGCATGGCGCCCGTGGGTCTCCACGTCCTCGCGCAGCGTCGTGACCTCGAAGGGCTCGCCCTCGACGACGATCGTGACCGTGCCGTGTTCGACGCCGGTGGGCACGCATTTGAAGCC
This sequence comes from uncultured Beijerinckia sp., assembly GCA_964645525.1. GTDB lineage: Bacteria > Pseudomonadota > Alphaproteobacteria > Rhizobiales > Beijerinckiaceae > Terripilifer. The sequence continues at coordinate 58,367 of CAZYBF010000003.1, forward strand.
GGCCGCGGCCGCGCGCTCCATCGTGCGTTGCGGCGCCATGGTGGTGGCGAGATCCACCTCGCGCACAGGCTCGCCCAGCAGCGCGTTGCGCACCGCGCCGCCGACGATGCGCGTCTCCTCGCCGGCGCCGTTGAGCGCGTCCATCACCGCGCGCAGGCGCGGCTCGCGCAGGAAAGGCGCATCCGCCAGCGCGCCGTCGATCACCCGCGCGCTCACAGATAGAGCCTTTCATAAAGATTGCGCACCATGCCCGCGGTCGCGCCCCAGATGTAACGCTCGCCAAAGGGCATGGCGTAGAACGTGCGCAGGCGTCCGCCCCGCTCGCGCTCGACGATGGCGTGGTTCTCCGGCGACATCAGGAAGGAGAGCGGCGCCTCGAAAGCGTCCGCCACCTCCAGCGCGCACAGGCGCTGCTCGAACGGGCGTTCGACCACGGCCACCACGGGCACGATGCGATAGCCCGTGCCGGTCTGATAGGCGTCGAGGAAGCCCAGCGGCCGCACAGCCTCGGGCGGCAGGCCGATCTCCTCCTCCGCCTCCCGCAAGGCGGTGGCGAGCGGGCTTTCGTCGCCCGCCTCCATGCGCCCGCCGGGAAAGGCGATCTGCCCCGCATGAGCGCGCAGCCCGCTCGCCCGCTCGATGAACAGGAGCCGCGCGCCCTCCGGCCCCGGAACGGCGGCCACCAGCACTGCCGCCGGCTTGGGCGCGGCCGCGTCCGGAGTGGGCGTCAGGCCGGGGTCGAGCGAGTGGTCGCCCAGACCCGGCGCGCCGGCGCAAAGCGCCTCGGCGGGAAGGTCAAGGCGAAGCCGCGCATGCGCGCGGGCGGCGAAATCCTGCAGCGAGAAAGCGTCCGGGGATCGGCTCACGGCGATGGCTCCAGCGCCCCGGCGTCGGCCATGGGGAAAAACGCGCCCCCCGAGGCGACGCCGAACAAGGTCCGGCCCTCCACCTCGCGCACCTCGCCGGCTTCCGCAAGCGCGACCGCCAGCGCCCGGCTCACCCGCGCCCACAATTCGTCGCGCACGCGCACATAGGGCTTCAGCCCCTCCGCCGCGCCAGTCTCGAAGCGCAGTCCGTGCTCAGGCCCCACGACGATCTCCTCGTCCAGATTGGTGCGCATGACGATGCGCCGCCCGACGCCCTCGCCCTCCAGACGCATGTCGCGGACCACGAAGGGGGCGTCCGCCACCTCCACGGGCGACATTTCGACCGGAGTGACAAGAAAATGGCCGTCCGGGTCCTTGCGCAGGAGCGCCGCGAACAGCTTGACTGTCTTGGGCCGGGCGATTTCACGCCCCTCATGCAGCCAGCGGCCCTCGGAATCGATGCGCAGGCCGATGTCGCGCCGCACGGAGGGGTTCCACAGGCGCACGGGCGCCGGCCCCTCGCCGGGGATCCATTTGCGCGCCGCCTGCTCCAAATCCGCGTCCGCCATAATCGCAACATAACCTGCGGCCAGCTTTTTCGCCGCGCGCCCGGCGAAACGCCCCGGAAAGCTTTCCGGGGAATGTGGAGCCCTGCGCATCGACAAGCGCGCGCCGGCCTCTAAACTGGCCTTGAGAGACATGCGCGCCCCCGGGAGCATACCGGGCGCGCGGGCGAACGGGAACTGCGTCCCGCCAAAGGCGCAGCAGTGGAGGTCCGCATGAGCGCGGTTGAGGATTTTGCGACGGCGAGCGATGCGGACGTGCGGCGGATCGCGGAAAGCGCGATGGAGAAGGCCGGCGCGGCCCGCGCGGCTGTGGGCCAGGTCATTTTCGGCCAGTCGCAGGTGGTGGAGGAAACGCTCGTCACGCTTCTGGCGGGCGGCCACGGCCTGCTCGTGGGCGTGCCGGGCCTCGCCAAAACCAAGCTCGTCGAGACGCTGGGCGCCGTGCTGGGGCTCGACGCGCGCCGCGTGCAGTTCACGCCCGACCTGATGCCCTCCGACATTCTCGGCTCGGAGATCATGGAGGAGAGCGGCGAAGGAAAGCGCGCCTTCCGCTTCGTGCGCGGGCCGATCTTCGCGCAATTGCTGATGGCCGACGAGATCAACCGCGCGAGCCCGCGCACGCAATCGGCGCTGCTGCAATCCATGCAGGAGCATCACGTCACCGTGGCGGGCGAACGCCATGACCTGCCCCAGCCCTTCCATGTGCTCGCGACCCAGAACCCGCTGGAGCAGGAAGGCACCTATCCGCTGCCGGAAGCGCAGCTCGACCGCTTCCTGATGCAGATCGACGTCGTCTATCCCGACCGCGCGGCGGAGCGGCGCATCCTGATCGAGACGACCGGCGACCGACAGAGCGCGCCACGGCAGGCGATGACCGCCGCCGACCTGATGGAGATCCAGCGCTTCGTGCGGCGCATGCCCGTGGGCGACAGCGTCGTGGACGGCATTCTCGATCTCGTGCGCGCCGCCCGCCCCGGCGAAGGCGACCCGGAGATCACGCGCCATGTGACATGGGGCCCCGGCCCGCGCGCCGCGCAGGCGCTCATGCTGGCGAGCCGCGCGCGCGCGCTCATCGACGGGCGCCTCTCGCCCTCGCTCGACGACGTGGCGGCGCTCGCGCTGCCTGTCCTCAAGCACCGCATGGCGCTGACCTTCGCCGCGCGCGCAGAAGGCGAGACCATCGCCGGACTCGTCGCCCGCCTCGTCCAGCGTCTCGACTGATAAAGGCACATCCCATGGCGGACGCCCGGCTCCTTGACCAAGGCGAACGCGCCGTCGGCGTCGCGCACAGCCATGGCGCGCTGGAGCTGGCGCGCCGCCTGCCGAGCCTCGTCGTCGCGGCGAAGGACGTCGCCGCCACCGCCATTCATGGCGTGCATGGACGCCGGCGCGCGGGCGTGGGCGAGACGTTCTGGCAGTTCCGTCCCTTCGTCTGGGGCGAGCCGACGACGCGCATCGACTGGCGGCGCTCCGCGCGCGACGACCGCGTCTATGTGCGCGAGCGCGAATGGGAGTCCGCGCATACGATCTGGATCTGGATCGATCGTTCGCCCTCCATGGCCTATGTGTCGAACCTCGCGCTGCAATCGAAACTCGACCGCGCCCTCGTGCTGGGCCTCGCCGCCGCCGACCTTCTGGTGCGCGGGGGCGAACGCGTTGGCTTTCCCGGCCTGCTGCGCCCGCTGGCCGCGCGCAACGTCGTCGATCGCGCCGCCGAGGCGATGATGCGCGCCGCGCTCGATGACGAGCCGGAGGAATTGCCGCCCGCCGAGGCGCTCGCCCCGCGCGCGCAGGCGCTTCTGATCGGCGACTTCCTCAGCGAGCCTGCGCAGATCGAGCGCGTGATCCACGCGATGGCGAGCCGCGGCGCCTTCGGCCATGTGGCGATGATCGCCGATCCGATCGAGGAGACATTCCCCTTCAGCGGCCACATGGAGCTGCGCGACGTGGACAGCGACGCGCGCCTGCGGCTGGGAGAGGCTGCGAGCGTGCGCGCCGATTACGTCGCGCGCCTGGCGGCCCATCGCGAGCGCGTGCGCGCCGCCTGCGCCTCGCGCGGATGGAGCTTCATGATCCACCGCACCGACAGGCCGACCTCGGAGGCGCTGCTGACCTTGCGCATGCGCCTTGAAAGCGCCGGAGCGGGAGGCGTGGGCTGATGCTGGGCCTGCCGCTCGCCTTCACCGCGCCCCTCGTGCTCGTCGCGCTCGCGCTGCTGCCCGCGCTGTGGCGGCTGTTGCGCGTGACCCCGCCGCGTCCGCGCCAGATGGCCTTTCCGCCGCTGCGCCTCATCCTCGACGTCGAGCCGCGCGAGCAAACTCCGGCGCGCACGCCCCTGTGGCTGCTGCTCATGCGCATGGCGCTCGTCGCCGCGCTGATCCTCGCCATGGCCGGCCCGATCTGGAACCCGCCCGCGAAAGGCCTTGCGGGCAAGGGCCCGCTGCTTGTCGTGATCGACAACGGATGGCCTGCGGCGATCGACTGGGAGCGGCGCGTCGCGCTCGCCGGCGAAGCGCTCGCAGGCGCCGCGCGCGAAGGACGCACCGGCGCGATCCTCGCCACATCGGAAGGCGCGCGCGACGTGACGACCGCCGACCCGAGCCGTCTCGTCGAACGGCTGCGCGCGATCAAGCCTGTCTCCTATGCGCCTGAACGGCTCGCGAGCCTCGCGCCGATCCGCAAGTTCGCCGCCGCCCATCCCGATCTCGACGTGCTGTGGATCGCCGACGGCATGGCGATGAACGAGGCCGCCGCCTTCGCCGAAGGATTGAAGGACGCCGCGCGCGCAGGCGGCCTGCGCGTGACGAGCGCGCCGCGCACGCCCGCCGCGATCGTGCAGGCGAGCCATGGCGCTGGCGGGCTCGAGGCCCAGCTCGCACGCGCTGACGCGCGCGCGCGCGCGGACGGCGTGTTGCGCGCCTACGACTTGAAGGGCCTGCTGATGGGCGAGGCGCGCTTCGCCTTCGGGCCGGAGCGCGCGACGACGGCCCGCCTCGACCTGCCGACGGAATTGCGCAACGAAATCGCGCGGCTCGAAATCGACGGCGAGCGCACGGCGGGCGCGGTGGCGCTGCTCGACTCGCGCTGGAAGCGCCGGCGCGTCGCCATCGTCTCCGGCGCGCCCGCCGACCTCGCCCAGCCGCTGCTGTCGCCCACCTATTACGTGACGCGCGCGCTCGCGCCTTTCGCGGAAGTGCGCGAGACGCGCGTTGCGGGCGACCGCGATCCCATTCTCGCAGCGCTCGAAGAACGCCCCTCCCTCGTGGCGCTCGCCGACGTGGGCGTGCTGTCGGGCCCCGCAAAAGAGCGGCTCACGCGTTTCGTTGAGGAAGGCGGCGTGCTCCTGCGCTTCGCCGGCCCACGGCTTGCGGCCGCGGCGGACGATCTCACGCCGGTGCGCCTGCGCCGCGGCGGACGCGTGCTGGGCGGCGCGCTGTCGTGGGAGACGCCGCGCAAACTTGCGCCCTTCGATCCCGCCTCGCCCTTCCATGGGCTGTCGGCGAACGCGGAAGTGACCGTCACGCGGCAAGTTCTCGCGGAGCCGGAGGCGGGCCTTTCCGGCAAGACATGGGCGGCGCTTGAAGACGGCACGCCGCTCGTCACCGGTGCGCGGCGCGGAAAGGGCCTCGTGGCGCTGGTGCATGTGACGGCCGACGCCACATGGTCGAACCTGCCGCTCTCAGGCCTGTTCGTGGACATGCTCCGGCGCACGCTCGCCCTCTCGGCGGAAAGCGCGGAGGGCGCAGCCGGCGGCACGGCGAACGAACCCGCAGCGCGCGCGCAGACGCTCGCGCCTACGCGCACGCTCGACGGATTCGGCAATCTGGGCGAACCGCCTGCGACCGCGCGCCCGGTTCCCGCAGGTTTCGCAGGGCTCGCCTCAAGCGACCATCCCGCAGGCTATTACGGGCCTGCGGAATCGATGATCGCGGTCAACGCGCTCGACGCGCGCGTGGACCTTTCGCCGGCCGATTACGCAGCGTTCGGCCTCGCCGAACAGCCCCTGCGCGCGAATGAGCCCACCGATCTGCGCCTGCCTCTGATGCTGCTCGCCTTCGCGCTTCTTCTGGCCGACGCGCTCGCCACGCTCCATCTGAACGGCGGGTTGCGCTGGCGGCGCGCACAGGCGCGCGGCGGAGCGCCGCTCGCGCAGGGCGCCGCCAGAACGCGCGCGCCGCTCGTCGCATTCGCCGCGCTCGCGCTCATCGCCTCCCTCGCGGCGCAAAACGCGCAAGCCCAGTCCGTGCAAGCCCAGCCCGCGCCACGGCCGCAAACGAACACTCAAGCGAACCCTCAAGCGGGCGGGCAGCCGGCGCGCGATTTCGACTCCGCTCTGCGCACGCGCCTCGCCTATGTGATCACCGGCGACGCGCGGGTGGACGAGGCCAGCCGGCTCGGCCTTGCAACGCTCACGCGCTCGCTCACCGCGCGCACCGCGCTCTCGCCGGGCGAGCCCGCGGGCATCGATCCGGCGCGCGACGAGCTTGCGTTCTTTCCGCTGATCTACTGGCCCGTAGTGGCGGAGCGGCCACAACCAGGACAGGCGGCGGCGACGCGCATCGGCGAGTTCATGCGCCATGGCGGCACGGTTCTGTTCGACACGCGCGATGCGTTGAACCAGCGCCCCGGCGGACCTGCGACGCCGGAATCGCTCTGGCTGCGCCGCCTGCTCGCCGACGTGGACGTGCCGGAGCTTGAGCCCGTTCCGCGCGACCACGTGGTGACGAAAACGTTTTACCTGCTGGACTCCTTCGTCGGCCGCACCACCGTGGGCCAGACATGGATCGAAGCGCTTCCGCCAGCGGGCGAGGACGGCGGCCAGCGACCCGCGCGCTCCGGCGACAGCGTGTCGCCGATCCTCATCACCTCCAACGATCTCGCCGCCGCATGGGCGGCGGACGCATCCGGCAAGCCGCTCTATCCGCTCACGCCCGGCGCGCCGCGCCAGCGCGAAATGGCGATCCGCGGCGGCGTCAACATCGTGATGTACACGCTCACCGGCAATTACAAGGCCGATCAGGTGCACGTGCGCGATCTCCTCGAACGGCTTGGCCTGTGAGGCGCGCGCGATGACCGATTTCAGCCTCGCCTTCTCGCCTCTCGTGCCGCCGCTGCTGCTCGCCGCCTTCGCGCTCGTCGCGCTGGCGGTGGCCGCGCTCAGCCTGTGGCGCGGGGGCGTCGCGGGCGCCTTGCGCGCGCTGGGCCTCGCGCTCATTCTCATCGCGCTCGCCGATCCCGCGCTCATGCGCGAGGAACGCCAGCCGCTGAAGGACATCGTCGCCGTCGTCGTTGACCGCAGCGCGAGCCAGTCGATCGGCGCGCGCACGAGCCAGACCGACCGCGCGAAAGCGGAGATCGAGAAAGCGCTGGCCGCGCTCGGCGATGTGGAGACGCGCATCGTGGAGGCGGGCGCCGGCGACAGCCAGGGCGACGGCACGCGCCTGTTCGAGGCTTTGTCGCAGGCGCTGGCGGACGCGCCGCCTGAGCGCGTGGGCGGCGCCATCCTCATCACCGACGGCGTGGTGCATGACGCGCCCGCCCGCGCCGCTGAACTCGGTTTCCGCGGCCCGGTGCACGCGCTCGTCACCGGCCGGCCCGGCGAGCGCGACCGGCGCATCGAGCTTGTGGAGGCGCCGCGCTTCGGCCTCGTGGGCAAGGATCAGGTCATCGTGCTGCGCGTGCACGACAGCGCGGGGCGCGACGAGATCATCGATCTCGTTGTGCGCCGCGACGGGCAACAGGTGAGCAGGCTGCGCACGCGCGCGGGCGTGCTCACGCGGGTGGCCGTGCGCATCGAACATGGCGGCCCCAATGTGGTGGAGCTGGAGGTTCCGCCTGCGCAGGATGAGCTCACCACGCTCAACAACAAGGCGGTGGCCACCATCGAGGGCGTGCGCGACAAGCTGAAAGTGCTGCTCGTCTCCGGCGAGCCGCATTCGGGCGAGCGCACCTGGCGCAATCTCCTGAAGGCCGACGCCAATGTGGACCTCGTGCATTTCACCATCCTGCGTCCGCCGGAGAAACAGGACGGTACGCCGATCAGCGAATTGTCGCTGATCGCCTTTCCGACCGCAGATCTGTTCGGCCGCAAGATCCGCGAGTTCGACCTCATCATCTTCGACCGCTATTCGAACCAGACCGTGCTGCCGCCGATCTATTTCGAAAACATCGTGCGCTATGTGCGCGAAGGCGGCGCGCTTCTGATCGCGGCGGGGCCGGACTTTTCTGGCCCCGAAGGGCTGTTCTATTCGCCGCTGGGCAAGATCGCGCCCGCGCGGCCGGACGGACGCATCATCGAACGCGCCTTCCGCGCGAGCGTGACGGAGATCGGCGGTCGCCATCCCGTGACGCGGGCGCTGCCGGGCGGCGAGAAATCCCCGCCGGCGTGGAGCGAATGGTTCCGCCAGGTTGGGGCCGAGCCCATGCGCGGCCATGCGGTCATGGCGGGCGCGGAGGAGCGGCCGCTCGTTCTGCTTTCGCGTGAGGAGAAGGGCCGCGTCGCTCTTCTCCTGTCGGACCAGATCTGGCTGTGGGCGCGCAATTTTCAGGGCGGCGGACCGCATCTCGAACTGCTGCGCCGCATGGCGCACTGGCTGATGAAAGAGCCCGAGCTTGAGGAGGAGGCGCTGCGCGCCAGCGCGCGCGGGCAGGAGATCTCGATCGAGCGCCAGAGCCTGTCGGGCGAGCCGGCGCGCGTGAACGTGCGCGCGCCGTCGGGCGCCGAAACGCAGGCGAGCCTCGCGCCCGCCGAGCCGGGCGTCTCGCGCGGGCGGCTGCGCGCCGAGGAACTCGGCCTGCATGCCGTCTCCGACGGCGAGCATGTGGCGCTCGTCAATGTGGGCCCGGAGAATCCGCGCGAGTTCCGCGACGTCGTCTCCACCCTCGACCGCCTGCGCCCCATCGTCGACGCGACGGGCGGCACGGTGCGCAGGCTCTCCATGCAGGGCGAGACCGACGTCGCCATGCCGCGCGTCGCCGCGCTGCGCGATAGCGTCGTCTATGGCGGTCCTGATTATCTGGCGATCCGACGCACCGGCGCGAGCGTGGTGACGGGCGTGGGCGTCGCGCCGCTGGCGACGGGCTTCCTCGGGCTCATCGCCCTGCTCGCAGGCGTTCTGGCGGGCTGGCTGTGGGAGAGCAGGCGCAAGGCTTAGCCCTTGCGCGCCATGCGCCTCACACCGCTTTGCGCACAGAGCCGCTGACGCCTTCAAAGGCGCCGGGCTCAAGTTCGCACACAAGCACGCGCGCGGGGTCTACAGGGCCCGGCAGGCTGATGCGCCCGGGCGGCGCGCGACGGAAGCCCAGACGCGCGTAATAAGGCTCATCGCCCACGAGGATCACGAGCTTGCAGCCATTGGCGCGCGCGGCCTCCAGCGAGCGCTGCGCGAGCGCCTCGCCGATTCCGCGCGAGCGGAAGGCCGGCTCCACCGTCAGCGGCCCGAGCAGCACCATCTCGGTCTGCCCGCAGCGCACGCGCGTCATGATGTTGGAGCCCACGAGCAGCGTGCCGACATGGGCGACGTAGGACATGCCGAAATCCGGCGCGACGCCCTCGCGCAGCCGATAGGCGGTGCGCGCGAACCGGCCCGGGCCGAAGGCGCGCTCGTCCAGCTTCTCGATCTGCGGCAGGTCGGAGGCGAGCAGCGGGCGCAGGCCGAGCGCCGGCAGGCCGGGGCCGGAAGGGGCCTGCGACGGGGAGGAGGACTGGGACGGGGTCTGGCTCATGAAGCTTCGATAGGGCGGCGCGCGGCGTCTGGCAAATCCTGCCTGCGGGCCGCGCGATCACCAATAGGGATCGACCGGGGCGCCGCCGAAAACCTCGCCCAGCCGCGCGCGGGTGGCCTGCGAGACGCCCTCGGGCAAAGCGTCGAGGGGGAAGAAGGCGGCCTCCGCGATCTCAATGTCCGGCGCGCGGCGCCCCAGAACCTCGAAATCCAGCGCCACATAGACAAGCACATGGTCGCGCGGCGAGGCGCGCCGGTTGAAGAACAGGCCGTGCAGGGCCGGCGTCCCGGTCAGGCGCACGGCGCCCTCCTCCTCCACCTCGCGGGCGAGGGCCTGCGCGGCCGTCTGGCCCTTCTCCACGGCTCCGCCCGGCAAATGCCAGCCGGAGACATAGGTGTGGCGCACCAGCAGCACCCGGCCCTCGCGCGCGACGACGGCGCGCACGCCCAGCGTCATCGGCCGGGCGAACCGAAACCACACATGCATCGCCCGCGCCCGCGCCCGCTCGAAGCCCGCCATTCCGCGCCGTCCCCTGTTCGCCGCGCCCCAAAAGGCGCGCCGGGGCCGGGCTTGTCAAACC
>CAZYBF010000003.1:68203-105326 GCA_964645525.1 uncultured Beijerinckia sp.
GCCCGAGACGATTGGACGCGGGCTAAAGCGCAGGCTCAGGCGCCGCGAGGGGTGGAAAAGCGCGCGGCGCTCCCTTAGAAGGATTCTAAACAAACGCCGCGGTCCCCCCCGGAGCCCTCCTTGAAAACCTTCGCCGAACTCACCGAGCGCGAGATCCTCGCCGTCGCCATCTCCTCCGAGGAGGAGGACGCGCGCATTTACATGGCCTTCGCGGAGGACCTGGCGGAGCGCTATCCCGCCTCCGCGAAAGTCTTCGAGGAAATGGCGGAGGAGGAGACGCGCCACCGCCACGAATTGCTCTCCATGTATGAGCAGCGCTTCGGCCCCAACCTGCCGCCGATCCGCCGCGAGGACGTGAAGGGCTTCCTGAAGCGCCGGCCTGTGTGGCTGTCAAAGAACCTGCCGCTCGACACGATCCGCAAGGAAGCGGAGAACATGGAGTTTCAGGCGCAGCGCTTTTATATGAAGGCCGCCGAACAGACCCTCGACGTCAATATCCGCAAATTGCTGGGCGACCTTGCGGAAGTGGAGCGCTCCCACGCCGGCGCCGCCGGCCGGCTGGAGGCCGCCCATCTCACCGATTCCGCCCGCGACGAGGAGAACGCCACCCGCCACCGCATGTTCGTGCTGCAATATGTGCAGCCGGGCCTCGCGGGGCTTATGGACGGCTCGGTCTCCACGCTTGCGCCGCTGTTCGCCGCCGCCTTCGCCACGCACAACAATTGGCAGACCTTCCTCGTGGGCCTCGCCGCCTCCATCGGCGCGGGCATCAGCATGGGCTTTGCGGAGGCTTTGTCGGACGACGGCTCGCTCACCGGGCGCGGTTCGCCATGGCTGCGCGGCTTCATCTCGGGCCTGATGACGACGCTGGGCGGCATATTCCACACCCTGCCCTATCTCGTGCCCGACAGCTGGCCCAACGCCTTCTGGATCGCGACCGGCTTCGCCTCGCTGATCGTGATCGTGGAATTGTGGGTCATCGCCTGGGTGCGCGCGACCTATATGGACACGCCCTTCCTGCAAGCCGCCTTCCAGGTGGTGCTGGGCGGCGTGATCGTGCTCATGGCGGGCATATTGATCGGCGGGGCCTAGCCCCGCCCGCGCCTGAGGCGCCCGGCTTGACCCGCCACGCGCAAGCGGCCAAACCTGCCGAGTGACCGAGTTTCTCCTCGCCCATCTGTCCGACGCGCATATCGGGCCGCTGCCGCAATTCCTGCGGCGCGAGCTCATGAACAAGCGCCTCACGGGCTACATGAACTGGAAGCGCCGCGCGCAGATCCACGACATGGACGTGCTCGCCGCCCTCGTCGCGGACATGAAGGCGCAGGCGCCCGATCACGTGGCCATGACCGGCGACGTGATGAACATCGGCCTGCCCGGCGAATTCCCAGTGGCGCGCGCCTGGCTCGAGACGCTGGGCGACCCGCGGCATGTGAGCTTCACGCCCGGCAATCATGACGCCTATGTGCGCGCGACCCTGCCCTGGATCGAACAGACCTTCGCGCCATGGTGCTCAAGCGACGGCGAGGCGCACACGCGCTTTCCCTTCCTGCGCCTGCGCGGCGAGGTGGCGCTGATCGGCCTGTCGTCGGGCGTGCCGACCGCGCCCTTCCTCGCCTCGGGCCGGCTCGGACTTGAACAGCGCGAGGCGCTCGCGGCCCTTCTCGACGAGACAGGCAAACGCGGCCTCATGCGCGTCGTGATGATCCATCATCCGCCCACGCGCGGCGGGGCGGGCTTCGGACGCGGCCTCACCGACGCGCGCCAGTTCGAAGCCGTGCTCGCGCGCCATGGCGCGGAACTGGTGCTGCACGGCCACAACCATCGTCTGCAGGTGCGCCATGTGGACCGCAGCGAGGCGGCGAAAATCCCCTGCGTGGGCGTGGCGTCCTGCTCGGCCGTGCCCGGCACGCCGCTGCATCGCGCCGCCTATCATCTCTATCGCATCACGCGTGCGGGAAACGGCTGGAGCGTGGAGGCGCGCGCGCGCGGCATGGCCGCCGATTCAAGCGCCGGCGCGCTGCATGTGCGCGACCTCGGGCCCGTCGCTCTCTAGATCAGACGATCTTGCCGAAATGCGAGACCCACCACGCCTCGCCCGCGCGCCAGGCGAGATAGGACGCGCCTGCGAGCAGCACGAACAGCACGATCGAGCCGAGCAATTCGATGACGAACAAAAGCGCGCTGGCGAAGCTCGGCCACAGGCGCGCGCGCGGCTTCGTTTGCGGCGCGGCTTGCGGCGCGGCTTGGTGCGCAGGCGCAGTCACAGGCGCGGCTGCGGCCGCCTTTTGCGCATCTTGTTGCGCGAGATGCGGCGCGAGCGCGGCGAGCGCGAGCTGGCGCTCCACCAGCCGTCGCGCCACATAATCCGTCATCGCCTCGACCATGGGCGGGATGCGCTCGTTCTCCGCCAGAACGATGCGCCCGTGGCGCGTCTCCTGCACGAGACGATAGACGCGCCGGTCGTGCGCCATTTCGACGAAGGCGATCATGTCGATGAACAGGCGCGGCCGCTCGCCGTAAGAAAAGCCAGCGTCGAAAAGGTCGATCTCGGCGGGAACCTGAGCGAGGATGGGCTTGAAGGCTTCAAACAACATGTCGAGGCGCGCGAACTCGGCGCCGCGCAGCTCCGCCGTCACGTCGGAGCGTTCCGCCTGCTCCACGCGCGCGCGCCGCACCGCCGATCGCAGGGCGCCGGGCTCATCAGCCGTCCCGCCCTTCACCTGTTCCACGCCAGCTCCATCTTCGCTGTTAACCTGCGATTGAGTATACAATCGCGCCTTACCGGCGCGAGTCGAAGGCCGGAATATGGTGACTCATTATGGCTAAAGAGGCGGCGCAGGCGCGGCCGGGGTGGCGTTTCTGGATCGATCGCGGCGGCACGTTCACCGATGTGGTGGGCCGCAGTCCCGACGGGCGACTGAGCCTGCGCAAGACGCTTTCCGAAAATCCCGGCGCCTATTCCGACGCCGCCGTCGCAGGCATGCGCGACATTCTCGGCCTCGAGCCAAACGCGCCCTTCCCGCCCGGCCTCGTGGAAAGCGTGAAGATGGGCTCCACCGTCGCCACCAATGCGCTGCTCGAGCGCAAGGGCGAACGCACGCTGCTGGTGGCGACGAAAGGCTTCCGCGACGCGCTGGAGATTGGCGATCAGGCGCGCGACGACATTTTCGCCCGCCGCATTGTGAAACCGGAGCAGCTTTACGCGGAAGCGATCGAGATCGACGAACGCATGCGCGCGGACGGCTCCCTCGAACGCGCGCTCGACGAGGAACAGGCGCGCGACGCCCTCGCGCAGGCGCGTGCGCGCGGCTTCGACAGCCTCGCCATCGTCCTCATGCACGCCTGGCGCGCGCCCGCCCACGAGAAAGCGCTGGCGCGCATCGCCCGCGAGATCGGCTTCGCGCAGGTGTCCACAAGCCATGAGACCATCGCGCTCGCCAAATATATCGGACGCGGCGACACGACGGTGGCGGACGCCTATCTCACGCCGGTCCTGCGCCGGCACATCGAGCGCGTCGCGCGAGAGATCGGCGCCGACGCGCCGGGCGGGCCGCGCCTCCTGTTCATGACATCGGCGGGCGGCCTCGCCGCGCCCTCAGCCTTTCACGGCAAGGACGCGATCCTCTCCGGCCCCGCAGGCGGCGTGGTCGCCATGGCGAAAACCGCGCAGGCCGCAGGCTTCGACCGCGTGATCGGTTTCGACATGGGCGGCACGTCAACCGACGTCGCGCATTTCGCAGGCGGTCTCGAGCGCGCCTTCGACACGCGGGTGGCGGGCGTGCGCCTGCGCGCGCCCATGCTCGACATCCACACCATCGCCGCCGGCGGCGGCTCGATCATCGCGTGGGACGGCGTGCGCCTGCGCGTTGGCCCCCATTCCGCCGGCGCCGATCCCGGCCCCCTCGCCTATCGCCGCGGCGGGCCGCTCACCGTCACCGACGCGAATGTGATGACGGGCCGCATCGCGCCCGATTGCTTCCCGGCGATCTTCGGCCCCGCGCGCGACCAGCGCCTCGACGCGCAGGGCGTGCGCGCCGCTTTCGCCGATCTCGCCGCGCGCATTGGCGACGGGCGCAGCGCCGAGGAACTGGCGGACGGCTGCCTCGACATCGCGGTGGCCCATATGGCCGCCGCCATCAAGACGATCTCGGTCGCGCGCGGTCGCGACGTCACCCGCTATGCGCTGAATTGTTTCGGCGGCGCGGGCGGGCAACACGCCTGCCGCGTCGCCGACGCGCTGGGCATGACGCGCGTGCTCATCCATCCGCTCTCCTCGCTCCTGTCCGCCTATGGCATGGGGCTCGCCGACCAGCGCAGCCTGCGCACGCAAGGGCTCGACGTCGCGCTCGACGACGCCGGCTTCGACGCGCTGCAACGCCTCGCCGCGCGGCTTGCAGAACAGGCGCTCGACGATCTCGAGGCGCAGGGCGCGCCGCGCGCGCAGGCGAGCGCGACCGCCTGCTGCCATCTGCGTTACGAAGGATCGGACACAGCGCTTGAGACGCCGCTGCCCGCCGCGGATGCGCAGGCCCTGCGCGCGGCCTTTGAACGCGCCCATGAGGCGCGCTTCGGCTTCATCGATCCCACGCGCGGGCTCGTCATCGCCTCCGTGCAGGCGGAGGCCGCAGGCGGCGGCGAGCCCATGGCGGAGCCGCTCGCGGACCTGTGCGCCGGCGATGCCGCCAAACCTGCGCGCGGCGCGCGCCTCTTCGCGCAGGGCGCATGGCGCGAGGCGCCGCTCTATATGCGCGAGGACCTGGCGCCGGGCTGCGCCTTCGACGGCCCCGCCCTGCTCATCGAACCGCACCAGACCATCGTCGTCGAGCCGGGCTGGCGCTGCGAGATCACCGCGCGCGATCACGTCGTCCTCTCGCGCGCGGGCGCGCCGGCGCGGCGCAGGGCGGCGGGCGCGAAGGCTGATCCCGTTCTGCTGGAAGTGTTCAACAAGCGCTTCATGTCCATCGCCGAACAGATGGGCGCCGCGCTGCAGAACACGGCGAGCTCCGTGAACATCAAGGAGCGGCTCGATTTCTCCTGCGCGGTGTTCGACGCGCAAGGCGCGCTCGTCGCCAATGCGCCCCACATGCCCGTGCATCTGGGCTCCATGGACCGTTCGGTGGAGGCGATCGCGCGCGCCAATGCGGGCCGCATGGCGCCGGGCGATTCCTTCGCCATCAACGCGCCCTATAGCGGCGGCACCCATCTGCCCGACATCACCGTCTGCACGCCCGTGTTCGATGCGGACGGCGGGCGGCTGTTGTTCTGGGTCGCTGCGCGCGGACACCATGCCGACATCGGCGGCCTGTCGCCGGGCTCCATGTCGCCTCTGGCGACGCGCATCGAGCAGGAGGGAATCTATCTTGAGAACGTGAAGCTCGTCTCGCGCGGGCGCTTTTGCGAGGAGGAGATCGCGCGGCTGCTGTCGCAAGGGCCATGGCCTGCGCGCAATGTGGCGCAGAACATCGCGGACCTGAAGGCGCAAGTCGCGGCGAACGCGAGAGGCGCCGCGCTTCTGCGCGATATGGTGGAGGAGTTCTCCCTCGACGTCGTGCGCGCCTATATGGGCCATGTTCAGGACAACGCCGAGGAGAGCGTACGCCGCGCCATCGCGCGGCTGAAGGATTGCGCCTTCGAGATCGAGATGGATCAGGGCGCGCGGATTTGCGCGCGCGTGAGCGTTGATCGCGAAAGACGCGCGGCGCGCATCGATTTCGCCGGCACGTCGCCGCAGCAGCCCGACAATTTCAACGCGCCCGAACCCGTCACCCGCGCGGCCTGTCTTTACGTCTTCCGCATGCTTGTGGACGAGGACATTCCGATGAACGCGGGCTGTCTGCGCCCGCTTGAGATCGTCGCGCCTGAAGGCTCGATGCTCGCGCCGCGCTGGCCTGCGGCGGTCGTCGCCGGCAATGTGGAGACGAGTCAGGCGGTCACAGATTGCCTGTTCGCCGCGCTGGGCGTGCTCGGCTCGACGCAGGGCACGATGAACAATCTCACCTTCGGCGACGAACGGCGCCAATATTACGAGACGATCTGTTCAGGCGCGCCGGCGGGCGAAGGTTTCCATGGCGCTGCCGCCGTGCACACGCACATGACCAATTCGCGCCTCACCGATCCCGAGATTCTGGAGGCGCGCTATCCCGTGCTGCTGGAGGACTTCCACATCCGTCGCGGCTCTGGCGGGCGCGGCGCATGGCGCGCGGGCGATGGCGTGTCGCGCACGATCCGCTTTCTCGAACCCATGCAGCTCGCCGTTCTCTCCGGGCGCCGGCGCGTGCGCGCGCCCGGCGCGCAGGGCGGCGAGCCGGGCGAGCTGGGGCGCAATCTCGTGCGCCGCAAGGACGCAACGCTGGAGGAGCTGGGCGGCTGCGCCTCGACCCGGCTGGTCGCGGGCGAGGCGATCACCATCGTGACGCCGACGGGCGGCGGCTGGGGGCGGCCTCCCGCCTGATCCGGCGCGCCGCGGCGCGCGGCCCGATCTTCAATCGCCGATCTCGCCCGGCGGCACGAAAGCGCCGTCGTCGCGCAACATGCCGCGCGCGGCCGGCGCGCGCAGAGGCTGGGGCGGCGCGCCGAGCGCAAGCCCGCTCCCGCGCCCATAGGCGCCGTTGGAGGCCGCAGGCTGTCCGCCGCCATAGGCGCCCGCAAGGCTCGCCACCGTGAGGTTGCGCGCGGGCTGCGGCGCCGCCGCGCCGATCAGGCCGAGCGGTCGCGCGGGCGGCTGCGCTGAGGCGGCCTGCGCAAGCGTCTGGCCGCCGCGCATCTTGGCGCGCGCGATCTCCCATTCCGGCTCAAGAGCCGGCGGATCCGGCAGGTCGTCGCGGCGCGGCGCGGGCGCGATGTCCCGGATGACAGGCCGGCAATAGCGGCGCAGGCCCTGCGAGGTCGCCCCGTGCATCGCAAGGTCCACGTGGAAATGATCGTAGTGGAACACGTTGGAGCCCGGCCCCAGCACGGTCGTGAAATGATCGCACGCGCCCTGATGCGCCTCGCGCAGGAAGGCCTTCTCCTGCTCCTCGCCTTTCGTCCAGTCCTTGCGGATCACGATCCTGCGCCCGTCGGCGAGTTCGAAGGCGCCGATGTCGAGCGCATTGCCGAAGGCGTGTTCGGAGAGTTTCGCGCCGCGCTGGTTGTTGATCGCGCGGCAGGCGTAGGAGCCCATGGAATCGATCTGCGTCACGGGCTGGCCGAAACGCGCGAGCGCCGCCGGCTGGACGACGCCCTCAAGCCAGTTCTCCAACGCCTCGGTCACGGGACAGCCCAGCGTCGCCTGCGTGTTGAGCTGCACGGTTCCGCCCACCAGGCCTGCGATCTTGTAAGGCTGGGTCAGCCCGCAAATGCCGGGCCCGTTGATGGCGCGGGCCGGCTGGATATAGGCGGAGGGGCGCACGCTCTTGCGGGCGAGGCAGGCCTTCTCCGCCGCGTCACGCCATGCCGGGCGCTGCTGGAATCCGAAGAATCCGCAGCCCGGAAGGATCGCAAGCAAGCCGGCGATGACGGCGAATTGGAGAACGCGACGCGCCATGCGCAAGCAAAGCGCTCAATTCGTTAAGCCGCTTTAAAGGATAACGGTTAACGGCGCTTGCGCGTGCGTCTGGCGCATCGAATCAGGCGGACGCCTTCAGGCGCTTGCCCCACTTCACCAGCTCCTCGACGTGCTTTTGCAGAAGCTCGCGGCCCGTCTCGTCGGTGAAGCGGCCGGCCTCGTCGAATTTCGAGGCGGCGAACGTGATCATCACCTGCGGATTGTTGATGGGGAAAGCGTTGAGCGACACCAGCATGTGACGCAGGGCGAATTGCGCGCGCACGCCGCCCATCGGGCCTGTCGCGGCGCTCACCATGCCCACAGCCTTGCCCGCGAAGGGCGGCTCGGGCGGGCGCGAGGCCCAGTCGATGGCGTTCTTGAGAGCCGTGGACACCGAGTAATTATATTCCGGCGTGGCGAAGAGAATGGCGTCGGCCTCCTTCACCTGCTGGCGGAAGCGCTGCGTGGCGGACGGATAGCCCGCGAGCCGCAGGTCCTCGTGGTAGAGGGGCAGGTCCGACACGTCGGCGAGTTCGATGACCACGCCCGCCGGCGCGAGCTCCTGCGCCGCCCGCAGGGCGAGCGTGTTGTAGGAGCCCTTGCGGGTGCCGCCCGAGACGCCGAGAATCTTGAAGTCAGCCATGATGTTCATTCCGGTTGCGCTGGATCGCCGGACCCTAGTGGCGCCGCGCCCGAGCCGCAATCGCGACGCGGGCGCAGGCCCGGCGAAAGGCGCGCGAAAGGCGCCCAAAAGCAAAAGGCTCCCCGTCTTGCGACGGGGAGCCCCGGAAATTGCGTCAGGCCTCGATCAAGCGGCCTGTTCGACCTGCTGAATGGCCGAGAGCGCCCAGCCGCGCGGGCCCGAACCGTGCGGACGCACGAAGGTCCACAATTCGGTGATTTCCTGCGGCTTGTGCAGGTCGCCCTCGACGACCTTGCCGGTGGCTTCCTCCACCAGCGCATCGATCATCTCGTAGCGCATGGCGACGGTGGCGTATTCGCCGGACTGCTCGCCCCAGGCCTCCGACAGGTCTCCCTGCAGGAGTTTCACCGAGCCGCTCTTGGCCACGAGGCCCTTGGCGCGCTGTTCGGCGAGATCGTCGGCGAAATAGCCGGCCATTTCCGCCGTAGCGATGCGGCGCAGATAGCCCACGTCCTCATTGGCGTAGGCCTGCTGGACCTGCGCGAGCAGCGATTCGAAGGCGTCGAAATCGGCGCCGTCGAGCTGCAGCGGCGTGGTCTGCTGGCTGAAGGCCGAACCGCCGCCAAAGGAAGCGCCCGCGCCGCCGCCAAAGCCGGACATGCCGCTCAGACGATCGAGGGGGCTGCGCGCCTGCGCGCCGCCGACAGGGGGAATCTCCGCCTGCGGCGGGGTCGCCTGACGGTCATAGCCGGGCGCCGCAGCGGCCGCCGCCGGCTGCTGGCGACGACGCCACCAGGAGACCGCGAGCCAGGCGAGGCCGCCGATCAGCGCGAGCTGCAGCAGAAGGCCAAAGAAGCCCGCAAGCCCGTTGAGGCCGGAGAACAGGCCGGAGCCCGCCAGCAGGCCGAAAATGCCAGCGCCGATCAGGCCGCCCAGAATGCCCTTGGCGAGGGGCGAGCTGAACATGCCGCCGGCCGCCGGCTGCGGGGCCGCGGGGCGGTTCATCGCCGCGCCGGGGGCGGGGGCCGCCTGGCTCGGGCCGGCGGAACGCTGGAAAGATTGCGCGGCGCCCGGCGCCGTCGTGGTGGCGGCCGGCGCGCTGTCCGTGCGCGAACCGCGGCTGCCGGAGCTGCTTCCCTTGCCGCTGCGCGCCTCCGCCAGCGCGGGCGCAAGCGCAAGAACGAGCGCCGCGGCGATCGCAAGCGCGCGGCCACTGGTCGGCGTGTTCCGAATGATCATGAACTCCCTCCATCAGCGGGATCGGCTTTTTCAGGCGCATCTCCCACCCGACCAATATCATGTCTGCGCCGACGAACCGCAAGAACGTGGAACTACGGAGTCGCGCCGAAGCCAGGGCCATTCCGCTGAAAGGATCGAGACGGAAGCTGCGCATGGAACTTCCCGCCCTGATCGTCATTTCATTGAAAGCGGCGCCACGCTTGTCGGCTTGGCGGCCGGGCTTTTCGCCGGCAGTCCGAAGCCCGAGAGGATGGTCGCGTGCGAGTATTGATCGTCGAAGATGACCCATTCGTCGCGCTCGATCTGGAGAGCATCGTTCAGGACGCGACTCAGGCCGAGGTGGACGTGGCGCTGACCGTGGCGGAGGCCCGCCGGATTCTGGAGGGCGCCGATTTCGCTTTTCTGGACGTGGACCTGATCGACGGACGCGTGTTCGAAGTGGCGCGCATGCTGAGGGCGCGACGCATTCCCTTCGTCTTCGTCACCGCCTCCCCGCGCGCGGAGATTCCGCCGCAGCTGCGCGACGCCCCCTTCATCCCCAAACCCTACAAGATCTGGCAGATCGCCGACTCCCTGCGCGGAGCGGGCGAGGCCGCGCGCTCCGCCTGAGCCGCCGACGCTCGCAAAAAAGCCGGGCGCAAGCCCGGCCTTTTCACATCCACCGCAAGCTTCGCGAAATCGCGCGGCCTCACACGAGGCTCGACGTGAAGCGCTGGATGCGCTCGCAGGCGTCGATGAGCTGTTTGGTGGAGGCCGCGTAGGAGATGCGGAAGTTCGGGCCCTGCCCGAAAGCGGTGCCATGCACGACGGCCACGCCTTCCTGCTCCAGAAGCTCGTTGATGAAATCTTCGTCGGTCTCGATCACCTTGCCCTTCTGCGTCTTCTTGCCGAGCGCCTGCGAGCAGTCGGGATAGACGTAGAAGGCGCCTTCCGGCATCGGGCACTTGATGAGCTTCGCCTGATTGAGCATCGACACCACGAGGTCGCGACGCTCCTGGAAGGCTTTCTTGAACACCGGCAGATGATCCTGCGGGCCGTTGAGCGCTTCCACGGACGCCCATTGCGCGATCGTGCAGGCGCCCGAAGTCTGCTGACCCTGCAACAGATCAAGCGCCTTGATGAGCGAGTCGGGCGCCGCCGCATAGCCGATGCGCCAGCCCGTCATCGCATAGGACTTCGACACGCCGTTGAGCGTGAGCGTGCGGTCCATGAGGTTCGGCTCCACCTGCACCGGCGTTGTGAATTTGAAATCGCCGTAGGTGAGGTGTTCGTAGATGTCGTCGGTGAGCACCCACACATGCTTGTTCTTCGGGCGCATCAGCACGTCGGTGATGGCCTTCAGCTCGTCGCGCGTATAGGCGGCGCCGGTGGGATTCGACGGCGAGTTAAGCAGGAGCCACTTGGTGCGCGGCGTGGTCGCGCGCTCAAGATCCTCCGGCTGCAGTTTGAAGCCGCTCTCCAGCGTCGTCTTGACGATCACGGGCGTGCCGCCGGCGATCGTCACCATGTCGGGATAGCTCACCCAATAGGGCGCGGGAATGATCACCTCGTCGCCGACGTCGCAGGTGGCGAGGAAAGTGTTGAACAGGATCTGCTTGCCGCCAGTGCCTACGATGGTCTGCGAGGGCTTGTAGTCGAGCCCGTTCTCGCGCTTGAATTTCGCGGCGATGGCTTCGCGCAGCGGCACGATGCCCAGCACGGGCGGATACTTCGTCTCGCCGCGCTCGATGGCCGCGATTGCGGCCTTCTTGATGTTGTCAGGCGTGTCGAAGTCCGGCTCGCCGACGGAAAGCGAAATGATGTCGCGGCCCGCGTTTTTGAGGTCGCGCGCCTTTTGCGTGGCCACCATGGTGGCGGACGGCTTCACGCGGGTCACGGCGCCGGCGAGGAACGACATCTTCTGCTCCAAGAGATGAGAAAACGAGAAAGGCCGTCGCCCGCGGAAGGGGCGGCGGCCGCGGCGCAAAATACTGGCCTCGCGCAGGCTCGGCAACAGCAAAACGGGTCCGGCTTGATCGGAGCCGGCGGGAACCGGCTCGCGCGGGCTCGCGTTGACCGCTCCGAGAGGACAGCACGCCATGACGCCCATCTTCGATCCGCCCCGCCGCCGCTCTGTCGAGGATTCCGCGCCCCATGAAGACGCCTTCGCGGCCTCGGTCAGCCCGCAGGACGCGCGCCGGCAATTGCGCGTGTCGCTGGGCCTCATGGCCGTGATGGCCGCGGGCGCGCTCGTCGCGCTGGCGAGCCATGGCCTGCCGCGCCCGCACCCCGCGCAACCAGCCGCGGCGCGGGTTGCGGTGGAGCAGCCGCAATTCGTGCGCGCCGTCACCGCGTCCCGCGTCGATCGCGCCGCCGCCCTGACGCAGTGAGCGGGCCCCGCGAATCTGAACGCCGGATAAAGACGCGCTTCAGGCCCCGTTCAGCCCGCCGCCGCTAACGTCTCACCATGACGCCGCAAACACCACGCGCCGTCATGACAGGAGATGAAAGCAATGCACACCCGTCGCATTCTCGCCGCTCTCGCGCTCACCGCCTCCTTCGCTGGCGCCGCGCTGGCCCAGCAAGCCGGCGCCGGCGCGCCCGCAACGCCAGCCGCCCCCGCCGCGCCCGCCGCCCCCACGGTGCAGCCGGTCAAGCCGCCGGCGCCTCCCGTGACCGCCACGGCGCCTGCGCCTGCCCCCGCCGCGCAGCTCGTGGACATCAACACCGCCGACAAGGCGACCCTCGAAAAGCTGAAAGGCGTGGGCTCCGCGCGCGCCGAAGCGATCATCAAGGGCCGTCCCTTCAAGGGCAAGGACGAGCTGGTGCAGAAGAACATTCTGCCGAAGGACGTCTATGACGGCGTGAAGGACCAGATCGTCGCCCGCCAGAAAGGCTGATCGGGATCACGGTCCGGCCGCACCAAAAAAGAGAGCCGCGCGATGCGCGGCTCTCACCTTTTTTGAACCCGTGGAACGAAGGTTCAGCCCAGATCGATCATGCGCTGCACGGAGCGGCGCGCGCGCTCAGCGAGCGCGGGATCGATCGTCACCTCCTCGCGCATGGTGAGCAGGCTGTCGAGGATCTTCGGCAGGGTGATGCGCTTCATATGCGGGCAGAGATTGCAGGGGCGCACGAATTCCGTGACGCCCTGGGTTTCCGCCGCCACATTGTCGGCCATCGAACATTCGGTGACGAGAAGCACGCGCCGCGGCCGCTTCGTCTTGACGTAATCGATCATGGCGGCGGTGGAGCCGGCGAAATCGCTCACCTCCACCACTTCGGGCGGGCATTCCGGATGGGCGATGATGGTGATCGAGGGATCGTCCGCGCGGTAGCGCAGCATTTCCTCCGCCGTGAAGCGCTCATGCACCTCGCAGGCGCCGGCCCAGGCGATGATCTTCACCTTCGTCTGCGCCTGAACGTTCTTCGCCAGATATTGATCGGGCAGGAAGATCACCTGATCGGCGCCGAGGCTCTCCACCACTTTCAGCGCGTTGGAGGACGTGCAGCAAATGTCCACCTCCGCCTTCACCTCCGCGGACGTGTTGACATAGGCGACCACCGGCACGCCCGGATATTTCGCGCGCAGCGCGCGCACGTCCGCGCCCGTGATCGATTCGGCCAGCGAACATCCCGCTTTCGAGTCGGGAATGAGCACGGTCTTCTCGGGGCTGAGCAGTTTCGACGTCTCGGCCATGAAATGCACGCCGCCCTGCACGATCACGTCGGCGTCGGTCTGCGCGGCGAGCTTGGCGAGCTGAAGGGAATCGCCCACCACGTCGGCCACGCAATTGTAGATCTCCGGCGTCTGGTAATTATGCGCGAGGATGACCGCGTTGCGCTCTTTCTTGAGCTCGTTGATCGCCTTCACGTAAGGCGCATGGAAAGGCCATTCCACCGGGGGAACGATGGCCTTCACCCGCTCATAGAGATGCGCGGTCGCCCGCTCCACTTCGGGCGTCCAGGCGAGATTGGGCGTCGGCAAAGCGCCGAACCGCCGCGCGGCCGGCGCAAGAGAGCCCCCAACGCCCTGCGCAGGGCGGATCTGGATCGAGGCTGCGCCGGAAAGGGACTGTGCCATGGCCGCTCCTTTTACTCACTATGAGCATAAGGGAGGCCCGAAAATTCCGGCCGAAGTTCGGCCGGGCCCTCTTATACTCTGCGGGAGCATATAGAGCGCGCCCCGCGCCGGGTAAAGGGGGCCGCGCGGGGAACGCCAAGGTTGCGATGGCGTTGTCGCTCAGCAGGACGGCCCCGTGCGCCGATCCGCAGACGGTCGGACCCGCCCGATGTCGAGCCCTCCAGACGCGCAACCCGCAGCCAGCGCCGCAGGAACCGGGGCGGACGCCGCCGCCTCTTCCGGCCACGCCAACCACGCCGCGCCGCTCGTCGTCCGCAGCCCGGGCCGGGCGCTCCGCTTCCTGAAATTCTCACGCGGCTTCTGGCGCGGGCCCACGCGGCGGCGAGCATGGCTGCTCACATTGGCCTTGCTCGCCTTCCTGTTCGCGAACGTCGGCGCGGCGCTGGCGGTGAACCGCTGGAACAAGTTTTTCTTCGATGCGCTTGACGCGCGCGACCTCGCCGCGATCTGGCTCAGCCTCGCCCTGATCTTCGCGCTGGCCCTTTTGTCCGGCGCGACGGCTGTCGGCCTTTTGCACATGCGCATGCGTTTGCAGGTGCGCTGGCGCGAATGGCTGGCGCAGGCCCTGTTCGCGCGCTGGCTGTCGGAGCGACGCTTCTACCAGCTCAGCATCGTGGGCGGCGACGCCGACAATCCCGAGGCGCGCATGTCCGACGACGCGCGCCTTGCGGTGGAATTGCTCGTCGACTTCTCGCTTGGCGTGCTCAACGCCGCGCTCGCCGCGGTCTCCTTCATCAGCGTGCTGTGGTTCGTGGGCGGCGGCGTCACCATCGGCGAGGTCCATGTGCCGGGCTATATGGTGATCGCCTGCGTGGCCTATTCAGCGATCACCAGCGGCGCGATGTTCCTGATCGGGCGCCCGCTCGTGCGCCGGGTGGAGGAAAAGGCAGCCGGAGAGGCGCAATTGCGCTATGAGCTCACCCGCGTGCGCGACAGCGCGGAAACCATCGCGCTCATCGGCGGCGACGAGGACGAACGCCAGCGCCTCAACGAAACCCTCGCCGACCTGGTGCGGCGCTGGTACGCGGTGATGACGCAGCAAGGCCGCATGACCTGGATCTTCGGCTCCAACAACGTTCTCGCGCCTGTCGTGCCGCTGCTGCTGGGCGCGCCCAAATATCTTTCAGGCGAAATGTCGCTGGGCTCGCTCATGCAGGCGGCTGCCGCCTTCGTACAGGTGATGACCGCGCTCAACTGGCTCGCCGACAATTCCCTGCGCCTCGCCGACTGGTTCGCCTCCGCCCAGCGCGTGAGCGAGCTCAACGACGCGCTCGACCGGCTCGACGCCACCATCGGCGCGCATGGACGCAGCCAGACCATATCCATCGGGGAGAGCCCCGACGCCTGCGTGCACCTGCGCGGACTGCACATCGCCCAGCATGACGGCAAACTGATGATCGAGGAGGCCGACGCCGTGATCCATCCCGGCGAGAAGGTTCTCGTGCGCGGCGAATCCGGCTCCGGCAAGAGCACGCTCATCCGCGCCATCGCCGGCCTTTGGCCGTGGGGTGGCGGCGAAATCCTCATCCCGAAGGACGCGCGCGTCTCCTTCATTCCGCAGAAGCCGTATTTTCCGCTGGGAACCCTGCGCGAGGCCCTGCTCTATCCCCATGCGCGCACCGACATACAGCGCGAGCGGATGGAGAACGTGCTGGTGCGCTGCGGCCTCAGCCATCTCGCGCCCCGGCTGGAGGAGGCGGACAATTGGTCCGGCGTTCTGTCGGGCGGCGAACAGCAGCGGGTCGCCTTCGCACGCGCCATGCTGTCTCCGCCCGACATCCTCATTCTCGACGAGCCCACCTCCGCGCTCGACGAATTGAGCCAGTTCAAACTGATGGAGTATTTGCGCGACGAAATGCCGGACACGATGGCGATCCATGTCGGCCACCGACCGGGCCTCGAGCCCTTCCATGACCGGCAGATCCATCTCGTGCGCGTGGCCGGCGGGCCGGCGGTGGCGCAGGAGCGCCCGATCCGCCTGCGCGACCGGCTGATCGGCCGTCTGCGGCCCCAGCGTCCCGCCGGCGAGGAGCCGCCCGCCCCGCGGGCCTGAGCGGACGACGCGCGGCAAAGGCGACGCGCGGCAAGGGCGGCGCGCTGCGAGGCGTGACATCGGCTGCGGTTGCGACTAACAAGCCGCAAACACCAAGGCGACGCCCGATGCCCGACCTCCTTCTCGAATTGTTCAGCGAAGAAATTCCGGCCCGCATGCAGAAGCAGGCCGCCGAAGACCTCAAGCGCCTCGTCACCGACGCGCTGGTCGAGCGCGGGCTTGTCTATGAGGGCGCGGCCGCCTTCGCCACCCCGCGCCGCCTCGCGCTGCACGTCGCCGGCCTGCCCGCGCGCCAGCCCGACGTGCGCGAGGAGAAGAAGGGTCCGCGCGTGGGCGCGCCAGACGCCGCCGTGCAGGGCTTCCTGCGCGCCGCCGGCCTCGCCTCGCTCGATCAGGCCAAGATCGAAGCCGACCCGAAAGGCAAGGGCGAGTTCTACGTCGCCGTGGTCGAAAAGGCCGGCGCGCCCACGATCGACGTGCTGGCGCAGATCCTGCCCGCGATCGTGCGCGCCTTCCCCTGGCCCAAATCCATGCGCTGGGGCGCGGCCTCCACGCGCACGGACTCGCTGCGCTGGGTGCGCCCGCTCCATTCCATCGTCGCGACCTTCGGCCCCGAGACCGAAGACCCCGAAATCGTGCCCTTCGAAGTGGACGGCGTGCGCGCCGGCGACGTGACGCGCGGCCATCGCTTCCTCGCGCCAGCCGCCTTTCGCGTGCGCCGCCTCGACGATTACATGGCCTCACTCGAAAAGGCGAAGGTCGTACTCGACGCCGAACGACGCAAGCGCATCATCCTCGCCGACGCCAAGGATCTCGCGCTCGCGCAAGGGCTGGAGCTCGTCGAGGACGAAGGCTTGCTGGAGGAAGTCGCAGGCCTCGTCGAATGGCCGGTCACGCTGATGGGCGAATTCGACGAAGCCTTCCTCGACATTCCCGGCGAAGTCGTGCGCGCCACGATCCGCGCCAACCAGAAATGCTTCGTGCTGCGCAAGCCCGACGGCGGCCTTGCGAACAAATTCATCCTCGTCTCCAATATCGAGGCGAGCGATGGCGGCAAGGCCATCGCAGCCGGCAACGCCCGCGTGGTGCGCGCGCGCCTGTCCGACGCGCTCTATTTCTGGAAGACCGACCAGGCGCCCCTGCCCGATTACGCGAATGACGCCAATCGCGACAAGCCGCTCGACCAGCGGCTTGCGAAATTGCAGGCGCTCAACATCGTCTTCCATGAAAAGCTCGGCACGCAAGGCGAGCGCGTTAAGCGCATCCGCGCGCTGGCGCGCGAAATCGCGCCGCTGGTCGGCGCGGATGCTGACCGCGCGGACCGCGCCGCCGAACTCGCCAAGGCCGATCTGCCGACGGAAGTCGTCGGCGAATTTCCCGAGACGCAAGGCCTGATGGGCCGGCGCTACGCGGCGCTGCAGGGCGAACACGCCGACGTGTGCGCCGCTGTCGAAGAGCATTACAAGCCGCAGGGCCCAAGCGACCGCACGCCGACTAACCCCGTCTCCATCGCCGTCGCGCTGGCCGACAAGATCGACACGCTCGTCGGCTTCTGGGCCATCGATGAAAAGCCCACCGGCTCGAAGGATCCTTTCGCGCTGCGCCGTGCGGCGCTGGGCGTGATCCGCCTCGCGCTTGAGAACGGCGTGCGCCTGCCGCTGTCGGGCGTCGCCCGCGCGCATCTGGCGAGCCTCGCCGGAAACGTCGCCGCCGCGCGCGAGGCCGATGCGCAGGCGCTGACGCAGGATCTGCTCTCCTTCTTCCACGACCGGCTGAAGGTCTATCTGCGCGACAAGGGCGCGCGCCACGACCTCATCGACGCCGCGCTCGGGGAGAACAGCGACGACCTGCTGATGGTGGTGCGCCGCGTGGAGGCGCTCGGCCGTTTCCTCGAAACCGACGACGGCGCCAATCTGCTCGCCGGCTACAAGCGCGCGGCCAATATCGTGCGCGCGGAGGAGAAGAAGGAGAAAGGCGCCGATTTCGGCGCGGCCTTCAATCCCGCCCTGTTCGCGCTGGAGGAGGAGAAGGCGCTCGCCGCAGCCCTCGCCACGGCGCAGGCGGGCGCGCAGAAAGCCCTCGCGGGCGAGGATTTCGAAGCCGCCATGTCCGCGCTCGCACGCCTGCGCGGGCCCGTCGACGCTTTCTTCGACAAGGTGACGGTGAACGACGCCGACGATTCCCGGCGTCGCAACCGCCTCGCGCTGCTCAACGCCCTGCGCGACGCTGCGCGCGCGGTCGCGGATTTCTCGAAGATCGCGGGCTAGCGCGGGCGCTCGTCAGGCGCGACCGGCTCGCACATGCGCGGGCCGCGCCAGTCGCCCGCGCGCCAGGGCGCGTAGAACGGCGCCTGCGCGCGCTCGGGCGCAGGATCATAGCCGGACGCGCCGCCCGGCCTGCAACGACACAGGCGCGCGACGCCCATCCATCCGCCGAGCCAGAGTCCGTGACGCTGGATCGCATCGTCCATATAGGCCGAGCACGACGGCATGTAGCGGCATTGCCGGCCCATGAAAGCGGACAGCGTGAGCTGATAA
Organism: uncultured Beijerinckia sp.; assembly: GCA_964645525.1. Lineage (GTDB taxonomy): Bacteria > Pseudomonadota > Alphaproteobacteria > Rhizobiales > Beijerinckiaceae > Terripilifer. The sequence goes on from CAZYBF010000003.1 coordinate 86,327, forward strand.
AAACGGATCAGGACGTGAGCGAGAAAACGCGCGGCGGCGCTTACGGGACCCGGACGCGCGCAAGCCTCCTGCGGCGCGCTCACGCCGCGCCCGCGCGCGCCTCGATCTCGTCGAGCGCTTTCACCACTGCGTCGAACGTCAGCAGCGTCGAGGCGTGCCGCGCCTTATAGTCGCGCACGGGCTCAAGCACCGCCACGTCCGCCCATTTGCCCGCCGGCGGCGGCGCGTTCTCTTTCAGCATGCGGCGCACCTGCTCGCGCAGCGCGCGCAACTCCTCCGGCGTGGAGCCGACCACATGACGGGCCATGATGGAGGAGGACGCCTGCCCCAAGGCGCAGGCCTTCACGTCATGCGCGAAATCGCTGACGCGGCCTTGCGCGAGGCACACGTCCACCGTCACCGTCGATCCGCACAATTTCGAATGGGCGGTCGCGCTCGCCTGCGGCGCAGGCAAACGGCCGAGGCGGGGAATATCCGCCGCCAGTTCGAGAATGCGCGTGTTGTAGACGTCGTTGATCATCGCCTCAGCCTGAGCGCTCGCGATCCCGCGCGCGCTACCTATATAGGGCGGGGCGACGGGCCGCCGCAATGCGGCCAGCGCTTCAGCTCGGCCAGAACGTCCGCCCCCGGCGACCCCGGTCCGGGCGCGCGCCTGGCGCGGCGTTGGGAACGGCCCCGAATCTTTTTGTGGTCTAAGCCCTGCCTGGGCGCGTAACGTGAAGGCGCCAACATGGAGGCTCCACATGGATGCGGTGGTTAAGGCCTTGAATCCAGCCCAAAGCTCGGTTCAACACGATCATAACGAAGACCGGGCTATGCGTCCCAGCCGCGAGGAGGCCGAAGAGGCCGTCCGCACGCTGTTGCGCTGGATCGGCGAGAACCCCGGCCGCGAGGGCCTGCTGGACACGCCCAAACGCGTGGTTAAGGCCTACGAGCAATTCTTCGCGGGCTATCATCAGGACGCCGAAGAAATCCTCGGCACCGTGTTCGAGGAAGTCGAAGGCTATGACGACCTCGTTCTGGTGAAGGACATCGATTTCGCCGCCCATTGCGAGCACCATATGGTGCCGTTCATCGGCAAGGCGCATATCGCCTATTATCCGAATGGTGGCGTGGTGGGCCTGTCAAAGCTCGCCCGCCTCGTCGAGGTCTATGCGCGCCGCCTGCAGACGCAGGAGACGATGACCGCACAGATCTGCGACGCCATGACCCAGGCGCTCGAACCCTTCGGCGTCGCCGTGATGGTCGAGGCGGAGCACATGTGCATGTCGATCCGCGGCGTCCAGAAGAACGGCGCCTCCACGGTGACGACCCGCTTCACCGGCCGCTTCCGCGAGCCGGCCGAACAGGTGCGCTTCCTCTCGCTCGTGCGCGGAAGATGAGCAGGCGATGATCGGAGCGGGCGATGATCCGCCCGCTGCGGGCCGCCGCGTGAAGCGCGCGGCCCTCGTCACCGGGGCCGGCCAGCGCGTCGGCGCGGCGATCGCCACGCGGCTCGCCGAACGCGGCTTCCATACGTTCATCCACGTGCGCAGCTCGCGCGCGCAGGGCGAAGCGCTTGCGCAAGCGCTCGTCGCGCGCGGCCTGTCGGCGGAATGCCTCGCCTGCGACCTTGGCGACGCGCAGGCCGTCGCCGCCATGGCGCAGCGCGCGCTCGCGCGCCCGGCCGACCATTACATGCTCGTCAACAACGCCTCATGGTTCGGCCATGACCTGCCCGGCGGCGCGAGCGCCTCCAACCTCGAGGCGAGCCTTGACGTTCACGCGCGCGCGCCCTTCGCGCTGATGGAGGCTTTCGCGCGGGGGCGCGGGGACGCGCGGCTCGACGTCGTGAACGTGCTCGACCAGAAACTGGGCGCGCCCAATCCCGATTACTACAGCTACACGATCGGCAAGCATGCGCTGTGGGGCGCCAGCCGCACCTGGCGCGCCATGCAGGACGAGAAGGTCCGTGTCTTCGGCCTCTGTCCGGGTCTGATGCTGACGAGCGACGTGCTGGACGAAGCGAGTTTCCAGGCGCGGCGCGCGGCCAATCCGCTGCGCCGGGCGATCGGGCTTGAGGACCTGCTGCGCGCGCTCGATCTCGTGCTCGATGCGCCCGCTCTGCCCGGACAGGACCTGTTCGTCGACGCGGGCGAGAGCCTTTACGCCCGCGCCCGCGACGTCGCCTTCGAGGGCGAACCGCTCAGAAGCGGCGGTTGACGCCCACTTTCATCAAGTTTCGCATGGAGGCGATCGACTTGATGCGCGTGAGGCCGGTCACAGGCGTCTCGGTCTTGGTCGCCACGCCATTCTCGTCGAACGTATAGGTCCAGGACACGCCACGCCCGGTCTGCGCGCCGCTGGATTCGCCGCGCGGCGTGTAGAGCATGTTGTACTCCGCCTTCACGCTCCATTTCGGCGCGATGAGATATTCGACGCCCGCGCCCATCAACAGGCCGAGCCGCTCCATCTGCGTGCGCGTGTTGTAGCCGATGTAAGGCGAGAAGAGCATGCCGGTTTGCGTGAACGTGCCGTTCTCATAGCTCTGGTCGATCCGCGTGGTTGAATAGGCGCCGCCGAGCTTCACGTAGTAGAGCGCGCGGTCGGCGACCACGCCCGTGCGCAGCGACAGGGCGAAACTGGGACGCTCCGCGCCGCGCAGCTCATTCTTGGTCATCTCCTGCGAGAAGACGACATGGCTCGCTTTCCCGCTCGAACGAAAACCTCCGATGACCTCCGCCTCCACGCCGAACAGCATGTCCTCCTGCGCCCAGTCGCAGCCCGCCTGCGCGCCGGCGAGCACGGAGCTGAGTTTCATCTTCTGCTCAGGGACTGCGGCGAGGCTGGAATGAAGCTCGCGGCTGCGCAGATTGTTCCATGAGGCGCCGCCATGCAGGCCGGCGAAACAGCCCGCGAAGATCGCAGCGCCCGTCCTCGCAATCGGATCGCCGGCGCGCGGATCCTGCGCGGAGGGAACGGGCGTGGACGGATAGCCGTAAACCGGCGGCGCGGCGTAGAGCGTCTGATAGGGCGAACCCGCCGGCCGTGCGAGCGGCGCGCCCGCCGGCGCAGGGGCGGAGACCGGCGCTGGCGCGGGAGCTGGCGCAGGCGCGAGAACCTGCGGCTGCTGCGGCGCGCGCGGATTGGCGAGCGCCTCGACGCTGGCGGCGCATGAGGCGCAAGCAAGGACTGCGGCGCCGATGTGTCTGGAATGGAAGCCCATGGGCGTGATCTTTCAAATCGAATTGGGGACGCGCGAAAAGCGGCGGTCAGAAGCGCTTGTTGACGCCGACCTTGACGAGGCCGCGGCTCAGATTGGCGACCTGACGCAGCACGTCGCCGTTGGTCACGCGGTAATTGGCGGGCGTGACGCTCTGGCCGTTCCAGCGCGCGCAGGTGTAGGGCTCCACGTTCGAGCAAAACTTGCCCTTCGTGATCGTGGCGTCGAACTCCTTGCGCGGCGTCGAGATGTGATTGAATTCGACCTTCGCCGACCAGCCTTCGTCGAACATATATTCCGCGCCGAAGCCGAGCAGCACGCCATATTGCGACAATTCCGCCTTGCGCTCATGCACGTCTTCATATTGCCAGGGCGCGCCCGGCGTGACGCCGGTGTTGCGCGGCTTTGTGCGCTCATGGTCGAAGTGGAACTCCGTGTTCACGAGCGCGAGGCCGACCTTGCCGAAAAGCAGGAGATCGCCGTGGATGAAGCCGCCGCGCAGCGAGCCCGCAAGCGCGAAACGATCGCGCACCTGCAGGCATTCACGCGCGGGATCGATGCGCGTGACGCAATCAGCGGGGGGATCCGTGAGCAGGATATGGCCGTCGAACTCGAAGCCGACGAGCCAGGAGCGATGGATGGCGTTGCAGCCGATCTGCCCGCCCAGAAGCGGCGAGGTCTGGCGACCTTTGTGATCGGAGACGAAGCTGGGCTCGTTCATATAGCCCGGCACAGCGCGAAGATCGACCGCGAAGGCCATATGCTGCGCGCCGCCGCTCACGCCGGCGTAACACCAGCGCGCGCTTTGCGGGGCGGGCTGCTCCACTGGCGTGGGGGCCGGCACGGGGCGCGGAACGGCGACGTCGGCGGCCTGCGCAGGATTGAGGGAGAGGAAAGGCGCGGCCAGGGCGAGAAAAGCGACGCACGGCCATGGAGCCGGGGAAAAGCTGGCGCTCATTTAAAAATCTTTCGCTGCTCAAATGACGCCTGAAAATTATGCGAATATGGTTAATGGGCGCTGACCGCCTGCGCGCGCGCCTTGTCCCATTTCTGGACGAAACGAAAAAAACCTCAGCGGCCAGGAAGGACTAGCACCCGCGTGCGGAGCGGCAGGCTGTCGCGCGTCAACGTGACGACGGGAGAATCCGAGCGCACGATTTCGAATCGCTCGCGCGCCTGATCGAGAAATCGCTGCAAGGTCGACTGGCTGAAGAAGTGCATGGGAATGACGAGCTGGGCGCCGATCGACTGGATCGTCTGCAGCATGTCGGCGGTGGACATCGTATAGCCCCCGTCCACGGGCGCGAGCACCACATCCACCCGTCCAAGCTCGCGAATGTGCTGCGGCTCAAGGGGATGATGCAGATGGCCGAGATGCGCCACGCAGATCTGCGCGGCCTCGAACACGAAGATGGAATTGGCCCCGCGTTCGGTCCCGCCCGCGAAATCGCGAATGTTGGTCACCACATTGCGGATGCGCATGTCGTCGATGGTCACGTCGTGAGCGGCCGCGCCGCCCTCCGGGTTCCAGCCCCGTAGCACATGACGGATGCCGGGATCGGGCCGCAGGGTGAAATGCGTGGCGTGGGCGCGGTTCATCGTCGCCACATGGGGCGGCTCTTGCGGCTTCACATAATCATTGTAATCGGTGGCGACGCGCAGCCCGGCGGGCGTCTCGATCAGGAAAGTCGCGTGGCCGACGAAGGTGAGGCGCAATTCGTCGCGCCGGAGCGCGACGGGCGCAGGCCTCGGCGCTGCGGCGAGCAGACGCGGGCAACCCTCGGGCTGAAGCGCGGAGGGATCCGCGCCCTGCGCCAGCCGCAGCGCTGGCGGCGCGGCGAAGGCGGCGCCCACCCCCGCGCCCAAAGCCGATATGGCGCAGATGGCGGCGCAGACGACGGCGGCAAGGCGCCGGACGCGCAGGGCGGCGAACCAGGCGCCGCCCGTCGGCGGCGAGAACGCGCTGCGACCCATGTAAGCCCCCGCCCCTTACGCGCCGCCCGCCGGCGCGAACCCTGCGATTTTGAGTCTTGGGCGCTGAGGCGGCGAAATCAAGCGGGCCGCTAGGAGCCTGCGAGCGCCTCTGCTAGAAGGCGCGAGGAGACCGGCATGACACAAAATCCGTTCACGGCCCGCGCCGCCGCGCAGCCCACCAAGGCGCAGATCGAGGAAGGCGACGCCTTCGCGCCCAAGTTCGGCGCCGACGGGCTGATCGTTTGCGTGACGACGGACGTGCGCGACGGCGAGGCGCTGATGGTCGCCTATATGAACGAGGAAGCCCTGCGCCTGACGCTGGAGACAGGGATCGCGCATTACTGGTCCCGCTCACGCAAGGCGCTCTGGCGCAAGGGCGACACGTCCGGCCAGGTGCAGCGGGTCATCGACATGCGGGTGGACTGCGATCAGGACGCGATCCTGTTGCGCGTGGAGGCGGGCGGCGACGGCAAGGCCTGCCACACGGGCCGGCGCTCGTGTTTCTACCGGCGCGTGGAATGGCGCGACGGCGCCGCCCGGCTCGTCTTCACGCAGCAATGAGCGCAGACCCTCAGGCTGAGGCGATATATTCGCGCATGGCCTGTTGCTCCTGCTCCATCTCCGCGAGACGCTGTTTCACCACGTCGCCGATCGACACGATCCCCACGATCCGCTCGCCCTCCATCACCGGCAGGTGACGGAAACGACCCTCGGTCATCTGCGCCATGAGCGAATGCACGCTCGCGCGCTCGCATGTCGTGACCACGTTGAGCGTCATCCAGTCGCCCACCGGCTCCTGCAGCGCAGCCGCGCCTTTGGCGGCGAGCAGGCGCACAAGATCACGCTCGGAGAAGACGCCGCGCACGCGCGTTTCCGAATCCACCACGATCAGCGCGCCGATTCCCTTGCGCGCCAGAAGCCCGGCGGCGTCCAAGACGCTGCGGTGGGGTTGAATCGTGACGACGTCGCGGCCTTTCGCTACGAGAATGCGACCAACGGTCATGCCAGCCTCCTGCGTCAGCTATGCGCTTCCCCAACGAAGCCGGAAACTTCGTCCGGGCTCCAGCATCATGCCAGACCCGCGCGCGGCGCCAACCGGAAGTTCGCGTCAAGCCTTCGCTTGCGCGTCGTCGCCTTCGTCCTGCGCGCTTTCGCGCACGGGATCGAACAGGCCGAAGATAAGAAATCCCACGATGAACCCGCCCGCATGCGCCTCCCAGGCGACGCCGCCCTCCGCGATGCCGAGGGGTTTGGCGAGCAGGCCGATCACGAAATTGATGATGAACCACAGGATCGCGAACTGCACGACGCGCCGGTCGCGCCATGCGTGCAGAAGCGGCAACGCGGGCGCGCGCACGCCGGGCGCGACAGGACCATCGGGCGAGAAAACAGGCCGCCCCAGAGGCGCGCCGGGCTGAAAGACGAAACGCAACGCCGCCGCCATCAGGCCCGACACGGAAGCGGAGGCGCCGACCACCGGCGTCAGGTCCACCGGATGGATGACATGATGCGCCCAGGCGCCCGCCGCCGCCGTGACGAGGAAAAAGGCGATCGTGCGCCCGGCGCCGAAACGCTGCGCGACAGGCGCGCCGAAGGCCGCCAGCCACAGCACGTTCATGCCCAGATGGGTCCAGTCCGCGTGAAGAAAGGCGTAGCTGACCAGCGTGCGGTAATCCGCGCGGCCGTCGTCGAGGAAGAAGCGCGCCACCTCCAGCGCGTCGGAATCCCCCGTCGCCACAATGCGCGTCAGCTCCGCCGCCACGGCGTCGGGATTGGACTCGAAGGCGAAGCGGCCGGAGACGAAGGCGAGCGCGCGAACGAATTCGGCGTCGATGAGCGGAGAGAGGAAATACTCCCGCAGCCCATGCACCGCGGCCATGGCCAGGATGAGGAAGACCAGGCTGCCGGGCAGATTGAACATCGGTTGACGCGACCCGCCCGCCATGAAGGCTCCTTTCGCTACGCTCCGGCCTACATGCAGCCGCAGCGGCAAAAAGGAAAGGGGAGCCCTCATCGGGCTCCCCTGCCGGCGCCGGCGCGCTGGAGTCGCGGCGGCAACCCTTCAACGTCTGGAGACCGCGCCGCATGGGCGCAGGACCCCACGATGGGGAGCCCCGCAGGCCAAGGCAAGCGGAAGCCCGCCGCAAGATTAACACGCATGGCACGCGCTTCGCGCATTCCGAGCGAAACCGACGCATGACGGTGCGGCGCGCGCTCCATTTTGAAGCACGAACCGCCGCCCGCAGGACGCCGGGAAAGAAAGGAGACCCGGAATGGGACGCAATCTTTCAGAGGAAACGGCGCCGCTCGCTTCGCTCGAACAGGCCTGGAGGCGCCTGCGGGCGGGGGAAGCCGCGCCAGACCCCGACGCGCTCGACCACGGCCTGCTGCTGGCGCGCGACGGGGCGCGCGCCTTCCGCGTGATCGCCGGAGGAGCGGCGGCGCGCCGGCTCACGGGCGCGGTTCTGGGCGCGGATTTCGCGAGCCTCCTGGCGCCTCCCGCACGCCGTCCGCAGGCCGCCCGCCTGCTGGCCCGCGCCGCGCGCAGGTCGCGGCCCACGCGCGCGCGGCTGCTCCTGCCCGAGCGCGCGGACCACGCCGCGCGGAGAATGCGCCTCCTGCTGCTGCCCATCCGCAACGCCGCCCATGGGGAGACCTGCCTGATCGCGGGGCTCGCCGCCGAGCCCGCGCCGCCGCAGCCGCAGCCGCAGCCGCAGGCGCAGCCGAAGGTAATCAGGCTTTAACGCGGCCGCGTTAGGCTACGGCTCGTTTTGAGTGAGCGTATGGAGCGTAACTTGTCGCTTGAGGCAGCAGTGGCGACGCTTGGCGTCGCGGCGACGGCGCATCGTGAGCGGCGCAAGCACGCGCGCACGAAGCTCGAGCTTCTGGGTCGCTACATGATTCAGGGCCGGGCGGAATATCCGCTGCAGACCATCGACCTTTCCGCCGGCGGAGCGGCGCTGTTCGCGCCCGAGCCGGGCGAAGTGGGCCAGCGCGTCGTCGTCCATCTCGACGAGATCGGCCGCCTCGAGGGCCAGATCGTGCGCAAGATCGAGGGCGGTTTCGCGGTGAAGTTCGACATGACGGCGGCGCGGCGCGACAGGCTCGCCGACCGCATCACCTGGCTCGCCAACCGCGACATGTTCGAGCCGCAGGAGCTGCAGCGCGACGAGCGCGTCGTCCCGCTTCATCGCGAGACGAAGCTGGCCTTGCCCGACGGGCGCGAATTGATGGCGAACGTGCTGGAAATCTCACTGTCGGGCGCGGTGATCGAATCCGAAGTCCACCCCGCCGAGGGAGACATTGTGACGGTCGGCTCCACCCGGGCGCGCGTGGCGCGAGCGCAGGGCGAGTTCTTCGCCGTCGAATTCCTGCGCCTCCTGCCCGCCGACACGTTCGACGAGCACGTGCGGCTCTAGTCGGCGAGTTTGCGCAGGCCGCGCAGATAGCGCTGCGCATTGTCCACATAATGCTGCGCGCCGCGCCGCATGCGCGCGATGGACTCCGCATCGAGCGTGCGCACAGCCTTCGCCGGCGCGCCCATGATGAGGCTGCCGTCAGGGAAGGTCTTGCCTTCCGTGACGAGGGCGTTCGCGCCCACAAGGCAATTGCGGCCGATGCGCGCGCCGTTGAGGATGGTCGCGCCCATGCCGATCAGCGATCCCTCGCCGATGAAACAGCCATGCAGCACGCAGCCGTGGCCGATGGTGCAATCCGCCTCGACGGTGAGCGGGGAGCCCGGATCCGTATGCATGACGGTGAGGTCCTGCACGTTGGAGCGCGCGCCGATGCTGATCCAGTCGCGGTCTCCGCGCAGGACGCATCCAAACCACACGCTCGCGTCCTCATCCAGCCGCACCTTGCCGATGATCGTGGCGTCGGGCGCGATGAAATAGCGCCCCTGCGGCAATTGCGGCTCGAATTCGTCGATGGCGTAGATGGGCATGGCGGCTTTCCTGACATGAACGCCGCGCGACGGGCGCGCGGCGTCTTTGTTGTCCTGCGGATCCTCACTTCAGAAGCGCCTCACTTGGCGGGGCGCGTGGGATCCTTGGTGGCGGGGATCGTGGCGAACTCCACATTGTACACTTCGCCGTCGCTCATGCGTTCGGCGCGGCGCACATAGACGTTCTGCACCAGATCGCGGGTTTCGGGATCGACCTTCACAGGCCCGCGCGGGCTCTCCCATTCCATGCCCTTCATGGCGCCGACCATCTTTTCGCCGTCCGCGCTTCCGCCCGTCTTTTTGAGCGCCTCGTAGACGAGATGCATTCCGTCATAGCCATAGGCGGCGACGATGTTGGGCCTGCGGCCGTTCAGCTTCCTGTAGCCTTCCACGAAGGCCTTGTTCTTCGCGCTGGGGTGGGCGGCCGAATAGGTGTGGGAGCTGACCATGCCGAGCGCGGAATCGCCCATGCCGTTGAGCGAGTCGTCGTCGAGCATGCTGCCTTCCGCATAGATCTTCATGCCCGATTGCGCGACGCCGCGCTCCTTGAGCTGGTTCATCAGCGCCACGCCGACGCCGCCGGAGGGCACGAAGACGAAGACTGCGTCCGGCTTCAGGTCCACGAGCCTTTGCAGGAAGGGCGCGAATTCCGGATTGGCGAGCGGCACGCGGATTTTCTGCGCGATCTTGCCGCCCTTGGCCTCGAAAGCAGCGGAGACGTAATTCTCGTAATCGATGCCCGGCCCGTAGTCGGAGACGAAAGTGACGAGCGATTTCGCGCCCTGCCCGTGAATCCATTCCGCATAGGGATAGGCGAGCTGGGGCACCGAAAGGCTCGTGCGCACGATGAAGGGCGAACGATCGGGAATGATGGAGGTCGCGCCGAGCATCACGATCATCGGCGTCTTGGCCTGCGTGGCGACGGGCGCGGTGGCGAGCGCGCCTGGCGTGAGCGTGAAGCCCGCCAGCACGTGAACGCGGTCATTGGTCACAAGCTCCTGCGCAAGCCGGCGCGTCTGGTCAGCCACGCCGCCGTCGTCCTTCACGATGAGTTCGATGCGCTTGCCGGCGACGCGGTCGCCGTGCTCCTGCATATAGAGGCGCACCCCGCCTTCCATCTGGCGACCAACCGCCGCGAAGGGCCCGGTCTGCGACGAAAGAAGGCCGACCTTCACCACGTCCTGCGCGAAGGCGCCCCCGCCCGCCATCAGCGCGAATGCGGCCGCGAAGGCGGATGATCTCCTGATGCTCCTAACCATGTGAATCCCTCCCGCGCCCAAAAAAACGGCGCAGCGCGAGCCTAGGGCGAAGGCGCGCCGGCGCGCAATCCGCTTGGCGCCCGGACAGGGACAAGAGATGGGCGACGGAGGGCGATGAAGCCTACATGGGCTTGGCTGGACGAATCATCTAGTCTGGCCCCATGCTTCGCCCGCCCCGTCCGCCCGCGCGTCCCGCCCGGCCCCGCGCCCCCTCAACGCGCGCCGCCCGCGTCCGCCGGGCGCTTGTCGTGATCGCGCTCGCCGCAGCCGCGGGCGCCGCCGTCTATTCGCTCACCCCCTGGACGAACGGCGGGCGGCGCGCCCAGCCCGCCGGCGAGGCGCGCATTCTCCTTGGGGACGCCGCCCTGCAGGTGGACCCCGCCTTCCTGCTGCGCCCGGACGACCGCATCGGCGGGCGCATGGCCGAGCTTCATCTGGGCTTCGACGCGCGCCATTTCGGGCCGGCGCCGACGCCCGCGCCGCTCGCGCCCGACATGCGGCACGCCAGCCCCGATCTGGTGCGCCTCATCCTGAAGCCGCCGGACACGCGCCTCTCCCCCGCCGAACGCACGGAGCGGCTCTATCTGCGCCATCTCGATCCGGAGTCCGCGCCCTCCGTCGCCGGCCTGAGCCTGCGCCGCTTCACCCCGGAAAGTCCCTATGCGGGCGAGGAGCTGCATTTCACGCCGCCCGACGGCGCCCTGTTCGCGGCGCGCTGCGAGCGCATGGCGGAGGGCGAGACCCTGCCGCCCTCCTGCATCGCCGATCTGCGCGTGGACGGGCTCGACGCAAGGCTCGAGTTCAAGGCCGAATGGCTGGAGGACTGGGAGACGCTCGCCCGCGTGACGCGCGAGGCTGTGGCGGGAATGAAGAAAGCGGCGGCGGCTGCGGCGGCCGGACCAGAAGCGCCCGCCTCGCCTGTTTCGCCTGTTTCGCCTGCCTCGCCCGCCGAGCGCGGCCCGAAGCCGGGCGCGCCGGGCGGCTAGAAATCCTCGAGGTCGAAGTCGAGGATCGCCATCTGCAATGTGTAGGACGATCCGCGCGGATCGTCCGCCGAAATCACGCCGAGAAAATCCTCGCCGTGGTTCAGCTCAACGGAATCGGTCTTCTTCGCGCGCCCGATGATCTTGAGTTCGTCGTTCTCGAACAGGCGGCGCAGATAATCCTGCAGGACCTCGCGGCCCACGGGGATCTTCATCTCAAAGGCGAAGGAGCGGTCGCCGTCCTCGTCGTCCACGGACAGGGTCGCGATGCGCCGCTCGCCGAGCTGAACGGCCGCCTGATCGACGTTCTTGGGATCGAGGCCGACGCGAATATCCTCATTGCCGAACGAGCGGCGCAGAAACTCTTGCAGTTTACGCAGTTCCGACTTGTCCAACGCGCCTCTCCCCAATTCCGGGCCGGAGCCTTGCCAGAAAAGCCGCGGCGCGGCAAGGCGGCGGCGGGCGCCGCCCTCAGGCGTCGAACTTGTCGGCCAGAATCTGGTCCATGGAGCGCGAGGGCTCCGCGCAGCCCGCCTCGCCGACCATGCGCGCCGGCACGCCGGCCACCGTGGTGCGCGCGGCCACCGGCGCCAGCACGACGGAGCCCGCCGCAACGCGCGCGCATTCGCCCACCTCGATATTGCCGATGATCTTCGCGCCCGCGCCGATCAAAACCCCGCGTCGGATCTTCGGATGGCGGTCGCCGCCCTCCTTGCCCGTTCCGCCGAGGGTGACGCTGTGCAGGATCGACACGTCGTCCCCCACCACGGCGGTGGAGCCCACGACGAGCCCGGTCGCATGGTCGAGGAACACGCCCTTGCCGACGCTGGCCGCAGGATGGATGTCGCACTGGAACACTTCCGACGAGCGGCTCTGCAGATAGAGCGCGAAATCGCGCCGGCCCGCCTTCCAAAGCGCATGGGCGAGCCGATGCGTCTGCAGGGCGTGGAAGCCCTTGAAATAGAGCAGCGGCTCGATGAAGCGCGCGCAGGCGGGGTCGCGGTCGGCCACCGCCATGAGGTCGGCGCGGAAAGCCTCGCCGATGGAGGGATCGCGCGAAATGACGTCGAGATAGGTCTGGCGGATCAGGTCGCCCGGCACCTGCTGGTGGTCGAGCCGGTCGGCGAGGCGCTGGACGATCGCGCTCTCGAGCGTCGCCTGATTGAGCACGGTGCCGAGCACGAAGCCCGCGACCTCCGGCTCCCGGCGCACGATCTCCTCAGCCTCCACGCGGATGCGCGCGAACATCGGATCGACGTCGCCGAAACCCACGACCTTGGCGGATGAGCTGGTCGGCATGGGGCTCCTCTTAACCTTTCCGGGGCCCGCAGCCGGGTCCGCCCGCATTTATGCCTGTCCGCAAGGCGCGCGACAAGATCGCGGCCAGCGCCGCCGCCGGCTGGGCGCGGGCGCCCGCCCGGCCGCCCTCAAGCCTCAGACCGGCCGCGCCTCGGCGAGGAACTCAAGCACGCCCTGCTTATAAACCTTGTCTCCCACGGCGAGATTGTGGTCCCGGCCGGGAATGACCAGCGCGCGGCCCTGCGGCAGCAGCCGCGCCAGCGCCGGCCCGTCGCCGGACACCTCGTCGCGGTCGCCCACCGCCACCAGGGTGGGACAGGCGATGGCGGCGGCGCCGCGCTCGGTGAGGCTTTGCCGGTTGCCGCGTATGCAGGCGGCGAGCGCGCGCAGGTCGCTCTTCGTGGATTCCGCGAAGGCCCGGAACATGCGCTGCATGGGATCGCTCAGATCAGCGAGCGAGGCCGCCTCCATCGCCTCCGCGATATTGCTGGGCAGCGCCGCCGATTTCACCAGCCGGTCGCCGAGCCCGCCCAGAACCGCGCGCCGCACGCGCCCGGGATGTTCGAGCGCGAGAAAGGCGGTGATGCGCGCGCCCATGGAATAGCCCATCACATCCACCTGGCCGAGCCCCAGATGATCCAGAAGAGCCACCGCGTCGCGCGCCATGACGGAGGTGGTGTATTGCGCGGGATCATAGAGCTTGTCGCTCTGCCCGTGCCCGCGGTTATCGAGCGCGATCACGCGCCGGCCCGCATGGGCGAGCGTGCGCGTCCACATGGTGTTGACCCAGTTCACCGCGTGATTGGAGGCGAAGCCGTGGATCAGCAGGATCGGCTCGCCGAGATCCGCGCCAGTCGGCGCCAGGTCGATGAAGGCGATGCGCACGCCGCTTGAGTCAAAAAAGTGCATCTCGCCTCCTGCCGCCTTTCGCGGCGCCGCCGACGGCCAAACCAGGCGCCGCGGCGCGAGGCGCACATTAGCGAGGCGCCCGACCAAGACAAGCGCAGACGCAGCCCCATTTTTGGGCGCGCCTTCGGAAACCCCTGACAGGCGCCCGCCGCAAAGGCGCCCTCTTCGCACAGCGCATGGGCGCCTTAGGGCCCATCTGCGCAAAGACGCGCCGTAACGGCGCGCAAGTGCGCACTGGCACGCGCGATGCTTTGAGAGACGCGACTGCGCCGCCGCGCGCATCGCCACACAGGAGGGAAAGTCATGTCAGCACCCGCGACCGTTCTCACCGGATGCCTCGCGCCCGATCCGGGCGTGGCGCCCACGGGATGCCTTACGCCGATCGACAAGTCCGGCCTTGAGAGCCTGATCGCCGCCGGCAAGGCCAATCCGCAGGTCATCAAGACGCTGAAGTGCAAGACCGTGGCTGAGGGCCGCTTCCGCCACGCCAATTACATCCGCAGCCTGCCGCCCTACATCGTGGACGAGCCGCCGGCGCTGCTGGGCGACGACACCGCGCCCAATCCGTCCGAAGCCTCGCTCGCCGCGCTTGGCTCCTGCCTCGCTGTCGGCCTGCACGCCAATGCGGTGCATCGCGGCTGGACGGTGCGCAAGCTCGAACTGCAATTGGAAGGCGACCTCAACATCACCGCCGTCTGGGGCACCGGCGACATGAGCGAGAAGCCGGTCGGCTTCACCGACGTGCGCGTGAAAGTGGACATGGAGTGCGACGGAATCCCCAAGGAGGAGATCGACGCGCTGATCGCCCACGTCAAGAAGTGGTCGCCGGTGGCGAACACCTTCACGCGCCCGGTCAATCTCGAAGTGGGATTGTGACGCCACGCGCGCCGGACTGAGCGCAGTCCGGCGCGCTTTTCCAAAAAACCAGCCGCTGGAGATGACGATGTCCCTCGCCTTCGCGCAACGCCTCGCCGGAAACGCGCCCTACGAAACGCTCGCCGACGTGCGCGCGGTCGTTCAGTCGCAATTGCCCGCTCTCGTCGACGCGATCGACAAGGGCGCGCTTTATCCGATCGACTTCATGCGCGCGCTCGGCGCCGCCGGCGCCTTCTCCTCCCATGCTGAGGCGAACGAGGACCTTGACCTCAATCTCGCCATCGACGCCATGAGCGAAGTGTCCGAAGTGTGCGGCGCGACAGCCTTCATGACATGGTGCCAGAGCACGCTCGTCTGGTATCTCGCCAATACGGACAATGAGGCGCTGAAGACGAAATATCTGGCGAATGCGGCCACCGGCGCGCAGCTCGGCGGCACCGGCCTTTCGAACCCCATGAAGAGCTTCTTCGGCATCGAAAAAATGAAGCTGAAGGGCCGGCGCGTGGAGGGCGGATACGTCGTGCGCGGCGCCCTGCCCTGGGTGTCCAACATCGGCCCCGGCCAGATTTTCGGCACGATCTTCGAATGCGAGGACGGCGGCCGGACGATGTTCATCGCCGATTGCGACAATCCTGACATCGAGCTTCTGGAATGCGACCCCTTCCTCGCCATGGACGGCACGGGCACATGGGGCGTGCAGTTCAAGGACGCCTTCATTCCCGACGACATGGTGCTCGCACACGGCGCAATGCCTTTCGTCAAAAAGATTCGCGCCGGCTTCGTCCTGCTGCAGACCGGCATGGCGATGGGCCTCATCCGCGACAGCATCGACACGATGAAGAAGACCGGCGCCTCGCTCGGCCATGTGAACAAGTTTCTCACCGCGCAGCAGCCGGAAGACTTCGAGGCCGTGCTCGACGAGCTGGACACGCGCGTGCGCGATCTCGCCTCCACGCCCTATGAGACCGAGGAGGGCTATTGGCGCGCGGTCGTGCAGGCGCGGCTCGACGCTGGCGAAGCGACTATGGCCGCCGCGCACGCCGCCATGCTGCACACCGGCGCGCGCGGTTATCACAAGAGCCACAAGGCGCAGCGGCGTATGCGCGAAGCCTATTTCGTTGGCATTGTGACGCCCGCCACGAAGCAATTGCGCAAGATGCTCGCAGAAATTGACGCGCAACCGGCGGTTTCGGCCGCCTGAACGCGGCATGATTCTTGAGTCTGGAAAGACGAGCGAACGCGCCTGCGTTCGCCGGACGTGAAGGAGAGCAAGCCATGAGCGAAGTGCTGATTTCCGCGAAAGAGCTTGAAGCATTGATGACGAGCGAGCCCGTGGTCGTGATCGACACGCGCAATCCGGACGCCTACGCCGCCGGCCATATAGCCGGCGCTGTGAACCTGCATGAGATCTTCACCTTCCTCTCCACCTCCACGCCCGAGGGATTGGCGGAGCTGAAAGCGAAATTCGCCGAGGCGTTCGGCAAGGCCGGCCTGTCCGGCAAGGAGACGGCGGTCGTCTATGAGCAGTCGATGAACTCCGGCTTCGGCCAGTCCTGCCGCGGCTATTACCTGCTCGCCATGCTGGGCTATGCGAAGGCGAAAGTGCTGCACGGCGGACTCGACGCCTGGACGGGCGCCGGCCTGCCCGTGAGCATGACGCCGGCGACGCCCGCCCCAGTCGCCTTCCCCGTCGATCCCGCAGGCGCTTCGATCCTCGTGGACGCCAAGCAAATGCTCGCGGCGACGAAGACGCCGGGCGTCGCCATTCTCGACGTGCGCGACGTGGATGAGTGGATCGGCGACAGCTCCTCGCCCTATGGCAAGGAATTCTGCCCGCGCAAGGGCCGCATCCCCGGCGCGCGCTGGATCGAATGGTACCGCATGATGAAGCCGACGGCCGAAGGCCCGCGCTTCAAGTCGAAGGACGAGATCCTCGCCGAATGCGCCACGATCGGCGTGACGCAGGACACGCCGGTCTATCTCTATTGCTTCAAGGGCGCGCGCGCCTCCAACACCTTCCTCGCGCTGAAGAACGCGGGCGTGAAGGACGTGCGCATGTATTTCGGCTCGTGGAACGAATGGTCGCGCGACCCTTCGTTGCCGATCGAATGCGGTCCGGCGATGGCGCAGGCGGCCTGAGGCGGCTCAAAAGCGAGGGGCGGCGTTGCTTATCCTTCATTACTTCTCGCCGATGTCGGGATATTCCTATCTCGGCGTCGGCGCCCTCGACGACCTCGCCCGTCGGCGGGGCGCGACGGTCGAACATCGGCCGATGGATGTGATGAAGGTCTTCGCCGCCGCCGGCGCCACGCCGCCCGCGCGGCAATCCCCGGCGCGTCTCGCCTGGCGACAGGCGGACATGGCGCGCTGGGCGGCGCGGCGCGGCCTGCCGGTCAATCTGAAGCCGCGCTTCTGGCCGGTGGACGCCGATCTTGCGGCCTGCGCCATCCTCGCCGCGCAAGACGCCGCGCAGGATGCGGATGCGCTCGCGCAGGCGATCCTCGCCGCCGTCTGGGCGCGCGACCTCAACATCGCCGATCCCGACGTGATCGGCGCGCTCGCGCGCGAATGCGGACTCGACGCGGACGGCCTGCTCGCTCGCGCGCTCAGCGAGGCGACGCGCGCGCGATACGACGCCTGCACGCAGCAGGCGATCGAGGCGGGCGTGTTCGGCGCGCCCACTTACGTGATCGATGGAGACATGTTTTTCGGCCAGGACAGGCTCGACTTCGTTGAAGAGCGTCTGTCGGAAGCCCTGACCGCGTGAGCGGAGCACGGCGCGCGCGTTACGCACGCGCGCCTCACCAGTGACGGGAGAGCGTGATGTCAGACGACGCAAAAGCAAGCGCCTACGCCCTGAAACCCGGCTGCCCCTGCGGCGCGCACGCCTCGCAGGCGGAGCATGAACGCGCCTTCACCGCGGTCGCGGCCAGCGCCGCCGACGACGAGAAGCTCTATACGGGCTTCGTGGAGCGCGCGTTGTTGCGCGCCATCGCGCCGAACCCCGTGCATCGGCGCGCGCTGCTGCGAGGCGTGGGCGCGGGCACGCTGGCGGCGGCGTTGGGAAGCCTGTTCCCTGTGGGGGCGGCGACGGAAGCCTTCGCGCAGGCGGGCGCGCCGGAGAAAAAGAGCCTCAAGGTCGGCTTCATTCCCATCACCTGCGCCACGCCGATCATCATGGCCGACCCGATGGGCTTTTACAAAAAGCACGGCCTCGACGTGGAAGTTGTGAAGGCCGCCGGCTGGGCCATCGTGCGCGACCGCACGATCAACAAGGAGTTCGACGCCGCGCATATGCTGGCGCCCATGCCGCTCGCCATCACCCTCGGCCTCGGCTCGACCGCGCAGCCCTTCGCCGTCGCCGCCATCGAGAACGTGAACGGACAGGCGATCTGCCTTGCGCAGAAGCACAAGGACAATCGCGACCCGAAGAACTGGAAGGGCATGAAGCTCGCAATTCCGTTCGAATATTCGAACCACGCCTATCTTCTGCGCTATTACCTCGCCGAACACGGGCTCGATCCCGACCGCGACGTGCAATTGCGCTCCGTGCCGCCGCCGGAGATGGTCGCCAATCTGCGCGCTGACAACATCGACGGCTTCCTCGCGCCCGACAACATCGTCCAGCGCGCGGTCTACGACGGCGTGGGCTTCATCCATCTCCTGTCGAAAGAGATCTGGAACGGCCATCCCTGCTGCGCCTTCGCGGCGAGCCGCGATTTCATCGAGCAGACGCCCAATTCCTACGCGGCGCTGCTGCGCGCCATCGTGGAGGCGACGGCCTTCGCCTCCAAGGCCGAGAACCGCAAGCAGATCGCGGAGGCCATCGCGCCGCCCAATTACCTGAACGCGCCGCTGCCGGTGCTCGAACAGGTGCTGACCGGCGTCTATGCGGACGGACTGGGCGGGGTGAAGCGCGACCCCGACCGCGTGACCTTCGATCCCTTCCCCTATGAGAGCTTCGCCATCTGGATTCTCTCCCAGATGAAGCGCTGGGGACAGATCAAGGGCGACATGGATTACGCCAAGGTGGCGCGCGACGTGTTCCGCGCGACCGATGCGGCGAAAGCCATGAAGGAAGCGGGCCTTCCCGCCCCCGCCGCCACGCGCGAGATTTCGGTCATGGGCAAGCGCTTCGATCCTGCGAAGGTAGACGATTACGTGGCGAGCTTCGCGATCCGTCGCGCGTGAGCCTCGAAAAGCAAACGGCCGGGATCGCTCCCGGCCGCCCCAAAACGCATCGCTGCAAGGCGCCTCACTCGGCGGCGAGCGGCGCCGCCTTGTTCTCAAGGATGAGGTGGCCCACAGCGGTGTTGGAGGCCGGCACCGTGTAGAAACGGTGGACCGGCTTCACGTCCTCGTCGAGCGCGCCGCGCGCGACGAGCCACATCACCATCTCAATGCCCTCGGCGCCCGCCTCGCGCATATATTCGATATGGCGGATGCCCACGGCCTTCGACGCATCGCCCGTCAGGCTGTCGAGGAAGGCGTTGTCGAACTCGCTGTTGATCAGGCCGGCGCGCGGACCGGAGATCTGGTGCGACATGCCGCC
>CAZYBF010000004.1:0-7486 GCA_964645525.1 uncultured Beijerinckia sp.
ATTCCTCGCCAATATGAGCCATGAGCTGCGCACGCCGCTCAACGCCATCATCGGCTTCTCGGAAGTGATGGAGCACCAGACCTTCGGCCAGCTCGGATCGCCGCGTTACGTCGACTACGCCGCGCACATCCGCGCCAGCGGCCGTCATCTGCTTGGCATCATCTCCGACGTGCTCGATATGTCCACGCTCGAAGCCGGCCGCCTGACGCTGGTGAAAAGCGAGTTCAATCTCGCGTCTGCCGTCGAAGACGCCTTTGAAGCGGTGCGCGCGGAGGCGGAAGAAAAGCAGATCGCGCTGCTCGCGCAGGAACTGCCCATCGCCGCCCTGCGCGCCGACCGCGACGCCATCGAGAAAGTGCTGGGCAAGCTCGTACGCAACGCTGTGAAGTTCACGCCCAGCGGCGGGCGCGTGGCGGTGCGCTGCCGCCTGACCGACGATTCCGTGAACCTCTATGTAGAGGACACCGGCGTGGGCATTCCCGCCGAAGCGCTGGCGCGCATCTGCCGCCCGTTCGAGCAGATCAATTCGCCGCTTCTCAACGGCGTGAAGGGGTCGGGACTGGGCCTCGCCATCGCGCGTTCGCTCACCGAACTGCATGGCGGCGATCTGCGCATCACGTCCGAAGTGGGCATGGGCACCCAGGTGCGCGTGCGCCTGCCGCTCGCCAACAGCGCGCAGCGCCACGACAGCCAGCGCGCCGACGCGCGGCAAGACGCGGCGGCCTGAACGTCAGCCGCCCAGCGTCTCATTGAACAGGCGCCGCACGTCCACGCGACGCTCCGCGATCTCGCGCTCCACGCGCGGAAAATCCGGCGCATGCGCCGCCGCCGCGATCCGGCGCAAGACGCCCGCGCCAGCGTGACGCGGGTCGAAGGCGCCATCGATGGCGAGGCGCACCATCTGCGTCACGGCGCCATAAAGCGCATGCGCCTGCGCCAGCGCATCCACCTGCGCGGGGGCGAGAACGCCAAGCCGGCCCGCGCGCGCGAACACGCCGGCGGTCGACACGTCGAGAATGTCGGGCGCCTCCGCCGCATGGCGCAGCGATAAATATTGCGCGATGAATTCGAGATCGATCAGCCCGCCGGAGGCGAGCTTCAGATCCCACGGATCGTCCTCGCCTTTCTCCTGCGCGATCAGCGCGCGCATGTCGCGCACGTGTTTGCGCAGCTCCGCATCCTCGCGCGGCCGGCGCAACGTCTCCAGAATGAGCGCGGATATCTCCAAGCCCAGCTCCGCGTCACCTGCCACGAGCCGCGCGCGCGTCAGGGCCATATGCTCCCATGTCTCGGCTTCGCTGCGCTGATATTCGATGAAACTGCGCACTTTCGTCGCCACCGGGCCTTGTCGGCCCGAGGGGCGCAGCCGCATGTCCACTTCATAGAGACCGCCACGCCGCGTCGAGACGGTGAGGGCGGAGATCAAACGTTGCGTGAGCCGCGTGTAATATTGCGTCGCGTGAAGCGGGCGCGCGCCGTCGGATTCCGCGCGCTCCTCATCGAAGTCATAGAGCAGGATGACGTCGAGATCGGAGGCGGCCGTCATTTCGCGCGAGCCGAGCTTGCCCATGCCAAGCACAGCGCAGCGCCCGCCGGGCACGCGGCCATGGTCGCGCGCGAAGGCCTCATGCACCTGATCAAGACAGGCGCGCACGATGGCGCCGGCGAGCGCGGAATAGGCGGGGCCCGCGGCGCGTGCGTCGATGGCGGCGGAAAGAACGCGCACGCCGATGAGGAACATCTCCTCCTGCGCGACGTCGCGCACATCGTCGAGAAAGGCCTCCATGCTCACAGCGCGGGCGCGCACTTCGCTGAGGCGCGCATCATAATAGGCCTCTCCTGGCTGGGCGCTCAGCAGCGCAGGGTCGATGGCGGCGTCAAGAACGTGGGGTCGCTGGGCGATGACATGGGCGAGACGCGGCGCGCCGCCGAGAATGTCGCCGAACAATTCGCGCACGCCTGCGTTCGACTTGAGGATGGAGAACAATTCAACAGCCGCGGGCATGCGCGCAAGCGCCATGTCGAAAGCCGCGAGCGCGGCGTCCGGATCTCCGCTTCCTGCGAACGACTCGAGCAGCGCAGGAACAAGTTCGGTCAAGACCTCGCGGGCGCGCGCGCTCTGCACCGCTGCGCGCCGGCCAAAATGCCAGCCGCGCACGGTCTCCGTTGCTTTCGCAGGCTCCACAAAGCCCATGCGGCGCAGGGTCTCGAGGGTTTCGGGATCGTCCACAACGCCCGTGAAGACGAGGCTGCCGGCGCCGCTGTCGAGGCCGGGCGCATGCTCAAACAGGCGCGCGTAATGGCGCTCGACGTTCGTCATCTGCGCGATGAGGGCCTGCGCGAAATCGGCGGCGTCGGCATGGCCGCAGAAACGCGCGAAGGCTTCAAGCTCCTCCTCATCGGCGGGCAGACGCTGGGTCTGTTCGTCGGCGACCATTTGCAGGCGGTGCTCGACTGCGCGCAGGCGCCGATAGGCTGCGGAGAGATCGGTGACCGCCTCCTGCGTCACCCATCCGTCCTTCTGCAGCTCGATGAGCATGTCGAGCGTGCGCGAACCGCGCAATTGCGGACGTCGGCCGCCGAAGATCAATTGCTGGGTCTGCACAAAGAACTCGATCTCGCGGATGCCGCCGCGACCGAGCTTGACGTCGTGGCCCGCGACCGCGATGTCGGCATGGCCGCGCACCGCATGGATCTGCCGTTTCATCGCATGAATGTCGGCGATCGCCGCATAGTCGAAATATTTGCGCCAGATGAACGGCGCGAGATCCTTCAGGAAGCGCTCTCCCAGCGCGACGTCTCCGGCGACCGCGCGCGCCTTGATGAAGGCGGCGCGCTCCCAGTTCTGCCCGAGCGTCTCGTAATAATCGAATGCGGCGGGCAGCGAGATCGCCACGCTGGTGGAACCGGGATCCGGCCGCAGGCGCAGATCGACCCGCAGCGCGTAACCTTCGCCCGTGCGCTCCTGAAGCAGCCGCGCAAGGCCCTGCGTGATGCGCACATAGATGGGCGCGGGCGCCGCATCCTGCGGGATGGCGGGCGATTCAGGATCGTAGAAAGCGACGAGGTCGACGTCGCTCGAATAATTGAGCTCGCGCGCGCCATGCTTGCCAAGCGCGAGGATGACGAGGCCGCAGCCTTCCTCAGGCGCGGCCGGGTCCACGATGTTCAGCCGCCCCGCCTCGCCCGCACGCGCGAGAAGATAGCGCAGGCAGGCTGTCACAAGTTCGTCAGCCAGATCGGAGAGCGCGCGCGTCACGGCGTCCACGTCCCACACCCCGCCAAGGTCGGCGAGCGCGATGAGAAGATGCGCGCGGTTCTTTGCGACGCGCAGCGCGCTCATCGCCTCCTCATCGCTGACCGCCTGCGCGCATTGCGCGCGCAAACGCTCAAGACATTCCGTCAGGCTCGCTTCAGGGGCTTGCGACAGCAGCTCCGCAAGACGCGCAGGCTCGCGGACGCTCAGCCCCCACAGATAGGGCGATCCGCTCGCAAGGCCGAGGAGGAGATCGCCGACGTTCTTGCGACGCGCGAGCGCGGCGAGCCGCTCGTCGGCCTGCGTCAGGTCTTTCAGGCGCGCGCGCGCCTGTTTCGCGTCATTGGGCTTGGGCGCGGCGGCGATAAGATCGCACAGCGGCGCCTGCGCGCCGGCGCGTGGGCGTTTCGTCGTCGCCATGCTGCGTCATTCCGCCTTTTTCGTTTCACCGGCGGCCGGCGCGCGCAGAACGACGCGCAGCCCCGGATCGTTGTCCTCAAGCGTCACGGCGCCATCATGCAGCCGCGCGACGGCGGCGACAAGCGAGAGGCCAAGCCCCGCCCCCGGTCGTGAACGCGACCCTTCAAGGCGCACAAAACGTCCAAGCACGCGCTCGCGTTCGCCCGCAGGCACGCCCGGCCCATGGTCGCTCACGGCGACGATCACGTTGGCGCCCTCGCGCCGCAGCTCCACCTGCACGCTGGCCGGCGAGCCCGGCGCCGGCGGCGCGCCATGCTTCACCGCATTGTCGACGAGATTGGCGACCGCCTGCCCCATGAGCTCGCGACTGCCGCGCATGAGCGTTGCGCCCTGCAGGTCGAGCTCGAGCGCGAGCCCCGCCTCCTCGGCCACAGGCTCGTAAAGTTCGGCGACGTCGCGCACCACGTCGGCAAGATCGAAAAGCGCCTCCTCGCGTCGTTCGCCGCCGGCCTCGAGCCGCGAGATGGTGAGAAGCGCGTTGAACACGCGGATGAGATGATCGGCCTCCTCCATCATCTTTTCGATGGCGGCGCGACATTCGTCTGCGTCGCGCGCGCCGCGCAGCGCTTCCTCGGCGCGGTTGCGCAGTCGCGTGAGCGGCGTCTTGAGATCGTGGGCGATGTTGTCGGACACCTCGCGCACGCCCGTCATCAGCTCCTGGATGCGGTCGAGCATGGCGTTGAGATTGACGGCGAGACGATCGAGCTCGTCATTGGCGCCGGCCAGCGGCAGTCTGCGGGAGAGATCGCCCGCCATGATCGTGCGCGCGCTGTCGTTGATCGCATCCACGCGCCGCAACACGCGCCGGGCGACGAACAGGCCGCCCAGCGTGCCGATGACGACAAGCCAGAACAAGGACACAAGAAGCGCGCGGCCCATGACGTCGCGCAAGGTCTCGCGGTCGCCGAGATCGCGGCCCACGAGAAGGCGGAAGCCGCCGGGCAGAAGAAAGATGCGCGCAAGCGCGCGGCGCTCGACGCCCTGTTCGCCGACAGGCTCGTAACGCGTCTCGCGCACGCCGGGCTGGCGCAGCACGTCGGAGGGAAGGCTCTTGATATTGCCCGCGAGCGCCTGTCCCTGAAAGTTCGTGACGAGATACAGCGAGGCGCCGGGCTGGCGCACGCGCCGCTCCACCACATCGACCAGCCGGCGCACGCCGCCTTGCGCATATTGTTCGGACAGGCCGTTGATCTCCGCCTCGACCGTGGCGCCGATCTGTTCGTCCACGAGGCGGCGCACGTTCCACGCCACCCATGTCGTCACCACGCTCGCGCCGATCGCAAAGGCAACGAGATAGCCGATGGACAGCTTGAAGGCGGTCGTGCGGAAAAGTTTACCGAGCGCCGTCACGGATCATATATCCGGCGCCGCGCACAGTGTGCAGAAGCGGGGCGTCATAGCCCTTGTCGATCTTGGCGCGCAGGCGCGACATATGCACGTCGATCACATTGGTCTGGGGATCGAAATGATAGTCCCAGACATTCTCCAGAAGCATGGTGCGCGTCACAACCTGACCCGCATGGCGCATAAGATATTCGAGCAGCCGATATTCGCGCGGCTGAAGGGGGATCTCGCGTCCGTTGCGCGTGAGCTTGTGGGCGAGGCGATCAAGCTCAAGCCCGCCCACGCGCAAGACGGTGGCGTCCTGCGCGGGCGCGCTCTTGCGGCGCGAGAGCGCCTCCACGCGGGCGAGCAATTCGCTGAAGGCGTAGGGCTTGGCGAGGTAATCGTCGCCGCCGGCGCGCAATCCCTTCACGCGGTCGTCGACTGCGCCAAGCGCAGAGAGAATGAGCGCGGGCGTGTCGACGTTCTGCTTGCGCAAACCGCCGATCAGCGACAGCCCGTCCATCTTCGGCAACATGCGGTCGACGATCAGCACGTCATAGCCGCCATCGGACGCGCGGGCGTAGCCATCCAGCCCGTCGTGGGCGCAATCGGCCACATGGCCGGCCTCGCGGAAGGCCCGGGCGAGATAGGTCGCGGCTTCCCTGTCGTCTTCGATGATGAGGATGCGCATGGTGGACATATAGCAAGTCCGGGAGGGAAACGGCAGGCCGGCCCTGGAGGAGAGGCCGGCCTGCCGCCCGCGCGCGGGCGCGCGTCTCAAGAACCGGGGGTTGCGGGAAGCGCCACAAAGCGCGCGGAGTCGCCGCTGCGCACGCGCAGCAGCACGGTCTTGCGCTGGCTCCGGCGCGCCTCGCGCATGACCTCGGCGACCTCCGCCGGCCGGGCGACGGGCTTGCCGCCGGCCTCCAGAATCACGTCGCCCTCGCGCAGACCCTGTCGCGCGGCGGGGCTTGCGGGTTCGACTTCCGCAACCAGAACGCCGCCCTGCCCGGGCGCGAGCCGCAGGCCGAGACGTCCGCCGCCTGCGCGCTCATCGCGGTCCTCGCCGGCGCCGCCATCGGGCGCGGCGCGCGCGGCGCTCTGTTCGGGCAGAGCCGCGAGCGTCACGTCGGCGACCGCCTCACGCCCATCGCGCAGATAGGAGACGCGCACGTTTTTCTGCGGGCCAATGGCGGCGATGCGGCGCGACAATTCGCGCGGCGATTCCACCGGCTCGCCATTCACCGCGACGATCACGTCGCCCGCGCGCAGGCCCGCCTTCGCAGCCGGCGATCCCGCCTGCGCGTCCGCCACAAGCGCGCCGCGCGAGGTGTTGAGGCGCAGGGAGTCCGCGATCTCGGGGGTGATCTGTTGAATCTGCACGCCGATATAGCCGCGCGCGACGCGCCCATGTTCGCGCAGCGCGTCGATCACGTCGCGCGCGACGGCGGAGGGAATCGCAAAGCCGATGCCGACGCTGCCGCCGGAGGGCGAATAGATGGCGGTGTTCACGCCCACCACGCGCCCATGCACGTCGAAGGCGGGGCCGCCGGAATTGCCGCGATTCACCGGCGCGTCGATCTGGATGAAATCATCGTAAGGGCCGGCGCCGATGTCGCGTCCGCGCGCGGAGACGATGCCGGCCGTCACTGTTCCGCCAAGGCCGAAAGGATTGCCGACGGCCAGCACCCAATCGCCCACGCGCGGCGCGCCCTCGGCCCATTCGGTGAAGGGATAGCGCCCCTCTTCGTTGATCTTGAGCAGCGCGAGATCCGTCTTCTCATCCGTGCCGACCACTTTGGCGGACACGCTGCGGCCGTCGTCGAGGCCGATCTGCACGTCCTGCCCGTTCTGCACCACGTGATTGTTGGTGACGACGTAACCGTCCCGCGAGATGATGAAGCCGGAGCCCTGCGAAATCGCCTGCGGGCCGCGCGGGCGCCCGCGCCGCATACCCGGCCCTCCCTCCTCGCCGAAGCGGCGGAAGAAGCGCTCAAGCGGGTCGCCCGGCTGCAGGCCCGGCAGGCCGGCCTGCGCATCCGGCTCGCCGGCGGTGCGCACCCGCACGGAGACCACGGCGCCTTTCACGCGCTCGATCACGTCCGCGAAACTCGGGATGGCGCCGGGAATGGTGAGCGGGGGCGCGGCGGCGCGCTCTTGCGCGGGCGCCTGCGGCGCGGCTTGCGCGAAAGCTTGCGGGGCGGTCTGCGGGAGCGCGGCGAGAAGGGCGAGCGCGGCGGCGCCCGCGCCCAAGGATCGCCGGAGCGGCCGCAGGCGCGCGGAGAAAGCTGCGCCGGGGAAAGACGATCGCGACATCTTGATCTCCTGAACCATGGCCGCAGGGAGATGCGGCGTCGTGTCCAGAAGATGGGGCGAGCGAGCTTAAACCCCCGTGGAGATCAGATGAAATTTTGGTAAGGCGGG
>CAZYBF010000004.1:7586-53902 GCA_964645525.1 uncultured Beijerinckia sp.
TCCTGCATCGCGCGCGTTCGTCTGCGCGCGCTCAACAGGAGCCAGCCTGCGCCGAAGGCGAGCAGGACGAAGGGGGAGACCCACAGAAGAAGCGTCTGCGTCTTGAACGGCGGCTTCAGCAGCACGAATTCGCCATAGCGCGCGACGACGTAATTCATCACCTGCGCGTCGTCATCGCCGGCCACGAGCCGTTCGCGCACGACCATGCGCAGGTCGCGCGCAAGCGGCGCGTTGGAATCGTCGATGGACTGGTTCTGGCAGACGAGACAGCGCAAACCAGCCGAGAGCTGGCGCGCGCGCTGCTCCAGCGCCTTGTCGGAGAGGATTTCATCCGGCTGCACAGCGGAAGCGGCGAGCGGCACGAGAGCGAGCGTCGCGACGAGGGCAAGGCGCAAGACGTGGCGAAGAAGCGACATGATCACTCCGCCGGTTGCGGCGCTGCGCCCGCGCCTCTGGCCTGCGCGCGCCGGGCGACGCCGATGCGCAACCTGCGGTCGGCGAGCGACAGGCCGCCGCCGATAAACATGAGCAAGGCCCCGAGCCAGATGAAGGTCACATAGGGCTTCCAATACATGCGCACGTCGATCGAACCGTTCGGGTTCTGCTCCGGCAGGACGATGTGGATCTGGCCGAGGGAGACCGTCATCAGGCCGGCTTCGGTGGTCGTCATCTTGCGCGCGCCGTAAAACTTGCGCGAGGGCGTCATCACGCCGACGACCGTTCCGCCCGAGCGGATCGTCATGATCGCTTCGGTCTCGAGGTAATTGTTCTGCCGGCGTTCGTAGAGCGATTCCATCGTGACCGTGAAGGCGCCCAGATCCGCGGTGTCGCCGGAGCGCATGGAGACGATGCGCTCCACGCCCCAACCCGTCGCGGCGATGCCGAGCAGGGAGACGCCCATGCCCGCATGGGCGAGCGCCGTGCCCCAGGCCGACAGCGGCAGGCCGATCGCGCGGCGCAGGATCAGGCCGGGCGCGAAGCCGCCGCCCGTGGCGCGCGCGAAAAGGTCCACGAACGCGCCAACGATCGCAAAGACGGCCAGACCCGCGCACGCCGCGGAAAGCGCGGGCTCCCCATGGGCGGCGGCGAAGAACAGGCCCGCCAGAACGCCCAGCCCCAGCGCGAAGACGAGGCGCTGCGTCGCGCCAAGCAGATCGCCGCGTTTCCACGCCAGCATCTGGCCGGCGGGCATGGCGAGGAACAGGGGCAGGAAAACGACGCCAACGGTGAAATTGAAGAAAGGCGGCCCAACCGTGATCTTGTCTCCCGTCAGCGCCTCCAGCGCCAGCGGATAAAGCGTGCCAACAAGAACAGTCGCGCAGCTCGTGGTGAGCAGCAGGTTGTTGAGCACCAGCGCGCCTTCGCGCGAGACGGGCGCGAACACGCCGCCCTGTTTCAGCGATTGCGCGCGCAAGGCGAACAGGGCCAACGAGCCGCCGATGAAGAACACGAGAATGGCGAGGATGAACACGCCGCGATCAGGATCGCTCGCGAAGGAATGGACGGAGGTGAGCACGCCCGAGCGCACGAGGAACGTGCCCAGAAGGGAGAGCGAGAAGGCGAGGATCGCGAGAAAGACCGTCCACACCTTCAGCGCGTCGCGCTTCTCCATCACCAGCGCGGAATGCAACAGCGCCGTGCCTGCAAGCCAGGGCATGAGGGATGCGTTCTCGACCGGATCCCAGAACCAGAAGCCGCCCCAGCCCAGCGTGTAATAGGCCCAGTAGGAGCCCATGGCGATGCCAAGGGTGAGGAACATCCAGGCGACGAGAGTCCAGGGCCGGACCCAGCGCGCCCATTGGGCGTCGATGCGTCCGTTGATGAGCGCGGCGGCCGCGAAGGAGAAGGTGATCGAGAAGCCGACGTATCCCAGATAAAGCAGCGGTGGATGAATCGCGAGGCCCGGGTCCTGCAGGATCGGATTGAGGTCGCGTCCCTCCATCGGCGCCAGCGCCACGCGGGCGAATGGGTTCGATGTGAAAAGGATGAACAGGAAGAAGGCCGCCGACACCCAGGCCTGCACGGCAAGCACCGTTGCGGCGAGATCCTGCGGCATCCGACGCGAACGCCATGCGACGAGCGAGCCAAACAGCGCAAGCGTGAGAACCCACAACAGCATCGAGCCCTCGTGGTTCCCCCACACGCCCGAAATTTTGTAGATCAGCGGCTTTTGCGAATGTGAATTCTCGATCACGTTAAGGAGCGAGAAATCGGAGACCACATAGGCGTAGGTGAGCGCGGCGAAGGACAAAGCGGTGAAGGCGAATTGCGCATGGGCGGCCGGCGCGGCCACCGCCATCAGCGCGCGGTCGCGCGCAAGCGCGCCCCACAGTGGAACGATCGCCTGAACGATCGACAGCGCGAGCGCAAGCGCCAGCGCGTAATGGCCTGCCTCCACGATCATCGCGCGCCTCCGCTCGCCGCCGCCGGCGCGGGCTTTTCGCCCGGCTGCCAGTGTCCCTGCTTCTTGAGGGAGTCCGCGACTTCGCGCGGCATATAGGTTTCGTCGTGTTTGGCGAGAACCGAATCCGCCTTGAATTGGGCGCCCGGCTCGAGCACGCCTTCGGCGACGACGCCCTGCCCCTCACGGAAGAGATCGGGTAGCACGCCGGAATAGCGCACGCGGATTTCGCTCTGCGCGTCCACCACGGTGAAGACGACGGCGCGCCCTTCGCCCTTTTCAACGGAGCCTTCCTTCACAAGCCCGCCCAGACGCAGGCGCACGCCGGGCTGCACGCCCTTCTCGACGATCTCGCCCGGCGTGTAGAAGAAGACGATGTTGTCGCGCAGCGCGAACAGCGTGAGGCCGATGGCGACGCCGAACACGCTGAGCGCGCAGGAAATCAAAACGAGGCGACGGCGTTTGCGGGTCATCGTTGGCTTTCCAGTCCCAGCTCGCGCGCCAGCGCGGCGAGCTTTTCGCGACCCGCAGGGTCCGCAATCGCGCGCCGTGCGTCCTCCAGCGCGGCGACGGCCCGGGCCGGCTCGCCGAGCGTTACATAAGAGCGCATGAGTCGCAGCCAACCCTCAAGGTCGCGACCATCCGCCGCAAGGCGCGTCGCAAGCCCGTCCACCATGCCGCGGATGGCGGCCATGCGTTCGGCGGGCGCAAGGCCAGCTATGGCGGCGGCGGCCTCCCCGCCCGGCTGCGCGGGCGCAGGCGCGACGCCGATCCGCTCGAGCCGTTCGCGCACGGCGGACGCCCAGGGGGCGCCGGGAGGCGCATCGGCGAGCAGGCGCGACCAGATCTCGCCGGCGCGCGCCTTGTCGCCGTCTTCCTCGGCGGCCATGCCCGCATAGAAGCGCGCCTGCGGCAGGGCGGGCTCGATCGCCAGCGCCCGGGCGACGGCTTCGCGCGCCTCCGGCGTCATGCGCCCCTGCCCGGCGAGCATATGCGCTTCCGCCTGCATGGCCTCGCGCTCCGCGGTCGCGCCCAGAAGGCGGCTGGCCTGCGCCAGCGCGCGGGCGGCGTCGGCGTAGCGGCCCAATTGCATGTAGATCGGCGCGAGCACGTCATGGCCGCGCCCGTCCTGCGGATTGGCGGCCAGATGCGCCTCGACGCGGGCGACGGCCGCCATCATGTCCATGCGCTCGGGGGGCGCCTGCTGGCGGGCGAGCAGCGGCTGGTCGGGCATCTCCGGCGAGCCGATCTTCAGATAAAATCCGAGCCCGACGCCGAACACGAGGGCGAGAGCGAGCAGGGCCGCGCCCAGACGCGCGCCGCGCGAGCTTTGGCCCTCCGCCTCCGCGGCGGGCGCCGAGATAAGGCGACGGGCGGCTTCCGCCCGGGCGGCCTCGGCCTCCCGCGGCCCCATCAGGCCGCGCGCTTCGTCGCGGGCGATGGCGGCGAGTTCGCTCTCATAAAAGGCGACGTCGATGGCCTTGCGGGACGCGGCCGCCGTCGCGGCGGCCCGGTTGCGCGCCAGAGGCGCCAGAACGCTCATCGCGGCGGCGAGGGTCAAGAGGGCGAGGACAAGCCAGATCATGCCTCAGCTTGTCTCACGTCCGGACGGGAATTTGAAGCGAAAGCCGCGAAACCGTCAGTCCAACTGGACAGAATCGTCAGGCTGGCTCAGGCAGTTGTTCTTGAACTAGGCCTTGATCACGCCCGCGGCAGGCGCAGGCTCGCCTTCAGCCCGCCCATGTCGGAATCATCCAGCTCCAGCGCGCCGCCATAGACTTTCGCGAGGTCCGCCACGATCGACAGGCCGAGGCCAGAGCCGGGCTTGGTTTCGTCGAGCCGGCGTCCGCGCGTGGTCGCCTCCGCGCGTTGTTCGGGCGGCAGGCCCGGGCCGTCGTCCTCAACGCAGACGACGAGAAAACCCGGCGCGGCGCCCTCGCCCGCAAGGATGGCCGCGCGCACCGCCACCCGGGTCGCAGCCCACTTGCCCGCGTTGTCGATGAGGTTGCCGCACATTTCCTCAAAATCCTGACGTTCGCCGCGAAAGCGCAAGGCCGCCTCGCATTCGAGGTCGAACAAGAGCCCGCGTGAAGCGCAGATCTTCTCGAAGGTGCGCACGAGTCCCTGCAAGGCGGGCTCGACGTCTGCGCTCGCGCCGATCACGCTGGAGCGGGCGGCTGCGCGCGCGCGGTCGAGATAATAGGTCACCTGATCGCGCATCACGGTGGTCTGTTCGCGCACCTTGTCGGCGAGCGGGGAGGCGTCGGCGTTCGCCTCGTTGGCGATGACGCTCAGCGGCGTCTTCAGCGCATGGGCGAGATTGCCCACATGGGTGCGCGCGCGCTCCACCACTTCGCGGTTGGAGGCGATCAGCAGGTTGAGTTCGCCCGCGAGCGGGGCGAGATCTTCGGGAAAGGCGCCGTCGATGCGGTCGCTCTCGCCGCGCCGGATCGCGGCCACTTCGTCCTGCAGGCGCCGCAAGGGCCGCAGGCCGTAGCGCACCTGCAGAGCGGTCGCCCCGACAAGCGCCGCCCCCAGCGTGAGGAAGGACGCGAAAAGGGCGAAGACGAACCAGCGCGTTTGCGCGCTCACCTCCTCCGCATTGGCGGCGACCTGCACAAGCCACTGGCCGTCCGCGCCCACGTCGATGACGCGCTCGACCATGCGCAGCCGCCGCTCATCGGGGCCGATCACATCGCCCTTGCGCAGGCCCGTCGCATCCGCCGCCACGCCCGCTTCCGCCAGCGAGGGCAGGCGCGCGGCGAACAGCGAGCGCGAGGTCTTCACCAGCGCGCTGTCCACGCGCGAAACCTGCCAGTACCAGCCGGAACGGGTGAGCTCGAACTGCGGCTCGCCGAGCTGGCCCGTGGCCTCGTCGCCCATCGCGACGTCGGCGACGAGGGCGCGCAGGTAAACGCCGAGCCGTTCGTCGAAGGCGCGTTGCGCCGACGCGCGATAGATCGCGGAGAGCGCGAGGCCGGCCACGATGAGGACAAGCGCGCTCCAGAAGGCGGCCGAAATGAAGAGGCGCTGCGCGATGGAGCGCTCGCCGCCATGCGACAGCCGCGGAAGCGCGAACATGTCAGCCGCCCGCAGGCGGGCTGAGAAGATAGCCGAGGCCGCGGATCGTCTGGATCACGTCCACGCCCAGCTTCTTGCGCAGACGCCCGACGAACACTTCAACCGTGTTCGAATCCCGATCGAAGTCCTGGTCGTAGAGATGTTCGATCAGCTCGGCGCGCGACACCACGCGCCCGGCGTGAAGCATCATATAGGAGAGCAGGCGATATTCGTGCGAGGTGAGGCGCACGGCGGAACCATCCACCGTCACCCGGCCCGACCGCGCGTCGAGCCGCACGGGTCCGCAGGCGAGCTCGCTTGACGCATGGCCGGCGGCGCGGCGCACGAGCGCGCGCAGGCGCGCCAGCACTTCCTCCATATGGAAAGGCTTGGCGACGTAATCATCGGCGCCGGCGTCGAAGCCCTGCACCTTGTCGCTCCACCGGTCGCGCGCGGTGAGCAGCAGGACAGGCGTCTTGCGGCCCGCGCGGCGCCATTCCTCGAGCACGGAGAGCCCGTCTTTCTTCGGCAGGCCGATGTCGAGCACGATGGCGTCATAGGGCTCCGTGTCGCCGAGGAACCAGCCCTCCTCGCCGTCGAACGCCTTGTCCACCGCATAGCCGGCCTGTTCAAAGGCGCTGACGAGCTGCCTGTTGAGGTCCTTGTCGTCCTCGACCACGAGCAATCGCAATTCGCCGCCTCCGCCTCGCCGCCGCAGGCCTCAGGGCCTTGCGAGCGTCTGACCGTTCGCCGCGTCCACGCTCACGCGCAGCACTTTGCCGTCGCGACGCAGCAGGACCATTTCATACACGAAACCATCGCCGCTGCGACAGAGGCGCGAGCGCAATGGATCGGCCTGCGCCTTGCGGGCGGCTGCGCGCAGGGCGGCCAGGGGATCGACGAGCCCGTGGCGCGCCACGGCGGAGCGGGTGTCGGCCGCGTTCAGGCAGGACCGCTCGCCCGCCGCCGCCGAGGCGGCCGCCGGGGGCGCCGGCGGCTGCTGGGCGAGCGGGGCGGCGGGAAGCGCCAGAAAGAAAATCACGGAGAGCGTGAAAGCGGGAAACATGGGGCAAGCATAGCCGCGCGCGATGAACGGCGGCTGAACGGCTAGGGCGCAGGCTTTGGAGGAAGCGAGGGACTGGCGGCCTGCCCCGCCCGCGCCTGCCCGCGGGCGTGTTCGGCCAGCGCCTCCAGCCTGCCGGCGCAATGGGCGAGGGCGAGCCGGTCGCGCGCCCAGAGCCGGGCGGCCTCGGCGCCGCTCAGGCCCCGGGGCGGCAGGCTTTGCGCGGGGGCGCAGGGCCGCGCCAGCGATTCAGGGACGGGCGCCGGCGCGAAGAGCGGGCCGGCGTATTGCGTCAAGGGCGCGCACGAGGGAAGGCTCAAGGCAGACAGGATCGCCAGCGCCCGCGCGGGGCGCCGCATCCTTGAGGATTGTCTGGCGCTGAAGATCATTCATCCTCTCCTGCAGACGATCGCGCTCATCCTCGAGCGCGAGGATCGCGGCTTGCGTGCGCTCCGCATTCTCCTGCGCGAGCGCGTTGCGTCGGGCGTCAAGCTCCGCCGCGCGCGTCTGCGCGACGGCGAGGCCATGGGCGTGCCCGCGCTCCCGTTCGGCGGCGAGCGCGGCGCGCATCCACGCCGCAGCGCCCAGCGCAAGCCCGAAGGCGAGCGCGAGGCTTGCGAAAGCGGCGGCAAGCCGGCCCATGGCTAGCGCAGCGGAACGTCGGCGCGGAAACGGCCGACGATGGCGTTGAGCCCGCCAAGCACTGCGGTGATGGCGACGGCCAGCGC
This sequence comes from uncultured Beijerinckia sp., assembly GCA_964645525.1. Taxonomy (GTDB): domain Bacteria; phylum Pseudomonadota; class Alphaproteobacteria; order Rhizobiales; family Beijerinckiaceae; genus Terripilifer. The sequence goes on from CAZYBF010000004.1 coordinate 14,839, forward strand.
CTCAAGGTCGCGATCGCGCCAGGCGAACCAGGCGCCGGCGGCCGAGGCGCCGACCACGGCGATGGACGACCACACCGTCTGCGAAGCCCAGAACGGTTTGGACGCGTCGCCGGTCGCCTGCCCTTTCACGTCGGACGGGCTCGTGGGCTTGGGCGCGGAGGCGGCTGCGGGGGATGCGGTTTGCGCTTTGCTCATGCTCTTCTCCTCATCAAAACGGATTGTCGGGAAACGATCAGACGACGAGCGCGCCGGAGACGACGATGACGCCCGCCGCCACGCACAAGAGATCCACGCGCGCATTGCGCGCCGCTGTCCTGAAGGCGTTCGCGGGATGGGCGAGCGTCACGCCGGGCGCCGCCGCGAACGAGACCTGCCCCGCGCCGGACTGGACGACGCTGCACGCGAAACCGACCGGAAGGCCGGCCGACAATGTGAGCGCGACAGCAGCGCCCGCATTCACGTTGAGCACCTTGCCGTCATCGGCGGCGACGATGGCGCGCGCGGCGGCGAGCGTGACGACCGCGCCCAGGCCGGCGAGCCGCATGACATTGGGCGAGAGGCATTTCACGTCGAAGCGCTTCCATGCGCCCGCGTGAAAGAGGAAGGGCGCGTCCTCCGCCTCGACCCAGGCGATCCAGCCGCTTTGCGGCTTGACGAAACGCCAGCCCGCCTCATCGCGATAGGCGATCTCGCCGGCATGGCCTGCGAAGGCGTCGAGCCCGAAAGGCGCCACGATGTAGCGCGCGCCGCGCGCAGGCGAAGCAGGCGGCGCCTCGACGCCGCGCGCGAGCACGCTCAATTGCACGCAGGCGTCGAGCTGGGCGAGCGCCTCGTTGTGGGTGACATGCTTTTGCGCCTGCGCGGCCTCCATATAGGGCAGCGCGAGATTGGCCGTGTCGGGCATGGGCATCTTCCTGTTGCGAACGTCATTGCACGAGAACGGTGGCCTGCGCCGCGAAGCCGCGGCCGACGGCGGCGCTGATCTGCGCGACGCGCAGCCGCAGGAACGCCTGCCCCTCCTCGAAATCCGCCGTCTCGTCCTCAGCGGCGTAGCGAACGAAGGGCTGCGTCGTCTTGAACGTGCGCGCGCGCGAACCGTCCGGGCGCAGCACGTCGATCTCATAGCGTTCGGTCTCTTCGCCGAGCGGCGCCTCGATCAACGACCAGGCGTCGCCATCCACGCGCGTGCGCCGGATGAAGGAGATCGTCACCCCCGTCTCATCGCGCACCGCCTTGATGCGCGCGGGCGCATAGGGGCGCAGCGCGAGATCGCTCGCCCGCGCCGCGCGCTCCACCACGTTCGCGTCGCCATGGCCCGCCGAATGCGGGCCGATGCGATAGACATGAGCCACGTCGATGGCCGCGACGTCAGCGACAAGCGGCGCCACAGCAGCGTCGAGCACGACCACGCGCGCGCCAGCGGGCGTCGTGCGCGCAGCGAGCGCCTCCTGTCCGCCAAGACCGCGCAAGAGGCGACGCAAGCGCCACACGCGCGGCTCAACGACATCGGCCTGCAGGAAGCCGAGCACCTCCCAGCCGCCCTCCCCCTCAATCGCCAGAAGGTCGCCTTCGAAGGCGCGCGCCGGCGGGGGTGAGTACAAATCCCCGCGATAGAGCTGCACGCGCGGTTCGTTGACGCGATCGATCAGGCCCGTCGCGCCCGGCCCTATAGGGTCGAGCGTCTCGCCCATGCGCGCGGATTGTTCGAGCGTGCGCACGAAGGCGAAGCCATCGCCCGCCCGCCGCCAGACGGCGAGCGCGCCGGGCCATGGATCGGCATGAGCGGCGACATATTGCAGCGCGCCATCGCCCCGCGCGAGGGCGAGGTTGAGAAAGGCGACGACCGGCGGACCGGGCAGGCGCGAACCGGCGATCAAGCGCCGGGGCGCCGTCGCAGGCGGCGGCTGGTCGAAGAGGCCGGGCTCAATCGCACGCGCCTCGATGTCGCGCACGGCGCCGTCCGTGATGCGTTCGATGCGATAGACGCGCCCGGCGATCGGGCCCGGCAGACGCACCATGTCGCCCGTCTCAAGCGCCAGTTGCGCGGGACGCACCGCAAAGCGCGCGGTCTCGCGCGCGTTCCAGGCGTCCTGCAGCCTTATGTCGCAGCGCCTTTGCGCCTCCTCGCGGGTGGCGACGATGGCGACGTCGATGGCGCCCTCGCGCTGCGAGCGCGTCTCGAGCCGACGCGAACGCGCCGTCGCGGATTCATAATCGCCCTCACCGTCGAGAAAGGAGATCGACAGGCTCGCCGGCGTCTCGCTCTCCTGCCCGCGCGTGAGTGCATAGGGCTCGCCCTCCTCGGGGTCGACAAGATCGTCGAGGGTGAGCGCCTGCACGAGGCCGGCGCCACGCGGGGAGATGCGCACGCGTCCGCCGCCCACGAGCGCGTCGAGCGCGAAGAAATCAACCAGCTGCTCCAGCGCTGCGCGCGGCGACATCATGCGCTCCAGCACGAAACCATCGAGCATGGCGGGCGCGCGCGCCTCGCAGGCGAGGCCGGCCTGCGCGCACAAGGCGGCAAGGACGGATTCAAGCGGCGGCGATTCCAACCGCCCGTTGAGCCAGGCGCCGGTGCGCCAGCGCGCAGCGTCCGGCCATATGTCGGCGCGCGCGGAAAGCGCGGGAAAGGCGCGCACGTCCCACCATGCGGCGAACACGAAAAGCGGATCCACCATGCGCCCGCCATAGACCGGCGAGACAGGATTGTCGGGCGCCGCGAACAATGGATGCGTAGGATCGAAGCGCGAGACGATCGCCTCCAGCGCGCGCGCGGCGACGAGATCGTCGCGGAAGCCGCGCGAGAACGGAGGCGAGGCGGGCGACTGGGCGCCCGCCAGCAGGGCGAGGTCGGGACCATTGGCGCCGCGGTCCACCGCAGGATAGCCCACGCCCATGAGCCAGATCGGCTTGCTGCGCGCAACCCAGCCCGTGGGCGCAGGCGCAAGCACGCCGCCCGCGCGCTCCACATGCGCATTCGACCACCAGCCAACGAGATCTTTCGGGCGAAAGGCCCAGTCGGCGCCGAACAGGGGATCGCGCAATTGCGTGCGGGTCTGCGTCTCGCGGGCCGCATCATTCGCATAGCTCCACTCATAGGCCTCCCCGCCCGTCACGCGGGCGCGCAGATAAGCAAGGTCCATGCTGTCGGGAGCGAGCGCGGCGTCGCGATGCTCGCCGTCGCGCCAGTCGCTCAGCGGCGGGCGAAAGGCGATTGCGACGGCGTCAACCGCAGGCGCGGCCCAGAGCCGGTCAAGCGGGAAACGCAGGTCCGATCCGCCATTGGAGACCAGAGCGCCGTATTCGCTCCAATGCGCGAGATAGCTGACCTTCACGCTGGCGCCGAGGATGGCCTTCACGTCGCCCGCCAATTGCGCGAGCGCCGCGACGGCGGGAAATTGTCCGCCATCCGCGCGCAGGCGCGTGAGGCCTGCAAGCTCGGAGCCGATCAGAAACGCATCCACGCCGCCCGCATCCTTGCACAGGCGCGCATAGTGCAGAACGAAACGGCGATAGGACCATTCGTCGTCGCGCGGCTGAGCCGAGCCGAAGAAGCGCGCGATCTGCGCGGCCGCGACCGCGGTTCCCTCCACAGAACCTGTCCGGCCTGCCGCCGGATCGCAGGTGATGCGCCCGCGCCAGGCGTCGACGGGCTGTTTGGCGCTCCCCGACCAGGGATCGGCGAGCGTGTTGAGGGGAGGCACGTCCATCGCGAGCAGCGGATGAAAGACGACGCCAAGCCCGCGCGCCTTCAGATCGCGGATCGCCTCGCGCACGCTGTCGTCGGAGGGCGTGCCGCCATGGGCCGGCGCGCCAGCCCGCAGAGAAGCCACGCGCGCCGTTTCGCGCGAAAGCCCGGCGACGCTCCACGTGGCGCCGCTGGTGGCGCGGTCCCGTCGCTCCGCACGCGGCGCGATGGCGCACAGGCCCGCCCGCAGATCGTCGCCGAACCAGGAGACGGCGAGAGACGCGCGCCGCAGGTTCGGGCACAGGGTCTGCGCCTGATCGAGCGAGGCCGCCCAGTCGCTTTCGGCGACGAGCGTGTGGCGATTAAGCGGCGCGGAAGAGCCGTCGGGCCGCGCCGCGTAACGGGCGGCGGGCGCATAGGCGAATTCGCCGTTGCCGGGCGCAAGCTCCAGCGCGTTGATGAGGCGCCCCGCTCCGCCAAGCGGGCGCACCACTACAAAGGAGAGTTGCGGCGTGCGGTTGCCAAACTCCTGCAGCGGCATGCGTTCGAACACAACATAGGCGAGCCCGCGATAGGCGGGCGCCTCGCTCGCGCCTTCCTTGGCGATGATGAGCGAATCCGCCTGCTGCGTTTCGTCGCCGCGATAGACGCGGATGTTGAAACGGGTCTGGTCGAGTTCGCGCCCGTCCGCCCAGATGCGCCGCACTTCCGCGATCGGCCCTTCGCAAAGGCCCACGGCGAAATTGGCGAAATAGGAATAGCTCGTCTGACGCGCGGCGTTCGCGCCGCCCTTTCCGCCGCCCGATGTCGTCGCGCTCTCCTCGAAGCGCGTAGCCCAGATCATCTGTCCGCCCACACGCGCGCGGCCGAAGACGCGCGCGATGGGCGCGCCCTCCGTGGAGGCTATTCCATTGAGCGCCGTGAGACGCGGCCCCACCACATGGGGCGCCTTGGGCCCCAGCACACGCTGATCGATGGCCGCGCCCGCAGCCGCGCCCACCGCCTGCCCAAGGGCGGCGCCGAAAGGCCCGGCGATGAACTGGCCGGCGAGCATGCCGACCGTCTGCAAAACGAGCGTCGCCATATGTGTGACCTTGCGGAGGTGAGGACGCAGACCGCGCGCTCAGGCGCCTTCGTCGGCGCCGGGAAAGGAAAAGGCGAAGGCGATGCGCCGGCGCCACCAGGGCGACAGCGCCGTCTCACAGACGCTCGCGCCCTCATGCGCATGCACCATGGTCTGCGCCGTGGCGAGGATCGCGCAATGTTTGGCGGGCGTCTGCGCGCGCCAGCGAAAAAGCAGCACGTCGCCGGGGCGCGCGTCCTGCGGGGAGATGGCGGTGAAATGGCGCGCGCCTGCGGCGGCGAGCCGCTCCTCGCCGGTCGCCTCAGCCCAGTCTGGCGCATAGGGCTCGAAGGTTTCAGGCTCCGGGCCGATCGTCTCGCGCCAGACGCCGCGCACCAGGCCAAGGCAATCGCAGCCAGCGCCCCGCGCGGAGGCCTGATGCAGGTAAGGCGTGCCGATCCAAAGCCGCGCCTGCGAAACGATCCTGTCGCGAAGGGCGCTCATTTGAACAGGCTCCCGCCGTCCATGCCGGCGCCGCGCAGACCGTAGCCGATCACGTGATCGTTGCCGGGCATGTGCGGGAAGCCGCGAAAATTCACGAGATTGGAGAATTTGTCGCGGCAGGTCTCGAGCCGCTTGTCGCATCCGGCATAGACGCGCAGCCGATCTCCGACAGCAGGCGCGCGCGAAAACGGCGTCCACAAGACGAGCGCATGGGCGTCGCCCTCGCGCCGGTGCGAACGGATTGCGGCGCTCGCGCCTGCGAGCTTGCCGCTCAAGGCGACCACGCGCCCGCCCTCGCGCCAGCCTGCGGCCTCGGCGCCCAGATTCACCCGCAGCATATAGGCCGAGCAATTCTCGAGCGCGGCGCGCTCCACGACAAAGGGCTCGCCCTTGAAGACGAAGCCGCAACGCGCGTCGCCGAGATCAGCGTCGCATTGCGCGCGATAGAGGCGCCCGCGCTCCTGATCGAGCGCATGGGCGAGCGTGCGCAATTCCGCGCGGAAGGCGCGCTCTCCGCGCGTCACCTCGCCAATCTCGGCGACATCGAGAAGCACAGCGTTCTCCGGCGCGCTCCAATCAATGCGCCAAATCTCGACCCGGGCGCCGTCGTAAAGGCCGTTGGCGAGATCGTCTTCCGCAAGACCCGCCGCGCTCAGGCCGCCCGCCGCCTCCGAACCGCCGACGGCGAAACCCTGAACGGTTTCGAAGGCGGCGCCTTCAAGCCCGGAAGCAGCCGCATAAGTCACGCCCTGCGAGACTATGTCGCGATCATGATCCGTGAAGCCCATCGTCACGCCATCGCGACGGATGATGCGCCAGCATGTGCACAATTGCGTCGCGCCGCGTGCAAGCGAAGCGCGCACGCGATCGGAGAGTTCGCGCATGGGTGCTCCTCACAGAATGATTTCAACAAGCGGAATGGAGGGAATCTCCCCCGCATCGAATGCGGAGAGATCAATCTCGAGATAATCGACGTCGAAGCGCGCAGGCGTGTCGAACAGGAAACCTGCGGTGACAGGCGCGCCCGCCGCAGGGACGCGGCCGACTGCGAAGCGAACGAGGCCGGTTGCGGCGTCAATTTCAAAATGCGCAGGCGCGGCCTCCACACCGCCGACGGCGACGCGCACGCTGCCGGCGACCGGCTTGAAGATCTCGCGCAGATAAGGCGCGAAGGCGCCGCCATAGCGCTTGCGCAACTGGAACTCGCGGCGCGCGCCGTCGCCCTGGCCCAGAGACTGATCGAGCGCGGAGGGCGTGCGATCCGGCGCGCAGGATTTGCAGTCAAGCCGGTCGCGCCATCGAAATCCGTAGAGCCGGCCGCGGCGCTCCTCGAAAAACTCCGCCACGCTCGCCAGCGCCGCAAGCGACTTCACGCCATAGCCCGCATCCCATCGCCGGCGCGAGCGCGCCCAGCGTTGATTGCGTTCCTCGCGGCCTGACCCAAGGCGCACCACATCTGTGCGTCGTTCCGGCCCGCCGCGCGCGCCCAAAGCCACGTCGAGGGGGAAAAGGGCTTCATGGAAAGACATGAGATTGATCCAGAGCAAAGCGGCGGGCCGGCGCCCGCCTCATCCTTGGGGCGTCAGTCAACGAAAGGATCAGCGATGAGCCACACGCCCCATGAGCTGCACGAGGAATTCCCCGAAGCGCGCGCCCGCATTCATGCGCTTAAGGCCAATGACGCGCGTTTCGCACGGCTCGCGGATCGCTATCACGACGTGAACCGGGCTATTCATCGCGCGGAAGTCGAGGCGGAGCCAACCAGCGACGATGCGCTCGAGGAGATGAAGAAACAGCGCCTCGCGCTGAAAGACGAGCTCGCGGCGATGATTTCGAGCTGACCCGCGCGCCCTCACGTCGCGCGGCGGCCCCGCGCCACCGCGCGCGCGAGCGCGCCCACCACCTGCGCCTGCGAACGCTGAAAGCTCGCCGCATCCGGCGTGGAGATCGTCACATGCACGGGCGCCGCGCGCGCCTGCGCGCCATTGGCCGCGATTCCGAGCCGCCCGTCCGGTCCGCGCGCAAGCGGCATGATCGCCTCGGCGCCGCGCTCGCCCATCAATCCAAGCCCTGAGCCTGCGCCGAAGAAGGTGGGTCTGGAGACAACCCCGCCTTCCGCGAAAGGCGTGATCGGCGGCGCCCCGCCCGATCCTGAGAAGGATGAGACGAAGGAGCTGAGGGCGCCGGAAAGTCCCTGCTGCAGGGGTTTCAGCGCGGAGGCGAGCGCCATGCTGGAGAAGGAGAGCGCGACGGCGCGCAACGTCTCGTCGAGCGACTTGCCGCCCGCAACCGCGCCGGCGAAAGCGCGCGCGAGCGTGCGCGACACGCGCTCCGCCGACACGTCCACCGCGTCAAGCCCGCTGCGGATCGCCGCGAGATCGCGCTCCGCGAAGCCTGCGTCGAAATCATCCGCCATGTGTCATGTCCTTGTCGTCGGGAAAGGCGCGCAGCAGCGCGTCGAGATCGAAGCCTTCGCATCCCTGCGGCGCAGGGCCGCGCACGCCTTCAGCCGCCGCCGCAAGTTCGCGGGGCGACATCGCCCAGAAGGCGTCAGGAGAAAGCCGCAGCACGCCGAGGCCGAACGCCATCGCCTCCGCCCAGGGGAAAGGCGCAGGCGTGCGCGGCTTCGTCACCCGCGCTGCGGCGAGATAGGGCGCGCGTCAGACGTCGCAGGCGTGTCGCCCGTCCCATCCTCCTGCCCGAACGCGGCCGCAAGAAGCCGCGCCACGATGCGCGCGCCGCCCGCAAGCCCGCCGCGCACATCCATGGCGGCGACCTCCTCGTCGCTAATCTGCGCACCCGCGCCGCGAAGGCCTGCGCCAAGCACGCGGATGATGTCGCGGGCGCTCAGCCTCCCGGATTCAAACCGCGCGGCGAGCGCCACGAGATCCTCCACCTCAAAGGCGCGCTCGAGCTCCGCAAGCCCGCCAAGGGTGAGCCGCAGCGCATAGAGGCGCCCGTCGAGTTCGGCCTCCACGTCGCCGCGCCGATGGTTCGCCATGGCGCGCCTCACAGGGCCGTGAAGGCGAGCGCGCCGGCGGATTCGAGCGCAAGCTCGAAAGTGACCTCGCCGGAATGTTCGCCGCGATAGTCGAGGCTCGAGATCTGGAACGGACCCTGCACGACGCCAAAGGCGGGAATCACGATCTGCCAATTGCGGATGAGTCCGTCGAAGAAAATCTGACGCACGAGAACGTCCGAGGCGACGTCCTTGAACACGCCTGAACCTGCGACGCTTGCGCGACGCACGCCCGCGCCTGCGAGCAATTCGCGCCAGCGGCCTGCGGATTCCTGGTTGGTGACGTCCACAGGATCGGCGTTCAGCGCGAAACGCTGGGTGCGCAATCCCGCGACGGCGACGAAAGCGCCTGCGCCGTCGTCGAGCTTCAAGAGCAGGTCCTTGCCTTTCTGGGCGGCCATCATGTCCTCCGGTCAGTTCGTTTCGGTGAGCGCGCGCAGGCGCAGGCGCGCGCGGGAAAGGCGTTGGGCGGGATCGCGGGCGGCGAGCGTCTCATCCGCCTGCAAGCGCACGAGCGCGAAACCCTGCAAGGCGAGCGGCGCGTCGTCGAGCAGGGTTCGAACGCGGTCGGCGATTTCAAGCGCCTCGCGCACGCCTTCCCGCGCGCTCCACACATCGAGCGTGACTTCATGTTCGCGACCCGGCGCGCCCTGTGCGCTCCAGTCGCGACTGCGGCTTTGGGCGAAGGCGATGCAAGGCATGGGCGCCGCGCGCGGGATCGCGTCATGCACGCGCGGGCCGCCGAGAAGCGCGAGAAGCGGCGCATCCGTGAGCAGGCGGTCGCGGATCGCCTGACGCAGGGCGATGTCAGCTGAAGCCATGACGCCCTCCTCCTCAGGCGATTTCGCGACAGCGGCAGACAAGCCGGCTGCGCTCGCCCTGCGGATCGACCGCGGAGACGATCTCGAAGACGCGCTCGCCATCGCGCAAGCGCATTCCTGGGCTCACCTGCGCGCGCCAGCGCAGCGCGATCAGATGGGTGATCTCGCTCTGGCGACGCTCGCCGGCCACGATCTCGCGCGCGCCGAGCGGGCGCACGGCGCCCCACACCTGCGCCTTGAGGCTCCAGGAGACCGTCGCTCCGCCGATGGAATCGATGGCGACGACGGGCTCCTCGAGCGCGAGCCGCGTATTCAGCTGGCCGATGCTCGCCTCGGTCATGTCAGCCTCAGGGTTCTGAACGGGGCGATGAGCGCGGCGATCTCGCCGGGCATTGTGTCGAAACGCGCATCGCTTTGCGCGTCGCCGCGCCGCTCGTACCAGCGCGCGGCGAGCATGCGGATCGCCTGTCGCAGCGGCGCAGGCACGCCCTCCGCAGCGCTCGCATAGCCGATGACCGCCTCGATCTCGCAGCCCCCGAGGCTGCGGCCCGGCGCGCGCGGCGCTGAGAGAAACCGCAATCGCTGGGCGCCGGCGTCCACGACATAGCTTGCGGGCGCGATGACGCTCGCCACATTGGCGCCGTCATAAACGCGCACGGCGTTCACCTGCCGGAGGGGCGCCAGAGGAATGACGACGTCGCCCTGCGGCCATTCGTCGAAGTTCAGGCGCCAGACCTGCGCCACCAGCATTTTGCGCGAGGCCGCCTCCACGCAAACCCGCGCGGCCACGAGAAGCGCCGCGATCAATTCGTCGTCGGCCGCATGGTCCACGCGCAACCAGGCCTTGGCCTGCTGAAGCGAGACGGGCTCGACGGCGGGCGGCTGGATCAGTATGGGAATCATCTTCGCTCTCGCGGTTTCGCTTTCTGGAGATCACATGCGCCTTCTGCGCCGTTTCAGGTTCGCCCGCCTTCTGGCGCCCGCCGCCGCAAGTCTGGCGCTCGCCATGGCCGGGGGCGCAGCCCATGCGCTCGTCGGCCCCTCGCGCGCGCCCACCGAGGCGGAGGCGGCGCAGGCCGTGATGGTGCTCATGAACAAGCCCCAGGGCGGCGGCTTCTGCACCGGCGTGGCGCTGGCGCGCGACGTGGTGCTCACCGCCGGCCATTGCGTGCATGGCGCGCGCGCGGTGGCGGTTAACGCCGCGCGCGCAGGCGCCCCGCCGCGCGTGATCGAGGCGCGCGATAGCGTCGTGCACCCCGAGTTTCGGGCGGACGCCGAGAAGCGGCGCCTGCGCACGATCGACCTTGCGTTGCTGCGCCTCGCCGAGCCGCTGCCCGCAGGCTTCGCGCCGGCGCGCATCGCGCCCGAGGGGGCGACGCGCATCGGCGAGACCTTCGTCGTGCTGGGCTATGGCCTCACGCGCGAGGGCGACGAGCGCAGCGCCGGAACGCTGCGCGCGGGCGCGCTCGCTGCGCGCGAGCCCCTCTCCTCGGTCCTGCTTTGGGCGAAAGATCCCGCAGGCAAGGGGCTCGGCGTCTGCACGGGCGATTCAGGCGGGCCTGCGTTGCGCGCGGACGGCGCCGTCTTCGCCCTCGCCTCCTTCGGCGCCGGAGACGGCAAGAGCCGCTGCGGCGCGCTGACGCAAGCCACCATTCTTGCGCCGCACGCCGCCTGGATCGAAGGCGTCCTCGCCCGCTGGCGGTGACGCGTCCGGCTTACGCCACGCCGAACTTCAGCAGGCGGATGGCGTCGAAATCCTGCACGCCGCCGCCCACGCGCTTGGTCACGTAGAACAGCACATAGGGCTTGGCGGAGTAAGGATCGCGCAACACACGCACGCCCTGACGGTCCACCACGAGATAGCCGCGCTTGAAATCGCCGAAGGCGATGGAGAAGCTGTCGGCGGCGATGTCGGGCATGTCTTCGGACTCGACCACGGGGAAGTTCATGAGCGAAGCGCCCCCGCCCGCCACAGCCGGCGGCTGCCAGAGATATTCGCCATTCGCCGTCTTCAGCTTGCGCACGGCGGCCTGCGTGCGCCGGTTCATCACGAACCGCGCGTTCTGGCGATAGCCCGCGCGCAGCGAATAGATGAGGTCCACGAGAATGTCGGACGGATTGGCGGCCGGCAGGGCGCCGGCGGCGCCTGTGGGCAGATAGCCGATCTTGCCGTGGCCGAGCGCGTTCATCGCCGTCTTGGGATAGGCGAGAAAGCCGCTCGGGCGGCCTGCGCCATTGCCGTTGACGAAGGCCGCGCCTTCCTGTTCGGCGAACACGGTCTCGATTTCCTCGCCGAGCCATTGTTCAAGATCGACCGCGGAATCATCGAGCAGGGTCTGCGTCGCCGAGGGCATGGCGTAAAGCTCCATGGCCGGGAAGTTCATGTCGGCGATTTGCGGACTGTTGGTCTGCGCACGCGCGGCGTTCTCCGCGACCCAGCCGGCGGCGGCGGCCACAATCGGATAGGCCTTGCGATAGGCTGAAGCGGAGATTTCGCGCACGCTGGCGATGGCGCGGATCGGGGAGATGTTTGCGAGGCGCTCCACGATTTCGCGCTCGGCGGGCTGGGGCACGAGAAAGCCGCCGTCGGGCCCGGAGGTCACCGACATGGCCTTCTCCTCCAGAACCTTCAGGCCCTGGCTGTCGCCGCTGCGCATATAGGCGCGGAAGGCGGACTTGTGCTCGCGGGCGAGGAAACCCTGCGCGCGATCCTCCGCGCCCAGTCTCGGACGGGCGCCCTCGATCGCCTGCGCGTCAATGCGCCGCTTGGTCTCATCCAGTGTGCGGTCGATGCGCGCGAGCTTCTCCTCCGTCAGAACGTCCGCGACGAGGCGGCGTTCGATTTGCGCGAGCCGTTCGTCATTGGCTTCGCGAAACGCGGAGAAGGCGAGGTGAAGGGCGCTGAGATCATCGCCCGCATTCTTGGTCTCGATGTGGGGCACAGGTTCGCTCATTTTTGCAAGCCTCTTGGGTGAACGCCGTCGGAAAAGCGCGCGCACGCGCGACGGCGACGCGCGGCGCAGGAAAATCAGCGGAGCGAGCGCGCGAGCCGGCGCTCAAAGGCCTCCGCACGGGCGCGCCAGGCGAAGGCGGGCGCATGTTTGACCGCGCTCACGCGCGCCTGCGGCAGCATGGGAAAGGCGACGATGGAGATCTCGACGAGTTCGACCTCCAGAAGCCGCCGCACGCCGCGCCGGGCGTCCTTGCTGGCGCGCCGGGTGCGATAGCCGATCGACAATCCGTCCACGGCGCGCGCGCGCATCAACGCATGGGCCTCACGCGCACGGGGACGCTCGAGATCGAGGCGCCCCTGCGCTTTCAGGCCGCGCGCGTCCTCCTCCAGCGCAAGCCATACGCCGATGGCCGCGTCCTGCTCATGTTGCCAGAGCATGCGCACGCCCGCCGCCCCCGTGCGGCGCAGGCTCGCCGCAAAGGCGCCCGGCGCCACCGCGTCGCCGCCGAGATCCACCACGTCGAACAGACTGGCGTAGCCTTCGAACACGCCCCGCGCATCAAGCGCGTCGAGACTGGCGAAGGCGCGCTTGGTCTCCAGCGCGTCAGCGCTCAGGCGCGTCATGGCGCGCGCTCCGAAAATCGTCCGCGCGCACGCATGCGCAAGGCGTGGAGCGTCGCCACGAAGGCGCGAAACACAAGCTGCGGGTCGCGCCGCGCGCGGCGTTTGCGGGCGCGCGCGCCCAGGCCGTAGATCAGGCCGACCATCCATCGCCTCCATTCTTTCGGTTGAATCGTGCAAGTTCGCGCACGAACCCATCAAAGCGCCGGTTGGCGCTTGCAAGCTCGCGCAAGGCGAAGACCAGAAGGCCCGAAGCGCCGCTCGCCCACAAAAAGAGCGCCAGATGCGCAAGATCGCCGCGCTCAACGAATGTGTGCGCGACCTCGCCCATCGGCTTTCCTTATGTCTTAAGAGGCGCCGCCCTGTTCGCGTTCAGCTTTGCGAGCGGCTTGGCGCGCGGCGTAAATCTCACGCAGATCGTCAGGCGTCAGGAGGCGGCCGGGCATGAAGAAGCTTTCATCCGTCCTCGTTTGCGTCAGCCGCGCCGGTCAGCGTCCAGCGGCCCTATTCATCACCTGACTGATCGGGCGCATGCTTGCGCGCGAGCGCGCCATAGCCGAGCGCGGCGCGTTTCTCGTCGTCGCTGAGGAAGGAGGCGGCGCCCACGCGGCGCCATTCGCTTTCGCGCTCGCTGGCGAGGGCGTCGAGCCCGTCGAGATCAGCCTCGAGCCGCGCTTGCGGGAAGCTCGCCGTGAGCCAGGACTCGAAACTCTTCTGCGTGCGCCGCACGAGGGGGATGATGGTCTGGCGCCAGAAGGCGCGGTTGGCCTCCTGAAAATTGGCGTGGGTGTTGTCGCCGGGCAGGCCGAGCAGAAGCGGCGGCACGCCGAAGGCGAGCGCGATCTCGCGCGCGGCGTCGTGTTTGGCGCGGGCGAAATCCATGTCCTTGGGCGAGAGCGACAGGGGCTTCCAGTCGAGCCCGCCTTCCAGCAGCAGCGGGCGGCCGGCGTTGCGCGCGCCGGAGAAGTTTTCATCGAGCTCGCTCTTGAGCCGCGTGAATTGTTCTTCCGTCAGCGCACCGGCGGAGCCCGCATAGACAAGGGCGCCGGAGGGGCGCGCGGAATTGTCGAGCAGCGCCTTGCACCAGGCGTCGGCGGCGTTGTGCACGTCGAGCGGCGTTTGCGCGGCGGCGAGGGGCGCGAGGCCGTAATGATCGTCGAGCGGATGGAAGCAGCGCAGATGAAGGATCGGCGCCTGACCGCCCTGCTCCATGGAATAGCGCGTGACCTCGCCGCCCACGCGATATTCATAGGCGCGGGGCCAGCCATTCACCGCGGCGACCACGCTCATGCGGTCGGGCCGCAGGCGATAGAGCGCGCGCGGGGCGCCGTCGATCAAGGTCGCCTGCACATAGGAATCGCCGAACAGCATGAGGTCGCTGAACACGCCTTCGAGAAAGGCGGGCCAGGCCTCCTGCGCATTGGGCTGCGCGATGAGGCGCGCGAGCGGATGATTTGGCGCCTCCGTCTCGCCCGCATAGACGAGCCAGGGAACGCAGGCGGCGTTCTCCGCGATCATGCGCACGCAGCGATAGACGACGGCGTTGCGCTCATAGCCTTCGCGGATCAGCTCCGCGCCATTGCGCAGGGTCCAGCGGGGCTGGGCGAGCGCATGCAAGGCGAAAAGCGCTGGGGCGATGGTCTTTGTTTGCTCAGGCCGCGCAGGCGCGGAGGTCGCGAACAGACGCGCGAGAAAGGATGGCATGTTGCTTTCCGAATGCGAGAGGCGAAGAAGACGCGCAGGAACGGCGCAGAGGTCGGCTAGACGCGCCGCACATGCGGCTCGGGCGCGCGACGGGCGAGGGCGAGCGCGGTGAGCGCCCACACGAGCGCATCGAGCCGGTCGGGGCTGCGCCGGCCGGGCAGACCGTCGGGGCCGAAGGCGCACATTTCGTCTTCAAGCGCGGGAAAGGCGCCCACATGGCGCACGCGTCCCTGCTCATACAATTGCGCGACGGGGGCGGCGCGCAGATATTTGCCGCGGGTGGCGCGCACCTGTTTCACGATGAGGCCGGGGTCGGCCTCGCCGATCACGGCGGCGACCATTTCGCCGCCCTGGTTGACCTCCGCCACGATGCAATCGGCCTCATGGCGATGCGCGCAGGCGGCGGCGGCGCGGGCCCATTTGGCGGGCCTCGCCGCAGGCAGCGATGAATCCTCGAGCACATAGAGATAACCATCCTTGTCGAGCCCGGCGGCCACGAGGCCGCATTTGTCGGCGCGTCCAGACGAGGAGGCGGGCGGATCCACCGCCACGACCACGCGGCGCAGAGGGGGCGCCTTGTCCACGCGCGCGGCCTCGATCATCGCGCGCGTCCACAGGGCGTCGCCGCCCTCCTCCACGATCTCGCCTTCCAGCTCCTGCCGGCCGAGCCGCGTGCCGGCGTAGCGGCCCACGATCGTCTCGATGAAGGCGGGGGCGAGATGGGCGGCGTTGGCGTAAGTGGAGGCGCGGGTGAGCGCGGTGCGCTTGTCCGCCATGAGGCGGGCGAGCAGCGGCGAGGGTTTGGGCGTTGTGGTGATGAGCTGGCGCGGACGCGCGCCGAGCCGCAGGCCGAACTGCAACATGTCGAACGTCTCCTGCGCGCGCCGCCATTTGGCGAATTCGTCGAGCCATGCGCATTCGAACTGGGGCCCGCGCAGGCTTTCGGGATCCTCCGCCGAAAAGACCTGCGCGATGGCGCCATTGGGCCATTCGAGCCTGCGGCGCGAGGGCTCCCAGACGGGGCGTTCGTCGCGCGCATGGGCGGCGAGAATCCCCGAGACGCCTTCGATCATCACGTCGCGCACGTCGGCGGCCGTCTCGCCCACAAGCGCGATGCGCCCCACGGGCTTGTCGGAAAAGCCCGGTTCGCCGAGCGCGAGCCCGCGCACCCATTGGGCGCCGGTGCGCGTCTTGCCGGCGCCGCGTCCGCCCAGCACGAGCCAGATGAACCAGGGCGCGCCGTCGGCGGCCCGGTGCGGCGGCCATTGGTCGGCGCGCGCCTGCATCGACCAATCGTCGAGCACGGTCTCCAGCTCGCCGCCGCTCAGCGTGGCGATGAAATCATCCGCCGCGTTCTTCGCCCTCAAGGCCTGCAAGCCGTCGCGCAAGCTCCGCGCGCAAGGCTGCGACGTCTCGCCCCGTCGCGTCCGCTGGCCTGTCATGTTCCGCTCCGGTTTTGGGGCGGACAGGCGCGGCGAGGCGCCGCAATTCCGCGAATGTCTTCACGAGGCTTGCAAGCGCGCGCGCATTGCGCTCGCCGGGCTCGGCGGGGTCGGCGCTGGTGAGACGACGCTCCACCGCCGCAAGCTCGCTTTGCAGGGCGCGCTCCAGCCGCGCGCGCAGGGCGTCGAGATCGACCGCCGCAGGCGGGCTGGCGGCGCGCGGCGGCGCCTGCTCCCGCTGCGCCTCTTGTTTCGGCTCTTGCTGCGTTTGTCGCTGCGCTTGTTGCGGCTGCTCTTGCTGTTGCTCTTGCTGTTGCTCTTGCGGCGCTGGTTGCGCCCGCCGGATGGGGGATGGCCGCAAGGGCCAGCCCTGTTTGCGCCGCAGCCGACGAAACGCGTCCGCGCTCAGGCCCAGCGCGGCGGCGAGTCCAGCGACGGGCTCGCCCGCGCCATAACGCTGGCGCGCGCTGGCGAGCGCAGCGCGGGAGGGAGATTTGGTCATGGGGGGCTTTCGCTGGGGAAAGACGTGCGCCGCGCGAGCGACGGCTTCACGTCCCTAACGTGATTTTCCGCCGTCTGGCGTTTTCGCATTGTCCGTGGTCGGGCCGGCGCCTCTACGCGACAAGCCGCCGTTCACAAAAACAGCCACGAGAGATACTAGGCCGATGCTGGCGAGAATAGCCGCAGGCGCCCAGGCCTGCTGCATGAGCGCGTAAATGATCGCGCCCATGACCATGGCGACGACGAGCACGCCAGACAGCATTCCAAGGCGGCGATTAAGAATCTCTCCCCGCAACTCGAGCAATTCCAGCGCGTGTTGATGGCTTTGTTGTTGCTGGGCCATCTTCAATATGTCGCTCGCCGCTCCGGGGCAGACGCGCTCATAGCCTTCAAATGTCTCAACGGGAGGAAGCGGGCCAACGTGGAGCCTTTGCTCCACCGCGAACACCGACCGAACCTCAACGACGTCCGGCGAGGCCTCCGTTGAGCCGAGGCCAGAGCCATTGGAAGACCTTTCGGCGTCAGCCGGTCTTCTGCTTTCCTGACCGCTCGATGGCGCCTTGAATGTATCGTCCGACATCTCGCCAGGTCTTACCGAGGTTCGAGGGGCGGCGAGACGAGACGATGTTGTAAGCGCCACTCAGCAGAAGGACGGGCGAAACAACCGCCTCGATGAACCCTTCCCTGAAAGCGGCGCGGCGACGCGCAGATAGGTGGTCGCTTTGAAACATCGCTCTCCCTCCACCTCTCTTAGGCCAGACTATAGAACGTCGGTCAAGAGCGGTTAAGTCCCAGCTAACGGGCCTCACACTCAGAGAGTTAGCGCGCCGGAGCGGCTCGGGGAAGTCTCCCCGGCGCCCATTTCTGGAGCATGAGCTGAACCTACAGGAGCAGCACGCCGGTGTCAAGGAATAAAATCTTAAAACTGGAAAATCGTCCTTTCCTGTTTGTGGCGATCCGCGCGCTCTCCCCTCCCCCGGCCGCCGCGCTCATTCCCCCGGCGGGCGTTTCGTCGTAAGGCTTCGGCGATTTTATCCTGAAGCCGCATCAACAAGCCGGACGCATCATGGGCGTTGTCTCGCTCGCAGCCCTCACCATTCTCGACGCCGGGCCGGTCGGCCAGGTGGACGCCGCCCATGCGGGCGGGTTCGACCATGTCGGCCTGCGCCTGCAGCCTTTGTTGCCCAGCGACCAGAAGATCGTCGGCCTGCCGGAGCGCGAGGCCGCGCTCACGGGCGCGCTTGCGCGCACGGGCCTCGGCGTTCTGGAGATCGGCGTCTTCCCGCTGCGCCCCAATATGGATGTGCAGGCGCTGTCGCCCGTGCTCGCTTTCAGCCACCGCATCGGCGCCCGCTATGTCGTGTGCCCGGTGGAGGACGACGACGCGACGCGGCGCCTTGAGACGTTTCGCGCGCTGTGCGACCTCGCCGAGACCTGCGGGCTTCGCGCGCTGATCGAGTTCAATCCCTATTCCGCCTGCCGCACGATCGCGGAAGCCATGGAGATCGTGCGCGCGGCGGATCGCGCCAACGCCGCCGCGCTGGTGGATGCGCTGCATCTGTCGCGTTCGGGCGGGTCGCCGGATGATGTCGCGCGCCATGCGTCCGGCATGGTTCCCCTCGTGCATTTGTGCGACGCGCCGCCGGCGCCTGCGCGCGGCTCGAAAAGCGAAGACGAATTGCGCAAGGAATCGCGCACCGCGCGTCTGCTGCCGGGCGAAGGCGCATTGTGGCTCGACGAATTGCTGGATGCGCTTGGTCCGCAGGTGGACGTGAGCGTGGAGGCGCCCTCCGCGCGCCACGCGCATCTGCCGGCGGCAGAACGCGCGCGCCTCGCCTGTGAAGCGACCGCCGCATTGCTGGCGCGACGCAATGGCTAGACGAGCGGCGAGGAACGGCTGATGACGCCGCAAGCGAAAGACATGGCGCTGTTGCGCTCGCTGCCGCTGTTCAAGGCGCTGTCGGACGCGACATTCGCGCGGCTTGCTGATTCCGTGCGCTTCGATCGCTATGTGAAGGGCGAGACCATCGTGCGCCAGGGCGAGAAGGCGCAATGGGTGATCGTGGTGCTTGAGGGCTATGTGAAACTCTCGCGCACCGCCGCCAATGGCGAGGAGACGCTCATCCACATTTTCGGACGCGGGGAGACGATCGCGGAATCCGTGGCGGTGCTCGGCGACAATCACACGACCACGGCGGAAGCCACCGGCCCCACGCGCATCGTGCGCATGCCCGCGCATATCGTGGCGCAGGCCGCGCGCGACGCGCCCGAGCTCGCCCTCGCCATCCTGTCGGAATCCTCCGCCAAGATCTGGGCGCTGATGGACGAGATCGAAGCGCTCAAGGCGCAGACCGCCGATCAGCGCGTGCTGCGCTTCCTGCTGTCGCTGTGTCCGCAGGAGGACGGGCCCGTGGAGACGCGCCTGCCCTACACAAAGGGCGTGATCGCCGCCTCGCTCGGCCTGAAACAGGAGACCTTGTCACGCTCCTTCGCGCGGCTGAAATCCGTGGGCGTGGAGATCGACGGGCGCAAGGCGACCATACAGGACCCGCGCAAGCTGACGCAGGAAGTCGAGCGGCTCAACCGCATCGTGTGAGATCGCGCGGAGCGCAGTCCATCATGCGCGCGGGGACGCGCGCGGTCCAGCAAGCGCCAAGCGCGCGGGGACGCGCGCGGTCCAGCAAGCGCCAAGCGCGAGGACGCGCGCGGTCCATCATATGCAAAGCGCGCGGGGACGCGCGCGGTTCAGCAAGCGCTGATCCCGGACCGCGCGCGTCCTCGCGCGCACAACAAAACCCTCACGCCTTGCCGGCCTTTCTCCCGCGCGGCGACATGCCGGGCCAGCGCACGATCCGATCAAGCACGTCGGGCAAGGCGATGTCGTCCTCGCTCGGCCCGGCGCGCCCACGCACGGAGACGCCGGCCTTGTGCACGCTGTCGGGCGAGCCGGAGATCAGCGGGTGCCAGGGAAAAAGTTCCTTGCCCTCCGCCACCAGTCGATAGGCGCAGGTCGGCGGCAGCCATGGAATTTCACGCACGCGCTTGGGAGTGAGCTTGACGCAATCGGGCGCCTTCGCCTGCCGACCGGGATAATCCTTGCAGCGGCACGACTGGGAGTCGAACAGGCGACACGTCACGTCGGTGAAGTAAATGCGGCCCGTGTCCTCGTCCTCAAGTTTCACAAGGCAGCAACGGCCGCACCCGTCGCAAAGAGATTCCCACTCCTTTCGCGTCATCGCCTCCAAAGGCTTACGCCAAAAGGGAAGTTTCGTTTCGGGCGGCTTTTTGGATGCTGGCATGGGACGCACGCGTTTCAATTCAGGACAGGCAAAACGGCATGAAGCTTGAAGCAGTCGTCGTCAAGCGCGTTAACATCGTGTTAAGGTGACACACTCTTCGGCGACGGGGCCAAATCGTGTTCGAAGGTCTCCAAAACTCCAGTCTCGCGCGGCGCCTCAAGCGGCTGCTGCTCAGCTTCGATTCTGCGGCGGACACCTTCCTTTTCGAAGGCGGCCGACGCATGCGCGAGGCTTTCGAGGCCTACGCCGCCTTTCTGGGCCGCTGGCGCGTGACGGGGGCGCGCAAGCTCGCGGTCGAACTCGCCTGCGAGGCGACCACGCTGGGCGCCGTGGGCGCGACGGTCATGCTCTCGCTCGCCACGCTCGCCTTCCGCGAGACATCCGAGGACTGGCTGAAGAAGCAGGACCTCGCCGTCACCTTTCTTGATCGCTACGGCCAGCTCGCGGGCCATCGCGGCATCAAGCACGACGATTCCGTTCCGCTCGGCCAGTTTCCCGATTTCGTTGTGCAGGCCGTTCTCGCCACCGAAGACCGCCGCTTCTATGAACACTGGGGCATCGATCCCATCGGCGCGGCGCGCGCGCTGTCGGTGAACGCGCGCGCCTCCGGTGTGGTGCAGGGCGGCTCCACCATCACCCAGCAGCTCGCCAAGAACCTGTTCCTCAGCAATGAACGCACCATCGACCGTAAGGTGCGCGAGGTCTTCCTGGCGCTGTGGCTTGAGCGGCGGCTCACCAAGACCGAGATCCTGAAGCTCTATCTTGATCGCGCCTACATGGGCGGCGGCACGTTCGGCATTCAGGCGGCGGCGGAGTTCTACTTCGGCAAGTCGGTGCGCGACGTGACGCTGGCGGAAGCGGCCATGCTCGCGGGCCTGTTCAAGGCGCCGTCGAAATACGCGCCGCACATCAACCTGCCGGCGGCCCGCGCGCGCGCCAACGACGTGCTCGACAATATGGTGCAGGCGGGCTTCCTCACGGAGGCGCAGACCTTCGTGGCGCAACGCAATCCCGCGACGCCTGTGGACCGCAAGCGCGAGGCCGCGCCGGATTGGTATCTCGACTGGGCGTTCGAGGAGGTGAAGAAACTCAGCGACGCCGGCAAGCTCGGCGCCGATCGCGTGCTCACCGTGCGCACCGCGCTCGACCCCGCCCTGCAACGCCGCTCCAATGCGGCGATCGAAGACGCGTTGCGCCAGTTCGGCCGCCAGTTCGACGCCGATCAGGGCGCCCTCGTGGTGATGGAGCCCAATGGCGCCGTTCGCGCCATGGTGGGCGGGCGCGATTACGGACAGAGCCAGTTCAACCGCGCGACCGACGCCGCGCGCCAGCCCGGCTCCTCCTTCAAGCCCTTCGTCTATCTCGCCGCGCTGGAGACGGGGCGTTTCGATCCCCAGTCCATGGTCGAGGGCGCGGGCATTTGCATCGGCAATTGGTGCCCCGGCAATTACGGCGGCGCCTCGGCGGGCCGCATGACCATGACCGGCGCGCTGCAACGCTCGCTCAACACCGCCGCCGTCTGGATCACGCTGAAAGTGGGCGAGGCCTATTGGCCGCGCGGAGCCAGCCACCATCAGGCGCGCATCCATGCGCTCGGACGCGCGAAAGTGGTGGAGCTCGCGCGCAGGATGGGCGTCGTCAACACGCCGCTCGTCGACACCGTCTCGCTGCCGCTGGGCGCGGCGGAGGTGAAGGTGATCGACATGGCGGCCGCCTATGCGGTCATGGCCAACGGCGGCAGGCGCGCGCAGCCCTACGCGGCGGTGGAGGTGCGCAATTCCACCGGCGAGGCGATCTACCGGCAGGATCGCGACGGCGCGCCGTCCGATCAGATCGTCTCCGCCGACCGTATCGCCGCGCTCAACAATATGATGAAGGAAGTGGTGAACGCGGGCACCGCGCGCGCGGCCATGCTGCCGGGCGTGCAGGCGGCCGGCAAGACCGGCACGACCAATTCCTACAAGGACGCCTGGTTCAACGGCTACACGGGCAATTTCGTCGCCGCCGTTTGGTTCGGCAATGACGATTCAAGCTCCATGCGCAACATGACGGGCGGCTCCCTGCCCGCGCGCACCTGGCGCGAGGTGATGGAGTTCGCGCATCAAGGCGTCGAACTCAAAAACCCCTTTGGCGTCGGCGCGCCCTTGCGCGACGCCACGCCCGTGGCCTCAATCCCGCAAGCCGGCCACGCCGTGATGGGCCGGCCGCAGAAGCCTGAGACGCTGTCGCGCCGCTCTGCCGAGACCCTCGCTGGAATCGAAAGCCTCATGCGCACAGGCGCCGCAAGCCTGAACGCGGGCGAAGCCTACACAAGCTCCATCGGCGCGCCCTCCGCGCGCTCCTCCGTGCAGCTTGGCCCCGCAAAGGGCCTGGTGCGCTGATCAGCGCACAAAGCGTGACGCAAGCGCGGACGCAGACACGGATGCGGATGCTTGCGAACGCAAGCGCGGGCTCGCGCGTCTTGTCTGAAGACCGGAGCCTTCATGCAGCCCCATCTCGACGGCGCCTTCGCCGGCCATGCGCTGTTTCTGGATTTCGACGGCACGCTCGTCGACATCGCGCCCACGCCTGACGCGGTGCAGGTTGACGCGGGCCTTGCGCCTGCGCTTGCGGCCTTGCGCGCGCGTTTCGCCGGCGCCTTCGCGCTGGTGAGCGGACGACGCATTGCGACGCTCGACGCCTTCCTCGCGCCGCATGTCTTCGATGCGGGCGGATTGCACGGGCTGGAGATCCGCGCCGGCGGACGGATGCTGGATCGCCCACAGGTGGATCGCGACAAGCTGCGCGCGGCCGCGGCCAGTCTCAGCAAGCGCCTCATCGCCTGGCCCGGCGCTTTCGTCGAGGACAAGGGCTGCACGATCGCCGCCCATTGGCGCCTCGCGCCTGGGGCGGGCGCCGCGCTGTCCGACGCGCTGGAGGAGATCGTCGCGGGGTTGGGCGCCGACTGGCGCCTGCAAAGGGGCAAGGCGGTGGCGGAGATCCTCCCCGCCCATGCCGACAAGGGCCGCGCGGTGGAGGCGCTGCTCGCGCAGCCCGCCTATCGCGGACGCGCGCCGATCTTCTTCGGCGACGACGCGACGGACGAGGACGCGATCCGCATCGTCAACGCGCGCGGCGGCGTGAGCGTGAACGTGGGGCCGCGCCCCTCGGCCGCGACTTTCCGCCTGCCTGATCCCGCCAGCGTGCGGGCCCTGCTTGCGCGCTGGGCGCAAGACCCCGCGCCCGATCTCCTCGCCGACCTGAAAGGATGAGGCGCGCGCCGCCTCACTGGTTCGGCAGAACCACCTTGCGCACTTTCTCGCGCATTTCGGGCGTGGCGCCGCCCAACGCCTTCACGGCGAGATTGCGCGCGACCTCGGGCTCCTGAAAATCGACGAAGCGTTCGGTCTTCTCGCCCTCGGCGATCAACGCGGGATCGGTGAGCGTTTTCTTCACCGCCTCGCGCAGGAAGGCGAGCCGATCGGCGGGCACGCCCGGCGTCGTCACAAGAATGCGGCCGAGATCGTTGATGCTCATCCGAAACTCAAGCCACCAGCGCTGTTCGTCGTCGAGCTTCGCCTGTTCGAACACGGTGGGCGTGTCGGGCAGAAGCTTGGAGCGCTTGTCGCCCATGGCCGCGACGGCGCGCGCGGCGCCGCTCTTCACATATTGGGCGGCGGAGCTGTCGGAGACGTAGAGCGCGTCCATCTCGCCGCGCTCCATGGCGAGCGCGATGTCCGCGCTGCCCTTGTAGCCGAGCACGATCTGGCAATTCAGCTTCAGCGCATGGCAGGTGATGTTGGCGCCGTCGGCGGGCCCGTCCGTGGGGCCCACGCCGCCCCAGCGCAGGCGCGCGTCGGGCTTTTGCGCATCCGCGACGCTGGCCACCGGCGAATCCTTGCGCACGAGCCAGATCCAGGGATAGGCGGCGATCACGCCCAGATGTTCGAGCTTGGTGAGATCGTAGCGCACGTTCTGCTGGTCGAGCAGCTGGCCGAGCGCGGCCGGCGTGCCGTTGACGATCATCAATTGCAGCCCGTCGGGCTGGGCGGTGGAGATGCGGTTGAGCGCGACGAGCCCGCCGGCGCCGAGCTGGTTCTCCACCACCACGGTCGCATCGAGGTTGCGGCCCAGATAAGGCGCGATCATGCGCGCATAGGCGTCGAACCCGCCGCCCACGCCCACGCCCACCACGAAGCGCACGGTCTTGCCCTTGTAGAAAGCGGCTGCGTCCTGCGCCTGCGCCTGCGCCTGCGCCTGCACCTGCGCCTGCACCTGGCCGCAGGCGAGCGCCGCGGCGGCCGCCGCCGCAAGCGCCATGAGCGAAAATCTTCTGCGCATCGTCTTCCTCCGCGTCGTCTCCCTGATTGCGTCATAGGACGGGCGGGCCCGCAGGCCAAGCCTGAATGCGCGCGCCGGGCGAAGGGCTTTACGCCCAACAGCTTCGCGCCGGCTTGGGCGCAGCCCCTTGCGCGCGGGCGCGCGGGATGCGATTTCTCGCTCTGCGCCTCGCCGAAATGGGCCTTGCTCTTGCTCCTGATCGTCAGAACAGCCCTCGTTGCGCTCGCCGGCGCGTGCCTTGGCCTTCTCGCCACCGGAAGCGCGCTGGAGCGGGGCGTCTCCTTCGAGACGGTGGAGGCCGGGCCCTGGCGCGCCGCGCCCAGAGCCGCCCTCGTCGACGCGGATCCCTATACGCGCGCCGGGCGCGCGCGCAGCGGCGAGGTTCCGATGGCGCCAGGCGAAGGGCTCGCCTTTTTCGCAAGCGTCGACGAGACCGGCGCGCCGCTCGATGCGCGGTGCGATTACGCCATCGCAGGCCCGACGCCGCCTGCGCGCTTCTGGACCCTGACGCCGCTCGACGCGAAAGGCCGGTTGACGGCCCTCCCCAACGAACGGCCCGCGCTCACCTCCGCGCAGATCGTGCGCGACGAGCGGGGCCGTTTCGAAATCGTGGCCTCGCGGCATGCGCGCGCGGGCAATTGGCTCGCCCTGCCGCGCGAAGGCGCGTTCACGCTGGCCCTGCGCCTCTATGACACGCCGGCGAGCGCGCAGCCCGCATCCGCAGGACGCGGAGCCATGCCGAGCCTGCGCCGGGGAGGCTGCGCATGAAAGGCGCGCGCGTCTCATCCTCCGGCGACGAAAGATGGATGGTCTTTCTCCTTCATGCGGTGGGCGTGGCCTTCGTCGCCGGCGCCGTGCATCTGTCGAGCGTGCTCGCCATTCCCCAGCTCGCCGCGCGCGACGCCTATGCGCGCATTGCGCAGGCGGCGCCGGCGCCCAACGCCTTCACGCCCCTGCCCCGGCCTGCGCCGGGCGCGGAGATCCTGCCGCGGCAGGATCCAATGCTCGCGCGGGCGGTCTGCCGCTTCGACCTTTCGCAGGGTCCGGTGCGCGTGCGCGTCGATCTCTCCGCGTTCGACGGCCTGCTGCTGCTCTCTTTCCACGACCGGCAGGGCGCGACCTTCTACGCCACCACCGATCGCGGCGCCTGGCGCGGACGAATCGACATTCTGCTCGTCACGCCGCTTCAGCGCGAAGAAGTTGAGGCGCAAGACCCCGACGACGAGGCGACGCAGGAGCTGCGGCTGACGGCGCCGGAGCTTGAAGGTTTCATTCTGGCGGGAAGCCTCGCGCTCGACGAGGCGGACATGGAGGCGGCGCGCAGGCGGACGGCGCTGGCGACATGCGCGGGCGAGGATATGCGGCGCTAATTCGCGAGCGCGGGGCGCGCATACGGGGGCCACGCGCGTTCAGCCGCGCGCAGACAAGCGTTGAGGCGCATGCGAACGGCGCATGCGCGCGCGGGACTCAGGCCCGCTTCTGGGAGTTCGCCGGACGACGACGGCGCGACGCGCGCGGGCGCAGGGCGGAGGCTTCTTCCTGCGCGCCATGGCGTTCATAACGCACGCCCGTGAAGAACAGGATCTCCGCCGGCGTTTCGCGCCGAGGACCGCGCGACGGCGACCGGCGTCCCCGGATGGGTAACGGCACCACACGACTCATGCAAAGGTCTCCAGCCCCGCCCGCCAAACGCGGGCTCGACCGCATTACTGGACAACATGGTTAACGGACCGTCAACAAACTCCCGATAGGGTTCGCACGCGATTTTTTATGAGCGGAAGCCATCCATGCAGAACATTGCAGCTCGCGCCGCCGCGTTTGAAAGCTACGCCGTTTCCGCGTCCCAGCTCTCCGATCCCAATTTCTCCGCCAAGCCGAGCGTGCTGCGCGCGCTCACGGACCTTTTGAGCCTGCGCGCGGAGCCCGATGAGGAAGAGCTCGCGCGTTATCGCGAACTCGCCCTGCGCATGATTCCGCAAGCCGACGCCGGCACGCTGATTTACGTGGCTTCCCGGCTTGCGCGACACGCCCATGCGCCCCCCAGCGTGCTCGCTGCGCTCGCGCGCACGGACAAATCATGCGCGCGCGCAATCGCCGAACATGCGGTCAATCTTCCCCTCTCCGACCAGATGGGCTTCGCCCGCGGCGCTGACCCTGAGGCGGCGCTGGCGCTGGCGCGACGTCGCGACATCGGCGGCGACATCACCGAAGCCCTCGTGATGCGGCGCGAACCAGCCGTGCTGGAGGCGCTGGCCGCGAATCAACACGCCACGTTCTCGCGCAGCGCGATCGAACGCATCGCCATGTTCACGCGGCAGGACGCGCCCTTGCTTGCGAAATTCTCCGCGCGCGCCGAGGAAGCGCTCGTCGCGCCCGACGATTTCATCCGCGCATCGGGACTGGAGCGCGCGCGCCTTCTGCTGGCTGCGCGACGGGCGCATCTGGGCAAGCCGCCGGGCTTCCTCACCCGGGACGACGCCCTCGCGAAGGACCTGCGCGAGGCGGCGCAGGAGCGGCGCTGGGACGCCTTCAACCAACGCATCGCAGGCGCCATCGGCTGGGAGAAGGGCCAGGTGGAGACGCTCACAAGGGACGCGGGCGGCGAACCGCTCGCGCTGCTCTTGTGCGCGCTCGGATGCTCCAAACAGGATGCGGTGCGCATGTTCCTGTGCTGCGAGCCGCCCATCGCCCATTCCTATGCGCGCGTGCGCGCCCTGTCTGACGCGGTTCACGACACGCCGCCCGCCGCAGCGGTGGACCTGCTTGAAGCCGCCACCGGCCACAAGATCCAGCGCCAGATCGACGAAGCCGACGTGACCGAGAAGGCCGAAAAGGCTGAGCCCGTCGTGACCATCGCGCATGAGGACGAGAGCGCGCCGCAGGCCCCCGCGCATCCCGCCTTGCCGAAAGCCTATACGCTGGATGTGCGCGCGGCGCTGTGGGGCGCGCGGGAACGGCCTGCGGAGAGCGCGCGCGGCATGCGCGCCGCCACGCAGACGCAGACGCAGGCGAACGCCAAGGCGCCTGCGCCTGCGCGCGAACGTCCGAAAGCGGCGGTGCTTCTGCGGCGGGGCTAGCTAGTCTTCCGCGAGGTCGAGGAAGCAGCGTCCCGCGCGATCCTCGACATCCACGATCCAAAGATCGGAATCAAACTTCGTCTCGCGGCGCAGCAATTCCTGCGCGCGCGCAGGCTCGATCCATTCTTCATCATGCAGGCGCGCGAAACGGCGCATGCCTGTCTCTGCGGCCAGCGTCTGCGGCGCGGGTCCAAAGACCGCCACGCTCCCATCAAGCCGGTCGACGACGACGAAGATCGCGCCCGATTCCGCCGCGCCCCGCTTGCGCAGGGCCGCATAGGCGCCTTCCACCTCGCAACGGCGGATGAGGGCTGAAACGAATATGTCGGCGCGCAGGCGCATGGTTCAGGGAATCGGCACGCCCGAGCGCGCGGCGAGCGCACGCAAGGTGCGCGGCGATAGATCGCCCGTCACCGGCAGATCGCGCTCGCGCTCGAAACGCTGGATGGCCGCGCGCGTGCCCGGCCCAAGCACGCCGTCGGAGGCGACCTGGAAACCAAGTCTGTCGAGCGCGCGCTGGGTCGCGAGAATGCGGCGCGCCTGCAAGGGATCCGCAGCGCCGACGACGGTGGGCTGCAGGGAGGCGTTCACGACCGCGGGCGCATCGCCGCGAATGAGCGCGCCGATCGGATCGACGGGCTTTGCTTGCGGCGCGCGCGCCTGCGCGGCGTTGGCTTGCGCTTGGACGTTGGACTGCGCATTCGTTTGCGCGTTCGATTGCGCGTTCGTTTGCGGACGCGGCTGCGCGGGGGGCGTCGATGCGGTCTGCGTCGGCTGAAGCGCAGCGGGCGCGGACGTCATCGGTTGCGGATCGAGCGGCGCATTGGCGCGCTGCTGCGCGCGCTGGGTCGATATCGGCGGCAGGGCCACGGGCGCGCTGCTCGCAAGCACGCCCGATGAGGCGTGCGGATTGGCGGCGGCCTGCGCTTGTTGCGCGGCGCGCGCGGCGTCGCCGGCGCCGGCGCCGGCGAACAGGGGCGCGGGATGGCGGCCCGGTTGCAGATAAAGCGCGTTGGCGATGACGCCGAGGCCGACGCCGAGCGCGGCGAGGCTCACAAGCGCGCGGCCCGGCCGGCGCACGCAGGCGAGAAAGGCTGTGGCGAGGCCGGTGGTGAGCGGCGCGATCAGGAAGCGGCGCAGGGCGGATGGCTTGGGCGCTTTCGCGCGCGCGCCCGCAGGCCGTCGCACACGCGGCGGGGGCGTTCCCTCCAGCGCGTGGAAGTCCCGGTCCATGCTGTCGCTGTCACGCAATTGCTTTCTTCCTCTCTTGCACGCTCATATGAGCGTCCTGCGGTCTCGCCTGTCGCATGGCCGAAGGGCCGCGGGCGAGCGTTTCGATCGGCGCCTGCGCGCGCCGCGCCGTCTCTGGAACGACGCTGCAGTCGAGCGGGAGTTTCACGAGGCACAGGGCGCCCTCTCCGGGCGCGCTTTCAAAGCGCATGGTTCCGCCATGCAGGCCCACAAGTCCGCGCACCACCGAAAGCCCAAGCCCGGCGCCTTCATGGCGACGATCATAATCGCCCTGCGCCTGGAAGAAAGGCGCCCCGAGCCGATCGAGGTCGCGCGCCTCCACGCCCACGCCCGTATCGATCACGCTGAGCGTGAGCGAGGCGCCTTCAGGACGCGCGCGCACGACCACGCGGCCATTGGCGGGCGTGAACTTCAGCGCGTTGGAGACGAGATTGATCAGGATCTGCTTCACCGCGCGACGGTCGGCGACGATTTCAGGAAGATCGGCGGGAATGTCGCGCGCGATCTCCACGCCCTTCTCCTGCGCCTTCAGCCGCACCATGTCGCAGCACTGGTCCACGACCGGCGCGATGGCGACGGGCTCGGGCGCGAGCGCGAAAGCGCCCGCCTCCATTTTCGACACGTCGAGAATGGCGTTGACCACCGACAGAAGATGGTGGCCGGATTCGTTGATCACCTGCGCGTATTCGCGCCCGCGCGCGGGATCAGCCGGCGCAAGCCGCTCGCTTGCGAGCATTTCGGAAAAGCCGATGATGGCGTTGAGCGGCGTGCGCAGCTCATGGCTGATGGTGGCGAGGAAACGATCTCTCGCGCGATCGGCCTGCAGGGATTGCGCGCGCGCCTGCGCGACGGCGTCTTCGCGCTCCATGCGCTCGCTTGCGTCGCGCAGCACGCACAGGGCCTCGCCTTGCGCGTCGGCAAGCGGGCTTGCGCGCAGTTCAGTCCACACGAAGGCGGGCGGCGCGCTGACAGCATCCGGCGCATGTTGCGCGCCCGCGCGCACGCGCAAGGTCGCGCGCGCAAGCGTTCCGCCGGCGGCTGCGTCCGAGACGGCTTTCAGAAAGGCCGGCCGGTCGCCAACGTGAATGCGTTCGAACAGGCCGCGGCCCATGGCGTCGCGCGCGGTCAGGCGCAACGCATCGACGCCCGCGCCCTGCGCGCGCAGAACAGCGCCCGTGCGGTCAGTGTGAAGAAGCCATCCATCGAGCGTCTCGACGAGCGCGTCGCAACGAGCGGCCTGCGCCTCCTGCGCGCGACGCGCGGCGCCGGCCATGCGCGCAATCACGCGGCTGGCGGCCGCAGCCATGACGAGCGCGCCCGCAAGCAAGGCGAGCCAGCCGGGACCTGTCTGGCCGAGGCCGGCGAGGCTCCATCCCGCGACGAGAGCTGCGAGCGCGAGCCCAAGCCCGCCCCAGATGAGACGCGGCGCGTCGGCCAGCGCCGCCTCGAACGGCGCGAGCAGAAGAAGAGCCAGAGCGGCGGGCGCATAGACGGGCTCAGCGGCGGCGAGGCACAGGGAGAAGCCGACGAGGCCCGCGAGACCCGCCAGAGAGGCGGCGACGAGATCCCCGCGCCGCGAAGCCAGGATCAGCGCGATGAGGGGCGCGCAGGCGAAGGCGAGCGCGCCGGCCTGCGCCGCGCCCTCCACGCCGCCCACGGCGAGCCAGAGAGTCACGCCCACCAGCGCGGCCGCGCCCATGCACAGGCGCAGGCCGATGAAGGCCGCATGACGGCGCACGTCGAGGGGGCCGCGCACGCTCGCATGAACGAGGCTTTCGGGCAGGGCTTTCAATCTCTCGATGGCGGTCACGCTGCAATCCACGCGGCCCGGAAGGGGCCCTTCGCGCAAATTGGAGGACGCGCCTTAAGCGAACCCTAAACCTTTTGCCGACGCCTTGGAAAACACTGGCTTTTTCGCCCCGACGGAGGCCCGTGCGCCCAGCTTTTTAGCGGAATGGTTTAGAACTTGTTTCCCTTCGCGGCCCAACAAGGTGAAGGAATCCTTTCCTTCGTCGTGCGAATGCGAGCGAAGAGTTTGGCGGAAGATCAGGACGCAGGCGCCATGATGGCGACTGGCCGATGGAGTGGCGTCGATGTTCCTCATGCGCAGCGCGTTCTGGTTGGGTCTTGTGTTCGTCTATGCGCCAGCCGATCCCGGCGACGAGCGCAGGGAGGCGGCGGCGCGGGCGGCCTTGTTCACCGGCGCCGTCCTGCAGGGCGCGGCGGCGGTGATGGAGCAAATGCCGGACGATCCCGCCCGCCTGTGCGTGAAGGCGCCCGGCGAATGCGCCAGGGCGGCGCAGGCCGCGCAAAACCTCGCCGCCGCCGCGGGTCCGCGCCCCGTCGACAAGACGCAGGCGAACCGGCGCGAGCCGAAGCAAGAGACGCGCAAGCCCGCAGCGGGCGGGCAATCCTCGGGCGGGCAATCCTCAGGCGGTCAAGCGCCGAGCGGGAAAGCAAGTGGGAAAGCCACGGTCGAGCAGGCCGAGACGCGGCGTCCGCAAAGGCCGCGCGACGCGCAGGCGCCCGCGGCGCGCAGCTGAACGATTTCGCTGGCCCCTGCGGGGCCGCGCCCCTATATGCGGGCCATGACGCCGCACCAGACGCTGCAAGACCTGCTCGACGATTTCGCGCTCATCGACGATTGGGAAGAGCGCTATCGCTACGTGATCGAACTGGGTCGCGCCCTGCCCGGCCTGCCGGACAGCGCGAAGACGGAAGACAACCGCGTGCGCGGCTGCGCGAGCCAGGTCTGGCTGGAGACGCGCGTGGCGCGCGAGGGCGGCGAACCCGTGCTCACATTCGAAGCCGACAGCGACGCCCACATCGTGCGCGGGCTGATCGCCATCCTGCTGTCGCTCTATTCCGGCCACACGGCGCGCGAGATCCTTGACGTGGACGCGCTGGGCGCTTTCGAAAAGCTCGGGCTCACCGAACATCTCACGCCGCAACGCTCGAACGGCGTGCGCTCCATGGTGGAGCGCATCCGCCGCGACGCGCGCGCCGCGCAAGCGGGCTAAACGCGCCGCCTAAGCCTCGCCGGCGCCCGCCCCATCTATCAAAGGCCGGTAATCCTGCGCGCCCCAATGGCGCAGGCGTCCATGGGCGGGCCCCTGCGCGGCGCCAAGGCCGTAATGGCGCGCAAGGGCGGCGAGCGCGAGACCGAGCGCGACCTTGCCGGAGCGGCGCGGCCATCCGCGTTCGCCCTCCACCGTTTCGAGCCCTTTCAGAAAACCGCACACGTCGATGAGCAGGCCTGACAGGTCAGGCCCCACCGCATCGAGCGCGCGCGCGACGCGCTGGCGCGCGGCCAGAGTCATTTCGGCGACATGCAGGCCGTCCGCCCTGCGGGGCGCGCGCCCGCCCACGCGCGACCAGTCGAGCGTGGTGCGCGGCAGCATGCGCGCGGCCTCCATATCGCAGCGCAAACGTTCGCCCGCCTCGAAACTGGCGGCGTCCACGAGCTTGCGTCGCGCAAGCCATGCGAGCGGGCTTTCCTGCGCATCCACCAGACGCGCCTCGCCCTCCACGCTGCGGCGTTCCAGCACCGCATGCTGGGCGAGGAAGGCCTGATCGGGCTCCGCGTCGAGGCGGCGCAGAAAGGCGAGCCCGGCCTCGTTGGCGCGCAGCCGCGCGCGCCCGGATGCGGCCGGCGCATCGAGGCTTGCGAGTCCCTGCGCGAGAAGCGCCTGCGCGCTGGCCTCATCCGCCCCGCCCGCGCGCAGGCTCGCGCCATTGCGGGCGATGGCCACGACCCATCCCTCGCCATCGCGGAACGCATAGGAGTCGGGCGCCTCCAGACGCCGCAACAAACGCAGGGCGGCGCGCGAAAGCCCCTCGCGCGCGGCGGACGCGTCGCGGGAGATCGAAGGATCGACGCGCGTCTTCATGGCCGGGCCTCCCCCGCGATGTCGTGAAGACGTTCGCGCAAGGCGCGCAACGCGCCCTCAAGACAGGCGAAGGCGTGATCGACGCCGGGCGCATCGCGCAAGGTTTCAATGCGCGCGCAGGCCCGACGAGCGCTCGCGCGGTCGCGCCCCAGCGCGCCGGCCGCATGGACCAGCGGCACGCCAAGCCCGACATGGCCGAGATAAAGGGCCTGCGCGCGCGCCCCGGCAAGACGCCGGCGCCGGTTGCGCCCGACAAGCTGGCGCGGGCTCGCCCCCGAAAGGACGCAGGCCAGACCCGCCGCCAGCGAAAAGGCCGCAGCCACAGGAGAGAAGGGAGGAGAGGCGGAAGCGCGGGCGCTCCCGGAATGACCGATACGCGTGGACATGGATGGCCTCCAACATGAGCCGGACTGTTCCGGCGGCTCAGGCTGGACTTTGGCGCAGCGGATTGCAAGAAAATATTCCTGCACCCTGACGGCGATTGGAAACGCTCGCTTTTCTCTTTTTTCAACCGCTCCTCCGGCCCGGTCGATAATGGGGCCGTCGATCCCCGCGATCATTTTTAAGAAAAAAATCTTATGAGCTTGTCACCCAAAACGCACCCGCCCGCGCAGGCCTTTCCCGAAAAACGCTCCCCGGAAAAACTTGCGTGCGAAAAACTTGCGCCCGAAAAGCCCCTGCCCGAACGCCTGCGCGAGATCGCCCGGGCGCTGCGCGCCCAGCGCCGGCTCGCCGCCGCAGGACGCTCCGGCTATGACCTCGACGCTCACCGGGCGCTTGCGAGCGCCTGGCGTCAGGCGACCGGGCGCGAGAGCGCACCGGAACCTGTCGCTCGGGCAAAAGAGCGCCCGCGCGTCAACGCGCGTCAAGCCTTGCGCGCGCAGGCGGAGGCCCTGTTCGCGCCCCGGCCGCAGCCCCCGCGCGAAGGCGCCCCCTAGCGCGGGCGCTGCGCCTTCTTCTGCTGGCCGAGGCCCATGTTGCGCGCAAGCTGCGAGCGCTTTTTCGCGTAATTGGGCGCGACCATCGGATAGTCGGGCGGCAGGCCCCATTTCTCGCGGTAGCGCTCCGGCGTCATGCCGTATTGCGTGCGCAAATGGCGCTTGAGCGACTTGAACTTCTTTCCGTCCTCAAGACAGACGATGTAATCGTCGAACACGGAGCGGCGCGCCGGCGCCGCAGGCCGAGGCGGCGCGACGGCGCCCGCAGCCTGAGCCGCCACGCGCGCCACAGCCGCGTGGACCTGGCCTATGAGCGCCGGCAATTCCGAAGCCTCGACGGCATGGCGCCCCACATAAGCCGCGACGATTTGCGCGGCGAGCTGCAAATGAAGATTGGCGTCTGACATCATGGTTCCGCGACAGGAGAAAACAGGCGCCGCCCGCTGGGACGGCGCGCATGAAAGCGGTTGAAACACGCGGTTCACGCACGCGGTTCGAGGACGCGACTCACACGACTCAAAGGAGAGCCCCCAGTATAGCAGCATGGACGCGGCCGCCGACCGCCGATCCGCAAGGCGACCTCGCGCCGCCCGCTTGCCGGGCTCGAGGCGCCGTCCTACGAAAGACGTGACGCGCGGCGCATCGCCCGCGCGCAAGCCTCAGCGCCGCGGAGCCCGCACCCATGAAGACGCCCAGAAAGCCGAAGGCGAAAACCGCCCCGCGGCCCGCGAGGAGCCCCGCCCCGCCGGCGGCCCCCGCGCGCCCGACCAGGCGGGTCGTGCACGGCGTCGAGATCGTGGACGAGTTCGCCTGGCTGCGCGCGAAGAACTGGCGCAAGGTGCTGCGCACGCCCTCCGCGCTGCCCCGCCCCATCCGCGCCTATCTGGATGCGGAGAACGCCTATTGCGACGCCGTCCTCAAGCCCACGCGCGCCCTGCGCCTCGAACTCGCCCGCGAGATGCGCGCACGCATCAAGGAGGATGATTCCGATCCGCCGACGCCGGACGGCGCCTGGACCTATTTCAGCCGCTACGCGCGCCGCGCGCAGCACCCCTTCATCTGCCGGCGCCCGCGCATGGGCGGAGACGAACAGGTGATGCTGGATTGCGAAGCGCTGGCGAAGGGCAAGCCCTTTTTCGATCTCGCAAGCGCCGTCCACTCGCCCTGCCATCGCCTGCTCGCCTGGAGCGCGGACGCGCGCGGCAGCGAGTATTACACGATCCGCCTGCGCGACCTCGAAAGCGGCAAGGCGCTGCGCGACGTGATCGAGGACAGCGACGGCGACGTGGTGTGGCGCGCGGACTCCCGCGGCTTCTTTTATGTGAAGATGGACGAGAACCATCGCCCCTGCCGCGTCTACCATCACGCGCTGGGCGAGAAACAGGCGCAGGACAAGCTCATCTTCGAGGAGACCGAGCCGCGCTGGTTCGTGCGCATCGGCGAGACCCAGTCGGGCGACTTCATGACCATCGAGGTGGAGGATCATGAGACGTCGGAGACCCGCCTCATCGATCTGCGCGATCCGCTGGCGCCCGCGCGCATCGTGGAGCCGCGCACGGAGAAATTGCGCTACGACGTGGACCACCACGACGGGCGCCTGTTCATCCTCGCCAACGCCGACGGCTGCGACGATTTCAAGATCGTGGAGGCGCCGCTCGAAAATCCGGCGCGCGCGAACTGGCGCGTCGTCACCGCGCACAAGAAGGGCCGCATGATCACCGGCTGCGTCGCCTTCGCGCGTCACCTCGTGCGCACCGAATTGGAGAACGGCCTGCCGCGCATCGTGATCCGCCGCATCGCCGACGGCAAGGAACATTCCATCGCCTTCGACGAGGAGGCCTATGACCTCGATCTCGAGGAGGTGCTCGAGTTCGACACGAACGAGATGCGCTTCGGCTATTCCTCCATGACGCGCCCCTATGAAGTGTGGGCCTATGACATGGAGACGCGCGAGCGCCGCCTGCTCAAGCGGCAGGTCATCCCCTCCGGCCACAAGCCTGAGAAATACGTGACGCGGCGCATTCAGGCGAAGGCCCATGACGGGAAGAAGATTCCCGTCACGCTGCTCTACGCGAAGAAGACGAAAATCGACGGCAAGGCGCCGCTGCTGCTGGAGGCCTATGGCTCCTATGGCGACGCCTTCGAGGCGCATTTCTCCTCCGCGCGCTTTTCGCTGGTGGACCGCGGCTTCGTCTACGCCATCGCCCATGTGCGCGGGGGTTGCGACAAGGGCTGGAGCTGGTACCTCGACGGCAAGCTCGAGAAGAAGCCCAACACGTTCCGCGATTACGTGAGCGCCGCGCGCGCGCTGATCGAGGCCGGCTTCACCGCGCAGGGGCGCATCGTCGGCCTTGGCGGCTCGGCGGGCGGCATGCTGATGGGCGCGGTCGCCAATATGGCGCCGGAGCTGTTCGCCGGCGTGATCGCCGACGTGCCCTTCGTCGACGTGCTCAACACAATGCTCGACGACAGCCTGCCGCTGACGCCGCCTGAATGGCTTGAATGGGGCAATCCCATCGCCGACGCGGCGGCCTTCCGCACCATTCTCGACTATTCGCCCTATGACAACGTGCGCGCGCAGGATTATCCGCCCATGCTGATCGAGGGCGGGCTCGCCGATCCGCGCGTGACCTATTGGGAGCCTGCGAAATTCGCCGCGCGCCTGCGCGCGCGCATGACGGGCGGCGGGCCGATCCTGCTGCGCACCAATATGGACGCAGGCCATGGCGGCGCCTCGGGCCGCTTCGACAGGCTGAAGGAGATCGCCGTGGAATACGCCTTCGCCCTCTGGGCCGCGGAACGCGCGAAACGCAAACGGGCGCTGACGGCGGCGCGCAAGACGGGGACGAGCAAGACGGGGACGAGCAAGACAGGAGCGCGCGCATGAGCGTCCTTCTCGATTCCGCGCGCACGCAGCTCCTCGTGGTGGATGTGCAGGAGCGCTTGCTGCCCGCCATGGCGCAGGGCGAGGACATACTCGCCGGTTGCCTGCGGCTCGTGCAGGCGGCGGCCATTCTCGACGTGCCGGTGAGCGTGAGCGAGCAATATCCCAAAGGCATCGGCCCCAGCGTGGCGGCGCTGCGCGAACGCCTGCCGGAAAGCGCCCGAAGCTTCGAGAAACTCAGTTTCTCCTGCATGGGCGATCCCGCCATCGCCGAGCGCGTGCGCGCGCTCGCCGACGATGGCCGCGACCAAGTGCTGATCTGCGGAATCGAGGCCCATGTCTGCGTGCTGCAGACCGCCATCGAGGCCCATGAGGCGGGCCTGCCGGTCTATGTGGCCGCCGACGCCGTGGGCTCGCGCGCGCCGCAATCGCGGGAGCTTGCGCTTGCGCGCATGGCGCGTGCGGGCGTTGAGATCGTCACGGTGGAAATGGCGATCTTCGAATGGCAGAGGGTGGCGGGCGCCGGCCATTTCAAGGCGCTCATGGCGCTGGTGAAGTAAGGCCTCAGCTCTTGCGCGCCGCCTTGCGCGCGTCAAGGAAGGCGCGCAATTCGTCGATGGAGGCGAAGGTGAAACGCCCGCTGTCCGTCTCAGCCTCGATGGTTCCATCGTCAAAGAGCGAATAGCGCACGCCCTGCGATTCATAGCGGCGCGCGAGGCGACCATCCTGCGACGGGCTCGCCGTCGGCGCATAGAAAGGCGCAGAGGCGGGCGAAGGCGAAGGCGAGGGCGTTGAAGGCGAGGGCGCGCTCGTGCGGGCGAGAATGGAGCGCCAGTCGTCGCCTTCCTTTTCGTCCGCGGGCTCCGCGCTGAAATCGGGCGTCGTCGCCTTCGGCATGACCGGCGACGCCGGGCGCGCCGGCTCGACAGTGCGTGCTGACTCGACAGGCGTTGCGAGGGCGCCGCCAGCCTGCGCGGGGGCGCGTCGCGGCGCGCCCAGCGTCTCAATCGCGCGCAAGAGCGCCGCAAGGCCCAGAAGGGTCGCGCCCGAGCCGACGAAAATCGCCCCTGCGATCACCGCGCTCCAGCCGCGCTCCACCTGCACGATGCCCAGCCCCTGCCAGAGCCAGGCCCCGCCGGCGACGCTCATGAGCGCGCCAAGCCCGAAAACAAGCCATTTCAGCACAGGAAGACTCCTTCGGCGCGGCGCCATGGTTCCGGCCGCGCGCCCGCCGCACTAAAGCACACGCGCGCCGGCGCGCAAGGCCGCCCGGCGGAACGGCCGGCGCAGGATTGATTCGCGGCCCTTTCGCCTTTATCTCGGAAGCCCCTGTCGATGCGGACGGTTCAGGGAGGGCCTGCCTCCGACCGCCTCGGCGCTAGAATTCGAAAGGCGCGCACATGAGCTTCTCGCTTCCCGACCTGCCCTATGCCTACGACGCGTTGCAGCCCTACATGTCGAAGGAGACGCTGGAGTATCACCACGACAAGCATCATCTCGCCTATGTGACCAACGGCAACAACCTGCTGAAGGGCACCGAGTGGGAAGGCAAGTCGCTCGAGGAGATCGTGAAGGGCTCGTTCGGCAAGAACGCCGGCCTCTTCAACAACGCCGGCCAGCACTACAACCACCTGCACTTCTGGAACTGGATGAAGCCCAACGGCGGCGGCAAGATCCCCGGCGAGCTGGAGAAGGCGATCGTCGACGGCTGCGGCTCCATCGACAAGATGAAGGAAGACTTCATTCAGGCGGGCGTGACGCAGTTCGGCTCCGGCTGGTGCTGGCTCGCCGTGCAGAACGGCAAGGTGATCGTCGCCAAAACCGCGAACGGCGAAAGCCCGCTCGTGCATGGCGCGACGCCGATCCTGGGTTGCGACGTGTGGGAGCACTCCTACTACATCGACTACCGCAACCGTCGCCCCGATTACGTGAAGGCGTTCATCGAGAACATGGTGAACTGGGAATACGTGGCCCAGATGTACGCCGCCGCCGTCAAGTAAGACGCGCGCAGCGAAGCGGACCGGAAACGCGGGCGGCAGGCGTCGCCCGCGTTTTCTTTTGCGAAGGCGCGCTCAGAACAGGCGGTTCACGCCCAGCGACACCTTGGTCTCGATCTCGCGCATCTTCGCCGAGATCACGTCGCCGACGGCCACATGACGGCGCACCTGGGTGGCGTCATTGGGCGGCACGACGCCGTAGGTCTCAGCGCGCGTGACGGTGAGGTTTCCGCCTTTGCTCGCCGAATACATGCCGGCGAACTCGCCGCGCACCGTCCAGTCGGAATCGATCGCGTATTCGACGCCGAAGCCCAGAAGCGGCGACAAGAAGCTGCGCTTGCCCGAGACGTCGAAATTGTTCGCCCAGATCGGCGTGTATTCCGTGCCGCCCGGATTGAGCGGGTGGGAATTGTAGGAGAGCTGGCTCATGCTGCCCGTGAGGCTGGTGCTCGTATAGCCCAGACCGAACTTCGAATAGACGAGGAGCGAGGGGCCGCAATTGCAGAACGAGAAGCCGTCGAACAGCTTGCCGACGCGCGCAGAGCCGAAGAACTCCCTGTCCTTCTCGTATTTCATGCAGAAGGACACGGGGTCGATGTTGACGCCGCAGAAGGTGGAGGCCTTGGGGCCGAACACGCCTTCGATTTCAAAGCCGATAAGCAGGCCGTCCATCAGCTTGTTGCAGCCGACCTGCGCGCCGATGTTGGGACCCTGAATGTTGGTGGAATGCTTGTTCACGCGCATCAGGTTGACGAATTCCGTCGAATGCATCGTGAGGTCGTTGCGGATGTCCTTGTGGCCGACCTGCACGCCCACATAGCAGCGCTCCCAGTTGAAGGGCTGCGCCGGCGCGGCGACGGGCGGGGGAATGGGCGTGGGCGCGGGAACGGGAACCCTGTAATCGGCGGCGTTGGCGAAAGCGGCCGATAGAAAGAACACGCTCGCTGAAATCGAATGGCGCAACATGAAAATCTCCTGAAGAACAAAACAAACGCCCCTCAAGATCGCGCATTATGGTTAAAGAAGGATCACCATGCGCGCATGCGCAAGGACGCAAACAGACGCGCGAACTTAGCGCGCGCATTTGCGCAA
>CAZYBF010000004.1:54002-56354 GCA_964645525.1 uncultured Beijerinckia sp.
AGCCTGCGGCTCAGGCGCTTGCGACCGAGCGCAGGAAACGGTCGATCGTCTCGTTGACGAATTCGGCCTGCCGCGCGACGTCGGTGGCGGAGCGATGGACCTGCGAGGCGGCGCGGTCGGTTTCGCTGACGGCGGCTTTCAATCCGTCCATGCTGTCGGCGGCGCTTTGCGTCTCGTCAGCGGCTTCCGCGGCGCTGCGCGAAATCTCCTTGGTGGCGGAGGATTGCTCCTCCACCGCGACGGCGATGCCGGCCGTGAAGCCTTCCGCCTCCTGCATGGTGGCGGAAATGGAGGCGATGGCGTGCACCGCGCCTTCCGTCGCGTTCTGGATCGCGGCGACATGTTCGGCGATGCGATCGGTCGCATGGGCCGTCTGGCTCGCCAGCGATTTCACTTCCTGCGCGACGACGGCGAAGCCGCGTCCCGCCTCGCCCGCGCGCGCGGCCTCGATGGTGGCGTTGAGCGCGAGCAGATTGGTCTGCGCGGCGATGGCCTGAATGAGGCCGATGATCTCGCCGATCTTCTGCGCCTTGTCGGCGAGGCCGTCGATGGTTTGCGTCGTCGCCACGGTGGTGCGCGAGGCCTCGTTGACGATGTTGCGGGTGCGCAGCACCTGCGCCTCGATCTCACGGATGGAGGCCGACAATTCCTCAGACGCGCGCGCCACGGTCAGCACATAGCTCGACGCCTGTTCGGTGGAGGCGGTGGCGCTCGACGCCTGACGGGCGGATTCGGTTGAGATTTTCGCGAGCTGATCGGCGGCGGCGAGCATGTGCGAGCTTTGTCCGCTCACCTGGGCGAGCGCGGCGGCGGCGGCGGTGCGGAACTCGGAGATCAGGCGGTCGACCTTCTCCTGACGCGCAAGGGCGGCGGCCTCCGAGGCTCCCACCTTGTCGAGCAGGGTCACGCGCTCCTGCAGGCGGCCCTTCAGGGTCTGGATCGCCTGCGCGATCTGGGCGAGTTCGGGATGGGCGGCGACGTCGGGCACTTGCGCGGAGACGTCCCCATCCGCGAGGCGGATGAGCGTCTTGCTGAGTTCGGAGACGGCGAGCGACAGGCGCGCCATCGCCGAATTGAACAGGATGACGACGCTGCCCACGATCACCAGCGCGCCGGTGATGGGAATCACCATGCCGACGCTCCCCTCCTCCGAGCTCGACTGCATGAACGTGATCGTCAGCACGACGAGCAACGCGACCGCGCCGATCACGAGCCCGCCCTTGCGGCTGATGTTCGAGGCGACAAGCAGGTGGGGACGGATGGACATCTTCCTCGCCGGAGCAGACGCGGCGGGAGCCGCCGATCCGCACAGTCTTGCAAGGTCTGGCTTAAGTTATCGTTAAGCCCAAGGGCGCGCCGGATCAGCCGGGGGCGGAGCGCCAGTCATCGAGCCGGGCGCCGGCGCGGGCGAGGACGAGAGGGAAGTCGTCGCCGAGCAGGAAGTCGAGCTCCTGGGGCCGGGTGGCGGTGACGGGATCGACCTGCGCCAGCGCCGCGTCCACCCGGCCGGGATGGCACATCACGAGGTGGCGCCGGCCGGGCGCGCGCAGGTAACGGGCGAAATCGCTGGCGTAATCGCGC
Source organism: uncultured Beijerinckia sp. (assembly GCA_964645525.1). GTDB lineage: Bacteria > Pseudomonadota > Alphaproteobacteria > Rhizobiales > Beijerinckiaceae > Terripilifer. Next base: position 55,584 of record CAZYBF010000004.1, read on the forward strand.
GCGGGATCGAAGGCGGAGAAGCCGGAGAAGCCCTCGTTGAGCGAAAAGCCCCGCGCCTGCGCCTGCCGGGCGAAGCCATGGGCGAACCAGGCCAGCGCGAGCGCTTTGCGCGTCTCCACCCCGCGGGCGAGGATACGGGAGGGCCGGTCGGCGCTGTCGCGCAGCCACACCCGGCCCGCCCAGCCGCGCCGCTCCATCTCGTCGAGCAGAAGGCCGCGCACCGGGCGCAGGGCGTGGACATGCTGGTGCCCGTCCACGAAATCAGGCGCCCGGCCCAGCCCCGCCTCGAACGCATCGAACTGGGCGGCGATCTCCGCGCCGATCTGCCGGGCGAGCTCAGGGGCGAGCCGGCGCGCGCGCAGATAGAAGCCGATCGGCGGCAGCCGGCCGTCCGGGGCGAGGTCCGGGCAGGCCGACAGCGGCGCGCCCGCGGTCAGGTTGAGATGGACGCCGGCCTGCGCGCGCTCAAGGAAGGGGCGCAGAAGGGGCGCGGCCGCCGGCCAGTCGGGCCGGTTGGTCATGGCGCCCGTGGCGTTCAGCCGGCCCGCGGCCAGCGCCTCGCGCACGCCGGCGCTTACGGCCGGGGAGATCGCGTAATCGTCCGCGCAGAGGATGAAAGGAAATTCGGCCATGGGCTCACCCGCCCGGAGGCGCCGGGCCGCCCGCCTTTAGCACGGCGCGGGCTCGGACGGCAGCCGCCTTGCGCGCGCCCCCGCCCCGGACGCTTGCGCCGGCGCGCCCCTTTGCGCATAGGTCTTGGGCGCGGTCCTT
>CAZYBF010000004.1:56454-100521 GCA_964645525.1 uncultured Beijerinckia sp.
GGGCGCGGTCCTTGGGGCGCGCGCCCGAGGCGAGACCCATCGCGAGCCGGTCGAGATCCCATGACGCTGCAATCCGCCCCGACGCCCGACGACGCCAGACCGGAAATCTCCGTCGTCGTCCCGATGTTCAACGAGGCGGAGAATCTGGCGCCGCTCGTCGCCCGGCTCACGCCCGTGATGGAGCGCTGCTCAGCCTCGTTCGAAGTGGTGTTCGTGGACGACGGCTCGACCGATGACACGCTCACCGCCCTGCGCCGCGCCAACCAGCTCGACCCGCGCCTGCGCGCCATCTCCTTCAGCCGCAATTTCGGCAAGGAGATCGCCATCGCCGCCGGGCTCGACCACGCGCGCGGCGAGGCCGTCGTCATCATGGACGCCGACCTCCAGCATCCTCCCGAGATGATCGAGACCTTCGTGGAGCGCTGGCGGCAGGGCTATCAGAACGTGTTCGGTCAGCGGGTGGACCGCTCGGCGGATTCGGCCATGCGTCGCGCGCTCACGCTGCGCTTCTATCGCCTGTTCGCGGCCTTCGGCGAAACCAGCCTGCCGCCGGGCGCCGGCGACTTCCGCCTGCTCGACCGGCAGGCGGTGGAGGCCTTGCGCGCCATGCCTGAACGCGCCCGCTTCTCCAAAGGGCTTTACGCCTGGATCGGCTATCGCAGCCTCGGCGTTCCCTTCGAAGTGGCGGAGCGCGCCTTCGGCTCCTCGAAGTTCAGCTATCGCAAGCTCACCCGCTTCGCGCTCGACGGGCTCATGTCCTTCTCCACGCTGCCGCTGAAAGTGTGGACCTATGTGGGAACGCTGATCTCGTTGCTGGCGCTGGCGGCGGCGATCTTTTTCCTGCTGCGCACCGCGACCCATGGCGTGGACGTGCCGGGCTACGCCTCGCTCATCGTGTCGATCATGTTCTTCGCCGGCGTGCAATTGATGTCGCTTGGCGTGCTGGGCGAATATATCGGCCGCATCTTCGCCGAGGTGAAGCGCAGGCCGCTTTATCTCGTCGCGGAACGGGTGGGCGTTGAGGAGGATTCCTCGCCCGTGGCGCGCGCGCGGACGGCGCGCCCGTGAGCCTGTGGCGCAATTTCGCCTCCGTCAGCGGCTTCACGCTGCTCTCGCGCGCGACCGGATTCGTGCGCGACGTCATAATGGGCGCCGTGCTTGGCGCGGGCGCGCTGGCCGACGCTTTCACGATCGCCTTCCGTCTGCCCAATCATTTTCGCGCGATCTTCGCGGAAGGCGCTTTCAACGCCGCCTATGTGCCCGCCTATTCACGCGCGCTCGAACAGGGGGGGCCTGAACGCGCGCGCGCGTTCTGTGCGCGCATGTTCACGGTTCTCGCGCTCGCGCAGGTCGTGCTTCTGGCGCTCGCGCTCGTCTTCACGCAGGAATTGCTCGCGCTGCTCGCTCCCGGCGTGATCGACGATCCGCAGCGCTACGGCCCCGCGCTCACGCTCACCCGCATCGCCTTTCCCTATCTGCTGTGCGTTTCGCTCGTCACGCTGATCGCGGGCACGCTCAACGCGCACGGCCGTTTCGTGGCCGCCGCTTTCGCGCCGGTGCTGCTGAACCTGTCGATCGTCGCCTGTCTGGCGGCCGCCTTCCTCTTTCCCGATGCGGGCGTGGCGGCGGCGGCGGGCGTGCTCGTCGCAGGCGTTCTGGAGCTTGCGCTGATGATCTGGGCCGCGCGCCGCGCGGGCCTGTTCGCCTATTTCGCGCGCCCCGGTCTTGATGAGGACATGAAGCGCTTCTTCAAATCCTTCGGGCCGGCGGTGATCGGTTCGGCGGGCGTGCAGATCGCGCTGTTCGCCGACACGATCATCGGCTCGCTTCTGCCGGCGGGCGGGCTGTCGTCGATCTATTACGCGGATCGCCTCTATCAATTGCCTGTCGGCGTGATTGGCGTGGCGGCGGGCTCGGTGCTGCTGCCGGAGATGAGCCGGCGTTTCGCGGCCGGCGACGAGGCTGGCGCGATGGAGGCGCAGAACCGCACGATGGCGCTGACGATCACGCTCTGCGCGCCCTTCTTCGTCGCCTTCGTCGTCATGCCCGACATCATCGTGCGCGGCGTGTTCGAACGCGGCGCGTTCGGGCCGGAGGCGACGGCTGCGGCCGCGCAGGTGCTGGCGGCCTATGGCTACGGCCTGCTCGCCGTGGTGCTGATCCGCTCCGCGGTCGCAAGCTTCCACGGTCGCGGCGACACGACGACGCCCATGCTGGTGGCGCTCGCCGCCGTGGGCGTGAACGTCGCGCTCAAAATCGTGCTGCACGAGCCGCTCGGCGCGCAGGGCCTCGCGCTCGCCACCGCCGTCGGCGCATGGATCAATTTCCTCGCGCTTGCGGTCCTCGCCACCCGCGCGGGCGCCATGCGCATCGACGGCGCGACCACGCGCATCGCGCTCGCGGTGACGCTGGCCTGCCTCGCGCTTGCGCTGGTGGCCGCCTTCGGCGACCGCGCGGCCGCGCAGATCGGCGCGCTGATCGCGCCGCGCTTTCCTGCGGAGGCGCAATTATGCGCGCTCGGACTCGCGGGCGCGCTCGTCTATGGCGCGAGCCTCGCCGTGCTTCTGCCCGCGCTCGGCGTGCCGCTGTCGAGCCTGCGCCCCGCGCGCCGGAGCAAAACGCCGTGAGCGGGGCGCAGACGAAAGTCGAGCTTTGCGCGGCCCGCTCCGCCGGGCAAGTCTGCGCGCACGGCTGAACCTGGATCCAGGATGGAGAAGCGCTTGCCCGCCAGGCTCTATGTGTTCGACGCCTATGGCACGCTGTTCGACGTGCACGCCGCCGTCGCGCGCCATGCGCAGGAGATCGGCCCGCAGGCGGAGCGCCTGTCGGAATTGTGGCGCGTCAAACAGCTCGAATATTGCTGGGTGCGCTCGCTCGCCGGCGCCTATCGCGATTTCGCGGAGTTGACGCGCGACGCCCTGTTTTACGCCGCCGCCCGCTGCGGAGGGCTCAACCCGGCCCTGCTCGGCCGCCTGCTCGCAGCCTATGAGACGCTCGACGCCTATCCCGACGCGCGCCCCGCTCTCGCCGCGCTCAAGGCGAAGGGCGCCGCGCTCGCCATCCTGTCCAACGGATCGCCCGCCATGCTGGGCCGGGCGGTGGAGGCGGCGGGCCTGAGCGACCTCCTCGACGCGACCATTTCCGTGGACGAGATCGGCGTCTACAAGACGGCCCCGCAGGTCTATGCGCTGGCGACCGCGCGTTTCGGCGTCGCCCCCGACGAGGTCTCCTTCCAGTCCTCCAACCGCTGGGACATCGCCGGGGCGGCGCGGTTCGGCTTCCGCACCGTCTGGGTGAACCGGACCGGCCTGCCGGACGAATATCGGGACCTGCCCCCCGACCGGATCGTCCGCGGCCTTGACGAACTGGCCGCCGTGCCCGACTGAGCTTCGGCGCCATTTGAGAGAACCCATGTCCCCGTTCATCGCCCGCACCATCGCCGACCTGCGCGCCGCCGTCGCGGACCTGCGCAAGCAAGGGGCGCGCATCGGCCTCGCCCCCACGATGGGCGCGCTCCACGCCGGCCATGTGGCGCTGACCGACGTGGCGCGGGCGGCGGGCGCGGACCGGCTCGTCGTGTCGATCTTCGTCAATCCGACGCAGTTCGCGCCCCACGAGGACTTCGCCAAATATCCGCGCAGCTTCGAGGCCGACGTCGAGAAGCTCGCCGCAGCCGGCGTCGACGTCGTTTACGCGCCGACGCCGGAGACCATGTATCCGGATGGCTTCGCCACCACGATCACGCCGGGCGGGCCGGCGCTGGCGGGGCTCGAGGATCGATTCCGCCCCACCCATTTCGCCGGCGTGGCGACGGTGGTCGCGAAATTGTTCACCCAATGCGCGCCCGATCTCGCGGTGTTCGGCGAGAAGGACTTTCAGCAGCTCGCCGTCATTCGCCGCATGAGCGCCGATCTCGACCTGCCGGTGCGGATCGTCGGCGCGCCGACCGTGCGGGAGGCCGACGGGCTCGCGCTCTCCTCGCGCAACGTCTATCTCAGCGCGCAGGAGCGCGCGCAGGCGCCGGCGCTGCACGCCGCCCTGCAGGATTGCGCCAGCCGCCTGCGCGCAGGCGCGCCGGCGCAGGACGCGCTCGCGCTTGCGCAGGGGGCGATTGAAAAAGCCGGCTTCACGCTCGATTATCTGGAGCTGCGCGACGCGGAAAGCCTCGGCGCGCCTGCGGCCGGCGGACGCTGGCGTCTTCTTGCGGCGGCGCGCCTCGGCGGCACGCGGCTGATCGACAACATCGACGCGCGCGGTCCCTAGGAGTTCTTCGTCATGGCCTATCTCGCGGACCAGAAGCCCCTGAAGCTCGGCGACTTCGCGAAAATGCGCGCGGCGGGCGAAAAGATCGCCGTGCTCACCTGCTACGATTCCTCCTTCGCGGCGCTTCTGGAGCGCGCGGGCGTGGAGGCGCTGCTTGTGGGCGACTCGCTGGGCAATGTGCTGCAGGGCCACAGCTCGACGCTGCCCGTCACGCTGGAGCACATGGAATATCACACGGGTTGCGTGGCGCGCGGCGCGAAACGCGCCTTCGTGATCGCCGACATGCCCTTCGGCTCCTATCAGGAGAGCCCCGCGCAGGCGATGCGCAACGCCGCGCGGCTGATGGCTGCGGGCGCGCATATGGTGAAAGTGGAGGGCGGCGCCTTCATGGCGGAGACCGTGCGCTTCCTTGTGGAGCGCGGCGTTCCCGTCTGCGCGCATGTGGGGCTGACGCCGCAATCGGTGAACCAGCTCGGCGGCTATCGCGTGCAGGGCGCGAGCGCGGATTCGGCGGCTGCGCTGCGCGCGGACGCGCAGGCGCTCGAACAGGCCGGCGCCGCTTTCATCGTGCTTGAGATGATCCCCGCCGCGCTCGGCGCGCAGATCACGCAGGAGCTCACCCGCATGGCGACGATCGGCATCGGCGCCGGGCCCGATTGCGACGGACAGGTGCTCGTGCTGCACGACATGCTGGGCGTCTACCCCGGCCGCAAGCCGCGCTTCACGCGCGATTTCATGGCCGGCGCGGCGAGCGTGGAGGACGCGGTGGCGCGCTATGTGCAGTCGGTGAAATCGAAAGCCTTTCCCGCGCCGGAGAATTGCTATTGAGCGCGCGCGAGGTCGTTCTCGTCCACACGTCGGACGTGCACATCGACGATTCCTACACCGCGCGCCAGTTCGGCGGCGACGGCGTGGCGCCCCTGCGGCTCGTGCTCGCAGCAGCCCGCGATTGCGGCGCCGACCTCACGCTGCTGGTGGGCGACACGTTTGAATGCCACCGCCTGCCCGGCGCGCTGATCGAGGAGACCGCGCGCGCCATCGCCGACCATGGCGGGCCGGTCGCGATCCTGCCCGGCAACCATGATCCCGCCGTGGAGGACGCGGTCTTCCACCACCCCGCCATGCGGGCGCTCGACAATCTCGCCGTGCTGGGGATCACCCATGGCGAGACCGCCCTCTTTCCGCATCTTGACCTTGAGCTCTGGGGGCGCGCCCACGCCCATTATGGCGACATGGACCCGCTCGCCGCCCCGCCGCCGCGCGCCGCGCGCTGGCGGATCGTCCTCGCCCACGGCCATTACGAGCCGCAGCCCGACCGCTCCACGCGGCTGCGTCCCTCCTGGATTTTCGGCGACGACGAGATCGCCGCCGTCGGGGCCGATTATCTCGCGCTCGGCCACTGGAACCGGGCGATCCGCGTGGGACCGGAGGCGGCGCAGGCCCACTACTCCGGCTCGCCCGATTACGCGCGCAGCGTCAACGTGGTGCGCCTCGGCGCCAGCGGCGTGCGCGTGGAGCGGACCCCGCTCGCGGGGCTTTGAGCCCCTCGGGAATGGGGATAAGGCGCAAGGCCGACGCAAGCGCCTTTCGCAAGCCTTGCCCAAGTCGTCAAAAGCGTGAATTGTCAGCCCGCTCGGGCGCGATTTTCGCCTGGCCGCGGCGCGCCGCGCACAGTCTCACAGGAGGGGACGCTATGATCTTCAAAAGCATCCTGGCAGGGGCCGTCGGCCTCGCCGCCGGGCTCCCGCTCGCCGCGCCGGCGAGCGCGCAGGAAACCGTCAAAGTCGGCCTGATCGCCACGCTCACCGGCCCGCAGGCCGCCTCCGGCCGCCAGAAGGTCGCGGGCGCGCGTCTGTATATGGCCGAAAAGGGCAATATGGTCGCCGGCAAGCGCATCGAGCTCATCATCAAGGACGACACCGGCGTCGCCGACGTCACGCGCCGCCACGCGCAGGAGCTGATCGTCAACGACAAGGTGGCCGCTATCGCCGGCTTCAGCCTCACGCCGCTGGCGCTCGCCGTGGCGCCGGTCATCACCCAGGCGAAGACGCCCGCCATCATCATGACGGCCGGCACGTCGATCATCACCGAGCGCTCGCCCTATTTCGTGCGCGTGAGCTTCACCCTGCCGCAGCAGACCGTGCCGATGGCCGAATGGGTCGCCAAGGAAGGCGCCAAGACCGCCGTCTCGCTGGTCACCGACTACGGCCCCGGCATCGACGCGCAGGACGCGTTCAAGATGCGCTTCGAGGAGCGCGGCGGAAAGGTCGTCGAGCAGCTCAAGGCGCCGCTCGCCAACCCGGAGTTCGCGCCCTTCCTGCAGAAAGCGCGCGACCTGAAGCCCGACGTGCTGTTCCTGTTCGTGCCCGCGCCGACCGCCGGCGCGCTGATGCGCCAGGTGATCGACCGCGGCCTGACCACCGCCAACATCCGCGTGGTGGGCACCGGCGACATCACTGACGACGACCAGCTCAACGGCATCGGCGACAACGTGCTCGGCCTCATCACCTCGCACTTCTACTCCGCCGCGCACGGCTCGGCCACGAACCAGAAGTTCGTCGCCGAATTCAAGAAGGCCAATCCGGGCATGCGCCCGAACTTCATCGGCGTGTCGGGCTATGACGGCATGCACGCCTTCTACGAGGCGCTGAAGAAGACCAACGGCGACACCAACGGCGACAAGCTCGTGGAAGCCATGAAGGGCATGACGTGGGAGAGCCCCCGCGGCATGATGACCATCGACCCGCAGACGCGCGACGTCATCCAGGACGTCTATATCCGCAAGGTCGAAAAGAAGGACGGCGAACTCTACAACGTCGAGTTCGACGTCGTGCGTCAGGTCAAGGACCCGATCCACAAGTAAGCGCATCACGGCCTCGCGCGTCACGCGCGGGGCCGTCCCCCCTTGGAAGGGCAGGAGGGACATTTGCTCACGATTCTGTTCGACGGCGTGGCCTATGGCATGCTGTTGTTCGTTCTCGCCGTCGGACTATGCGTCACGCTCGGCTTAATGAACTTCGTCAATCTCGCCCACGGCGCGTTCGCCATGGCCGGCGGTTATCTCACCGTCGTGCTGATGAACCGCCACGGCGTCTCGTTTTTCTGGTGCCTGCCGGCCGCCTTTCTTGTGAGCGCGCTGCTGGGCGTGGTGCTTGAGCGCCTGCTCTATCGCCGGCTCTACGACAAGACGCACCTTGATCAGGTGCTGTTCTCCATCGGCCTCATCTTCATGTCGATGGCCGCCGTCGACTATTTCATGGGCGCAAGCCAACAGATCGTGAACCTGCCGCCGGCGCTGAGCGGGCGCATCGAAATCCTCGGCGCGAACGTTGGCGTGTATCGCCTGTTCGTGATCGCCATCTGCGGCCTGCTGACCATCGGCCTGCAATTCGTCATCGCCCGCACGCGCTTCGGTAGCCGCCTGCGCGCCTCGGTGGACGACGGGCGTGTGGCGCGCGGCATGGGCATCGACGTGACGGGCATTTTCGCCCTCACCTTCGCCTTCGGCTCGGGCCTGGCGGGCCTTGGCGGCGCGCTGGGCGCGCCGATCCTCAGCATGGATCCGAGCTTCCCGCTGAAATACATGATCTACTTCCTGATCGTGATTTCGATCGGCGGCACGACCACGATCACCGGCCCGTTCTTCGCCGCGATCCTGCTGGGCGTGGCTGACGTCGCGGGCAAGTATTTCATCCCCGCCATCGGCGGATTCATCATCTACACGATCATGGTGGCCGTGCTCATCTTCCGGCCGCAGGGTCTGTTCACCCGGAGCGCCAAGCGATGACGCCCGACGATTCCAACAAACCGGCGGGCTGGCTCGTCTCCCGCGCCAGATGGCGCTGGTGGGAGTTCGCCTTCTGGGCGCTCGCCGCGGCGAGCTACTGGATCTTCCCCAAGAAGCTGATGCTTCTGAGCGAGATCTTCATCCTCGGCCTGCTCGCGCTCTCCATCGACCTGACGCTGGGCTTCGCAGGGCTCGTGACGCTGGGCCAGGGCGCCTTCTTCGGCGTCGGCGCCTATGCGGCCGGGCTGATGGCGAAGGCGGGCGCGGGAACCGCGCCGCTCGCCGATCCGCTGCTGGGCCTGCTCGTCGCCGGCGCAGCCGCGGGCGTGCTGGGCTTCGTGACGAGTTTCCTCGTGCTACGCGGCTCCGACCTCACGCGCCTGATGGTGACGCTGGGCGTCGCGCTCATCGTCGAGGAGATCGTGATCCAGGCGAAAGCCATCACCGGCGGATCGGACGGCCTGCAGGGCGTCATGTCCTCGCCGGTGCTGGGACAATGGAGCTTCGACATCTTCGGCCATACGTCCTTCTGGTACGCGCTGGCCGTGACCTTCGTCTGTTTCCTGTTCTGCCGGCGACTGGTGAACGCGCCCTTCGGCCTGTCGCTGCTCGCCATCAAGGGCAATCCGCTGCGCGCGCGCGCCATCGGCATGCCGGTGAACGCGCGGCTCATCGTCATCTACACCGTGGCGGCGGCGATCGCGGGCGTGGCGGGCGGCCTGCTGACGCAGACGACGCAATTCGCCTCGCCTGACATGGTGGCCTTCCACCGCTCCGCGGACTCGCTGCTGATCCTCGTGTTCGGCGGATCGGGCTATCTCTACGGCGGGCTGATCGGCGCGGTCGCCTTCCGCGTCATGCAGGACTTCCTCGGCAACATCACGCCGCAATACTGGTTGTTCTGGGTCGGCATGGTGCTCGTGCTGCTCGTTCTGTTCGTACGCGGCGGCATCATCGGCCTCGTGCTCTCGCTGCGCGAGAAGATGACGGGAGGCAAGCCATGAGCGCGTCGACCACTGACCCGCGCATCGTTCTGGAGACCCGCGCGCTGCGCAAGGCGTTCGGCGGCATCACGGCCACCGACGACGTGACGTTCAAACTGCCCGCCGGCGCGCGCCATGCGCTGATCGGGCCCAACGGCGCGGGCAAGACGACCTTCGTGAACCTGTTGTCGGGCGTCCTGCCGCCCACCAGCGGCGAGATCTTCCTCAACGGCCAGAACGTCACCGAATGGACGGTGCGCTCCCGCGCCCGCGCGGGCCTGGCGCGCACGTTCCAGATCAACCAGCTCTATCCCGACCTCACGCCGCTGGAGAGCGTGCTTGTGGCGATCAACGAGCGCGAGAACGCGGCGACGAGCTGGTTCCAGCGGGTCGGCAAACGCGCCGATCTCGTGGACGAGGCCGCCGCCCTGCTCGAACAGCTCAACCTCGCCGATGTGATGCGCACGCGCGTGGGCTCCCTCGCCTACGGGCGCCAGCGCCTGCTCGAAATCGCCATCGCGCTCGCCGCGCGCCCCAGCGTGCTCCTGCTCGACGAGCCCGCAGCCGGCGTGCCCGAGGGCGAGCGCGACCAGATCCTCGACGTGGTGGCGGCCCTGCCCGCAGAAGTGTCGCTGATCCTGATCGAACACGACATGGACCTCGTTTTCCGCTTCGCGAAGACGATCTCCGTGCTTGTGAACGGCGCATTGTTCGTCGAGGGAACGCGCGATGAAATCGCTCGCGACCCACGCGTGCGCAAGGTCTATCTCGGCGAAGAGGAGATCGCCCATGTCTGACGCGGTGCTTTCCGCAACCGGCGCCGAAGATCTGCTGCGGCTGGAAAACGTCTCCTCCGGCTATGGCGAGGCGCTCGTGCTCAACGGCGTATCCTTCTCGCTGCCGCAGGGACAGGCGCTCGCATTGCTGGGGCGCAACGGGGTCGGCAAGACGACGCTCATCAACACGATCGTAGGCCTCACCCGCATGCGCGGCGGCGCGATCAGGTTCGCGGGGCGCGACGTCACGCGCCAGCGTCCCGACGAGCGCGCGCGCGGCGGCGTGGGCTGGGTGCCGCAGGAGCGCAACATCTTCAAGTCGCTGACGGTGGAGGAGAACCTCACCGCCATCATGCGGCCGGGCAAATGGACGCCGGAGGCGCTCTACGCCATGTTCCCGCGCCTTGCGGAGCGCAAGCGCAACATGGGCAACCAGCTCTCGGGCGGCGAACAGCAGATGCTGGCGGTCGCCCGCGCGCTCGCCACCAATCCGCGCCTGCTTCTGCTCGACGAACCGCTGGAAGGACTGGCGCCGATCATCGTCGAAGAATTGCTCGCCGCCCTGCGCCGCATCGTGCGCGAGGAGAAAATGTCGGCGATCATCGTCGAGCAGAGCGCGCGCAAGATCCTGCCGCTGACGGATCGCGCGATCATTCTTGAACGCGGCGCCATCGCCTATTCAGGCGCAAGCGCCGAACTTGCGCAGGACAGCGAAACGCTCGCCCGCCTTCTTGGCGTGGCGGAGCGCGCCGCCGCCTGATTTTCCGGAGAAAGAGTCCATGCAACGCAGCATTCCCCCGTTCCGCGCCGACCATGTCGGCTCCATCCTGCGCACCGCCGCGATCAAGGAAGCGCGCCTGCAGAAGGCCGCCGGCAAGATCGACGCCGCGCAGCTGAAGGCGATTGAAGACGCGGAGATCCGCAAGATCATCGCCAAACAGGAAGAAGTCGGCCTGCAGGGCGTGACGGACGGCGAGTTCCGCCGCGCCTGGTGGCACTATGATTTCCTCAGCCAGCTCGACGGCGTGGAGATCCGCCAGGTGGAAGGCGGCATCAAGTTCGCCGGCGTGACCACGAAAGCGGAGGCGCCTTACGTCTATGGCAAGCTCGGCTCGAAGAGCCATCCGCAGATCGAGCACTTCAAGTTCGTCAAGGAGAACACGAAGCGCACGCCGAAGATGACGATCCCCTCGCCCTCGATGCTGCATTATCGCGGCGGCTCGAAGATGATCGACCGTTCCGTCTATCCCAGCATGGACGATTTCTGGACCGATCTCGGCCGCGCCTATGCGCAGGCGATCAAGGGCTTCTACGACGCCGGCTGCCGCTATTTGCAGATCGACGATTGCTCGATGGCCTATTTCTGCGACCCGGCGCAACGCAAGATGCTGGAGGAGCGCGGCGAGAATCCGGCGGAGCTGGAGAAGGCCTACGCCTATGCGCTCAATGTGGCGCTGGAGGGCCGGCCCGCCGACATGCGCGTGACCATGCACGTGTGCCGCGGCAATTTCCGCTCCACCTTCGTGGCCTCGGGCGGCTATGAGCACATCGCCGACCTGATGTTCAACAAGATCAATCTCGACGGCTATTTCCTCGAATGGGACAATGAGCGTTCGGGCGACCTGTCGCCGCTGCGCCACCTGCCGAAGAACAAGATCGTCGTGCTTGGCCTGGTGACATCGAAGACGGGCGCGCTCGAGACGAAAGACTCGATCAAGCGGCGCATCGACGAGGCGACGAAACACGCCTCCCTCGACCAGCTCTGCCTGTCGCCGCAATGCGGCTTCGCCTCCACGGAGGAGGGCAATACGCTCACCGAGGACGAGCAATGGGCGAAGCTGCGCCTTGTGGTTGAAGTCGCCGAAGAGGTGTGGGGCAAGGCCTGAGGCCAGCGACAGGCCGCCCCCGGCGGCGGCCTTTTCACGATTGCAAACATCCATAGCGGGGCGCATCCTTGCAGGAGGCGCCCCGTTTCATTGGGGCCCCGTCCAGTCAGGTGAACGGAGAGCGGATGGACAGCGCGCGCGAAACCGCCGACGAGCGAGGCGCGAAGGCTGCGCGCGCAAGCGAGGCGGGCGCGCATGAGGTCGATTACGCGCACCGCCATTTCGTGAACCTCGCCGCGACCGCCCTGCTCCTGCTCGTCGCCACGCTCGGCGTATGGACGATCAAGACGATCGACGACCAAGAAGCGCTGCGCAAATGTCTGGGCGTCGGGCGCAAGGATTGCGTGAAGATCGCCGCGCCGCCCAAGGGTCCGGTGCAGCCGGTGCGCTGAGACGCTTTGCGTATGCGCGTGGGGGTGGTGTTTTTATGCGCGCGAGGACGCGCGCGGTCCAGTCATCATCGCGCGAGGACGCGCGCGGTCCGATTTTCGTGCGCGGCGAGCGCGAAAAAAAGGCCCGGCGAACCGGGCCTTTTTGTTTAGAGCGGGAGCCTGCCGATCAGGCGGCGGCGTCCTCGGCCGCGTGGTGCTGCGCCGCGTGGCGACGGCGCAGGAGCCAGCCCGCGCCGAGCACGAAGGCCGCGCCCGCAAGCGGCACGCCCACATGCACCAATGCGCCGGGCAGGTTCGCGAAGGCGGCCGAGAGCGCCGGCTCGTCAGCGATGAGCTCGCCCGCGACCCAGCCCAGCAGGCCCGCGCCGGCCCACACCATCCAGGGGAAGCGCTCGAGCAGCATGATGACGAGCTGCGCGCCGAAGATGATGAGCGGGATCGAGATCGTCAGGCCGATGATGATGAGCGGCCAGGAGCCGTTGGCGGCGGCCGCGATGGCGACCACATTGTCGAGCGACATCACGAGGTCGGCGATGGCGATGACGCGCACGGCCGCCCAGATCGTGTCGCTCTCCTTCACCTCCTTCTCCTCGTCGTTCTCGACGAGAAGCTGGATCGCGATCCAGAACAGGAGCACGCCGCCGATGATCTTGAGGTAGGGCCAGCTCATCAGCGTGGCCACAATGCCGGTGAAGGCGATGCGCATGACGATGGCGACGCCCGCGCCCAGAATGATGCCCCACTTGCGGGACTTCTCAGGCAGGCCGCGGCAGGCGAGCGCGATGACGACCGCGTTGTCGCCGGACAACAGGATGTTGATCCAGATGATCTTGAGAAGCGGCAACACGAATGTCGCCATATCCAAATTATCGAGACCCATCGGGCATGCCTCCTCTTTAGTCGAAGGACTAAGGCCAAGGAGGCGTCACGTCAATCTTTCTATCGGGATTTTACGGAGTCTAGACCGCAAATATACCGGGATAAGACTAGTGCGGTAATAGCCGCAGAGCGCGCCTGTCCCGCCAGAAGGACCGCCCGGCGAGCCGTGCGGCGCCGGCGTTTCGGACGGTCGGCCCGGCTCGGACGGGGCAGATGCAGGAAGGCCACCGCCGGGACCTCGCCGGCGAGGCTCGCGTGAAACGTCTGATTGCACAGATAATCGCCCGCGTCGTTGGAGAGGGCGCAGGCGAAGCCGGCATGCCGCAGCCCGGCCAGAATAGGCGCGAGCGGCGCGCGGGCGGGGCGCGCGGCCGGCCCGCCCGGCTCCAGCAGGCGCGTCGCCGCCCGGCGGCCCTGCGCGTCCGGGTGGAGCAGGCTCAGCCTATTGCGCGCCCGCGTCTCCAGCGTCAGCCGCGGGCGGCGGGCGGCGAGGCCCAGATGCAGGATGGCGTGGGGCGCGAAGTCAGCGACCAGGGCGGCGACGCGCGCCTGCGCGCCCTCATAGACGACCGGCAGCGCCGCCGTGCGCAGCTCCACCCCCCGGCGCGCAAAGGCGCGGGCGTGGTCGCGCGCCAGCAGGCGCAGCGCCGCCTGCGTGGGATTGGCGGCGGCGCCGGGAAAGGGGCCGAAGCCCGTCACGAGAAGTCGAATTCGCATCGCAGCACGCGAGAAGCGGGGCGGGCCCCATTCTGGACATGTTCGCGCGGCATCAACTACAGGGCAAGCGTTCGCAGATGCGAAGGCGTTAAGGGTCTGTTCAGGGGTTTCGAGCGTTCTGGGGCCTGCAATCCCTGACCGATCCCTTTGGCCGCGCCGCCCGTCCCGAGACAAAAGCCGCGAGTGCAAAACTTTTCCATGCCCCGCCTTTCCATGCCCCGCCTTTTCCGCCCGTTCCGCGCCCGCGCCCTGCGCGCCGCCCCCCTCGCAGCCCTGCTTGCGCTGGCGCCTGTCCTGTCGGGCTGCGCTACGGTGGGGCTTGCGGGCATGAGCGCGTCGAGCGCGCCCGGCGCGCGGGCGAGCGGCCAGAGCGAACCCACGCCCATTCCCCTGTTCGTCGCCTCGACGCGGCGCGAGGGCAAGGGCCCGCAAAGCGAGACGCCCGACTCGCAGGCGCGCTTCTTCTTCTCGATCGTCTCCGTGCCGCCCGGCCACAAGCCCGGCGCGATCGAGCTTCCAAGCTTCGGCGCGCCGAAGGTGAAGAATCATTTCGTCGTCACCGAACATCAGCCGGTCGAGGCGGACAATTTCTCCGGCCAGCTCGCCACCCATGTGTCGGGGCGCGTCGGCTCCAGCCGCGACGTGCTCGTGTTCGTGCACGGATTCAACACAAGCCTCGACGAGGCGCGGCTGCGCCTTGCGCAGGTGGTGAAGGACGGCTCCTTCGGCGGCGTGCCGATCCTGTTCACTTGGCCTTCCCGCGACAACCTGCTCGCCTATGGCTCCGCGCGCGAAAACGCCACCATCTCGCGCGACGCGCTTGGCAAGCTCTTGCGCGACGTCTCGCACACGCCCGGCGTCGGGCGCATCCATGTGCTGGCCCATTCCATGGGCGCCTGGCTTGCGATGGAATCCCTGCGCGAGACCGCGATCGGCGGCCAGCGCCTGCTCGACGGCAAACTCGGCAACGTCATGCTCGCCGCGCCCGACATCGACCTGTCCGTGTTCCGCCAGCAGATGGCGCGCATCGGATCGGGCGCCAATGTCGCCGTGTTCAGCTCCACGGGCGACCGCGCGCTCTCGCTGTCCTCCACGCTCGCAGGCGACCGGCCGCGTCTGGGCGCGATCGACCCGACCAAGGCGAGCGACCGCGCGGAGCTGGAGCGCCTCGGCGTGAAGATCTACGATCTGAGCTCGATCTCCGATGGTTTCATCAACCATGGCGCCTATGCGAGCGCGCCGCAGGTGGTGCGCCAGATCGGCGCGCAGCTCGCCCGCCCGCGTGCGGAGGATGCGCAAGTCACCTCCGTCATCGACGCGGGCGTGGACAAGACGCCCCCGCGTCCCGACGGGCGGATCATCGAACGCGCGCCGCTCGAAGCGCCGCGCTGAAGGCGCATGCGCGCGAGGACGCGCGCGGTCCAATTCATGCGCGCGAGGACGCGCGCGGTCCAATTCATGCGCGCGAGGTCGCGCGCGGGTCTGCCCGCTCAGCGCGGCGCGGCGGCGCGGATCGCCTCCCACACGCGCAGGGGCGAGGCCGGCATGTCGATATGGCGCACGCCGCGCTCGGACAACGCATCCACCACCGCGTTCATGATGGAAGTCATGGAGCCCGCGCAGCCCGCCTCCCCGCAGCCCTTCACGCCGAGCGGATTGGTCTTCGCGGGATCGGGCTGGGAGGCGTAGGCGAACAGCGGCGCGTCCACCGCGCGCGGCATCGCATAGTCCATGAAGGATCCCGACAGCAATTGCCCGTCGGCGCCATAGCGCGCTTCCTCCATCAGGCACTGGCCGAGCCCCTGGATGACGCCGCCCTGCACCTGTCCCTCGACGACGAGCGGGTTCACCACATGGCCGAAGTCGCCGACCATGGAATAGCGCACCACCTCCACCACGCCCGTGTCGGGATCGACCTCGACCTCGCACACATGGCAGCCGTTGGGATAGGTGGCGACGCCGGCGGAGCCGACATGATCGACGCTCAGCGAATCCGGCCCGTCCTTCGCGCCCTCGCCGGCGGCGAGCTTGCTGGCGAGATCCATGATCGAGATCGAACGATCCGATCCCACGATCGCGAAGCGGCCCTTGTCGAACGCGATGTCCTCCACCGCGGCCTCAAGCGCATGGGCGGCGGCGAGCTTGCCCTTCTCGATCACTTTGGCGCTCGCCTCCACGAAGGCCGTGCCTGAACACATGAGCGACTTCGAGCCGCCCGTGCCCGTGCCCGTCTTCAGAAGATCGGAATCCGCCTGCATGAGGCGGATCTTCTCGAAAGGCACGCCGAGCTGGCTCGCCACGATCTGCGCGAATGTGGTGCCGTGGCCCTGCCCGTGATCATGCGAACCCGTGAGGATCGTCACGCCGCCGTCGGCGTCGAAATGGATGCCGCCATATTCCGCCTGAACCGGCGCGGTCACTTCAAGAAACTGGCCGATCCCGCGCCCGCGCAGCTTGCCGCGACGCGCGCTTTCGCGCTTGCGCGCAGGAAAGCCCTTCCAGTCGGCAATCTCCAACGCCTTGTCGAGGATGGCCGGGAAGTCGCCTGAATCATAGACCGAGCCCGAAGGCGCCTTGTAGGGCAATTGCGCGGGCTTGATATGGTTCTTGCGCCGCAGCTTCACGGGGTCGATCCCCATTTCGCGCGCCGCCGTGTCGATCAGCCGCTCCATGTAGTAATTGCCTTCCGGGCGCCCCGCGCCGCGATAGGCCGTCACCGGCACGGTGTTGGTGAACACGCAGCGCGTGCTCACCTCAACGAGCGGCGTGCGATAGCACGAGTTCACGTGCTTCACGATGTTGAAGGTGGAGAACAGCGGGCCGATCTGGGTCATGTAGCCGCCGAGATCGCCAAAGCCCGTGCAGCGCACCGCGAGAAAAGCGCCGTCCGCCGCCAGCGCCAGCTCGCATTCAAACTCCTGCGCGCGGCCGTGATGATCGGAGAGGAAGGACTCCGTGCGCGCGTCCGTCCATTTCACCGGCCGGCCCAGCGCGCGCGCGGCGTGCATCACGCAGATATATTCGGGGAAGATCGCGCCCTTCATGCCGAAGGAGCCGCCGACATTGGTCGCCACGAAGCGCATCTTGTCGGCGGGCACGTTCATCATCTCGGCCGCATTGGCGCGCGAGCCCATCACGCCTTGCGTCGGCGCATGAAGGGTGAAGCGGCCGCTGGCGGAATCATATTCGGCGAGCGCGGAGCGCGGCTCCATCGCGTTCACCACCACGCGGCTGTTGGTGATGCGCAGCTTCGTCACATGGGCGGCGGCGGCGAAGGCTTCCGCCACTTTCGCGCTGTCGCCGAAATGATAATCGAGCGCCACATTGCCGGGCGCCTCGTCATAGATCTGCGGCGCGCCGGGCTTCACCGCCTGCGCCATGTCCACCACCGCCGGCAGCGCCTCGATGTCGAGCGCGACGGCCTCCGCCGCATCCTGCGCCTGCGCCGCCGTCTGCGCGATCACGCAGGCCACGGGGTCGCCCACGAAGCGCACCTTGTCGGTCGCGAGCGCATGGCGCGCGGGCTTCACCATCTGCGAGCCGTTGCGGCCGGGCAAAGCCACGCGATAGGGCATGGGGCCATAGCCGGCGGCCGCCAGATCCGCGCCGGTGTAGACTGCGAGCACGCCCGGCATGGCGCGCGCCGCGCTCACGTCGATCCCGCGGATGACGCCATGGGCCGTTTGCGAACGCACCATCGCGCAATAGACCTGACCGGGCCGATTCACGTCGTCAGTGTAGCGGCCCTGCCCCTGCACGAGCGTGATGTCCTCGACGCGCCGGACCGGCTGGCCGACGGCGAATTTCATCGTGGCCAGGTCTTCGTCCTTGACGCGGATGTTCATGGCGCGCTCCCTCGCGGAAAATCAGAGCGCGGATATGAACCCGCAAAGGCGCGAGGCGCAAGGGACGAGGGAAATCAGGTGATCAGGAAAGAGGGCACTTGGGCGAAGCTCAAGCGCCTCAGGTCTCCGCAAGGCGCTCAAGGCGCTGCGTGTCGAGCAGGCGCACGCCGTCGGGCACGATCACGATCGCCTTCTCGCGGGCGAGGCGCGTCATGATGCGGCTCACCGTCTCCACCGTGAGCCCGAGAAAATCGCCGATGTCCTGACGCGTCATGGGCAGCAGCACATGGACCTGATTGCCGTTGACCCGCCGCCAGCGGTTGCGCAGGCCGATCAGAAAGGCGGCGACGCGCTCCTCCGCCGTGCGGCGGCCGAGGATCACCATCTGATCCTGCGCGAGCGATAACTCATGGCTCGCCATGGAATGCAGGCGACGCAGCAGATGCGGCTTGGCGTCGAGAAAGGCCGAATATTCTTCGCGCGAGAAACGGCACGCGGTCGTCGGCGTCAGCGCATCGGCGGAGAAGACGTTGCGCTCGCTCATCGACAGGCCGAGGAAATCGCCGGGCAGCGCGAACCCCACGACCTGACGACGCCCGTCGGGCAGGAGCTTGTAAAGCCGCACGGCGCCGGACGTGACGTTGTAGACGTGACCGGCGGCCTCGCCCTGTTCGAACAACGTCTCCTTGGCGGGGATGGCGAGCGTCTGCGCGAGCCTGTCGAGTTCGTTCAGTTCAGACGGCTCCAGCGCGGCGCACAGGCTGAGCGCGCGCACGCGGCATTGCGCGCATTCGGAAGCGCCCCGTGAATTGGGACACAAACCAAGCGCGGGCGTTGGCTCCCCAGCCGTATTGGCGACCGTCGCGTCCATGGCTTCACTTTGCACTTCGTCGTCCGCATTGGCAACAAGAGCCTGCTAACAGGCCTCAAGCGGCGATTGAAGCTCGGCGTTTGCGCCAGCGTTGACACAGGTCAATGTCAGGCGGCGCGTTCCATCCGACCTTATGTTGCATGAGCCTGCCCCACGCGAGCGCCGACATCAACGAGCCGCTGTTTCGAACGGCGCCGGTGGACCGTCGCATGGCCCTGCGCGCCTGGCCGCTCGTGCAGAGCTCCAGCCCCGGCGCGAGGCTTGAAGACTGGCTGAGCTATGCGCGCGCGCAGGCGCCGCGCGCCGGCGCCAAACAGGCGCGCCGCTCCGCCCTTGTCGCGCTGGAGGACGAGCGGGGCTATGTCCACGCCCTGTTCGCCTGGCACGTGCGCCGCGCCATAGGCTGCGCCCGGACCCTGCGCGTCACCGATCTCGTGGTGGGCTCGCTGCCCGGCCGCCCGCTGGCCGAAAGCCTGGTGACGGCGATCCGCCAGGCCGCCCGGCAGGCGCGCGCCGACAGCGTCGTGGTGGAGATGGGGGATCGGCAGATCGCGCCAGACGCCCTGCTCTCGGAAGGTTTCGAGCACCTCGTCCTCCATTGCATGCGCAGCCGGGCGAACCAATCTCAGGGCTGAGTCCGACGCCCCCGCTTCCCCGCGGGCCGCGCAAAGGCTATGTCTGCCCGGCGCGGGGCTCCCGCGCGCAGGCCAGCGGGGGAAACCCGAGGGGAACCCAAAAGGAACCCGAGAGAGAGCCATGAGCCAGACGCCGCTATCCGCGCGCTCGCTGGGCGACGCGCGCATCGCCTTCCTCTCCTCCGGCACGGCCGAGGCGGAAGACGCGCTTGCGCGCCTGTCGCGCCTCTATGGCGCGGCCGCCTGCGAGGAGGCCGACGTGATCGTGGCGCTGGGCGGCGACGGACTGATGCTGCAGACGCTCCACCGCTTCATGGGCGCGAGCAAGCCGATCTACGGCATGAACCGCGGCTCGATCGGCTTTCTGATGAACGAATATCAGGAGGAAGGCCTGCGCGAGAGGCTGGCGGCGGCGCAGCCCTCCACCATCCATCCGCTCACCATGCGCGCGCAGGACGTGCGCGGCGGGCTTCTGGAGGCGCGCGCCATCAATGAGGTGTCGTTGCTGCGCCAGTCCTATCAGGCCGCCAAGCTCGCCATCTCCATCGACGGCAAGGAGCGCATGGCGGAGCTGATCGCCGACGGCGTGCTGATCGCCACGCCCGCCGGCTCGACCGCCTATAATCTCTCCGCCAACGGGCCGATCCTGCCGCTCGACGCGCCGCTGATGGCGCTCACGCCCATCTCCGCCTTTCGTCCGCGGCGCTGGCGCGGCGCGCTCCTGCCTGACAAGGCGCGCGTCACCATCGACGTGCTGGAGGCCGACAAACGTCCCGTCTCCGCGGTGGCGGACCATTTCGAGTTCCGCAACGTCGCGCGGGTGGACGTGGCGATGGACCATGCGACGGGCTGCACGATCCTGCACGATCCCGGCCATTCGCTCGACGAGCGCATCCTGCGCGAGCAGTTCGGCGCGTAAGCCTCAACGCGCCAGCGCGTCGAGCACGCGCGCCCAGCTGCGCGTTCCCTTGTGATAGGACGAGACCTCGTACTTCTCGTTGGGCGAGTGGATGCGGTCGTCGTCGAGACCGAAGCCGATCATCAGCGAATCCATGCCCAGATCGCGCTTGAGGTCGCCGATCACGGGGATCGATCCGCCGCCGCCCGCCATCACCGCCTCGCAGCCCCATTCCTGCGTCAGCGCGGCGCGCGCCTTTTGCAGAAAGGCGGAATCGAAGGGCAGCGCAATGGCCGAGGAGGCGCCGTGGGAGATGAAGCGCGCGCGGCAATCGGCCGGCAGGCGCGCGCGCACGAAAGCGTGGAAGCTCTCGACGATCTTGTGGGGATCCTGCTGGCCGACGAGACGGAAGGAGACTTTCGCGCTCGCCTGCGCGGGCAGCACGGTCTTGGCGCCCTCGCCCGTATAGCCGCCCGTGATTCCATTGGGCTCGCAGGTGGGGCGCGCCCAAACCTGCTCCAGCACGCTGCGGCCTTTCTCGCCGGCGGGAACGGACAGGCCCACCTCGCCCAGGAAGGCGCTTTCGGAGAAGTCGAGCGCCCGCCATTGCGCGGCCACGTCCGCCGGCAATTCGCGCACGCCCTCGTAAAAGCCCGGCAGCGTCACCCGGCCCTGATCGTCATGCAGATCGGCGAGAATGCGCGCGAGCACGCGGATCGGATTGGCCGCCGCGCCGCCGAACAGGCCGGAGTGCAGATCGCGCGAGGCGGCCTCCACGACGACCTCCTCATAGACGAGGCCGCGCAGCATGGCGGTGATGGCGGGCGTCGTGCGGTTCCACATGTTGGTGTCGCAGACGAGCGCGACGTCGGCGCGCAATTCGTCCTTGTTGGCGGCGAGGAAAGCCGGCAACGACGACGAGCCGCATTCCTCCTCGCCCTCGAACAGAATGGTCACATGGCACGGCAGGCCGCCCGCGCCCATGAAGGCGCGGCACGCCTCCACGAAGGTCATGAGCTGGCCTTTGTCGTCGGCGGCGCCGCGCGCGACGATGCGACGCGAGCCGTCCGTCTCCACGATGCGCGGGGCGAAAGGATCGGTCTCCCACAGATTGAGCGGATCGACCGGCTGCACGTCGTAATGGCCGTAGAAAAGCACATGCGGCGCGTCCGCGCGCGCCGCGCGCGCATGGGCGACGACCATGGGATGACCCGTGGTCTCGCGCAGGCTCGCGTCAAACCCCATGCCGGCCAATTGCCCGACGAGCCAGCGCGCCGCCTGCGCGCATTCCTGCGCGAAGGCGGGGTCGGTGGAGACGGACCTGATGCGCAACAGGTCGAACAGGCGTTCGAGCGATGCGTCGAGGTCTGCGTCGATGCGGGCGAGCGCGGCGTCAAGCGACATGAAGCGATGGACCTTTCCTTAGCGACGGCCGCCGAGCATGCCGCCCAGCACGTTGCGCAGGATCGCGCGGGTGATCTGCGTGCCGATGGAGCGCGCGGCCGATTGCGCCGCCGAGGCGACGATCTTCTCGCCCAGCGATTGCGTGCGCCGCCCGGGAACGGGCTTGCCGGTGCGCGGATCGATGCGCGCAGGCGCCTCGCCCCCGCCGAGCACGCCGCCCAGCATGCCGCCGAGCTGGCCGAGCACGCCGCCGCTTTCCTGCTGCGGCGGAGCGGCGGCGGCCTGCGCGCGCTGCTGCAGCAATTCGAAGGCGGATTCGCGATCCATCAGCGCATCGTATTTGCCGCGCAGCGCGCTCTTGGCCTGCAGCGCGGCGCGTTCCTCGGGCGTGATGGGACCGACGCGGGCGGCGGGCGGAGCGATCAGCGTGCGCGCGACTTCAGAGGGCGCGCCCTTGTCCTGCAAGGTGGAGACGAGCGCCTCGCCCACTTTCAGCTCCATGATCGCCTTGGCCGCGTCGAAGCCCGCCTTCTGGCGGAAGGTTTCGGCGGCCGCCTTCACCGCCCGCTGGTCGCGGGGCGTGAAGGCGCGCAGCGCATGCTGCACGCGGTTGCCGAGCTGGCCGAGCACCGTCTCGGGCACGTCGAGCGGATTCTGCGTAATGAAATAGACGCCCACGCCCTTCGAGCGGATGAGGCGCACCACCTGTTCGATCGCGTCGAGCAGCGCCTTGGGCGCATTGTCGAACAACAAATGCGCCTCGTCGAAGAAGAAGACGAGCTTCGGCTTGTCGAGATCGCCGACCTCGGGGAGATTCTCGAACAGCTCCGAGAGCATCCACAACAGGAAGGTGGCGTAGAGGCGCGGGCTGCGCATCAGCTTGTCGGCGGCGAGCACGTTGATGAAGCCGCGCCCGTCACGGTCCTTGCGCATGAAGTCGTTGAGATCGAGCGCAGGCTCGGCGAAGAAGCTCGCCGCGCCCTGGTTCTCGAGCACGAGAAGCGCGCGCTGGATCGCGCCGATCGTGGCGGGAGCCACATTGCCGTATTTGGTTTTGATCTCGGCGGCGTTGTCGGAGATGAACTGCAGGATCGCGCGGAAATCCTTCAGGTCCAGAAGCAGCAGCCCGTTCTCGTCGGCGACGCGGAAGGCGATGTTGATCGCGCCTTCCTGCACGTCGTTGCATTCCAGCAAACGCGACAGCAGAAGCGGCCCCATTTCGGAAATGGTGGCGCGCACGGGATGGCCCTGTTCGCCGAACACGTCCCAGAAGACGACCGGAAACTCGTCGGCGGTCCATTCGAACCCCAGCTCCTGCGCGCGTTTCTGGAAATGCGGCTTGGGGTCGCCGACCGCCGCCACGCCGGACAGGTCGCCCTTCACGTCGGCGGCGAAGACCGGCACGCCGGCGTTGGAGAAGCCTTCCGCCAGCACCTGCAGGGTCACGGTCTTGCCGGTGCCGGTGGCGCCGGTGATCAGACCATGGCGGTTGGCGAGCGGCAGATTGATGAACTGAAACGCGTCTTCGGACTTACCGATCAAAATCTTACCGCTCTCGCTGCGCGGATCCCCGGCCATTGCGATCTCCCGGCGTTATAAAAAATGCGTTCCCCTTATAGGGCATCGCCGCCGCGCCCGCCATGGCGCGGCTTGATCGAACGGCCCGGCCCATGCGACACCCGGCGCGGCCGCAAGGGCCGCGGAGAAGCTCGGGAGACGCTCCATGGACGAATTGATCGCGCGCGTCAGCGCAGCCCTCGCCACCGACGAGGACACGGCGCGCGCCGCCGTCGCAGCCATCCTGAAGTTCCTCGACCAGTCGGCGCCGGAGGAATCCGCTGCGTTCATCGACGGGCTCGCAGGCGCCCGCGACGCCCTCGCCCAGCCTGCGGCGGCGCCGGGCGGGCTTGCCGGCGCGCTGGGCGGCCTGTTCGGCGGCGGCCTCATGGGGCTTGCGGGCGAATTGCAGGGCCTTGGCCTGGGGCTCGGCGACATGCAGGCGCTCGGGGGCGAAATCCTCGACCACGGACGCGGCGTGGCGGGGGACGACGCCATGGCCGCCATCGCGCAGGCGACGGGCCTCGACCGCTACATGTGACCCCATCCGACGAAGGGCGTGTGGCCGGGCCGGCTGAAGCGTGTAGAACGGGGCGACGGCCCGCCCGGCGGGCGAAACCGAGACCTCGCAGCATGTCCTCCGCCCCCGCGCTCCCTTCCGACCTCGCCGGCCTGAGCGCCGCCTTTCCCACGCCGTCGCAAGAGGCCTGGCGCGCGCAGGTGGAAAAGGCGCTCAAGGGCGGCTCCTTCGACAGGCTGATCTCCCGCACGCTCGACGGTCTTGAACTGCAGCCGCTCTATCCGCGCGACCGCGCAGGGCGGCCTGCGCTCGCCCGCGCGCAGGCGCAGGGCTGGCGCGCGCTCACGCGCATCGACCATGCCGACGCCCATGCGGCGAACGAACAGGCGCATGCGGATCTGGACGGCGGCGCGCAGGGCCTGCATCTCGTCATGGCGGGGAGCGTGGGCGCCTATGGCTTCGGCCTTTCGGAAGCGGCGGGCGCGCTGGAGGAGGCGCTGGCCGGCGTCGATCTCGCGCAGGCCGCCGTCGATCTCGACCTCGGCGCCGCGGGCGACGTCGCGCTCCGGCTGGCGGCGATCGTCGAGAAACAGGGGCTGGCGCCCGGCGGCGCGTCGATCTGCTTCGGCCTGCGCGCGGACGACCCTGAACTGGCGGGCCGCGCGAAAGCGCTGGCGCAGCGCGGTTTCACGGGGCCTTTCGCCTGCGCGGACGCGCGCGCTGTCCACGCTGCGGGCGGCTCGCCCGCCCACGAGCTCGCCTTCGCGCTCGCGCAAGCACTCGCCATCCTGCGCGCGCTGGAGGCTGGCGGCATGAGCCTTGAGGCGGCGCGCGACGCGCTCGCCTTCCGCATGGCCTGCGACGCTGACTTCTTCCTCTCGCTGTGCAAGCTGCGCGCGCTGCGCCGCCTGTGGGCGCGCGTCGAGACCGCGTGCGGCCTCGCCCCCAAACCCGCGCGCATCCACGCGCAGACGGCCTGGCGCATGATGACGCGCCGCGACCCCTGGGTGAACGTGTTGCGCGCCACCGTGGCCGCCTTCGCCGCCGGCGCGGGCGGCGCGGACGCGGTGAGCGTTCTGCCCTTCACGCAGGCGCTCGGCCTGCCCGATCCATTCGCGCGCCGGCTCGCGCGCAACGCGCAGCTCGTTCTCGCAGAGGAGGCGCATGTGGGCCGCGTGGCCGATCCCGCCGCGGGCGCCGGCGGCTTCGAGGCGATCACGGACGGTTTGTGCGAGACGGCGTGGGCGCTGTTCCAGACGCTGGAGCGCGCGGGCTCGCTGGCCGCCGCCACGCAGACTCTGGGCGCGCAGATCGCCGCCGCCAGCGCCGCGCTGCGCAAGGACGCCGCGCGCCGCAAGGAGCCCATCACGGGCACGAGCTTCTATCCCGATCTCGCGGAGATTCCGCAAGGCGTGCTCGCCCCGCTGCCGCGCGACTGGCGCGGCGCGGCCGCCTTTCCCGCCATGCGGCTTGCGGAAGGTTTCGAGGCCCTGCGCGAGCGCAGCGACGAACGCCTGCGCGCCGCCGGCGCGCGCCCGCGCGTCTTCCTCGCCGCGCTCGGCGCGATGGCTGCTGCCTCAGCGCGTGTGGATTTCGCGCGCGGCGTCTTCGAAGCCGGCGGGTTCGAAACAAGCGCCTCCGAACGGCTCGACGATTTCGCAGAATCGGGCGCTGCGCTCGTCTGCCTGGGCGGAACGGACGCCGCCTATGGCGAACAGGGCGAGGTTGCGGCGCAGGCGCTGAAGGGCGCGGGCGCGAAGCGCCTGTGGCTTGCGGGGCGCGGCGGCGATGGAGAAGCCGCCCTGCGCGCGGCGGGCGTCGATGCGTTCGTCTTCGCCGGCGCGGACATTCTCGCGACCCTTGAGGAGGCGTGGGCGTCGGCCTAGCGGCGCGCACGTCCAGACGCGCGCGAGGCTTGACGCCGCGCGCCGCAGGACGGACAAAACGCTCATGATCGTCCGTTCGACACTCGTTCTGCGCCGCCCACGCCCTCTCGCAGCCGCCGCGCTCGCCGCGGCCGGCCTTCTGGCGGCGGCCCCGGTCGCGCAGGCCAAGACCGGCCGGCTGCCCGACGGGCGCTGGCGCGTGCAGGTGGAAGGCCAGGGCCCCCACCTGTTTTGCTATTTCAACCTGGTGCGCGTGGGCGAAGTGCGGGGCGGCAAGCCCCTGCTGGGGCCGGAGCTGAAGTACAAACTCACCGTCACGCAAGGCGGCCATTTCCACATGGCCGGCCGCCATCAGGACGACCATGGCGTCGCGCGCGGCCGCGTGCAGCGCAACGCCGCCGCCGGCTCTTTCGACGTGCCGACGCGCAATTGCCGCGGCGTCTGGCAGGCGCAGCGCATCGGCGTTTGATCACGCCCCCGCCTCTCGCCTAAGGAACGATGGCCCGGCTCTGGGGAAGCGCCTATAAAAGCGCGAGCTTTCCGCAGGGACCCGGGCCCGACCCATGACGCGCATTCCTTCTTTCGCCGACCTGCCTTTCGCCGCCGGGGGCGTCCAATCCGCCGCCCCCGCCGCGCAAGCCTCGGGCGAAGCGTGGATCACGCCGGAAGAAATCGCCGTGAAGGGCGCTTACGGGCCGGCGGACGTGGAGGGCCTGCTCCATATGGACAGCCTGCCCGGCCTGCCGCCTTATCTGCGCGGCCCCTATCCCACCATGTATGTGAACCAGCCCTGGACGATCCGCCAATACGCGGGCTTCTCGACGGCTGAGGATTCCAACGCCTTCTACCGCCGCAATCTCGCCGCCGGACAGAAGGGCCTGTCGATCGCCTTCGACCTCGCCACCCATCGCGGCTACGACTCGGACCATCCGCGCGTGGCCGGCGACGTGGGCATGGCGGGCGTCGCGATCGATTCCATCTACGACATGCGCACGCTGTTCGACGGCATCCCGCTCGACCGCATGTCCGTGTCGATGACGATGAACGGCGCCGTCCTGCCCGTCATGGCGCTCTATATCGTCGCGGCTGAAGAACAGGGCGTGTCGCAGGCGCAGCTCTCCGGCACGATCCAGAACGACATCCTCAAAGAATTCATGGTGCGCAACACCTATATCTATCCGCCTGCGGATTCGATGCGCATCATCTCGGACATTTTCGGCTACACCTCGGCGCACATGCCGAAGTTCAACTCGATCTCGATCTCCGGCTATCACATGCAGGAGGCGGGCGCGACGCAGGATCTCGAGCTCGCCTATACGCTGGCCGACGGGCTTGAATATGTGCGCGCGGGCGTCGCCGCCGGCCTCGACGTGGACGCGTTCGCGCCCCGCCTGTCGTTCTTCTGGGCGATCGGGATGAACTTCTACATGGAAGTCGCAAAGCTGCGCGCGGCGCGGCTTCTGTGGGCCAATCTCGTCAAGCCCTTCGCGCCGAAGAACGACAAGTCGCTGGCGCTGCGCACCCATTGCCAGACGTCAGGCTGGTCGCTGACCGCGCAGGACGTGTTCAACAACGTCGTGCGCACGCAGATCGAGGCGATGGCGGCCACGCAGGGCCACACCCAGAGCCTGCACACCAACGCGCTCGACGAGGCGCTGGCGCTGCCCACCGATTTCTCCGCCCGCATCGCGCGCAACACCCAGATCTTCCTGCAGCAGGAAAGCGGAACCACGCGCATCATCGATCCATGGGGCGGCTCCTATTTCGTGGAGCGCCTGACCGCCGACCTCGCCATGCGGGCGCGCGCGCATATCGAGGAGATTGAAAAGCTCGGCGGCATGGCGAAGGCCATCGACGCGGGCATTCCCAAAATGCGCATCGAGGAAGCGGCCGCGCGCACGCAGGCGCGCATCGACACGGGCCAGCAATCGGTGATCGGCGTCAACAAGCACCGGCTCGCCGACGAAAAGCCGATCGACGTGCTGAAAGTCGACAATTCCGCCGTGCGCGCGCAACAGATCGACAAGCTCAACCGCCTGCGCGCCGAACGCGACGGCGCCGCTGTGGAGCGCGCGCTCGACGCGCTCACGAGCGGCGCGCGCTCAGGCGCCAATCTGCTCGACCTGTCGGTGAAGGCGGCGCGCGCGAAGGCGACCGTGGGCGAAATATCCTTCGCGCTCGAAAAGGCGTTCCAGCGCCATGTGGCGCGGGTGCAGACGATCTCCGGCGTCTATCGCGCGGAGGCCGGAGAGGCGAGCGAGACGGTGGCGCGCGTGCAGCGGCTCACCTCGGCCTTCAAGGAGAACGAGGGCCGCGCGCCGCGCGTGCTCGTCGCCAAGATGGGCCAGGACGGCCACGACCGCGGGCAGAACGTGGTCGCCTCCGCCTTCGCCGACCTCGGCTTTTCGGTGGACGTCGGCCCGCTGTTCGCCACGCCCGCAGAGGCCGCGCAGCAGGCGGTGCGCAGCGAGGCGCATGTGGTGGGCGTGTCTTCGCTCGCCGCGGGCCATCTCACGCTTGTGCCCGAACTGAAGGCGGAACTGGAAAAGCTCGGACGCGGCGACATCATGATCGTGGTGGGCGGCGTCATCCCGCCGCAGGATTTCGACGCGCTGCGGCAGGCGGGCGCCGCGGCGATCTTTCCGCCGGGCACGCCGGTGGCGGAAAGCGCCGAGCGCCTGCTGGAAGAACTCAACGCGCGGCTGGGCTACGCTCAGAAGCCCGCCGCCGAGTGATCGGCGCCCGCGCTCAGTAATATTTGTCCATGATGACGTGTTTGATTTCCGCCTTGCGCGCGGCCGAGAGGCCCTCGCCCAGAATGCGGTTGACGATCTCGCTCATCTCCTGCGGGTCGCCGTAGAGCGCGGGCTGCTGCTTGGCCTCGAACTCCTTCAGCGCCTCGGGATCGGTGAGGATCTCCTTGGCGACGCGGCGCAGCAGCGCAAGGCGCGCAGGCTCCATGTTCGGCGGGCCGATCAGGAGCCGGCCGATCTTGCGCACGTCCTCGCGAAAATCGAGCCACCAGGCCTGTTCGGCGGTGACGTTCGTCGCCTCGAAAATGCTGGGCGCCTCCGGCATGATGCGCGAGCGTTCGCGGCCCATCGTCATCACCGGGCGCAACTGGCCGCCCTGCGCATAGCGCGAAGCGGAATCCTCGACGAGGATCGTGCCGTCCACCTCGCCGCGAATGGCGGCGAGCGAGAAGTCGGCCGAAGACTTGTAGCCGATCACGATCTTGCATTGCAGATTGAACGCGTGACAGAACATCGCGGTCGTGTCGGACACGCCGTCAACCTTGCCGTTCGAGCCGATCTGCAGCGGTTTGTCGAGTTTGAGAATGTCCGCCATCGTGTGGATCGGACCCTTGGGATAGACGATCATCACGCGCGGGGCGGTGTTCACGCGCGCGATCATGCTGTATTTCGCAACGTCGAAGCGCAGCGACTGGTCATCCACCAGTTTCGACAGCACCGCGCCCTCGCCGGGCGCCAGCATGATGGTGAGGCCGTCGGCGGGCTGAATCCAGGTGTGGTTCATCGCCGTCATCATGCCCGCGCCCGGACGCGCCTCCACGACCACCGTGACGCCGAGCTTCTTTTCGAGCCAGGGCGCAAGCATGCGCGAATAAAGGTCATAGCCCGATCCGGCCGCGCCGCCATTGACGAGCCGCATCGTCTTGCCCTTGAAGAAATCCGCCGCCGCGTCCGCCCGCGCCGCGCCGCCAAGGCCTGCGAGGGCAAGAACGGTTGCGAGGCATCGCGACGCAAGACGCGCGGCGCGCGCGCTGGATGGCATGAGACTCCGCGGCATCGTCCGTCCTCCCCTGCGGCGCTCGATCGGCGCCCTTGGGGCAAGGCTAGTGCGCGCAGGCGCCCGACACAAGCGGCAGGCTTACGCGGCGAGCTTATGCGGCAGGCTTACGCCGCGCCGAGAGCCGCGCGCACGCGCCGCAGGAGAGTGTCCGCCTGGAAGGGCTTGGGCAGCAGCGGGCCCACTTCGGCGATGTCCTCGGGCGCGCCATCGGGCGAGACGAAGCCCGACGTGAGCAGGATCGGCAGGTCGGGACGCTCGGCGCGCAGGCGCCGGGCGAGGCCGAAACCGTCCAGCCGCGGCATCTGCACGTCGGAGAAGACAAGGTCGATCTCGAGGCTCGCCAGAATTTCGAGCGCTTCCATCCCATCGCCCGCCTCATGAACGAGGAAGCCCGCCTCGCGCAGGGCGTCGGCGACGTCCATGCGGATGAAGGGTTCGTCGTCCACCACGAGAATGGCGCAGGGGCGCATGCCGGGGTCGTGGCCCGCGGAGCAAGATAGATCGGACAATTCGAAAGTCCTCAAACAATTACAAGAATGATCTAGGCTGAAAACACGCAGCCGCACGGTTACACGCGCGATTCGCGACATGCTCAGGCTGGACCGGGACGCCAAGATGTTCAAGCCGGTCCGCCTGCGCTATGAGGCTGCGAGGAGACGGCCGCATGACTGAGGACGGGGGTTCGCAAAGCGGAACGCGCCCGGGCGCGAGCGGGGGCGAGAGCCTGCGCCACGACCGCACGCGCATCGAGCCGGGCGTGTGCGAACGCGTGTCGGGCCTGGTGCGCCGGCTGATCGCGCCCAATTCCTCGCCGTTCACCTTCACCGGCACGTGCAGCTACATCGTGGGAACGGGCGAGGTCGCGGTGATCGATCCGGGCCCGGAGAATGCGGACCATCTCGCAGCGCTTCTCGAGGCCACGCGCGGCGAACGCATCGCGCATATTTTCGTCACCCACACCCATCGCGACCATTCGCCCGGCGCGCGCGCGCTGAAGGCGGCCACGGGCGCGACGATCCGCGGCTGCGAGGCGCATGTGGAGATCGTCGGCCACCCCAGCGGACGCGCGGACACCAGCCACGATCTCGCGCATGCGCCTGACGCGCCGATGCGCGATGGGGAGACGTTCGAGGGCGCAGGCTACACGCTCGAGGCGGTCCACACGCCGGGCCACGCCTCCAACCATCTGTGCTTCGCGCTGAAGGAGGAGAACGCGCTGTTCTCGGGCGATCAGGTGATGGCCTGGTCCACGAGCATCGTCGCCCCGCCCGACGGCTCCATGCGCGATTATCTCGCGTCGCTGGAAAAGCTGCTCGCGCGCACGGAGGAGATTTACTATCCCGGCCATGGCGCGCCCGCGCGCGATCCGCAGCGCTATGTGCGCGCGCTCATCGCCCATCGCCGCAAGCGCGAAGGCCTGATCCTCGCGCGGCTCGAGAAAAGCCCCGCGCGCGTGGACGAAATCGTGGCGGAGGCCTATCCCCATATCGACGAGCGCCTGAAGCGCGCAGCCGGGCTTTCGACCTTCGCGCATCTGGAGGCGCTGGTCGCGCGAGGAGAAGCGAAAAGCGATGAGGGCGCGGCGACCCTCACATCCACCTTCAGCCGCGCGTGAGCCTCAGCCCAGTCGCGCGAGCGCGGGGAACGTCTCCAAAAGCCAGAACGAGGCGTCCTGCACCCAGCCGGCGAGAAAGCCGACGCCGGTGAGCACAAGCAACACGCCGACGGTCTTCTCCACATAGACGAAGCGGCTCTTGAAGCGCGCGAGGAAACCCAGAAACGGCTCGATCGCGAATGCGGCGAGCAGGAAGGGCACGCCAAGCCCCGCCGAATAGGCCGCCAGCAGGATTGCGCCGCGCGCGAGCGTCTCCTCCGTTCCCGCCACCGCAAGAATCGCGGCCAGTATCGGCCCGATGCAGGGCGTCCAGCCGAAGGCGAAGGCGAGGCCCATCACATAGGCGCCCCAAAGGCCGACCGGCTTCTCCAGATGAAGCCGCTTCTCGCGATAGAGAAAGGCGAGCCGCCACACGCCCAGAAAATGCAGGCCCATCGCGATGATCGCGAGCCCGGCCGCCCAGGAGAGCGTTCCAAGATGCGCGCGCAAGGCCTGACCGAAAATCGAGGCCGTCGCGCCCATGGCGACGAAGACCGTGGAGAAGCCCAGCACGAACAAAAGCGCGGCGAGCGCGATGTCGAGCCGCGCGCGCCGGGGCCCGCCCTCGCCCAGCTCCTCCACCGTCGTGCCGGCGATGAAGGTCAGATAGGGCGGCACGAGCGGCAGCACGCAGGGGCTCAGGAAGGAGAGAAGGCCCGCCAGGACGGCGGCCGGAAGGGTCACGTCGGCCATGGGCGCCACCATAGAGGCCGGCTGCGGCGGCCGGAAGGCGCAAGGCGCCGCAGGGCGAACGGCCGGGGCTTTAATCATGAGCTTAACTTTTATTTGACTCTTGCGTCCGCTCCGGCGAAAACTGGAGCTTCACTGATAGGTCACAGGTGAGCCTTGCTTTCGACACACGCCCCCCATGCTTCGTCCGCCCCGCTGCGCGGGACGTCCCACGTCTCGCTCCGGCTTCTCGCCCTCGCGCTGGGCCTGATCGCGCCCGCAGCCGCCCTGGCCGCCGACCTGCCGAGCCGGACAGCCCCGCCGCCGCCCCCCGCCCTGATCGCCGGATCGGCCGCGATCCCGGATTGGAGAGGATTTTACGTGGGCGGTCAGGCGAGCTGGCTGAACCTGCGGACCTATTTTCCCAAGCTGAGCGGTTACGGCTTCGGCGTCCGCGCGGGCTATGACGCGCAGTCCGGCCGCTGGGTCTATGGCGTGCTGGCGGAAGGCGAATGGACCACGCTCAACGGCGCGGCGGTCCAGTTCGACGTGAAGACGCCCTTGCGCGCCGGGCTCAATGCGCGGCTCGGCTACGCCCTGGGTGGCAGCACGCTGCTCTACGGGCTCGCGGGCGGCTCATGGCTCGACTTCGACGTGAGCACCCCAACGCCGAACCCGCCGACCCGCGCTTTCGGATATGTGCTGGGAGCGGGCGCCGAATTCGCGATCAGCGGCCCCTGGACCGTCTATGCGGAGAGCCGTTTCGCGCGCCATTTCGCCGACCATCGCCGTCCGTTCAACGGCAGCGAAGTTCGGCTGGGCGTGAATTATCGTTTCAGCCGCAGCGCGAGCGCGCCCTTCATTCGCTGACCCGTAGCGAGGCCCTGCCGCGCGTCAGACGATCTCGCCGCGCGCGGCGAGGGCGGCGCGCCGAATGGCGTCGATGTTGCCGGCGTAATGATCGGCGCCGCCCTTGAAGACGGCCGAGCCCGCCACGAGCCAATTGGCGCCCGCGCGGGCGATGGCGCCGGCGTTGTCCGCCGTGACGCCGCCGTCCACCTCGAGATCGATCGGCCGGTCGCCGATCATCGCGCGGATGCGGGCGATTTTCTCAAGACCCGAGGGGATGAACTTCTGCCCGCCGAAACCGGGATTGACCGTCATCACGAGGATCAGGTCCACGTCGTCGAGCACATATTCGATCACGCTCTCCGGCGTGCCCGGATTGAGCGAGACGCCCGCCTTCTTGCCGAGCGCCCGGATCGCCTGCAGCGAGCGATGCAGGTGCGGCCCCGCCTCCGCATGCACCGTGATCACGTCGGCGCCGGCCTTGGCGAAGGCTTCGAGATAGGGATCGACCGGGGCGATCATCAGATGCACGTCGAAAATCTTGTTCGTGCGCCCGCGGATCGATTTCATCACATCCGGCCCAAAGGTGATGTTGGGCACGAAATGGCCGTCCATGATGTCCACATGAACGATGTCGCCGCCCGCGTCCATGACGGCGGACACGTCCTCGCCAAGGCGCGAGAAATCGGCGGAAAGGATCGAGGGGCAAATCTGCAGCGCACGCATGATCGCCCGGTAGCACGCAGGGCGGCCAAGAGTCCATGCCGCAGGGCGCTTCGCCGCCCGCGCCCCCGCCCGCGCCTGAGCCCTGCGCCGGCCACGCAGCCCCCATGCGCCGAAAAACCGCCGTCGGGGCTCGCCGGGCGGGAGCGCGGAGCTTAAAAGGAAAGGCGATGGACGCCTCCCCCAAACAGCCTCGCGCCAGCGACAATGCGCTCGTAGTCGCCCTCGCGATCGGCCAGATCGTGGGCTTCGGCGTGCTGTTCCATTCGTTCTCGATCCTGCTCGCGCCCATGCAGGCGGAGTTCGGCTGGAGCGTGACGGAGATCGCCGCCGCCTTCACCATCGGCCTGTTCTGCGCGGACGTGATGGGCATTCCCGTCGGCCAATGGGTGGACCGGCGCGGCGGGCGGGGCGCGATGACGCTGGGCGCGGTCGCCTGCGCGCTTCTGCTGATCGCATGGACCTATGTCGAGACGCTGTGGGGCTTCTATGCGCTGTGGGTGGCGCTGGGCGTGGCGCAATCCACCTTCCTCGGCAATGTCACCGCCTCGGTCATCACCGCGAACGCGCGCGACTTCCGGCGCGGGCTGACGTTTGTCGCCATTCTCTCCGGCCTGTCGAGCATCGCGGTGGCGCCGGTGGCGAGCTACATCGTCGCGGGCTGGGGCTGGCGGGCGGGCCTGTGGGCGCTCGCCGCGCTGATGCTGTTCGGCCCCGCCCTGCTCTACGCCACTTTCCTGCGCGGCACGGTGGGCAGCCGCACGGCGGAATTCGCGCGCCGCGAGAAAGCGCTTTCGGAAGGGCGCGCGCCCTCGACGGCGGGCGGCCCCTCTCCGCTCTCGAGCGCGCTGCGCACGCCCGCTTTCTGGCTGCTCGCCATCGCGTTTTCGGTGCATTGGTACGTCATCACCGCGGTGCTCGTGCACTTCCTGCCGCTGATGCAGGAACGCGACGTGCCTTATGAATTCGCGGTCGCGATGTTCGCCCTCAACGGCCCCGCCGCGCTCGTGGGCCGGCTCGCGCTTTACTGGATCGACCCCGGCAATTCGGCGGCGCGCACGGGGCGCATCGCCTTTCCCGCGTTTGGCGCGGGCGTGCTGGCTTTGCTGCTGATCGCGCCTCTGGGCGCATGGGGGCTCGTCGTCTACATGCTCGTCTACGGCATGGCGGCGGGCGTCATCATGATCGTGCGGCAGACGGCGATCGCGGAGATTTTCGGCCTGCGCGGCTATGGGGCGATCACGGGCGCGCTGACGACCGTATGCATCCTGCCGCGCGCGCTTGCGCCGCTGACGGTGGCGATGATGCGCGATTCCTTCGGCGGCTACGAACCCGTGCTCTGGATCCTGTTCGCGATGATCGCAGCCGCGAGCCTCGCCTTCCATCTCGCCATGCGGGGCCGCGCGCCGGCGGCCTGAGGCTCACTCGCCCTGCGCCGCCACCTCGCGCACGCGCACGACGGCGTCCGACTGCTCCTCGCAGAACCGCTCCGGCTCCATCTGCGTTTCGAACTCCACCTGATCATAGAGATCGTCGAGCGCGCCCTCGCTGAGGCCGGAGCGGCGCTCCGCCTGCGCGATGGCCGATTGCAGCGCCGCGCGGTCAGTCTCCGCGGGCTCGGAGGCGAGGCAATCGTCGAGGGCGATCTCCAGCCGGTAATAGGCGACGAGGGCCTCCCGCGCGCCCGCGTGCTCCTCCTCGCCGGCGGCGAGGGCTGGCCCGGCGACGGGCATGGCGACGGGCATGGAGGCGGCGAGGAAAGCCAGCAGCAAGGGTCCGACGCAGGCGATGCTTGCACGCTTCATGGTCACGATTTTCCACAGTTTCGGAAGAACCGGCATCTTGAGCTGGACTGGTTTAGAAATCGCAAACCCGCGCGCTGAATCCGGGCGAGTCGCAGTCTTTCGCGCGCCCTTTCGCGCAGCCTGCGCCCGTGCTACCCCCGCGCCACGCCAGACCCGAACGCGCGCGCCGCGCGCCTCAAAGGACGCCGCCGATGATCCCGCGCTATTCCCGCCCCTACATGGTCAAGATCTGGGACCCGCAGACGCGGTTCCGCATCTGGTTCGAGATCGAGGCCCACGCCTGCGACGCGCTGGCGCAGATCGGCGTCATTCCTGCGGAAAGCGCGAAGGCCATCTGGGAGCGCGCGGGCGGCGTCACGTTCGACGTGGAGCGCATCGACGAAATCGAGCGCGTGACGAAGCACGACGTCATCGCCTTCCTGACGCATCTGGCGGAATTCATCGGCGCGGATTCGCGCTTCGTCCACCAGGGCATGACGTCCTCCGACGTGCTGGACACCTGCCTCGCCGTGCAATTGAAGCGCGCGGCCGACATCCTCATCGCCGACGTGGACGCCCTGCTGGCCGCGATCCGCACGCGCGCGTTCGAGCACAAGATGACGCCCTGCATCGGCCGCTCGCACGGCATCCATGCGGAGCCGGTGACGTTCGGGCTGAAAATGGCGCAGGCCTACGCCGAGTTCTCGCGCTGCCGCGCGCGCCTCGTCGCGGCGCGTGAGGAGGTTGCGACCTGCGCGATCTCCGGCGCGGTCGGCACGTTCGCCAATATCGACCCGCGCGTGGAGGAACATGTCGCCGCGAAAATGGGCCTGAAGCCCGAGCCGGTCTCCACGCAGGTGATCCCGCGCGACCGCCACGCCATGTTCTTCGCGACGCTGGGCGTGGTCGCCTCCTCCATCGAACGGCTGGCGACCGAGATCCGGCACTTGCAACGCACGGAAGTACTGGAGGCGGAGGAATATTTCTCCGCCGGCCAGAAGGGCTCCTCGGCCATGCCGCACAAGCGCAATCCGGTGCTCACCGAAAACCTCACCGGGCTTGCGCGGCTCGTGCGCGGCATGGCGCTGCCGGCCATGGAGAACGTGGCGCTCTGGCACGAACGCGACATCTCCCATTCAAGCGTCGAGCGCATGATCGGGCCTGACGCGACCGTGACGCTCGACTTCGCGCTCGCGCGACTGACGGGCGTGATCGAGAAGCTCGTGGTCTATCCAGAGAACATGCGCAAGAACCTCGACCGGCTTGGCGGGCTCGTGCATTCGCAGCGCGTGCTGCTGGCGCTCACGCAGAAGGGCGTGTCGCGCGAGGATTCCTACGCCTATGTGCAGCGCAATGCGATGCCCGTGTGGCGCGGCGAGGGCGACTTCCTCTCGCTTCTCAAGAAGGACGCGGACGTGGCCGCCAAACTGAGCGCCGCCGAGCTCGAGGAATTGTTCGACCTCGGCTACCACCTCAAGCACGTGGACACGATCTTCCGCCGCGTGTTCGGCGAGGCGTGAACGCGGCGCGCTAGAGTTTCGACAGGAAGGCGGCGAAACGCATCAGGCCTTCCGGCCATGGGCCATGGCCGGAGGCGCTGTCGATATGGCCGCTCGCGCCCGCGTCCACGATCTGCGCGCCCCAGTCGAGCGCCATGCCCTCCATCTCCGCGAAGCTCGCGTGGGGATCGTCACGGCTGGCGACGAGGAGCGCGGGAAAGGGCAAGGGCGCGGAAGGCGCCGGCGCGAAGGCGTCGTCCACGCCCGCCGCAGCCGTCACCGCGCGCGCGGACGGCGCGCTGACGAGGAAAGCCCCGCGCACCAGATTTTCCGGCAGAGACGGGAGCAGCGCGGGCGCCGCATGGGCGAGGCCCAGCACGCCGAAGGAATGACCCACGATCACCACCGGACGCTGCGCGGCCGCGAGCGCCTCGCCCAGGCTCGCGCTGAAGGCGGCGAGGTCTGCGCAATGCCCCGGCTGCGCGGCGAAACGCGCCGTGGCGAGCCGATTGCGCCAGCGCGCCTGCCAATGGCCTTCGTCGAGCGCCTGCGCGCCCGGAATGAATAGGATATCCGCTTCGCCGCTGCGCATGGGTCCTGCTCCGCTCCCGGGCACATAAGCCGCCCGGCGCCCGCGCGCAACTTCAGGCGGCGACAAGGGCGGTGGGAGGATGGGGCGGTGGGAGGATGGGGCGGCGGGGGAATGGGCTGCGGGGGAATTGGCTGCGGAAAGCGGCGGCCCACAAGCCAGAAGCGGAACCGCCGCGCGGCGCATGAACTCTGCGACGGAGTGACGTAGCGTAAACAAAACGGCGCGCACGATTTAGGCATCGCGCAAACGAAACCCTGTTCATGCGCGCCGTTCAGCAATGGGAAAGTTCACTCAGCAGCTTGCTGCGCAGGCGCCTCCGCCACGGGCGCTGCGGGCGCCGCGGGCGCCGCGGGCGCGAAAGCGGGAGCAGGCGCGGCGACAAGACGCCTGCGACGCCGTTTGCCGGGCGATTGAGATCCGCCTTTGCGACCGGCGCTGGCTGCGAGTTCGCGGTTTTGCGCAAATGCGCGGTTTTCAGGCTTGACCGACTGGCCGCCCTTACGGGCGATCTCACGCCGCTTCTCGAGCGACATGGCGGCGAAGCCGCGCTTCGCCTTTCGCTTTCTTGTGGTTTTCATTTGAGCCTCGGCAATGACTTGGAGAAATTTTTCGTTGGCGTTTTTTGAAACGCTTTTCTCGAAAACAAACGCATCAAAACATGGTCCCGCGAGGGGCGTTTCACAAAATCGTCATGACAACCGAGAAAACTAAAATCGCCTCCCGTCTGACAGGATAAAAGTCCTGTCAGAATCTGTCTGACACAAGCTAGGCTAAATGGAGTTGCGCTCGAATACAAGCACTTGCTTGGGGTCGATGCGCAAACCCACGCGCGCGCCCGGCCGCAGCGTGGACTCGGCGCGCCCGCGCACGCGCAGCGGGGCTGCAAGACCTTCCACCGCAACGTGAAAAAGGTCTTCCTCACCTAAAAACCGGCGCAGCGCGAGCGCCCCCGTCGGCAGGTTCGAGGGGGTCTCCAGCGTCACCGCCGTCGGGCGCACGCAGACGATCGCCTGCCCATCGGGAAAGCCGACGGGCGCCTCGAACTCTCCAATCGGCGTCGCGATGCGGCCGTTGAAGGCGAGCGCCTCGATCTCGTTCACGTCACAGAAGAAACGCGCGGCGAACAGGCTTTGCGGGCGCGCGTAGAGATCTTGCGCGGCGCCGGCCTGCACGATGCGTCCTGCGCGCATGAGCGCGATGCGGTCGGCGATCTGCATCGCCTCCACCGGATCATGCGTGACGACCACGGCGGTCGCGCCTTTTTCGCGCAGCACGCCGACGGTCTCCTCGCGGATGCGCTCGCGCATGCGCTGATCGAGGTTGGAGAACGGCTCGTCCATCAGCAAGACGCCGGGCCCCGGCGCAAGCGCGCGCGCAAGCGCCACGCGCTGCTGCTCGCCGCCCGACAGCATGTGCGGATAATCCTTCGCATAGCGCGACAAGCCCACGCGCGCGAGCGCATCCTGCGCGAGAGCGGCGGCCTTTGCGGAGGGCAGGCGCGAAAGGCCGAACGTCACATTCTCGAAAATGGTCAGATGCGGAAACAGCGCGTAGTCCTGAAACATCATGCCCACGCCGCGCTGTTCGGGCGCGATGAACCGATCGGGGCCGACGACTTCGCGTCCGTCGATCGCCACGCGCCCCGCGTCGGGCGTCTCGAGCCCCGCCACGATGCGCAGCAGCGTGGTCTTGCCGCATCCCGAATGGCCCAGCAAGCACACGATCTCGCCGGGCTCCACGCGCAAGGACACATCGTCCACGGCGAGCGTCTTGCCGAAGGTCTGACGCAGGTTCTGCAGATCGAGAGAGGCGGCGCCGGTCATGCGGGGCTCCGCTGCGACGCGGGGGCCGGCGACGGCGCCGGAGAGCCCGCGCCCGCCGGCTCGACGATCAGCAGGTCGCGCGCCATCGCCTCGCCGTCGCCGCCGCCCTTGTCCCAGGCGAACGCGCGCCGCCGGCTGAGGCGCGCCAGCATGACGACGGGGATCAATCCCACCAGGACGATGCAGGTGGCGGCCACCGAGCCATCCTCATAAGTGCCGCGGGCCGCCTCCCCATAGAGGTGGGTCGCGAGCGTTTCGAAGTTAAGCGGCCGCAGAAGCAGCGTCGCAGGCAGTTCTTTCATGCAATCGACGAAAACAAGCAAGGCCGCGCCGCCGAGCGCCGGGCGGATCAGCGGCAGATGCACGCGCCGCATGGCCCCGCCCGCGGTCTGCCCCAGCGCGCGGGCCGCGTGGTCGAGCGAGGGCGAGAGTTTCGCCAGCCCGCTCTCCACCCCGCCGGCGGAGATCGTGAGGAAGCGCACCGCATAGGCGTAGACCAGCGCCGCGCCCGAGCCCGAGACGATGAGCCCCACCGTCCAGCCGAAGGCGGCCTCGAGCCCGTCCGCGATGAGATTGTCCAGCATGAAGAGCGGCGTCATCAGGCCGATCGCGACCACCGTGCCCGGCGCCGCATAGCCCAGCGAGGCGACGCGCAGCAGGCCGCCTGCCACCGGCGCACGCGATATGCGCGCCGCCGCCGCCACCAGAAAGCCGAGCGCGGCCGCCACAAGCGTCGCGGCGCCCGCGACGAGGATGGTGTTGACGATCTCCTCCAGGATTTGCGGCGACACGCCCGCGAAGCGCACGCGCTTCCAGGCTTCCATCGCCACATGGCCCGCAGGCAGCACGAAGCCGACGAGAATGGGCGCGCACACAAGCGCGATGGCGAGACCCGCGCGCCAGCCCGTCAGCCGCAAGGGCGCGGCGCGGCGCGCGCGCTGGGCCTGCGAGACATAGCGTTCGCGCCGGCGCGCCCAGCGCTCAAGCAGGATCAGCGCCACGACGACGACCAGCATGGCGAGCGCGATCTGCGCGGCGCCGGGCAGGTTCGAGCGGTTGATCCATGTGGCGTAGATCGACACGGACAGCGTCTTCACGCCCAGAAACTCGGATGCGCCGACGTCGTTGAGCGCCTCCATCAGCGCCAGCGACGCGCCCACCGCAATGGCGGGGCGCGCAAGCGGCAGGGCCACGCGGAAGAACACGCGCGTGCGGCTTGCGCCCAGCGTGCGCGCGGCCTCCAGCAGACTGCCCGCCTGCATGAGGAACATGGCGCGCGTGGAGAGATAGACGTAAGGGTAGAGAACGAAGCCCAGCAGCAGCACGCAGCCCGTCATGGTGCGCACGTCGGGAAACCACAGCGCGCGCGGATCGGTGAGGCCGAGCAGCGCGCGCAGGCCCGTCTGCACCGGACCGATGGGATGCATCAGATCGAGATAGGCGTAGGCGACGATGTAGGTGGGCGTGGCGAGCGGCAGAAGCAGCGCCCAGTCGAACAGGCGCCGGCCGGGAAACTCATAGGCCGTCACCAGCCAGGCGAGGCCCGTGCCCAGCGCCACCACGACCACGCCGACGCCCGCGAGCAGGATAGCCGTGTCGCGCAGCGCCTGCGGCAGGACATAGGCGAGGATGTGCGGCCACAGGTCGCCCGAGCCGCGCGCCGCGATCAGCCCCAGCGAGACGAAGGGCGCCAGGACGAGCAGCGCGACGCACGCGGAGGCGATGAGCCAGGACCGCTCGCCTCCCCGTCCGATGAACGCGTTTCTCCACAGACCTGAACGCATGTCGCCCCATTCGCCGTCAAACGCGCGGCGCTGGCGAAGGGATTAATTGTCGAAGCCCACCTTGTCGACCAGTTCGCTCGCCTGCTTGCGATGGCGCACCACGTCGGCGACCGGGAGAGGATCGACGTTGAGCGTCCCGAGGGCGGCGATGATCGGGTGGACGACGGCTCCCTTCGACACCGGATATTCGTAATTCCCCTGCGCGTAGATCGCCTGGGCCTCATCGGAGAGCAGCCATTCAAGGAACTTGACCGCGGCCTCGCGGTTGGGCGCATTGCGCGCCACGGCCGCGCCCGACACGTTCACATGGGCGCCCTTGCCCTCAAGCGTGGGCAGGACGACGTCGATCGCCTCGCCCCATCTTTTCTGGTCCGGCCCGCCCGCGCCCGAACGCATCAGGCCGACGTAATAGGAATTGCCGACGCCGATCTCGCAGACCCCGCCCAGAATGTCGCGCGCCACTTCACGGTCGCCGCCAGACGCCTTGCGCGCCAGATTGGCCTTCACGCCGCGCAGCCAGGCCTCCGCCTTCTCGGCGCCATAGTGGGCGATATAGGCCGCGATGAGCGCGGTGTTGTAGGGGTGCTGGCCCGAACGCATGCACAGCTTGCCCTTGTATTCGGGCCTCGCGAGATCCTCATAGCCGATCGCCTTCAGGCCGAGCGGCTTGGCGGCGTAGACGACGCGCGCGCGCATGGACAAAGCGATCCAGCGCCCCTCGGGATCGCGGAGATTGGCGGGAACCACCTGCTCCACCACCGCCGACTTCACCGGCTGCGCCACCCCGCGGTTCACGAGATCGACCAGATTGCCGATGTCCACCTCCATCAGCAGGTCGGCGGGCGAACGGGCGCCCTCGGCCGCCACGCGCTCGGCGAGGCCCTCCTTCACGAAAACCGTGTTCACCTTCACGCCCGAGCTTTTCTCAAAAGCCTCGATCAGGGGACGCACAAGGCCGGGCTCGCGGGTCGTGTAGAGGTTCACGGCCTGCTGGGCGCAGGCGGAGGCGCCGGCGAGGACGAGAGCCCCCGAGGCGAGGAGAAAGCGGAGCGGAAGACGGCGAGCGGACATACGCGATTCCCTTGGGGAGAGCCCTTCTGCCCCCACAATGACGGTCGATTTCCAAAAATCAAGCAAAATCAGTAATTTAGAACTTTTCTAAAACGGAGGCGTTCTAAACTGTGGCGGGGGGCGCGGACGAGCTGGCGCGATTGACTTTCCCCCCGCCGGCCCGTAGAGAAACCGGGCTTGCGCGCCCCTGTGGCGCGCGATGCATTTGACGCACCCGTGGCCTTTCCCGTTCCGGTGAGAGACCTGTCGGCCGCAGCCTTCGGGCGACGGCAGAGGAGGGCGCGTTCCTCCGCCACCTGCCGGCGGGAGGAGACGCGGATCGAGCGGCGCTTTCAGCGCCCGCGCGCACGCGGCCTCGTCGGCGCAACATTCGAGGACCGCGATGACGAAGCGCGCAGAAGCCAAGTACAAACTCGACCGCCGCATGGGCCAGAACATCTGGGGCCGCCCGAAGAGCCCTGTGAACCGCCGCGAATACGGCCCCGGCCAGCACGGCCAGCGCCGCAAGGGCAAGCTCTCCGACTTCGGCACCCAGCTGAAGGCGAAGCAGAAGCTCAAGGGCTATTACGGCAACATCTCCGAGAAGCAGTTCCGCAAAT
This sequence comes from uncultured Beijerinckia sp., assembly GCA_964645525.1. Lineage (GTDB taxonomy): Bacteria > Pseudomonadota > Alphaproteobacteria > Rhizobiales > Beijerinckiaceae > Terripilifer. The sequence goes on from CAZYBF010000004.1 coordinate 98,614, forward strand.
ATTACGCGGAAGCCATCCGCATGAAGGGCGACTCGGGCGACAACCTGATCGGCCTGCTCGAGCGTCGTCTCGACGCGGTGGTCTATCGCGCCAAGTTCGCCGCCACGCCCTTCGCCGCGCGCCAGTTCGTGAACCACGGCCACATCCGCGTGAACGGCCGTCGCGTGAACATCGCCTCCTATCAGGTGAAGCCCGGCGACGTGGTGGAAGTGAAGGAGAGCTCCAAGCAGCTCACCATCGTGCTCGAATCCTCCCAGCTCGCCGAGCGCGACGTGCCTGACTTCTACGAAGTCGACCACTCGAAGATGACCGCGAAGCTCACCCGCGTTCCGCTCCCCTCCGAAGTGCCCTACCCGGTCATGATGGAGCCGAACCTCGTGATCGAATTCTATTCGCGCTGAGCCAAAGCCTCAGACGAAACGCAACAGGGCGGCTGCATCGCGCAGCCGCCCTTTTTCTTTGGGCGCGGCGCACAGCCCCTGCCCTTCCCTCACGCCTTGCAGGCGATGACGCTCACCTCGATCAGCGTGCCGGGCGTAAGCTGCGCGCCGACGCATGTGCGCGCGGGCGGGCGCGCGGGGTCGATCCAGTCGATCCAGACGCGGTTCATCTCGTCCTTCATCGCAAGGTCGGCGAGAAAGACCGTGCTTGTGAGCAGATGCGACTTGTCGCTGCCGCAAGCCGCCAGCCGCGCGTCGATCGTGCGCAGCACCTCGCGCGTCTGCTCCGCGATGGGGGCGCGCTTGTCCTGCGCGGTGACGCCGGAGAGAAACAGCAGGCGGTCGTAGCTCACCACCTGACTGTTGTTCTCCTTCTTTCCGAAATAGTCGATCATGACGTTCTCCCGAGGCGGCGCCTCACAGGCCCATCGAGCCGCCGCCGTTGACCGCGACGATCTCGCCGTTCACATAGCTCGCCGCCTCGGAGACGAGGAAACAGGCGACGGCGGCGATTTCATGCGGCTCGCCGATCTTGCCGGTGAGCGTGCGCTCGCCCACCTTGCGCAAAGCGACCTCGTCGTAATCCGCCGTCATCGCCGTGCGCGTCGCGCCGGGGCTCACCGCGTTCACGCGGATCTTGTCGGGCGCAAGCGAGCGCGCGAGCGCGCGCGTGAGGCCGATGATCGCCGCCTTCGAACTCACATAGGCCGGCCCGCCGCGGCCATGGCCGCCCACGCCCGACACCTGAATGGAGCCCGACGAGGCGAGCACGATCGCGCCGCCGCCCGTCTTGCGCATCGCGCGCGCGGCCGCCTGCGCCATGAGGAACGCGCCGGTGACATTGACCTCCAGCGTGCGCGTGAACTCCTCCGGCGCCAGATCGTCCCAGGGCGTGGTGGAATGGATGGCCGCCATGTGGATGAGCCCGTCGAGACGGCCGAAGCGCGCGACGAGGGCCTCGACCGCGCGCGCGCAGGCGGCGGGATCGCGCACGTCGCAGGCGAGAGGCGCCACATGCGCCGCCCGGCCCGGATCGGCGGAGGCGGAGACGGGCGCGACGTCGAGCGCGCCGACATTGCAGCCGCGTTCGAGCAGCGCGGCGACGCATGCGGCGCCGATGCCGCTCGCCGCGCCGGTGACGAGATAGGTTTTCGAAGATCCCTGCATGCGCCTCCTCCGGGCGAAGCGGCGTCGTTGCGCCGCGCGCCGCAAGACATCGCGGCCGCTTGTCGCCGCTTGCGGCCACGTTCTTGCGGCCACGCCCTTGCGGCGCATTGTGCAGAGCGCCCGCGCGCGTGACAAGGGCTGACGGGTTGCGCTTTTTTTGTTTCGCGCCCGCGCGCAGTCGTTAAACTCGGGGTGAGTAAACCAACACGGGCGCAATGAAAGAAACTCCGAACAACAAAGAGGGCGCCCACCCCCGCCGCGTGATCGGCGTCTGGCGTCATCGCGATTTCGCGATCTTCAT